>JBBQGB010000042.1:0-28939 GCA_038322575.1 Actinomycetales bacterium
GGGCAGGTCGCGACCGCCACGTTGACCGTGGACGAGTCGGCGGGCCTGGTGCCGGGCTACGAGCTGAAGATGAACTCCTACGACCTCGGCGTCGACATCGAGCTGTACGACCTGGTGCAGCGCGTGCGGTTCGAGCACCCCGAGGTGCGGGCCGTCGTGCTGACCGGCGGGCTCGAGCGGA
This sequence comes from Actinomycetales bacterium, assembly GCA_038322575.1. Classification (GTDB taxonomy): domain Bacteria; phylum Actinomycetota; class Actinomycetes; order Actinomycetales; family Angustibacteraceae; genus JACMOY01. The sequence goes on from JBBQGB010000042.1 coordinate 182, forward strand.
TGTTCTGCGCCGGCGCCAACATCCGGATGCTGGCGCAGTCCTCGCACGCCTGGAAGGTGAACTTCTGCAAGTTCACCAACGAGACGCGCAACGGGATCGAGGACGCGACCGCCAGCTCGGGCCAGACCTGGATCGCGGCCCTGAACGGGACGGCGGCCGGCGGCGGTTACGAGCTGGCGCTGGCCTGCGACCAGATCGTCCTGGTCGACGACGGGTCGAGCACGGTCTCGCTGCCCGAGGTCGCGCTGCTGGGCGTCCTGCCCGGCACGGGGGGTCTGACCCGGGTCGTCGACAAGCGACACGTGCGCAAGGACCGGGCCGACCTGTTCGCCACCCGGGCCGAGGGATACCGCGGCTCGACCGCCGTCGAGTGGGGCCTGGTCGACGCCACCGTCGCGCGCGGCGCCTTCGACGCCGAGGTGCTGCGCCGCGCGACGGAGGCCGCAGCCGGGTCGCACCGGCCCACCGGCGTCGCGGGGGTCCACCTCACGCCGCTCACCCGTGACGTCGACGGTGACACCATCACCTACCCCCACCTGAGCGCCCGCATCGACCGCGCCGGACGCCGGATCGACGTCACCGTGCACGGGCCCACCACGGCGGCACCCGCCGACGCCGCCGCCGTCCTCGCGCAGGGCGTCGACTACTGGCCGCTGGCGCTCACCCGCGCCCTGGACGACCTGGTGCTGCACCTGCGCACCAACGAGGTCGACCTCGGCACCTGGGTGCTGCGCACGTCCGGCGACGTCGACGCGGTGCTCGCCTACGACGCCCAGCTGGCCGAGCTCGCCGACGACTGGTTCGTCGCCGAGGTGCGGCACTACTACAAGCGCACCCTGAAGCGCCTGGACGTCACCAGCCGCAGCCTGTTCGCGGTGATCGAGCCTGGCAGCTGCTTCGCGGGCCTGCTGCTCGAGCTGGCCCTCGCGTGCGACCGCCAGTACATGCTCGACGGCGCCTACGAGGACGTCGACCCGGACGCCGACCCCGCGGTGCTCGTCGTGACCGCGTCCAACGCGGGCGCCTTCCCGATGGGCAACGGCCTGTCGCGCCTGGCGTCCCGGTTCTGGGGGCACGACGACGACCACGCCGCGGCCCTCGCCCGCACCGGCGAGCGCCTGGACGCCGCAGCCGCCGACCAGGCCGGCCTGGTCACGCTGGCGCTGGACGACCTCGACTTCGAGGACGAGCTGCGGATCGCGCTCGAGGAGCGCGCCTCGCTGTCACCGGACTCCCTCACCGGTATGGAGGCCAACCACCGGTTCGTCGGTCCCGAGACCCTCGAGACCAAGGTGTTCGGCCGGCTCACGGCGTGGCAGAACTGGATCTTCCTGCGCCCCAACGCTTCTGGACCAGATGGCGCCCTGCGCCGGTACGGCTCGGGTCGCCGCGGCGACTACGACCTGAAGCGGGTCTGAGGTGCGCACGGCGTTCAACGCCGCAGCCTGGCTGGTCGACCGGCACGTGGACGAGGGCCGCGGCGACCGGACGGCGGTGCGCGGGCTCGACCGCACACTGACCTACACCGAGCTCGCGGCGCTCACCCGCAAGGTCGCCGCCGCGCTGCGCGCCATCGGTGTGCGCCGGGACGACCGGGTCGTCTTCGTCATGGCCGACGACGTCGAGCTGCTCAGCGGCATCCTCGGGGCCTTCCGCGCAGGCGTCGTGGCCGTGCCGGTCTCGACGATGCTCCAACCGCATGAGCTGGGCCCGATCCTCGCCGACTCCGGAGCCCGGATCGTCTGCGCCACACCGGAGTTCGCCGGGGTAGTCCGCGAGGCGCTCACGCTGGCCCCCGACGTCGAGCACCTCGTGGTGACGGGTCCGGCGGACCCCGGAGCCGTCGTACCCGCGGGCGTACGCACGCACACGTGGGACGAGCTGCTCGCGCTCGGCGCGACGTCCGACACGGCTGTCGCCGACACCGACGAGGACGCGTGGGCCCTGTGGCTCTACACCTCGGGCACGACCGGCTCGCCCAAGGGCGCGATGCACCGGCACGCCAACATCCGGCACGTCTGCGAGACCTACGGCACGCAGGTCCTCGGCATCACGGCGAACGACGTGGTGCTCTCGGTGGCCAAGCTGTTCTTCGCCTACGGCCTGGGCAACTCGGCGCTCTTCCCGCTCGCCGTCGGTGCCACCACGGTGCTCGAGCCGCGCCGGCCCAGCGCCGACGTCGTCGCCGAGCGGATGGCGCGCGAGCGACCCACGCTGTTCTGCGCCGTGCCCACGTTCTTCGCCCACCTGGTCGCGAGCGACCTGCCGGACGACACGTTCGCCTCGGTGCGGCTCGCAACGTCCGCGGGCGAGCCGCTTCCGGCGCCGCTGCAGCGCCGGTTCACCGCTCGCTTCGGTGTCGACATCATCGACGGCATCGGCTCGACCGAGGCGCTGCACATCTTCTTGTCGAACCGACCTGACGACATCCGCCCCGGCACCACCGGGGTCGCCGTCCCGGGCTACGACCTCGAGCTGCGCGGCACCGACGGTCTGCTCGTCGCGCCCGGCCAGCCCGGCACCCTCTTCGTCCGCGGTCAGTCGAACGCGCTCGGCTACTGGCGCAACACCTCCGCGACGCGCCAGGTGTTCGTCGGCGAATGGCTCAACACCGGCGACACCTACGCCATCGACGCAGACGGGTACTACGTCTGCCTGGGCCGCAGCAACGACCTGATCAAGGCCGGCGGCATCTGGGTGACGCCCAGCGAGGTCGAGAGCCGCCTGCTCGAGCACCCGCTGGTCGCCGAGGCCGCGGTCGTCGGCTTCCCCGACGCCGAGGGGCTCGACAAGCCGGTCGCCTGCGTCGTCACGACGGCGCCGGTGTCGCCGGACGAGCTGATCGCCTGGTGCCGCGACGGTCTGGCCCACTTCAAGAGCCCGCGGTCGATCGTCTTCGTCGGCGACCTGCCCAAGACCGCCACCGGCAAGCTGCAGCGCTTCAAGGTGCGCCAGCTGGTCGCCGAGCAGGTGCGCCCGTGAGCGCGGTCGACGTCGACCTGCTGATCGTCGGGGCCGGCCCGGTGGGGCTGTACGGCGCGTTCTACGCGGGCGTCCGCGGGCTGTCGGTCGCCGTGGTCGACTCGCTCAGCCAGGTCGGCGGTCAGGTCAGCGCCCTCTATCCCGAGAAGCAGATCCTCGACGTCGCAGGCTTCCCGAGCGTCACCGGCAGGACCCTGATCGGCAACCTGGTCGAGCAGGCCGCCGCGTACGACCCGCTGTACCTGCTCGGGCAGGAGGCCCAGCGGCTCGAGCGAACCGTCGTGGACGACGGCCCCGACCTGCTCGTCGTCACCACCAGCAGCGGCACCGAGGTCACCTGCCGCGCCGTCGTCGTCACCGGAGGCATCGGCACCTTCACCCCGCGCGCGCTGCCGGCCGGCGAGCAGCTGCTCGGCCGCGGGCTCGAGTACTTCGTGCCGTCCGCGCAGGCCTACGTCGGCACCGACGTCGTCATCGTCGGCGGCGGCGACAGCGCGGTCGACTGGGCGCTGATGCTGCAGCCCGTCGCAGCCAGCGTGACGCTAGTGCACCGGCGCGAGGCGTTCCGCGCGCACCACGGGTCACTGCAGGCGTTGCGCGCCACGGACGTCCGCATCATCACCGGCGCGCAGGTGAGCGAGACCGTGGGCGACGAGGCGCTCGAGGCCGTCGTCGTCACCGTCAAGGGCGAGCCACCGCAGACGCTGCCGTGCCAGCGACTGGTGGCCGCACTGGGGTTCACGGCGAACCTCGGGCCGCTGCGCGAGTGGGGTCTGGAGCTGCACGACAACCGGCACCTCGTGGTCGACTCCGCCATGCGCACCAACGTCACCGGAGTCTTCGCCGCCGGCGACGTCAACGACTACGACGGCAAGGTGCGGCTGATCGCTGTCGGGTTCGGTGAGGTGGCGACCGCCGTCAACAACGCGGCCGTGCACCTCGATCCGGCGGCCCAGCTGTTCCCGGGCCACTCCACCGACCTCGGTGCGCTGGTCCCTGCCTGACCCCGCCCCCACCACCGACCCCGAAGGCAGGAGGCCACCGTGCCGTACGTCATCGCCGCACCGTGCATCGACATCATGGACAAGTCCTGCATGGAGGAGTGCCCCGTCGACTGCATCTACGAAGGCGAGCGCAAGCTGTACATCAACCCCAAGGAGTGCATCGACTGCGGCGCCTGCGAACCGGTGTGCCCGGTCGAGGCGATCAGCCAGGACCGGCGGGTCGACGAGGAGCACACCGACCACGTCGAGGACAACCGCCGGTTCTTCGTCGAGGTGCTGCCCGGGCGCGACGCGCCGCTCGGCGCACCCGGCGGCGCCCACAAGACCGGCGCCATCGGCGTCGACACCCCCCTGGTCACCGGGGCCTGACGTGCCGGTCTACGCCCTGGACGACGTCGAGCCGCAGGTGCACCCCAGCGCGTACGTGCACCCCGACGCGGTGCTGGTCGGCGACGTCAGGCTCGGTGCGCAGGCGTCGGTGTGGCCGGGTGCGGTGCTGCGCGCCGACTACGGGTTCATCGTCGTCGGCGACCGCACCTCGATCCAGGACGGGACGGTGCTGCACACCACGCAGGAGTGGCCCACGGTGATCGGCGCCGAGTGCGTGGTGGGCCACAACGCGCACCTGGAGGGGTGCACCGTCGAGGACCGGTGCCTGGTCGGGTCGGGATCGGTGGTGCTGAACCGGGCGGTCGTGCGGGCCGGGTCGGTCGTCGGGGCCCAGGCCCTGGTGCCCGAGGGGCTGGAGGTGCCGCCCGGTCACCTCGCGGTCGGCGTCCCGGCGCGGGTGCGGCCGCTCGACCCCGCCACGCAGTCGACCTGGATCGACTTCGCGGTGAAGGAGTACACGTCCAACGCCGAGCGCTACCGCACGGGGCTGCGCCGGATCGACACCCCAGGAGGCACCGGTGGCTGACGACGACGTGCTGGGACGGCCGGCCTCGCAGCTGAGCGACGACGAGCTCGCGGCGCAGGGCAAGCAGGCGCACGACACCCGCAACTGGGTGTTCCTGCACGGCAGCGCCGAGCAGTTCGCCCACCACACCACGCGGATGCTCGAGCTCGAGCACGAGTACCTGCGGCGGTTCCCCCAGCGCACCTGGCAGGGGACGGCGGGCTCGGTCACCCCGCCGCCGAGCGAGGACCCCGAGGGCGACTTCCTGCGGCGGATCGCCGCGGCCCCCGGCGGCCGGATGCACCGGCTCGAGGCGCACCAGGCGGCCCGCGAGGTGGGCCTGGACCCGACGGCGCTGGCCCGGCTCTACAACGGGGACCCGCCGCTGCTGGCCACGGACCGCCAGGACCGCGTCATCACCGACGCCGGTCGGGCCCGGCTCGACGCCCTCAGCTGAGGTTCTGCAGCCTGACCTGACCCTGCGCCACCAGGCGGTCGCTGCCGTCGGTGGTCTGCACCCGCCACACCTGCTGCGAGCGACCGCGGTGCACCGGCAGCGCGGTCGACCGCAGCGGGCCCTCGGTGGTGGCGCGGTAGAAGTCGGTGGTGTTCGAGACGCCGACGACGCGGCCGCGGTCACCGAGCCACAGGGCGGCGCCGACGCTGGCGAGCGTCTCGACGACGCTGCAGTGCACCCCGCCGTGCAGGATCCCGTGCGGCTGCAGCAGGTGCGGCCCGACGACCCAGTCGGCCACGACCTGGTCGCCGTCGGCGGTGTCGAGCTGCAGGCCGAGACTGGTCGCGAAGGGTCCGATGTCGAGGGTCGAGGTCATGGGCGCCAGTATGGCGACCCCCTGCGGCGGGGCCGGCGCCCGACGTCAGTTCAGCGGTCGGGTGCCCTCTGGCAGCGTCCCGCCGCCGACCATCGCCGCCGCGGCGTCCTGCAGCGCGGTCAGGGCGACCCGCTGGGCGTGCGGGCCGGTCGACACCCGCGCGACCCCCAGCTCCTGCAGCTCGCTGGCCGACAGCGCCTTGCCCGGCACCGAGATCACCGACAACCGGCCACGGCCGAGCGCCTCGACCAGCTGGGCGATCTCGTCGCGGGCGAGCAGCCCGGGCACGAAGACGACGGGCGCCCCGGCGTCCAGGAACGCCTGGCAGCGCCGGGTGGCCTCGGCCAGCAGCTCGGCGCGGTCGGCGCCGGGGGCGGCGCGCAGCACGGTGTCGGTGCGCGCGTTGAGGACGAAGTCGATGCCGGCGTCGCGCCCTGCCGCCAGGACGGCCTCGACGGCTGCGACGGCCTCGTCCAGCGGCTTCATCTGGTCTTCCAGGTTGCCGCCGACGACGCCCACTGCGATCGCACGCCGCGCGGTCTCGCCCGGGTTCATGGAGCCACCCTCGAGGTCCATGCTCACCGGCAGGTCGACGGCGGCGCAGATGCGACCGACCATGTCCAGGTGCAGGTCCAGCGGGATCTTCTCGCCGTCGGGGTAGCCGAAGGTCGCGGCGATCGAGTGGCTCGCGGTGGCCAGCGCGGTGACCCCGGGCGTCCCGGCGACGACCGTGGCCGACACGACGTCCCAGACGTTGGTCAGCGTGAGGATCTCGGGGGCGGTGTGCAGGTCCATCAGCGTCGAGGCGCGCTCGCTCAGGGTCGTCATGAGGCCTTAGCCCGAGAGCACCTCGGTCTCGAGGCGCGCGTAGCTCGTCTCCATCCCCGTGGTCATCCCGGTGGCCAGGACGGCGTCGCGGGTCTCGACGTCCGGGAACGTCATGACCAGGGTGAGCAGGGTGCCCCCAGCGACCGCGGTGAGGGTGAGCTCGTTGACGGTGCCCTCGCCGGGCACGCCGATCATCCGCTCGGTCGTGACGGAACGGTGTGGCGGCGCGGACTCCAGTAGCTCGCCCTCGAAGCCGAACCGGTCGTCGCCGCTGCCGGCCCGCTCCCACTCGTAGCGGTACTTCTCCCCGACCGTGGTGGCCACCTCGCAGACCGGCATGGCCCACCCGTCGGGCCCGAGCAGCCACCGCTGCAGCAGCTCGGGCTCGTGGTGGGCCCGCCAGACCTGCTCGACGGTGCCGCGGACCACCCGGCTGACCCGCGCCCTGGTGTCGGACAGGAGCTGGCTCGAGGTGGCCCGCCCGGCGGCGAACGAGGTGAGGTCGGCCAGCATGTCGTCCATCTGGCCCATCGCCGCGCGCATCCCCTCCTCGATGCCCATGGCGAGCAGCTGCTCGAGGTCCTCGACGGAGTCGAAGTGCGTGGTGGTGGTGACGCGCGACCCGCCCTCGGTGCGCGCGAAGTCGAACACCGCGCGGGTCGTCGGCAGCGCGGGGTCGGGCTCGCCGTCCGCGGTCGTGAACCCGTCCAGGACCTCGAAGCGCCGCAGTGGATCGACCGACAACCAGTCCCAGTAGCCGCCGTGGGTCTGACCGTCCGGGCCCGTCATGACGTACGTCGACCGCCCCCCGGGCGCGCCGTCGTGGCGGGTGAAGGTGGCCGGCCAGGTCGGCGGCCCCCAGAACCGCTCGAGCTGGCGCGGGTCGAGGTAGGCGTCCCACAGCCGCTGCGGTGCGGCGCCGAAGTCGGCGACCACGGTCATGGTCAGTGCGGCTGCGTCGTTGGTGACGGACGTGATGGGCATGGTGTCTCCTGGTCTCAGTCGTCGACGAGCAGCGCGTCGAGCCGGTCGATGCGGTGGCGCCAGATCTGCTCGTACCGGTCGAGCAGGCTCTGGGCCTTGCGGATCATGGCGGGTTCGCCGCGGACGAGACGTTCGCGGCCGATCGGTTCCTTGGTCACCAGGCCCGCCTTCTCCAGCACGGCCACGTGCTTCTGGACGGCCGCGAACGACATGTCGTACGCCGCCGCCAGCTGCGACACCGACGCCGCGTCGGTCAGGGCGCGGCGCAGGATGTCGCGCCGCGTGGCGTCGGCGAGGGCGCGGAAGACGCGGTCGACCTCGTCGTCGGTGAGGAGCAAATCTGTAACCATGTGGTTGTACGTTACGCGCGGACCCTGGCCGGGTCAAGGGGGTGCGACCTACGATCGCGCGCATGGAGGTTCTGGACTGGCTGCTCGCCGGTGACCCCGCGATCCGGTGGCAGGTGCTGCGTGGCCTCACCGACGCGCCCCCGGATCAGGTCGCGGCCGAGCGGTCGCGGGTCGAGACGCACGGCTGGGGAGCACGCCTGCTCGCCCTGCGTGATCCGGACGGCCAGTGGGACGGCGGCGCGTGCTTCCCGCGCCGGGTCGCCGACGACTGGCGGGCCGGCATCGAGCCGGACTTCACCCACGGTCAGCCGTGGACCTCGACCCTGCCGACCCTGATGCTGTTGCGTGACCTTGGTCTGGACCCGGCGAGCGCGTCAGCGCGCGAGACGATCGGGCTGGTGTCGGCGGGCTGCCGGTGGGAGCACGACGGCCAGGCGTTCTTCGACGGCGAGGTCGAGGCGTGCATCAACGGCCGGACGCTGTCGATCGGCGCCTACTTCGGTGCGGACGTCGACGGCGTGGTGACGACGCTCCTGGCCGACCAGCTCGACGACGGGGGCTGGAACTGCTGGGCCGAGCACGGCGCCACCGTCTCGTCCTTCGACTCGACGATCTGCGTCCTCGAGGGCCTGCTGGAGTACGAGCGCTCGCCTGGGCGGATCGCCGTGGCGGCGGCCCGCGGTCGGGGTGAGGAGTACCTGTTGCAGCGCGGGCTGTTCCGGCGCAGGAGCACCGGTGACGTCGCGGTGCCGACGTGGCTGGAGTTCTCGTGGCCGCCGCGCTGGCACTACGACGTGCTGCGGGCCCTGGACCACTTCCGGTGCGCCGGTGAGGCCCCCGACCAACGGGTCGCCGAGGCGGTGCAGCTGGTCCGCGACAGACGACGTCCGGACGGCACCTGGCCGCTCGAGAACACCCACCCCGGCCAGACCCAGTTCGTGTTCGACGACGGTGACGGGCACCCCAGCCGGTGGAACACGCTGCGGGCGCTGCGCGTCCTGGACTGGTGCGACCGAGCGGCCTGAGCCCGTTCTCAGCCCTCGACGGTCAGGCGCATGACCCAGCGCCACTTCGCGATCCGACGGTCGCGGACGAAGCCGAGATCCGCGAACAGGGTCTCTGGCCCGGTGTGCAGGTAGGCGCCCCGCTGCGGTCTTCGCCCGTCCAGCTGCTCGGGGTAGGCCTCGACCACGCCACCGCCGGCCTCGCCGATCGCCCTCAGCGCCGCCGAGAGCCCCGCACGGGCCACCCCCTGACCGCGGTGCCGGCTACCGGTGAACACGCAGCCGATGCGCCAGTCCGGCAGCTCATCCAGGTCCTTCTCGTAGGCCTTCGGGTTCTTGATGGTGGCGACCTCGGCGGGCGGTCCGTACTGGCACCAGCCGACGCACTCGTCCCCGCGGTAGACGAGAACCTGGTGCACGGTGCCGTTCTCGACGTGTGCCCGCTTGGCTTCGCAGTTGCCCGCCGGGGACCCCGCGAAACCGTCGGGGTGGAAGCCGATGCACCAGCAGCCACCCCAGACGCCGTTGTTCGCCTCGACCAGCGCCGCGAAGTCCGGCCACGTCTGTGGGGTCAGTGGCGTGGTCACGTACGGACCCGGCGGTGAGGTCGTCACAGACCAATCATGCCGCCCTAGGCTCGTGCGATGAGCGAACCGCCCGAGAGGACGCCGGACGGGCGCTACCTCGTCATCGACGGCCGGCGGTGGCGGGCGAGCGACCCGGCGATCCCCGAGGAGCGACGCTCCGAGCTCACCCGCGTCCTGATGGCCTGGCGCCGCGAGGTCCGCCGCGCGAAGGGGACGGACGACGAGGGCACGGCCCGCGCCGGCGTCAACGCCGCCAAGGTCGCCCTGGGCGAGCGCGGCACCCCCTGGTGGGAGCAGACGGACGACGAGCGGCGGGCCCGGTGGTCCACCGAGCTGACTCCGCCGCAGCCGGCAACCTAGCCACCGAGACGACAGGCTCGGCTCGCGAGCGCAAATGGGCTGGCCGTTCCGGGTCGACGGAGTTGGTGACACGATGCCCTCATGGAGCACAAGCGCCTGAAGCGGGCGGTCTACGACGTCGAGCTGCTGCGCCTGCAGGCCGAGCTGGTCAAGGTGCAGGAGTGGGTGCGGCGCGAGGGCGAGCGCGTCGTCATCGTCTTCGAGGGCCGTGACGCCGCAGGCAAGGGCTCGACGATCAGGCGCATCACCGAGTACCTCAACCCCCGGCAGGCCCGGATCGTGGCGCTACCCATGCCCACCGAGCGCCAACGCAGCCAGTGGTACTTCCAGCGGTACGTCGAGCAGCTTCCGGCCGCCGGCGAGATCGTGCTGTTCGACCGCAGCTGGTACAACCGCGCCGGCGTCGAACGTGTGCTGGGCTACTGCACTCCTGAACAGCACCAACGGTTTCTGCGTCAGTGCCCCATCTTCGAGCGGATGCTCGTCGAGGACGGCATCCGGCTGCACAAGTACTGGTTCTCGGTCAGTGACCGCGAGCAGCAGCGACGCTTCGAGTCGCGCCTCACCGACCCGATGCGGCGCTGGAAGCTGTCGAGCACGGACGTCGAGTCGATCTCCCGCTGGGAGGACTACTCGCGCGCGAAGGACGACATGATGGTGCACACCGACATCGACGAGTCGCGTTGGAACGTGGTCGAGAGCGACGACAAGCGCCGGTTGCGGGTCAACATGATCGCCCACCTGCTCTCGCAGCTGCCCTACACCGAGGTGCAGGCCCCCGCGCTGCACCTGCCCGATCGACCGCCGTCCAAGGGCTACGTCCGGACCGATCGGTCGTTGCAGCACACGGTCCCGGACCACGCGGCCACCCTCGAGCCCCACAACCCCTCCACTGGCTAACCACAGCAGGTCATGACGCGGGTGCATGCGTGGGGTGGGGGCGCACCTCACCGCCCCCTCCGTGGGCGTTGCCGACCGTAGCGGCTGGTTGCCTAAAGTTCTCGAAAGTCGTTGTGGCAGAGCGTCTCTGGGGCTCCGGGACTGTCGGTGGTGGCCGCTAGCGTGTGAGGCATGGACCAGACGGGTGGGGCAGCTGAGCGACACGCTCACGCCGTTGCGCGACGCGGTCGGAAGTCTTCAGTCGGAGGACCTGCACGGGGTGGACTCCGGGTCCTTGCTCACCGACGTCGCTGACCTGCGCCGGCTGGCGGACCAGGTCGAGGGCGAGTGGCTGCGCCGGGTCGGTGAGGTCCACGCACGCGGTGCCGCCCAGGTCGTCGGCGCCGGGTCGACGAGGGCGTTCCTGCGCGGCACGTGCCTGGTGTCACCCTCGGAGGCGTCGAGAGCAGTGGACACTGCAAGCGCTCTGCGGACTACCTGCGCGCAGACCGCCGACGCTGTGGCGGCTGGGGTGATCGGGATCAGGCAGGCGCGGGTGATCGCCAAGGTGATCACCGATCTGCCCAGCGCTCTGGCCGAGGACACGCGCCTGGACGGCGAGCGGGTGCTCCTCGAGCACGCCGCCGCCCTGAACCCCGCCGAGTTGGCCCGCGCCGGCCGGCACTTCGCGTGCCACGTCGACCCCCACGGGGTTGCCCGCGACGACGCCGAGCAGCGCGCGCGGGCCGGCATCACCTTCGCGTCGACCTTGTACGGGGCGGGCATCGTGCGGGGTGACCTGGACCCGGAGTCGTTGGCGGTCATCTGCGCCGCGATCGAACCCTTGTCCGCACCGAACCCCGGTGCCGACGGGGTAGAACGGCGTACGCCGGCACGCCGACGGCTGGATGCCCTGGTCGAGGTGTCGCGCCACTATCTGGACTGCCAACAACCCGCCGACGTCCGCCGACCTGGTGCGCACCTGACCGTCGTCACCGGCGCCGCGACGCTTCAGGGTGAGCCGGGCGGGTCGGCCCTGGACTGGGGCGGAGTCATCAGCGGGGAGACCACCCGGCGCCTGGCGTGTGACGCGACCATCACCCCGGTCACCGTGGGACCCCAAGGCCGGGTGCTGGACGTCGGACGCCGCACCCGCACGGTAAGCCCCGGCATGTGGGCGGCTCTGGTCGTCCGGGACAGGTGCTGCGCGTTCCCCGGGTGCGACACCCCCACGTCCCGCTGCGCCGCCCACCACATCCAGCACTGGGCCGACGGCGGCCCCACCGCCCTGACGAACCTGGTGCTGCTGTGCCGGTTCCACCACCCACGCGTTGTGCACGACGACCAGCACCACGACCGGTGGACGGTGCGAAGCGACGAACCCACCGGCCGACCCGTCTTCGACCCACCCATCTGGACCGGCCGACGCGGAGTACCCCTGCCACCCCTGTGGTCACCCGACGGGTGAACCACGACCATCGGGGGCCGAGAGCCGCCGGACGTCCCTACTCGCCTATCTCGCCGTCGATCGACTCGCGCAGCAGGTCGGCGTGGCCGTTGTGCCGGGCGTACTCCTCGATCAGGTGGCAGATGATGAAGCGCAACGAGATCCGCCGGCCGTCCTCCTGCTCCTGCGACATCGCGCCGAGTCCGTCCGGACCGGCCAGGGCGGCCTCGATGACCTGGTCGGACACGCCGATCGACTCGTCGAACCAGGCGAACAGCTGCTCGGGCGAGGCGCCCGCCGCGGAGGTCAGCGACCAGTCGGGGTCGTCGCGGTCCAGGTCGTCGAACCACGACGGCCTGACGACGCCACCGGCGAAAAACTGGTTGAGCCACCCGGACTCGACCACGCTCAGGTGCTTGACGAGGCCGCCGAGCGTCAGCGTCGACGGCGGCAGCGCCGTGGACAGTTGCTCGGCGTCCAACCCGGCGCACTTCCACCGCAGCGTGTCGCGCTGGTAGTTCAGGAACCCCAGCAACGTCGCCGCTTCGTCCCCCGCAGGCGGTGGGTTGACCCTGTCCTCAGCTCCGAAGTGACTCACCTTCGCGAGCCTACCCACGGCCCGCCGCGTCTCACGTTCTCGGCGCCGACAGCACGCAGAACTCGTTCCCCTCGGGATCGGCCAGCACGACCCAGGGCACGGTCCCCTGCCCGATGTCGACGCGACACGCGCCCACGGCGAGCAACCGTGCCACCTCGGCGTCCTGGTCGTCGGGCCGAAAGTCCAGGTGCAACCGGTTCTTGGACTGCTTCGGCTCGGTGACCTGTGCGAAGAGCAGCCCGGGCAGCCGGTCCTGCGAGGGCCGGATCTCGAACTCGTCCGCGTCGTCGTTCACGACCACCCACCCCAGGACGTCGGCCCACCAGCGTCCGAGCGCGACCGGGTCGACGGCGTCGACGAGGACCTGCTCCCACGCCAGGCTCATGCGTCGATCCTCTCAGCCGCGCCCGTGCGTCGTCGGGTCCAGGCGTACGACGCGGCGACCAGCACCGCCGCGGTGCCGTAGGAGATCGCCCGGGTGCCCTGGTGCCCGGTCGGCAGGATGGCGCCGTTGTAGACGGGGAAGCCGGCAGCGACCACCCACAACCACGCCGGGCGGGCGCCCAGTGCCACGAGCGGCACGAGCAGCAGGGCGTACCAGGAGTACGACGGGGTGAGCACGACGAACGTCACGCCCACCATGACCGCGCCGCCGTGCCAGGGACGCAGCGGCCGGCCCGCGGCCTCGTCCCGGTCGGCGCGCCGCCACACCAGCAGGGCGGTGCCTGCGAGCACGGAGACGGCGACGGCCGTGCTGGGTGCGCCGTCGGGCAGGAACGCCTTGATCACCCTGAACCGCCCGCGCGACTCCTCGCCGACGTACCCGCCCAGGAACCCGGTGACGTCGAAGCCGAGGACGGCCACGTGCGGCAGGTACACCGCGACGAGGGCGCCCGCGGCCGCCAGCCCCACCCGCAGCGACCGCCGCGGCGGGACGGCCGCGGCCACCAGCGCCGGCAGGAACTTGGCGCCGACCGCGAGGCCGAGCAGCAGACCGCCACCGACCCAGCGCCGCGCCGCGAGCGCACCGAGCGCGCAGACGGTCAGCAGCGAGGCCAGGACGTCGATGTGCGCGTTGTTGCCCACCTCGAGGACGACGGTGGGGCACCACGCCCACCACACCACCAGCCGCGGGTCACCGCCGGTGCGCCGCAGCACCAGGACGATCGCGACCGACGTGGCGACGGCGAGGGCCGCCATCGCGATCTGCAGCGTGTGCTGGCGACCCTGACCGCCGGAGACCACGTGCACCAACCAGAACCAGGCCTGAGAGACCGGTGGGTAGATGGTGCGCGAGTCGGGGTGGTTCAGCCGCGTCTCGGCCCCGTCGAACAGCCAGTCGTCGCGCAGACCCGCGAGCTGCACCGCCTGCGGCGCGTAGCGGTAGGGGTCGATGCCCGCAGCCTGCACCCGACCGTCCCACGCGTAGCGCAGGAAGTCGTCGGTCGTGCGGGGGACCACGCTCGTCGCCACCAGCTGCAGCAGCGCCCCACCGGCGAGCGCCAGACCCGTCGCCGCCCGAACGGGGGCGCGCAGCACCAGGGCCGCGGCGCCGACGTACAGGGCGAACAGGCCCCCGGTGGCCACCAGCATCAGCCAGGGCGCGGACGTCGGGCTGTCCACCCGCAGCGTGGCCGCGGTGGCCGCCAGCAGGGCGAGCAGCGAGCCGGCGGCGAGCGCGAGGGGCACGGTGCGCTGGGCCGGGACCACGGGCCGGGGGCGGGTGGTCGTCGACACCGGTCCAGCCTGGCACGGCCCACCGGGCGGACCGACCCGCGTGACCCGGTGTCGGCGTTCCGTAAGGTGCGCAGCACCACCACGAGGGCGTCGGAGTGCCTACGGTCGAGGGGTGATCACCCCCACCATCGCCAGCCCGCTGCGCGACACCCGGGTCACCGCCCGGGTCGGCCGGGTGCTGGGGATCGCCATCGGGGTCTGCTTCGTCACCGGCCTCATCAGCCACCTGCACCAGCACCCGGTGGGGTGGCTGCCGATCCCGCCGTCCCCCGCGTGGGGCTACCGCGTCACGCAGGGCCTGCACGTCGCCACGGGCCTCGCCAGCATCTCGCTCGTGCTGGTCAAGCTGTTCACCGTCTACCCCCGCCTGTTCGAGACGCCGGCGGTCCGCTCGGTCGGGCACGCCCTCGAGCGCGCCTCGATCGCCGTGCTCGTGGCCAGCATGCTGTTCGAGCTGACCAGCGGCGTCGCCAACATCGCCCAGTGGTACCCGTTCCACTTCTTCTTCCCCGCCGCGCACTACGCCGTCGCGTGGGCCCTGGTGGGGTCGCTGCTCGTGCACCTGGCCGTCAAGGCGCCGGTGATCGCCGAGGCGCTGCGCGCGCGGCTCGCCGAGCCCACCGAGGAAGGGCTGACCCGCCGCGGACTGCTCGTGGCGACCGGCGCCGCGGTGGTCACCCTCACCGCCGTCACCGTCGGCCAGACCGTGCCGGGGCTGCGGCGCCTCACGCTGCTGGCGCCACGACGTCCAGACATCGGGCCGCAGGGGCTGCCGGTCAACAAGACGGCGACCGCCGCCGGGGTGCGCACGACCGCGGTCGCGGCCGACTACGCGCTGGTCGTCGACGGTCCGACGCCGCTGCGGCTGTCGGTGGCCGACCTCGGCGCCCTGCCGCAGCACGAGGTCGAGCTGGCGATCACCTGCGTCGAGGGGTGGAGCGCGTCGGCGCCGTGGGGCGGGGTCCGTCTGGCCGACCTCCTCGACCGGGCCGGGATCGACCCGGACGCCTCGATCCGGCTCACCTCGCTGCAGCAGGGCGGGTTGTACGGGTCGAGCACGATGACGGCGGACCAGGCGCGGCACGACGACACGCTACTGGCCCTGCGGGTGCGCGGTGAGGTGCTGGCCCTCGACCACGGCTACCCCGTGCGGCTCATCGCACCCAACCGACCCGGGGTCCTGCAGACCAAGTGGCTCACCCGGATCGAGGTCGTATGACGTCCCGCACCGCTCGCGTCGCCCTTGGCGGTGTCGGGGTGCTGGCCATGCTCTGGGCCGCGTTCCTCACCCTGACGGGCGGCAAGGCGACCAACCCCGTCGGCGTCGCCACCTGGCTGGTCGCCGGGCTGGTCCTGCACGACGCCGTCCTCGCGCCCGCCGTCGTGGCCGCGGGCTGGGTGCTCGCACGGGTGCTGCCGCCCTGGCTGCGGGCGCCGGTGCAGACCGGCGCGCTGGTCATCGGGGTGCTCACCCTCGCCTCGGTGCCGCTGCTGCTCGGCCGGGGCCGGCGTCCGGACAACCCGAGCGCCGACCCGCTGGACTACCCGCGCAACCTGTTGAGCGTCGTCGCGGTGGTCGTCGTGGTCTGCGCCGGGTGGGCGGTCGCCGCCTGGTGGCGCCGGCCGCGATCAGGTGCGCAGGGCCACGAACCGACGTCCGCCTGAGGTCCAGTGCTCCTGGACGGCGAAGCCGGCCGCCTCGCCCCGGCGCACCAGGGCCGACGGGCCGACCCGGGCCCAGCTGAACGGGGCGCTGACCAGCGAGCCGTCGGCGGCCTGCAGCTCGAGCTCGACGACCTCGTCGACGTCGAACGGCTCGGGCTCGACGAGCAGCAGCCCACCGGGGCGCAGCAGCTCGCGCATCCGGGCCAGCAGGCCCGCCGGGTCGCCCCCGATGCCGACGTTGCCGTCGGCCAGGAGCACCGTCCCCCAGCTGCCCTCGCCGGGCATCCAGTCGAAGACGGACTGGCACAGCGCGAACGCACCGAGCTCGGCGGTGCGCTCGACCGCGGCCGAGGCGATGTCGACGCCGAGCACCGGGTGGCCGCGCTCGGCCAGGGCGGCGGTCAGCCGGCCAGGCCCGCAGCCGACGTCCAGCGTCGCGCCCTGGCACCGGTCGAGCATCGTGTGGTCGGACGCGTCGGCCGGGGCGCTCCACCGGTCGAGCGCGAACGGCAGCCGCCGGCCGCCGCTCGCCACCAGCCGCAGGCTGCGGCCGTGGCGCACCGCGTCGTCGTACAGGTGCGTGGCGGGGGGCCGGCCGACGCGGGTCATCGCGGCCGCGAAGCGGGTGCCCGGGCACGCCAGCGCGACGGCGTAGGCGTCGTCGATCGTGTCGACGTCGGTCAGCACCGGCAGGTCGGCGACGGTGAAACCCGCCGCCAGCAGCCGTTCTCGCTGCACCGCACCGGTCCGCGCCGTGCTCATCGGCACGCCGGCGAAGACGGCGGGGTCCGGCGTCCGCATGCCGATCCCCCAGAAGCCACCGTCGGCGGCCAGCCCGATCACCGCGTCATGGCGCTGCAGGTCGACGTCGAGCATCGCCGGCGTGAGCTGCGGCGTGTCCATGCCGACCAGGAACGCCGGGCCCTCGACCGCCGCGAACGCCGCGGCCAGCCGGTCGGCGAGCCCGCCGCCGCTCTGCGGCACCACCTCGATGCCGTCGGGCACCCACGGGCCAGGGGCGCCGTCCAGCACCAGCACCCGCCGGGCGGCCGGCGCGGCGGCGACGGCGTCCAGGGTGTCGGCGAGGCACGCTGCGGCCAGGTCGGCGGCACCCCGGGCCCCGACGTCCGGGGCGAGCCGGGTCTTGACCTTGCCCGGGACGGGTTCCTTCGCGATGACCAGCAGGGTGAGGTCGCTCACCGGGCAGCCCCGTCGGTGACGAGCACCCGCGACATGTCGGCCACCGCGCGCAGCGTGCCCTTCACCGTCCCGGTGACCTTGGACCGGCCCACCCGCGGCTCGTACGGCACGGGCACCTCGGCGATCCGCCACCCGGCGCGCGCCGCGCGCAGCACCGTCTCCAGGGGGTAACCCGAGCGTCGGTCGGTGATCCCCAGCGCCAGCAGCGGTGCTCGCCGACACGCGCGCATCGGGCCCAGGTCGTTCAACCGCGTGCGGGCGGCCGCGCTGACCGGCACGGCCAGCACCGCGTTGGCGACCCGGGCGTGCCAGGGCCACGCTCCGGCGGACGTCGGCACCCGGCGTCCCAGCACCAGGTCGGCGTCGCCCGCGACCACCGCCGCGGCCACCAGCGGCAGGTGACGCAGGTCGAACGAGGCGTCGGCGTCGCAGAACGCGACGACGTCGGCCGTGGCCTCGAGCAGTCCCCGGTGGCAGGCCGCGCCGTACCCGGGCCGCGCCTCGTGCACGACGTGGGCGCCGAGCTCGGCGGCGACCTGCGCCGACCCGTCGCGCGAGCCGTTGTCGACCACGATCGCGCGGTAGCCCGCGGGCAGGCCCGCGAGCACCCGGGGCAGTGCCTGCGCCTCGTCGAGGCAGGGCAGGACGAGGTCGACGACCGTCATGCCCAGCGACGCTAGGGCCGAAGGGCCCACCCCGCACGTCGCAACGCCCTTACGGAACGCTGACGCCCGTCGCTGACGCGGTCCGGGCCGATCACGCGCACCTACGCTTGCCACGTGCCCACCGTCCTAGTCGCTGACGACGACCCCACCGTGCGCCAGGTGCTGGGCGACTACCTGCGCCGCGCCGGTCTGGACGTCGTGGCCGTGCCGGACGGCGCCGCCGCCCTGGCCGCGGCCGGCGGGGTCGACGTCGCGGTGCTCGACGTGATGATGGGGCCCCCCGACGGCCTGGAGGTGTGCCGTCGGCTGCGAGCCGACCCCGCGACGGCCCACCTGCCGGTGATCGTGCTGACCGCTCTCGGCGACGAGGTCGACCGGATCGTCGGGTTCGAGACGGGCGCGGACGACTACGTGGCCAAGCCGTTCAGCCCCCGCGAGATGGTGCTGCGCGTCCAGTCGGTGCTACGCCGCAGCCTGCCGGTCGAACCTGCTGCAGGCGCTGCCACCAGCCGTCACGACGGCGACCTCGACCTCGACCCGGTGGCCCGCCGCGCCTGGCGGGCGGGTGAGCCGCTGCACCTGACCGCCCGCGAGCTCGACCTGCTGCTGTTCTGGCTGGACCACCCCGGCCAGGTGTTCTCCCGCGACGAGCTGATGCGCCGCGTGTGGGGCTGGTCGTTCGGTGACGAGTCGACGGTGACCGTGCACGTGCGTCGCCTGCGCGAGAAGGTCGAGGTGGATCCCTCGTCGCCGTCCCGGCTCGTCACGGTCTGGGGTGCGGGCTACCGCTGGGACTCGGCATGAGCGGTGACCAGCTGTCGGTGCTGGGCATCGCGGTCGCGTGCGTGCTCGTCGTCGGCGCCGCCGGCACCGTCCTGCTGCGTCGGCTGCGCCATCGCTCGCTGGGGCTGCAGATGCTCGTCGTCCCGGTCGTCGCCCTGGCGGCCGTCGGGGTGGCCGTCGCGGTCGACGCCCAGGTGATGTTCCTGTCCGGTCACGACAGCACCGTGATCGCGCTGACGCTCGCCGCGGCGATGCCGGTCGCGGTGCTGATCGCCGCCTGGCTGGGCCGCGACGTGTCCCGCTCGGCGCGGCGCCTGGCCCAGACCGCCCGCGCCCTGGGCCGCGGTGAGGTCACCGCCACGACGCCGATGGCGTCCGCCGAGCTGGCGGCCGTGGCCCACGAGCTGGCCGTCGCGGGCCGCGACCTCGCCGCGGCGCGCTCGCGCGAGGTCGCGGTCGAGACCTCGCGGCGCGAGCTGGTCGCGTGGGTGTCGCACGACCTGCGCACCCCGCTGGCCGGCATCCGCGCGATGGCCGAGGCCCTCGAGGACGGTGTCGCCGACGACCCCGACCGCTACCACAAGCAGCTGCGGATCGAGGCGGACCGCCTCTCGGGCATGGTCGACACGCTCTTCCTGCTCTCGCGCCTGCACGCCGGGGCGCTGCGGCCGGTGCGCGAGCCGCTGGCGCTCAGCGACCTGGTCAGCGACGCGGTGGCCTCGATCCGCCCGGTCGCCGCGGCGCGAGGGGTGCACCTGGCCGGCGGGGCGGACGCCGACGCGGTCGCCAGCGTCGACGCCGCCCAGCTGTCCCGCGCGCTCGCCAACCTGCTGGTCAACGCCGTGCGGCACACGCCGTCCGACGGCACGGTCACGGTGACCGCGCGCCGCGAGGCCGACGAGGTGGTGCTCGCCGTCCAGGACGGCTGCGGCGGCATCCCCGCGGACGAGCTGCCGCGCGTGTTCGACCTGGCCTGGCGCGGCGAGCGGGCCCGCACCAGCGGGCCGGACGGCGGCGGCGGGCTGGGCCTGGCCGTCACCCGGGGCATCGTCGAGGCGCACGACGGCACCGTGGGCGTCGTCAACGTCGACGGCGGGTGCCGGTTCGACGTCCGGTTGCCTACCTCGAGCCCGGCGGTCCGGCTGCCTCCGGCGAGCCCAGCAGCTCGGCCATCGACGCCGTGAAGTCCTCGCCCGCCGTCCAGCCCAGCTCGGCCGACGCACGGGCGCTGGACGCCGTGATGTGCCGGACGTCGGCGAGGCGGGCCCGACCGGTCACGACCGGGTCGGGGGCACCGGCCGCGCGGGAGAGCGCGGTCGCCAGGTCGAGCACCGTCCGCGGGGTGCCGCTGCCCACGTTGTAGGCGCGCAGCACCCCCGGCGTGAGGTGGCCGAGGGCGGCGACGCAGGCGCGGGCGACGTCACGCACGTGCACGAAGTCGCGGCGCTGGCCGCCGTCCTCGGTCACCTGCGGAGCCCGGCCGGCGAGCACCGCGGTGCGGAAGATGGCCGCCACCCCGGCGTACGGGGTGTCGAGCGGCAGCCCGGGGCCGTACACGTTGTGGAACCGCATCGCCGCGACGGCGCCGCCGCTCTGCCGGGCCCACGCCGCCGACAGGTGCTCCTGCGCGACCTTCGTGGCGGCGTACACGTTGCGTGGGTCGACCGGCGCGTCCTCGTCGACCAGCTCGGGCCCGAGCGACGCGCCGCACACCGGGCACGGCGGCTCGAAGCGCCCGGCGTCCAGGTCCGCCTGCCGCCGCGGCCCAGGCCGCACCGGGCCGTGGTCGGCGCAGCGACCCAGCCCCTCGCCGTACGCCACCATCGAGCCGGCCAGCACCAGCGACCCGACCCCGGCGCGGGCCAGCGCGGCCAGCACGACCGCAGTGCCGAAGTCGTTGTGCGACACGTAGTCCGGGGCGTCGGCCACGCCCTGCTCGAGCCCGACCTTGGCGGCCAGGTGCACGACGGCGTCGATCCCCGCCAATGCGGCGGACACGGCGTCGCCGTCCCGGACGTCGGCCACGATGCTCGGTACGTCGACCCGCGGGGCCAGCAGGTCCAGGCACACCGGCTCGTGGCCGGCCCCCGCGAGGGCCCCCATGACCGCCGTCCCGATGAAACCCGCCCCACCCGTCACCAGAACGCGCACGCGGCCAACCTAGCGCCCGGCACTGCGGCATGCTGGCGACCATGACCAGCCACCCCGACGAGCACGGGCACGGCCACGGGCACGGCCACGACGCTGAACCGGCGGGCGAGCAGGCCGCCGAGCACGGCCACGACCACGCGGCCCCGGCCTCGCTGTGGGGGCGCGTGCGCGGCGGGGTCGAGCACGCGGTCAAGCCGCACAGCCACGACGCGGCCGACCAGGTCGACTCCGCGCTCGAGACCTCGCGCGAGGGCATGCGGGCGCTGTGGATCTCGCTGGCGATCCTGGGCGCCACCTCGCTGCTGCAGGCGGTCGTCGTCGTCATCTCGGGGTCGGTCGCGCTGCTCGGCGACACCGTGCACAACCTCGCCGACGCCCTCACCGCCGTGCCGCTCGCCATCGCGTTCACCCTCGGCCGCCGGCTGCCGAACCGCCGATACACCTACGGCTACGGCCGCGCCGAGGACCTCGCCGGCGTCGCCATCGTCATCGTCATCGCCGCGTCCGGCGTGTTCGCCGCGGTCGCCGCCCTGCGCCGCCTGGCCGACCCGCAGGACGTGCAGTACCTCGGGGCGGTCGCCGCGGCGGGCCTGGTCGGATTCGTCGGCAACGAGCTGGTCGCGCGCTACCGGATCAACGTCGGACGTCGGATCGGCTCGGCCGCGCTGGTCGCCGACGGGCTGCACGCCCGCACCGACGGGTTCACCTCGCTCGCCGTCCTGATCGGTGCAGGCGGTGTGGCACTAGGGTTCCGGCTCGCCGACCCCATCGTCGGGCTGCTCATCACGCTGGCCATCCTCGTCGTGCTGCGCGACGCCGCCCGCGAGGTCTACCGCCGCCTGATGGACGCGGTCGACCCCGAGCTGGTGACCCGGTGCGAAGAGGTGCTGCGCGCGGTGCCCGAGGTGGTCGAGGTCGGGCACGTGCGGCTGCGCTGGATCGGCCACGAGCTGCACGCCGACGCCGACGTCGAGCTGGACGCCACCAGCTCGCTGGTCGCTGCCCACGACGTGTGCGTCGCCGCCGAGCGGGCGCTGCGGGCTGGCGTCCCGCGGCTGGCCGGTGCCGTGATCCACCCCGACCCGATCGGCACCGGCGGCCGCGACCAGCACCACTGACGCGTCAGCGGTCGCGGGTGGTCCAGGCGAGCAGGTCGTCGACCGGCCAGGTGGTGACGATCCGGTCGGGCGGGACGCCGCAGCGCACCGCGCGCTCGACGCCGAGGGCCCGCCAGTCCAGCTGGCCCGGCGCGTGGGCGTCGGTGTCGATGCTGAACAGGCAGCCGACCTCGACCGCCATCGTGAGCAGGTCGTCGGGCGGGTCCTGACGCTCGGGGCGGCAGTTGATCTCGACGGCGACCCGGCGCTCGGCGCACTCGGCGAAGACGGCAGCCGCGTCGAACGAGCTCTGGGCCCGCGTGCCGCGGCCGCCAGTGACGAGCCGGCCGGTGCAGTGCCCCAGGACATCGGTGTACGGGTCGCGCACGGCCGTCAGCATGCGACGGGTCATCGACGCCGAGTCCATCTTCAGCTTCGAGTGCACCGACGCGACCACGACGTCCAGCGCCCCGAGCAGCTCGGGCGTCTGGTCGAGCGACCCGTCGTCGTGGATGTCGACCTCGATCCCGGTGAGCAGCCGGAACGGCAGCAGCCGCTCGGCGAGACCCGCGACCACCGCCAGCTGGCGCGACAACCGTTCTGCCGTCAGGCCGTTCGCCACCTTGAGGCGTGGCGAGTGGTCGGTGAGCGCGAGGTACTCGTGGCCCAGCTCGACGCCGGTGACCGCCATCTCCTCGATCGGGCTGCCGCCGTCGCTCCAGTCCGAGTGGCTGTGCAGGTCGCCCCGCAGCGAGGCCAGCAGCCGGCGTCCACCCTCGTCCAGCGTCACCAGGTCGGCCCGCTCGTCCTCGAGCCGCTGCAGGTACGCGGGCACCACGCCGGCGACGGCCTCGCTCACCACCGCGGCGGTCGCGTCGCCCACGCCCTTCAGCTCGCGCAGCGTCCCCGCTGCGCTGCGCCGTGCCACCTCGTCCGGCGGCGTGGCCGCCACGACGTCGGCGGCCGCCCGGAACGCCTTCACCCGGTACGACGACGCCTGCGACCGCTCGAGCAGGAAGGCGATGCGGCGCAACGTCTGCAACGGCTCCACGTCAGCGCTCGGGCAGGTCCTCGGGTGCCACCTGGGCCCGCCCGTCGGCCACCACGATCCGCCCCGCCGCGATCTCGGTCGCCGTCGAGTGCACCCACGGCGCGGGCTGCTCGCCGAACCCGGCGGCCACGAGGGCCTCCTGCAGCGCCTGCTCGATCTCGGGTATCGGCGAGCCCTCGTACTGCGGCGCGAGCTGGTCGATCACGCCCTGCACGACCTCGTCGTCGCGCAGGGTCCCCTGCGCGTCCTCGTCCTCGGCCAGCGGCTGGTCGGGCATGGTCTACCTCCTCGATCGGGTGGTCACGGTGCCAGCCTCACCCCTGCGGCCTGCGACGTCCACCCGGCGGACCTGGGAGGATGCCGCCATGGGACTCGGCGGCACGCGCACCTCGGTCGTCCTCACGGACGACGACGAGCTGGAGTGGGTCGACCTCGCGCTGGTGTCGGCGCACGCGCCCGCCGCCCGGCGTCAGCGCACCACCCGCACGGCCGGCGCACCACGCGGTCGCTCCGCCGCCGGGTCGCGCCCGGCGGACGTCGCCCGGCCGGTGTCGCCGCCGCCCGCGCCGGGCACCCTCGGCCCCGCGATGATCCTGTGGCTGCGCCGCCACCCCCTGTGGGTGCGCGGCACCGGGCCGCGGATCCTGCTCGTCGACCTGGACAACCTGCGGGCCGGGCCCTCGCGCTGGCAGGCCCGCATGGAGGTCGTCGCCTGGCTGGCCCGGATCGCCGACCACACCGTGCTCGCCGGCCAGCACGGGGCCGTCGCCCGCGCCCGCCCGCACCTGGGGGCGCTCGGCGAGCAGGCCCACGCCGTCGACGACGGCAGCGACCTGGCCGACCACGTGCTGCTGGACGCCGCCGACGCGATCGTGGCCGCTGCCGCCCGGACGGTCGTCATCAGCAACGACGGGATCTTCATCCGGCTGGCCGGGCGCGGGCCCCTCACCGTGGTGAGCCCGGGCGTCGACGCCCTCAGCGACAAGCTGCGGGACGCCGCCAGCCGGGTCGTCGACCTCACCGCGGTCGAGGAGTCCGCCCTGATGGCGCTGAGCATCGCCGCTGACCTGAGCGACGACCAGCCCGGATGAGCCGCGTCGCCGTCGCCGGCGCCAGCGGGTTCGTCGGGCGGCGGTTGGTGCCAGCGCTGATCGCCGCCGGCCACGACGTCACCGCCCTGACCCGCCGGCCGAGCGAGTACGACGGCCCGGCGCGGGCGGTGCGGGCCGACGTCCACGAGCCGCGGTCGCTGACCCGCGCCCTGCGCGCCGTCGAGGTGGCGGTCTACCTGGTGCACGAGCTGGCGGGCGGTCACGACGACCTGCCGGACCGCGAGCGGCGCTCGGGTGAGGCGTTCGGCCGGGCCGCGGCCCGCTGCGGGGTGCGCCAGATCGTCTACCTCGGCGGCCTGTCCAGCGCCGAGGCCCACGACGACCCGACGGCCCTGTCGCCGCACCTGCGCGCCCGCCGGCTGACCGAGGCGGCGCTGGGCGTCGCGGGCGTGCCGGTCACGGTCGTGCGAGCCGGGATCGTGCTGGGTCGCGGCAGCCTCGGGTGGGAGATGATGCGCCAGATCGGTGCCCGGGTGCCCGTCACGGCCGCCCCGCTGCAGTCGGCGTCGCGCACCCAGCCCATCGGCGCGGACGACCTCGTGGGCTACCTGGTCGACGTCGTCGACGACGAGCGGCTGCTCGGCACGGTCCTGGAGGTGGGCACGGACGAGGCGGTGACCTACCGCGAGCTGATGGGCCGGGTGGCCCGCGCACACGGCCACCGCGGCACCGTCGTCCCCTCGCCGGTCGTCCCTGCCCTGGTGCTGGAGGCGGGGCTGCGCGCGCTCACCGACGTGCACGTGCCGACCGCCATGGCGCTGCTGGAGTCGATGAGCACCGACGCCACCGTCAACGACGACCGAGCCCGCCGAATGCTGCCGCGTCGGCCGGCGTCGCTGGACGACGCCATCGCGGTGGCCACCGCCGAGGCTCAGGCGTCGACCAGCGCCTGACGACCCAGGTGCGCGAGCACCTGGCTGAGCAGCCGCGACACCTGCATCTGCGTGACACCGATGTCGTTCGCGATCTCCTGCTGGGTGCAGCCGTCGAAGAACCGCATCTGCAGGATGCGCCGGTCGCGCTCACCGAGCGAGGCGATCAGCGGGCGCACGCACTCGATGTCGACGACCTGCTCGAGCGCGGCGTCCGGGCCGCCCATCAGGTCGGCCAGCGTGCCCGTGCCCGACTCGGACGTCGGAGCGTCCAGGGACGCGGACCGGTAGCCGTCCATCGCGGTCAGGGTCTCGACGACGTCCTCGCGCTCGATCCCCAGGTGGGTCGCCAGCTCGCCGATCGTGGCGTCGCGACCCAGCGCCTGGGCGAGCTCGGCCGAGGCCCCGTGGACGGCGGCCCGCAGCTCCTGGATCCGGCGCGGGGGCCGCACGTCCCAGCTGCGGTCGCGGAAGTACCGGCGCACCTCGCCGGCGATGGTCGGGACGGCGAACGCGGCGAACGAGAGCCCGTGACCCGGGCGGTAGCGCTGCACGGCGAGCACCAGCGCCAGGTTCGCCACCTGCACGAGGTCGTCCGTGGGCTGCCCCCGGTCGCGGTAGCGCAGTGCCACGCTGCGGGCCAGACCGAGCTGGCTGATCACCACGTCGTCCAGCAGGCGCTTGCGGTCGGACCCGTCCGTCGCCCAGGCGCGGGCGAGGTCGTCCTCGACCGAGGGCGGCGGGGTCTTGACGGAGTTGCTGGTCGGTCGGATCGCTGTCGCAGTCATGGCACCCACCCGTGAGATGTCGCAGAGCCCTCGGGCTGTACGACGGAACACGTGGCGCGGTCTCGACCACCGAAGACACCAGTGGACCACCGCCCCGGGTGCTCCGCAAACCGAGAGCGACCCCGGGCCTACCTGGGCTGGTGCCGACGGGGGCCGGTCGCCACCTTGTGGCTGCCGTCGCACCACGGCGGGCGGCCGGTCAGACCGCACCGGCACAGGGCCACCGTCGAGCGGCGTCCGGGCAGCTCGGTGCCGTCCTCGCTGACGACGCGGATCGGTCCGCGCACCAGCAGCGGGCCGTCGGCGCAGACGGTGATCTGGACGTCGGCGGCGGGATCGGGGGCGGTGGTGGGCGTAGGCACTCCTCGCCTCTACCCCGTATCGCGCCGGTCACACACGCTGACGGGTTTGGAACGGCTCCAGAGGGGCATCACCTCGGCATGTCGCTCCCCTCGCCTCGCGGTCCGCTGAGTCAGACGCTGCTCGACGTGCTCACCCGCGGCGCCGACGTCCAAACGCTGGTCGACCAGGCGCGCGGTCTGCCGCGTCCCGCGGCCCAGGACGTCCTCACCGACGACGACCTGCAGCTCTCGCTCTACCTCATGTACGAGCTGCACTACGGCGGGCTCGAGGACGTCGACGACGGCTGGGAGTGGGACCCGGGGCTGATCACGGCCCGCGCGGTGCTCGAGACCTTGCTCGAGGACGCGATCCGCTCGGGGACGACACCAGCGACCGTCACCGCGACGTCGTTGCCGCGCCACCTGTTCTCCATGGCGGCGGCAGAGACGGGCCCGTCGCTGGCGGGCCACGTGGCGCGGCACGCGACCCTCGAGCAGGTGCGCGAGCTGCTGATCATGCGCTCGCCGTACCAGCTCAAGGAGGGCGACCCCCAGACGTTCGCCATCCCCCGGCTGCGCGGGCGCGCGAAGGCGGCGCTCGTCGAGATCCAGTCCGACGAGTACGGCGGCGGGCGGCTAGACCGCATGCACGCCAGGCTGTTCGCGACCTCGATGCGCGCCGTGGGCCTGGACGACACTCCCGGCTACTACCTCGACCAGGTGCCCGCCGTCGTCCTGGCGTCGCACAACGCGTTGTCGCTGTTCGCGCTGCACCGCAGGCTTCGTGGCGCCCTGTGTGGTCACCTCGCCGCGTTCGAGATGACGTCCTCGCTGCCCGCGAAGCGGTGGGTGTCGGGCCTGCAGCGCCTCGGGTTGTCGACCGACGCCAGCGAGTTCTTCGACGAGCACGTCGAGGCGGACGCCGTCCACGAGCAGATCGCCGCTCACGACCTGTGCGGGGCCCTTGTCGAGGGCGAGCCGCACCTGCTGGGCGACGTCCTGCTGGGAGCGGCCACCTGCCTCGCGATGGACGCCGCGGTCGGGACGCACGCCCTGGACGCCTGGGCCGCCGGGCGCAGTGCGCTGCGGACCCCGTCGACGCTCCAGCGACTGCAGGACCGCACCAGCGCCTGACCGCCGACCGCATGGAACGGCCACCGCTGGGCATAGGGACTGTGGGTGGTCGCGACCGATCGCCAGTTTGAGTCGGGTGCCTGGTCCAGAAGCGTGGCTGCGGTGCTGTCGCGGGGTTTGTGAGCGTCGTGGCCCCCGCCGTCGCGACCACCCGCCCGTTTGCTCCGTCTCCCGCTACCACCGGAGCTACGCTCGGACGGTGACACCGGAGTCGCTCGCCGAGCTCGCGCACCTGCGCCGCGCCCGCGACTTCATCGACCGCAGCTACTTCCTTCCCCTGGACGTTCCTCAGATGGCCCGGGCCGCCCTGATGTCACCGGCGCACTTCTCACGCAGGTTCCGGACGGCGTACGGCGAGACGCCCTACTCCTACCTGATGACCCGACGCATCGAACGCGCCCAGACGCTGCTGCGCGAGGGGATGACGGTCACCGACACGTGCCTGGCCGTCGGGTGCACGTCCCTGGGCTCGTTCAGCGCGCGCTTTCGCGAGATCGTCGGCGAGTCGCCGTCCCGGTACCGCGGTCGCGACCACCGGGGCGCCGAGGTGATCCCCGCGTGCGTCGCCAAGCTGCGGACCCGGCCGCGGCGCCGGCCGCTCACCGTCTGAGCCCGCGTCGCCCTCCAGGACCCTGAAGAACCGAGCAGGATCGAAGAAGCACCGTGACGTCAGGTGCTCCTAGTCTCGTCCCATGCCAGTCACCCTCGCCACGATGTTCATCCCGGTCCACGATCCCGACGCCGCCCTCGCGTTCTACCGTGACGCCCTCGGGCTCGAGGTGCGGGGCGACGTGACGGCCGGCGACTTCCGCTGGGTCACCGTCGGCACCCCCGGTCACGACGTCGACATCGTCCTGTCCCAGCCGCACGGGGGTCGGTCGCAGGCCGAGGGCGACGCCCTGCTGACCCTGGTGACACAGGGGTCGCTGCAGGCGGCGATCTTCGCCACCGACGACCTCGACGCCAGCTTCGAGAAGGTCCGCGCGTCCGGCGCCGAGGTGCTGTCCGAGCCGGCGACGCAGCCGTGGGGGTCGCGCGACTGCGCCTTCCGCGACCCGTCGGGCAACCTCGTCCGCATCCAGGAACGCTAGCGGCGTGCCCGCAGGCCATCGGCGACGGCAGTCGTGACCACGAGGTCACGGGCGGACACCACCGACGCGACGACGTCGGGTGGGCGGCTCACCGACCCATCGGGGTCCAGGCGATCCAGCCCTGAGCAGGTGTCCAGCTCGTCCCGAGAACCCGTCCCGTGGTGTCGGTCGTGGCGACGACCAGCTCCTCGGGGCGAGGGCTCACCACCGTGATCGGCACCCCCGGGAGCGACTGCAGCGCCGGCAACGGCCACCACCCACCCCAGGCGCCGTTCTCGTCCCGCGCCGCGGTGTAGGGCCGCCCATCGGTACCGACCGTG
>JBBQGB010000043.1:0-27942 GCA_038322575.1 Actinomycetales bacterium
CGCCCAGTCGCAGGCGCTCACCGACGCAGTTGACCGGGCCGGTGGTGCCCGCCTCACCCGCAGTCACCAGCCAGGCCGCCAGGTCACGGACGTCGATGGTCTGGGTCGGCTGCTCGGCGGCGTCGGGCACGAGCACCGGACCGTCGCCGGCCAGCGCGAACCGGCTCACCCAGTACCCGAACCGGTCGCTCGCGTCGCCGGGGCCACCGATCAGGCCGGCCCGGGCCAGCAGCGCGCGGTCGCCGACCGAGGACAGCACGGCGGTCTCGCACAGCACCTTGGCCTCGCCGTAGGTCTCGACCGTTGCGGGGGCGTCGGCAGCCAGCGGGGCCAGCAGCGGCGCGTCCTCGTCGGCCCCCGGGGTGTCGTGCGCGGCGTACACCGAGCAGGACGACACGTAGGTCCAGTGGGCGGCCCGCGGGCCGAGCGCGGTGACGGCCTCGCGCACCTGCGCGGGCTGCCACGACACGTCGACGACCGCGTCCCAGTCGCGGCCCAGCACGGCGTCGTAGGCGCCGGGCTGCGACCGGTCGGCGGTGACCAAGGCAGCACCCGGCGCCACGGCACCGGCCGCACCGCGCGCCAGGCAGGTCACCCGGTGTCCCCGCTCGAGCGCGGCCCGCGCCACCTCGCGTCCCAACCACGCCGTCCCACCCAGCACCAGGAGCTCGCCCATGCCCCCACCCCACCAGCCGGCAGCCGGGCGCGTCACCGAGGTTCGCCGTCGGCGCAACCGGTGGTGCGTCTCCGTCTCGCGGCCCTCTGGACCGGCCGACGCGGCGTGCCCCTGCCAGCACTGTGGTCACCCGATGGGTGAACCGTGGAAGAACGGGGCAACGGCGCGTCAGATCTGACGCGCCGTTGCCCCGATCAGCCGTCGGCCGACCCGGTCGGGCACCTGCGGGGCCGCCGCGGCTCGCTGGACGTGCTGGTGGGCGTCGTCCTGACCTGCACCGAAGCAGCGTCCAGGGCGCTCGGACTGCGCGACGGGCAGGCGTTCGGGTCGCCTCCGCACGCGGGCCCGCCGACCGACGTACCCTGAAGCCCGGCGACCTGCGAGGGAGCGGCATGGACCGGCGGATCTTCGGGATCGAGAACGAGTACGGCGTCACGTGCACGTTCGAGGGCCAGCGCAGGCTGAGCCCGGACGAGGTCGCGCGCTACCTGTTCCGGCGGGTCGTGTCGTGGGGCCGGTCCAGCAACGTCTTCCTGCGCAACGGCGCCCGGCTCTACCTCGACGTCGGCTCGCACCCCGAGTACGCGACCCCCGAGTGCGACGACGTCCGCCAGGTCGTCGTGCACGACAAGGCCGGCGAGCGCATCCTCGAGGGGCTGGTGGCCGACGCGCAGACCCGCCTCGCCGACGAGGGCATCGCCGGGGACGTCTACCTGTTCAAGAACAACACCGACTCGGCCGGCAACTCCTACGGCTGCCACGAGAACTACCTGGTGCCTCGGCACGGCGACTTCCAGCGGCTCTCCGACATCCTGATCCCGTTCTTCGTCAGCCGCCAGATCATCTGCGGCGCGGGCAAGATCCTGCAGACCCCGCGCGGTGCCGTGTTCTGCGTCAGCCAGCGGGCCGACCACATCTGGGAGGGCGTGTCGAGCGCCACCACCCGCTCGCGGCCGATCATCAACACCCGCGACGAGCCGCACGCGGACGCCGAGAAGCACCGGCGGCTGCACGTGATCGTCGGTGACTCCAACATGAGCGAGACCACGACGATGCTCAAGGTCGGCTCGGCCGACCTGGTGCTGCAGATGATCGAGGCCGGGGTCGTCATGCGCGACCTGTCCCTCGAGAACCCGATCCGCGCCATCCGCGAGATCAGCCACGACATGACCGGACGTCGGCTGGTGCGCCTCGCGGGCGGGCGCGAGATGTCGGCGCTGCAGATCCAGACCGAGTACTACGAGCGGGCCTGCGAGTTCGTCGAGCAGCAGGGTGCCTCGACGCCCGCGCACAAGACGGTGCTCGAGCTGTGGGGCCGCACCCTGTGGGCGATCGAGACCGGCGACCTGTCGCTGGTCGACCGCGAAATCGACTGGGTCATCAAGCACCGGCTGATCGAGCGCTACCGCGCCAAGCACGGTCTCGAGCTCAGCAGCCCGCGGATCGCGCAGATCGACCTCGCGTACCACGACATCCACCGCCGCCGCGGGCTGTACTACCTGCTGCAGCGCAGCGGCCAGGTCGAGCGGGTGGCCAGCGACCTGGAGATCTTCGAGGCCAAGAACGTGCCGCCGCAGACGACCCGGGCCAAGCTGCGCGGTGACTTCGTGCGCGCGGCGCAGGACAACCGGCGCGACTTCACCGTCGACTGGGTGCACCTGAAGCTCAACGACCAGGCCCAGCGCACCGTGCTGTGCAAGGACCCGTTCGCGAGCACCGACGAGCGCGTCGAGCGGCTGATCGCCGGCATGTAGCCACCGGCCCCAGGCTGCTCGTTCAGGGTGCTCCCAGGGTGCCGGGTTAGGGTTGGGCGTCCCCCCGCAGTCCACCAAAGGTCTCTTCGTGCGCCCTCTCCAGTCCCGACTCGCCGTGCTGCTCGCGGTCCCCGCGCTGCTCCTCGCTGGTTGCGCCAGCGAGGGCTCACCCTCGACGCCGGCCGCCTCGTCGGGCGCGGCCACGGGCGCGCAGGCCTCCGCCGCCCTGGCTGCCATCAAGGTCGCGGGCGCACCCGGAGCCAAGCCGACCGTGACCCTGGCCTCGACGCCCACCGCGCTGTCGTCGTCCGGTGTCAAGGTGCTGACGCCGGGCACCGGGGCGGCGGTGACCAAGGGACAGCGGGTCACGGTCGACTACGTGCTGGTCAACGCCAAGACCGGCAAGGAGGCCGACACCACGTTCGGCAAGAAGACCCGGGCCACCTTCCTGGCCGACCCGGGTCAGCTGCTGCCGGGTCTGGCCAACGGCATGATCGGCCAGAAGATCGGCTCGCGCGTGCTCGTCGGTGTCGCGCCCAAGGACGGCTTCGCCGGCGGCGCGGGCAACCAGCAGCTCGGCTTCGCCAAGGACGACGCGCTGATCTTCGTGCTCGACATCAAGTCGGCGGTCACCCCGCTGACCGGGCCGCAGGGTGACCCGGTGACGCCGGCCAAGGGCCTGCCCACGGTCACCCAGGACGCCAAGGGCGTGCCCACCATCGCCGTGCCGAAGACCCCGGCGCCCACCAAGCTCGTGGTCCAGACCCTGATCAAGGGCAAGGGCCCGGTCGTCGCCAAGGGCCAGACCATCAGCGCCGCGTACGTCGGCGCGGTGTACGGCACCGGCAAGGTGTTCGACTCCTCGTTCGCCTCGGGCAACAAGCTCGAGGTGCCGATCGGCGTCGGAGGCCTGGTGCCCGGGTTCGACAAGGGCGTCGTCGGCCAGACCGTCGGCAGCCGCGTCCTGCTCGTCCTGCCGCCCGCCGAGGGCTACGGCGCCGCCGGCAACGCCCAGGCCGGCATCAAGGGCACCGACACGATCGTCTTCGTCGTCGACGTCCTCGCCGCCAGCTGACCTTCCGACCCGACAGCAAAGGAACCCGCCGATGGCCATCGACCGCACCAAGCCCGAGATCCAGTTCCCCGGCGACGCGCCGCCCGCCGACCTGGTCGTCAGCGACGACATCGTCGGCGAGGGCACCGAGGCCACGGCCGGCAGCACCGTGCTCGCCCACTACGTGGGTGTCGCGCACTCGACCGGCGAGGAGTTCGACGCCTCGTGGAACCGCGGCGAGCCGCTGCGGTTCCGTCTCGGCGTCGGCCAGGTCATCGCCGGGTGGGACCAGGGGCTGCAGGGCATGCGGGTCGGCGGACGACGCACGATCACCATCCCGCCGCACCTGGGGTACGGCGACCGCGGCGCGGGCGGCGCCATCAAGGGCGGCGAGACGCTGATCTTCGTCGTCGACCTGGTCGAGGTCAGCTGACCTCAGGGACACCCGCAACGGGGCAACGGCGCGTCACATCTGACGCGCGGTTGCCCCGTCGCCGTTCGCGAGCGGCCCGGCGGCGGGCCGCTCACGAACGCCATCCGGTGGTCGCGGGGGCACCCCACTACGGTCAGAACGGGGCAGGGTGCCCCCGCGGGAACCTGGACCCGGGCGTGAGCAGCCCGGCGGCGTGCCGGCCCGCCGCGGCGGCCGCGACGAACGCGGCGGGGTCCTCGTCCAGACCGCGGCCCATCGTCGACAGCGGCACCGGGCTGTGGCGCAGCGCCTCGAGCAGGCCCTCGACCGGCACCGTGACCAGCCGGTGGCGCCCGCCCAGCACCGCCACCTGACGGCGCACGAGGTCACCGAGGTCGCCGGGAAGGGCCGGGACGACGACGTCCGCCGCCGCCAGCGCCACCCGCCCGTACGCGGTGAGGCTGTGGTGCGAGACACCGCGGTGCCGCTCGCGCGGGTCGGCCTGCGAGACGCGCAGCGCCGCGACCGGGCGACCGCCCAGGGTGGCCGCGGCGTTGACGGCCTCGCCGCAGGCCACGCCCGAGAAGCCCCAGCGGGTGCCGGTGCCGAGGTTGCCCGGCCCCTGGACGACGATCGCGATCTCGGCGTCGAGCACCAGGCGGGCGGCGAGCAGCCCGGTGTGCACCGTCACGGCCTCGAGGTCGCCGCCGAACGCCTGCCCGACGGTGACCGAGCCGACCAGCCACTGCGCCTCGCGCAGCCCAGCGAGCGCGCGCGAGAACCACGCGGGCAGCGCGCCGCCGTCCGTCATCACGTACGCCACCCGAGCGCCCGGCGCCGTCGTCCGGACGCCGGCCAGCACCGCGGGCAGCGAGGAGTGCAGGTCGGCGGTCACCACCGGCAGCCCCGCCAGGTCGTCGGCGTCGCGCAGGACGTCGTGGGTCGGCGACTCCTGCTCGTCGACCCCGAGGACGATCGGCTGCAGCGCGGTGTAGCGCGCCTTGACCAGGTGGCCGGGAGCCGGCGGGCCGTCGTCCGGCAGCCGGTCGGGCAGCGCGGCGACGAGGGCGTAGCCGCCGGTGCCGAGGCCCCGGGCGAGGGCGCCGACCGTGAGCAGCACCCGGTCACCCACCGCAGGGTCACCGACCAGGGGCGGGTGGGCGAGCGCGCGCACCCGGTGGGTGCCGTCGGTATCGACCACCTCGACCGTGAGCTCGACGGCGCCGGCCCAGCGGCGGTCCAGGCTCACGACCCGCCCGCTGCGCCAGCGCACCAGCGGGGACGGGAGGGGCTCGGGCACCCGGCGAGCCTACGCACGGGCGCGAGCGTGCGGGTCCGGTAGCGTCGCTGGGCAGGGAGGGCGAGATGTCCACAGCAAAGACCGAACGGTTGCTGAACCTGGTGATCTGCCTGCTCAGCACCCGACGGCCGCTGAGCAAGAGCCAGATCCGCCAGGCGGTGCCGCAGTACGCGTCCACGGGGGGTTCCCCGTCGGCGACCGAGGCGTTCGAGCGGATGTTCGAGCGCGACAAGGACGAGCTGCGCGAGCTCGGCATCCCGATCGTCACGAGCACCCAGGACCCCTTGTTCGGCGACGAGCAGGGGTACCGGGTCGACCGCGAGGCCTACGCGTTGCCCGAGGTGCACCTGGAGCCGGACGAGCTGGCCGTCGTCGGCCTGGCCTCGCGGGTCTGGCAACAGGCCAGCCTCGCCGGCCCCGCCGCGCTGGCCCTGACCAAGCTCAAGGCGCTCGGCGCCCCCCAGGACGACGGGTCGCTGATCGGTCTCGAACCGCGGGTGCTCACCAGCGAGCCCGCGTTCGAGGCCCTGTGGGCGGCCGTCCGCGACGGCGTGCCGGTGCGGTTCACCTACCGCACCGCGAGCACCGGCGCGGTCGGCGTGCGCACGGTCGAGCCCTGGGCGGTCACCAGCTGGCACGGCCGCTGGTACCTCGCCGCGAACGACCGCGACCGGGACGCGCCGCGGATGTTCCGGCTCTCGCGGGTCGAGGGCGAGGTGCGGCCGGCGGGGCGGCCGGGGGAGTACCAGGTGCCCGAGGGCGCCGCGGCCGAGGTGCTCGCCGGACGCGACGCCGAGTCCAGCGGGGGCAGCGCCCGGGTGCGGGTGCGCGAGGGCGCCGGCCAGCTGCTGCGCCGTCGGGCCGGCGCCATCGACGCGTCGGGCGCCGACGACGGGTGGCACGAGCTGGTCGTCCCGTACGACGACGTCGAGGTGCTGGCCGAGGAGCTGGTCACGCACGGGCCCCGGGTGGTCGTGCTCGACCCGCCGGCCCTGCGCGACGCCGTCGTGCGCCGCCTGCAGGGCGTGCTCGAGGCGGCGGTGGCGTGAGCGAGTCGGCCACCGACCGTCTCTCGCGGCTGCTCGCCCTGGTGCCGTGGCTGCTCGCCCACCAGGGGGTGCCGCTGCACGCGGCGGCCGAGGAGTTCGGGATCGACGAGGAGCAGCTGGTCAAGGACCTCGAGCTGCTGTTCGTCTGCGGGTTGCCCGGTCACATGCCCGACGACCTGATCGAGGCCGACTGGGAGGACGGGGTCGTCTACCTCGCGAACGCCGACGTCATCTCGCGTCCGCTGCGCCTCGGCGTCGACGAGGCCCTGGCCCTGATCGTCGGACTGCGCGCACTCGCCGACGTCCCCGGCCTCGGTGACCGCGACGCCGTCACCCGGGCCCTGGCCAAGCTGGAGGCCGCGGCCGGCGACGCGGCCGCGGGGGCCGAGTCGATGCGCGTCGACCTGCCGCGGGACGCCGGCGCCGCCGTCGTCACCGCTTGCGAGGACGCTCTGCGGCGCGGGCGCCGACTGCACCTGGGGTACCTCGTGCCGCACCGCGACGAGACCACCGAGCGCGACGTCGACCCGATGCGCCTGCTGCACCTGGACGGCCACTGGTACCTCGAGGGCTGGTGCCACCGGGCCGAGGCGGTGCGGATGTTCCGGCTCGACCGCGTCGTCGACGTCAGGGTGCTGGACGTCGACGGCACGCCGCCCGCCACCGCGCGCTCGCGCGACCTGGACGCCGGTCTGTTCGCGGCCGGGCCCGGCGACGCCGTGGTCACCCTGCGGCTGTCGCCGCGAGCGCGCTGGGTGGTCGACTACTACCCGGTCGAGGCCGTCGACACCCTGCCCGACGGTGCGCTGCTGGTGCGGATGCGCACCGGCGACACCGCCTGGCTCCTGCAGCTGGTGCTGCGGCTGGGCGGCGCGGCGACGGTGCTCGACCCGCCCGCGCTGGCGCAGGACGTCGTGGCGTCCGCGCGCGCTGCGCTGACGGCGTACTCGTCGAGTTAAGGTCCGGGCCCGCCGTGCCGACTCCTTGTGCAGTGAGCAACGGCGGGCCACCGAAGGATCCGCCGGTCACCCGAGGAGGCCACTGACCATGACCACGATCAAGGCGTCGTGCCCCTGCTGCGGGGACGTCGAGCTGACCCCGGCCCAGGTGCGACTCGTGGTGTGCACGGTCGCCGACTGGTCGTACTACGCGTTCACCTGCAGCACCTGCACCGACGAGGTGCGCAAGCCCGCCGGCACCGACGTCGTCTCGCTGCTGCGGACCGGGGGCGTCGCCGTCGAGCGGTGGAACGTGCCCGCCGAGGCGCTGGAGGAGCACGACGGCCGGCCCGTCACGTACGACGACGTCCTGGACTTCGCGCTGTGGCTGGCCGACGCCGACGACCTGATGGCGGCCCTGACCACCCTGCGCCCCGGCGCCCGGGTCGCGCACTGACCCTGCCGGCCCGCCCCTAGGGTGGGGCCATGTGGTGGTGGATCCTGGTCTGGGCGGTGCTGCTGCTGGCCGCACTCGCGGTGCTCGGCCTGCTCGGCTGGCGGCTGTTCCGCCAGCTGCTCGCCCTGGGCCGTGAGGTCGGCGCGAGCGGGGGGCGGGTCAGTGCCGCCCTCGCGGACGTCGACCGCCACGTCGCGGCACCGACCACCACCTCGGTGTTCCTCGACGCCGACCCGACACCGGTTGTTCAGTCGCGACCACGGCGCGTCCGGCGCTGAGAGGCGTACGCTGACGAGGTTGGGTCATCACCCGGAGGGAATCCCATGCGCGTTTTCGAACCGTGGCACCTGATCGTCCTGCTCGTCGTCGTCCTGGTCCTGTTCGGCGGCAAGCGCCTGCCCGAGGCGGCCCGCGGCCTGGGTCGCTCGATGCGCATCTTCAAGTCCGAGGTCAAGGAGATGCGGGACGAGGACAAACCCGCAGGCCCGACCGGTCCGCTCGAGGGCCGCGTGGTCGGCGCTGACGAGCCCGTCGCACCCGGCGTGCCGGTGCGCGAGCCCGAGCCGGTCCGCTCGCCCGACGAGCGCCGCCCCGGCCTGTAGCCGCGACACCTGCTGATCCGATGGCACTGACGGCACCGCGCCGCCGGCAGCGCGACCCCGAGGGGCGCATGCCGCTGCGCGCCCACCTGACCGAGCTGCGCACCCGCTTCGTGCGCTCGGCCATCGCCATCCTGATCGGCGCGGTCGCCGGGTGGTTCCTGTACAAGCCCCTGTTCGAGGCTGCCGCGCGCCCGATCCTCGAGTACCAGAGGACCCACGACGGCCGGGCCGGCATCAACTTCGTCACCCCCGTCGGGGCGTTCAACCTGCAGGTGCAGACGTCCATCGTGATCGGCGTGGTGCTGGCGTCGCCGGTCTGGCTCTACCAGCTGTGGGCGTTCATCACCCCGGGCCTGACCCGCAAGGAGCGGCGCACCTCGTTCGCGTTCGTCGGCGCTGCCGTGCCGCTGTTCCTCGCCGGCGCGGGCCTGGCGTGGTTCATGTTCCCCAAGGCGATCGCGTTCCTGTACGAGTTCATCCCCGAGGGCGGCGCGGCGTTCACGGACGCCGCGACGTACTTCTCGTTCGTCACCCGGATCGTCCTGGCGTTCGGCATCGCCTTCGTCATTCCCGTCGTCCTGGTCTCGCTCAACCTCGTCGGGCTGCTGCCGGGGCGGATTCTGCTCAGCCACTGGCGGATCATCGTGTTCGCCTGCTTCCTGTTCGCGGCCGTCGCGACGCCCACGCCGGAGGCGACCTCGATGTGCGTGCTGGCAGGGTCGATGTGCCTGCTGTTCGCCGTCGCCGTGGGCATCTGCCTGATCGCCGACAAGCGCAAGGCGCGCCTTGCCCCCGACCTCGAGTCGATCCCGGACGACCAGGCCAGCCCGCTGTAGGTCGCGACCGCTACCTTCGGCGCGTGAGCAGCGCGCGGACCATCGGCCTGGCGGTCAACCCGACCTCGGGCCAGGGCCGCGGACGCACCCTCGGGGCCCGTGCCGCCGACCTGCTCGGATCGTCGGGCCACCACGTCGTCGACCTGTCCTCGTCCTCGGCTGACGCCGCGCTGCAGCGGTGCCGGGCCGCGGTGGCCGGCGGCCTGGACACGCTCGTCGTGGTCGGCGGTGACGGCATGGTGCACCTGGGCGTCAACGCGGTGGCGGGCAGCCGCACCGCGCTCGCCGTCGTCGCCGCGGGCACGGGTAACGACAACGCCCGCTCGCTGGGCCTGCCGCTGCTGGACGCCGCTGCCGCCGTTGCGGTCGTCCTCGGTGGCCGGCGGCGGCGCATCGACGCCGCCCGGCAGGTGCGCGCCGGCGACCCCGACCGGTGGTTCGTCGGCGTGCTGTGCGGCGGGTTCGACGCGCTGGTCAACGAGCGCGCCAACTCCTGGACCTGGCCGCGCGGCAGGATGCGCTACAACCTTGCCATCGCCCGCGAGCTGCCGCTGTTCCGCCCGCTGCCGTACCGGATCGAGCTGGACGGCGAGGTGTGGACCACCGAGGCCATGCTCGTCGCGGTCGGCAACGGCCCGGCGTACGGCGGGGGGATGCTCATCACGCCGGACGCCTCGTACGACGACGGGCTGCTCGACGTGCTGGTCGTCGGGCCGATGTCGGTGCCGCGGCTGCTGACGGTCTTCCCGAAGGTGTTCAGCGGGCGGCACGTCACCCACCCGTCGGTCACGATCCGTCGGGCGCGGCACGTGCGGCTCGCGACCCCCGGCATCGTCGCGTACGCGGACGGCGAGCGGTTCGGCCCGATGCCGGTCGACGTCGAGCTGGTCCCGGGTGCGCTGGAGGTGCTGGTGCCCGACTGAGCGCGCCGCCCGCGCCGGTGGACCCCGGCTGACGTAGCCTGCGGGCATGTCCTCGCCCGCCGAGCGATTCGCTGCGGCCCGTCGTCGAAGCCAGGACGAGCGCTCCGAGCTGAGCGTCTTCCGCGACACCCTCGGTTTCCAGCTCGACGACTTCCAGGTGCGCGCCTGCACCGCCCTCGAGCTGGGCCGCGGCGTGCTGGTCGCGGCGCCCACCGGCGCCGGCAAGACCGTCGTCGGCGAGTTCGCGGTGCACCTGGCCCTGGCCGGTGGCCGCAAGGCGTTCTACACCACGCCGATCAAGGCCCTGTCGAACCAGAAGTACGGCGAGCTGGTGGCCCGGCACGGCGCCGACAACGTCGGCCTGCTCACCGGCGACACCACCGTCAACGGCGAGGCGCCGGTGGTCGTGATGACCACCGAGGTGCTGCGCAACATGCTGTACGGCGACTCGCCGACGTTGCGCGGACTGGGTTTCGTGGTGATGGACGAGGTGCACTACCTGGCCGACCGGTTCCGCGGGGCGGTGTGGGAGGAGGTCATCATCCACCTGGCCGCCGACGTCCGGGTCGTGTCGCTGTCGGCCACCGTCAGCAACGCCGAGGAGTTCGGCGCCTGGCTGGACACCGTGCGCGGCGACACCGAGGTGGTGGTCGAGGAGCACCGGCCGGTGCCGCTGTACCAGCACGTCGTCGTGGGCTCGCGGCTGCTCGACCTGTTCGTCGACTCCGGCGGCGACCAGGCTGCGGTCAACCCCGAGCTGCTCGACCTGGCCCGCGACGAGCAGCGCCGCGAGCGGGTCGAGCGCGGTGGGCGTCCCGGTCGTCTCCGCGGCCGCGGTGCGCCGCCGGCGCGTCGCGGCGGTCGGGGGACCCCGGGCCGGCCCGAGGTGGTCGAGCGGCTGGACGCCGCGGGGCTGCTGCCGGCCATCACGTTCGTGTTCAGCCGCGCCGGCTGCGACGCCGCGGTCCGCCAGTGCCTGATGGCCGGTATCCGGCTCACCACGCCAGCCGAGGCCCTGGAGATCCGGGCGTTCGCCGAGGCGCGCACCGCCGACGTCCCGCCCGAGGACCTTGACGTGCTCGGCTACTGGGAGTGGATCGACGGGCTCTCGCGCGGCCTGGCCGCGCACCACGCCGGCATGCTCGCCAGCTTCAAGGAGGTGGTGGAGCAGCTGTTCGCCCGCGGGCTGGTGCGCTGCGTGTTCGCCACCGAGACCCTCGCGCTCGGGATCAACATGCCGGCGCGCAGCGTGGTGCTCGAGAAGCTGGTGAAGTGGAACGGCGAGACCCACGCCGACGTCACGCCGGGGGAGTTCACCCAGCTGACCGGGCGGGCCGGGCGCCGCGGCATCGACGTCGAGGGGCACGCCGTCGTGCTGTGGTCGGCCGGGCTCGACCCGCGGGCCGTCGCCGGGCTCGCGTCGACCCGCACCTACCCGCTGCGGTCGAGCTTTCGACCGACGTACAACATGGCGGTCAACCTGGTCGCCCAGGTCGGCCGCGAGCGGGCCCGCGAGGTGCTCGAGACCTCGTTCGCGCAGTTCCAGGCCGACCGGGCGGTGGTCGGACTGGCCCGCCAGGTGCGCACCCACGAGCAGGCGCTGGACGGCTACGAGGCGTCGATGACCTGCCACCTGGGCGACTTCGCCGAGTACGCCGGGCTGCGCCGGGCGATCAAGGACCGCGAGGCCCAGCTGTCGCGGCGCCGGCAGGGCGACCAGCGGGCCGAGGCCGCCCAGAGCCTGGAGAAGCTGCGGATCGGCGATGTCATCGAGGTGCCGGCCGGACGCCGGGCCGGGTACGCCGTGGTGCTCGAACCCGACCCGGCGGTGGGGCTGGACGGTCCGCGGCCGACCGTGCTGACCGCCGACCGGCAGGTGCGGCGGCTGTCGGTGGTCGACGTCCCGCAGCCGGTCGAGGCGCTGACTCGGGTGCGGGTGCCGAAGAACTTCAACCCGCGCAACCCGCAGTCCCGTCGCGACCTGGCCTCGGTGCTGCGGCACGCGGTGCCCGAGCCCGACGCTGCGCCGCCTGGACGTCGGGCCGGCGGGCGGGCCGCGGGCGACGACGCCGAGCTGCTCGACCTGCGCCGACGGCTGCGCGCCCACCCGTGCCACGGCTGCGCCGAGCGCGAGGACCACGCCCGCTGGAGCGAGCGCTGGTGGCGGCTGCGGCGCGAGACCGACGCCCTGGTCACGCGGATCGAGGGCCGGACGAACACCGTGGCCCGCACCTTCGACCGGGTCTGCGACCTGCTCACCGACCTGGGCTACCTGCGGGTCGTGGGCGGCGCGACGCAGGTCACCCGCGACGGCCAGCGGCTGCGCCGGCTGTACACCGAGCTCGACCTGCTCACCGCCGAGTGCCTGCGGTCGGGGGTCTGGGCCGGTCTGGACGCCGCCGGTCTGGCCGCGTGCCTGTCGGCCCTGGTGCACGAGTCGCGCCGCGACGACGGCCCGACGCCGCGCATCCCGGGCGGTCCGGTGGGCGAGGCGCTCGAGCGCACGCTGCGGCTGTGGGCCGAGGTCGAGGACCGCGAGGGCCAGCACCGGCTCTCGACCCAGCGCCAGCCCGACGTCGGCCTGGCGTGGGCGATGCAGCGCTGGGCGCGCGGCGAGGGGCTGGACTCGGTGCTGCGCGAGACCGACCTGGCAGCGGGCGACTTCGTCCGACGGTGCAAGCAGCTGGTCGACCTGCTCGGCCAGGTGGCCGTCTCGACCGACGACGACGCCCTGCGCCGCTCGGCGCTGGCCGCGGTCGACCTGGTGCTGCGCGGCGTGGTCGCCCACTCCGCCGTCGCCTGATTCCTCCCCCCACCCCGCTTTCCTCCCCCCACCCCGCTCTGAAACCGGCAAACCGGGCGCGTGGCACCGGTCGGGGGGAGGAAAGCAGGCGGGGGGAGGAAGGGCGGGTCCGCGGGGCGAGTAATCAAGGGGTCACAGAGGGTTGCCCCCAGGTGCGAGGAACGGCACACTTTGCCCCAACCTGCGGCGTCCTGCGGACGCTCCCGCTAACCGAAATGGGTCCCGATGAAGCGCACTGTCCTGGTCAGCGCCGCCGTGCTGGGTTCGCTCACCCTCGCGGCGCCCTGGTCGGCCGCCGCAGCACCGAACGGCGGTAGCCGCGACGCCGCGGTCGCCCGCGCCACGGGGCTGGCCCGGGGCCACGGCACGGCCTTCGGGCTGGACGCCGAGCAGGGGCTGAGCCCGCGCGACGTCGTCATCGACGCCGGCGGTGCCCAGCACGTCCGGTTCGACCGCACCTGGCGCGGACTTCCCGTCGTCGCCGGTGACCTGGTCGTGCACTCCACCTCGGCCGGTGCCTGGGCCGGGACGTCGACTGCCGCACCGCGCGTCGTCCCCGCCTCGGGTGCGGGCAAGGTCACCGCCGCGGCGGCCCGCTCTGCGCTCGCCGCCCGCTACCCGGCCGACGCCGCGGTGTCCACACCGCAGCGGGTGGTCGACGCGAGAACCGGTGCCGGTCGCCTCGCCTGGCGTGCGACGGTCACCGGGGTGGGCGCCGACCAGACGCCGTACGACGACGTGCTCGTCGTCGACGCCGGCACCGGTGCCGTCTCGCTGGTGAGCAAGGGGGTCAAGGAGGGCCAGGGGCAGGGCGTGTACGTCGGCAGCGTCGCGTTCACCACCGCCCCCGTCAGCGGTGGCACGACGCTCACCGACGGTGGACGCGGCGGTCAGCGGACCATCGACATGCTGAACCGCCAGGGTGGCAAGGGCCAGTCGTTCGTCGACGCAAACGACGTCTGGGGCACGGGCAGCCCGTCCAACCGCCAGAGCGCGGCCGTCGACGCGCACTACGGGGCCGAGCGCACCTGGGACTTCTACCTCAACACCTACGGCCGCAGGGGGATCAAGAACGACGGGGTGGGCGCGCTGTCGCGCGTGCACTACGGCAGCGGCTACAACAACGCGTTCTGGAGCGACAGCTGCTTCTGCATGACCTACGGGGACGGCGTCTCGAACGCCCGGCCGCTCACCGAGCTCGACGTGGCGGGCCACGAGATGTCGCATGGCGTCACGTCAGCCACCGCCAACCTGAACTACTCCGGTGACGCGGGCGGCCTGAACGAGGCCACCAGCGACATCTTCGGCACGATGGTCGAGTTCACCGCCAACAACGCCGCCGACGTCGGCGACTACCTGGTCGGCGAGCTCATCAACATCAACGGCAACGGCACCCCCCTGCGGTACCTGGACCGTCCCTCGCGCGACGGCCGCAGCGTCGACTGCTGGTCGACGTCGGTCGCCGCGCTCGACCCGCACTACTCCTCGGGTGTGGGCAACCACCTGTTCTACCTGCTCGCCGAGGGCAGCGGCGCCAAGACCGTCAACGGCGTCGCCTACAACAGCCCGACCTGCAACGGCACGACCACCTCGGGCATCGGGCGCGACGCGGCCAGTGCCATCTGGTACCGCGCCCTGACCGTCTACATGACGAGCACGACGACCTACCCGCAGGCCCGGGTCGCAACGCTGCGGGCCGCCACCGACCTGTTCGGCGCCACGAGCCCGCAGTACGCGGCGACCGCAGCGGCGTGGAGCGCGGTCGCGGTCAGCTGACCGAGGTCTGCGCAGCAGCGAGCACGCGGTTGACGCTGCTGCGCAGGCCCCACCGGTCGGCGAGCTCGGCCAGGGCCGGGACGTCGGCCGGCTGGCTCGGCAGGGTGTCGTCGACGTCCGCGAGCGGGATGTCGCGGACGACGTCGACGACGATCGGTGCCACGGCGAGGTAGTCGCGGGCCGCGACCAGCTTGCCGAGCTGCCCGGGGCTGATGCCCGCGTCGCGGGCGTCGACGGCGGTGAGCAGACCCGCCAGCCCGCCGTACCGTCGCAGCAGTCCGACGGCGGTCTTCTCGCCGACGCCGGCCACGCCGGGCAGCCCGTCGCTGGGGTCACCGCGCAGCACGGCCATCTCGGCGTAGTCGCGGCCGGTCGTGACGCCGTACTTGGCCTGCAGCCACGGCTGGGTCACGACGTCGAGGTTGCGCACGCCCTTGCCGGTGTACAGCACCCGCACCGACCGCTCGTCGTCGACGACCTGGAACAGGTCGCGGTCGCCGGTGACGACGTCGACGGCGCGCCCTGCCGCCCCGGCCCGCTCGGCGAGCGTGGCCATGACGTCGTCCGCCTCGAACCCGGGATGGCCGAGGCGGGCGATCCCCAGTGCGCGCAGCACCTCGACGATGACCGGCACCTGGGGCGCCAGGGTGTCGGGCGTCAGCTCGGCGTCGCCGGCCGGCGTGAGCCGCTGCGCCTTGTACGACGCGATCGCGGCCACCCGAAACGCCGGCCGCCAGTCGTCGTCCCAGCAGGCCACCAGCTCGGTGGGGCGGTACGCCGTCACGAGGGTGGCGATCATGTCCAGGAAGCCGCGCACCGCGTTGACCGGCGTCCCGTCGGGGGCGGTCACGGACTGAGGGACGCCGAAGTACGCGCGGTAGTACAGCGAGGCGGAGTCCAGCAGCATCAGCACGCCGCCATCCTGCACCAGTACAGTCGCCCGGATGGAGGACACCGACCGCGAGATCGTCCGGCTGCTGAGCCGTGACGGCCGGATGAGCTTCACCGACCTGGCCAAGGCGACCGGGCTCTCGACGTCCGCCGTGCACCAGCGCGTGCGGCGTCTGGAGCAGCGCGGTGTCATCACCGGGTACGTCGCGACGGTGTCGACCGAGG
Source organism: Actinomycetales bacterium (assembly GCA_038322575.1). GTDB lineage: Bacteria > Actinomycetota > Actinomycetes > Actinomycetales > Angustibacteraceae > JACMOY01. Next base: position 15,697 of record JBBQGB010000043.1, read on the forward strand.
CGATCGGGCTGCCGCTGACGGCGTTCATCAGCATCACCCCGCTGGACCCGGCGGCGCCGGACGACGCGCCCGACAAGCTCGCGCACCTGCCCGAGATCGAGGCCTGCCACAGCGTCGCGGGGCAGGAGTCGTACATCCTGAAGGTGCGCGTCGCGACGCCGGGCCAGCTCGAGGAGCTGCTGGCCCGCATCCGCTCGGCCGCCAACGTCGCGACCCGCACGACCGTGGTCCTGTCGACGCCCTACGAGGCCAGGCCGCCCGCGGTCTGAGGGCCTTGTGCTGCACCGCGAGGCGTGTGCACTGTGGCCCATGAGCACGGTGCCCGGACGGCGCGCCCGCGGCGTGGTCGCCGCGCTCGTGGCGCTGGTGGCCGGCGGCGCACTGTTCCTCGTGCACCGCCTCGGTGACGGGTCCGCGTCGGCCGACCACGTGCAGCGCACCGGGGCGCTGGTGGCGGCGGCGAGCCCCTGGCCGCAGGCCGGTCACGACGCCCGCCGCAGCTCGGCGGTCGCGGCGGGGGTGAGGGGGCCGACGTCCGGACGTCACCGCTGGCAGCGCAAGCTCGGGGCCGCAGTCGGGGCCGGGCCGGTCATCGGCGTCGACGGGTCGGTGCTGGTCGGCAGCGACGACGGGGTGCTGCACGCGCTCGACCCCGCCACGGGGGCAGACCGCTGGTCCTTCGACAGCGGCTCGCCGCGGGGGCAGGTGCCCTCGACCAGCGCAGCGGTCCTCGAGGACGGCACGGTCCTGTGGCCCGGGGGCGGCGAGGCGCTGTACGCCCTGGACAGCGACGGCCGGTTGCTCTGGCGCGAGTCCCTCCTCGGGCCGGGGCTGTCGCCCGCGGTGGCGGGTGACGGCCGGGTCTACGTCAGCGACGCGAGCGGTGGGGTGCTCGCGCTGGAGGTCTCCGAGGTCGACCACCGGGTGGTCTGGCGCGAGGACCTGGGCGGGCCCAGCCAGACCAGCGCCACCGTGTCACCGACCGGCACGGTGATCGTCGGCACCGCCCACGCCCTGATCGGACTGCGCGACGAGGGTGACCGGGCCAGCCGGCGGTGGCGCTGGACGACGCCGGCGACGCTCGAGGTATCGGCCGGTGTCGGCCCGGACGGCACAGCCGTCGTCGGCCTCGACGACCGCTACACCTACGGCATCGACGACCACGGCCGGCAGCGGTGGCGCTTCACCAAGGGCGACTGGTCGTACTCGTCGGCCACCGTCACCCCGGACGGGGTGGCCTTCGCCGGTGACCACCTCGGGATGGTCGACGTGCTGCGTGCTGACACGGGGGTGGTGCTCCGACGGACGTCGACCCGGCCCCCGGCCATCCGGTTCCCCACCGGCAAGGGGATCTGGACCTCGGTCGCCGTCGACGCGCAGGGTCGTTCGTACGTCGGCACCGCGCCCGGGCACGTCGTGGGTTTCGCGCCCGGTGGTGCGCTGATGTTCGACGTCGACGTGCACGCGACGGTCGAGAGCTACCCGGCCCTGGGGGCGGACGGGACGCTCTACGTCGGGTCGCAGAACGGGGTGCTGCACGCCTTCGCGGACCGCTGAGGGCGGCGTCGCGGCAGGGTCAGGACGTCGGGGTCGCGCGCACCCGGTTGTCGCGGGGGTCGTGCGTCAGCTCGGCCAGGCCGAGCGCCTCGAGCAGCGGCGGCAGGTAGACCCCGAAGCGTCCGCGGTAGCCGCTTCGGGTTCCGTACCAGCCGCCGACCGGGTTGTCGGCCGAGCGGCCCCAGGCCTCGACGGTGCCCGGCTGCGGAGTCTTCTTCTCGTCGGCGCCACCCAGCGGCACCCAGTCGCCCCGCTCACGCAGCCACGCCGCGAGGTCCTCGACGGCGCGCAGCTGGTACGTCAGCCTCGTCGACCCCACCTGGCACACCAGCAGCGGCGGGTCGGCCTGGTCGTCGGCGTACATGACGTACGACGAGGTGCCCGGCGCCGTGGTCAGCTGCCACGGCTGGTCCTTGGTGCCGAGCGTCATCGCGGGTCCTCTCAGACGGTCGCCAGCGCCTGTGCCGCAGCGGCTTCACGGCTCGCGGCAGCCTGAGCGTACGCCGCCGCGTGCGCGTCGTCGCCGGACGCGTGCTCGCGCCACCACGCCTGGCCCGCCTCGGGCAGGGTGTAGATCGGGTCGTGGTAGACGTACTCGCGAGCCAGGGCCTCGTCGTCCGACCCCTCGATCGAGGTGCGGTAGTTCTTGGTCCAGTACGACATGCCGCGCTCGGTGTCGTAGGTGTGCACCTGGTGCACCCAGCGCTTGCCGACGTACGGCACGTCGCACACGATCCGCGGCGTCGAGAACCCCGGCAGGTAGCCCATGATCGCGTGCTGCAGGTGCTGGGCCTCGGCCAGCGACATCCGCCAGTGCTCGCTGAACGGGATCATGTCGCACAGGTAGAAGTAGTACGGCGTGATGCTGGCCTCGTCCTGCAGCGCGAAGCACAGGTCGAGCAGCGCGGCGCTGCTGTCGTTGACCCCGCGCATCAGCACACCCTGGTTGCGGACGTCGCGCACACCGGCGTCCAGCATCGCCCGGGTCGCCGCACCCACAGCGGGAGTGAGGGACTGGGCGTGGTTGACGTGGGTGTGGATCGCCAGGTTGACGCCGCGTTCGCGGGCCACCGAGGCCACCCGACCGACGCCTTCGACGACGTCGTCGGCCAGCCAGTGCTGCGGCAGGCCCATCAGAGCCTTGGTGGCCAGCCGGACGTCGCGGATGTTCTCGATCTCGAGCAGGCGCATCAGGAACGCCTCGAGGTTCTTCCACGGCATGTTCGCCACGTCGCCGCCGCTCACGACGACGTCACGCACCGACGGTGTCCTCGACAGGTAGGCCAGCATCGCGGCGTACCGGTCGACCGGCTTGAGGTCGAACTTCAGCTTGGGCACCGTGGGGGTGGAGTTGCCGACCAGGTCCATGCGGGTGCAGTGACCGCAGTACTGGGGGCAGGTGGGCAGCAGCTCGGCGAGCACCTTGGTGGGGTAGCGGTGGGTCAGCCCCTCGGCCACCCACATGTCGTGCTCGTGCAGCGAGTCGCGGGTGGCGAACGGGTGGCTGGGCCAGTCGGTGCGCCGGTCGCTGAACACCGGCAGCATGTAGCGGCGTACCGGGTCGGCGTAGAACGCGGCGGTGAAGTCCTCGCCCGCCGCGGGCATCTCGCCGTCGTCGAAGACACCGGTCGCCGGGACCATGGTGTTCATCATCTGCGGCGGCACCAGCATCGACATCGTGGCGCGCTCGGCCTGGTCGCGCTCGAGGTCGGTGTAGAACCGCTCGTCGAGCAGGTCGCCCATCAGGGCGCGCAGCTGGCGCAGGTTCTTGACGCAGTTGGCCCGCTGCCACTGGACGTCGGCCCACTGGGCGGCCGTGACCTCGCGCCAGCCGGGCAGGCGGGTCCAGTCCGGCTCGACCAGCGGGCGACGGCGGTAGGCATAGGGCTGCTCGATGATTTCGCTCACACCTGGCACCATACGGGAAGACGTCCGGCAGAACGAGGTCAACGCCGTACGTTCTGTCATCTGCACCGCGACAAACGGAGGAACCGTGCCCACCGCCTCGCCGATCGGCCTGCACCGCGTGCTCGACCCGGTGGGGGTGCTGCCCCAGGCCGCCCGGGTGCTGGACGCCTCGCCGCAGCTGGCCGACGATGAGGTACGGGTGCGGGTGCGCGCCCTCAACCTGGACGCCGCGTCCTACCGTCAGCTCGCCGGCGCCCACCTCGGCCCCGACGGCCGGGTGGACGGCGCAGCGGTGCGGGCCGCGGTACTCGCGATCGTGGCCGAGCGCGGCAAGATGCAGAACCCGGTGACCGGCAGCGGCGGCATGCTCATCGGCACCGTCGACGAGGTCGGCCCGGGCAGCCCGCTCGGCTTGTGCGTCGGCGACGAGGTCGCGACCCTGGTCTCGCTGTCGCTGACCCCGCTGGTGCTCACCGACGGCCTGGCCCGCTGGGACGGCCTGGGCGAGCAGGTGCCGGCGCAGGGTCACGCCATCCTGTTCGGCCGCTCGATCGCCGCCGTCCTGCCACCGGACCTGCCGGCGGGCCTGGCGCTGATGGTCATGGACGTCTGCGGCGCACCGGCCCTGGTGGCCCGCGTCGTGCGCCGGTACGTCGACGCCGGCCACCCGCCGTCCGTGGCCGTGATCGGTGGCGCCGGCAAGTCGGGGTCGCTGTCGCTCGCCGCCGCCCGCCGTGAGGGCGCCGCCCGGACCGTCGGCGTGGTCCCCGTCGCGGCCGAGCGGGACGCCCTGCGCGACAGCGGGCTGGCCGACGAGGTCGCGCTGGCCGACGCCCGTGACCCGGTGGCCCTGGCCGCCGCGGTCGAGCAGTCGCTGGGTGGGCCCGCCGACGTCACCGTGGTCTGCGTCGACGTGCCCGGGTGCGAGCACGGCGCGATCCTGGCCACCGCCGAGGGCGGCACGGTGGTGTTCTTCTCGATGGCCACCTCGTTCAGCGCCGCGGCCCTGGGGGCCGAGGGGCTGGCCGCCGACGTGACGATGCTGGTCGGCAACGGGTACGTGCCCGGGCACGCGCAGTACGCGCTCGACCTGCTGCGGGGCGACGCCGGCGTCCGGGCCCTGTTCGAGGCGCGGCTGGCCCACGAGACACTGCCTGGGTGAGCGTCCTCTACCGCGGTGGCGCGGTCTACTCCCCGGCAGACCCCTTCGCGACCGCCATGCTGGTCTCGGGCGACACCGTCGCCTGGGTCGGCTCGGACGACGCGGCCGCCGGCCACGCCCCGCACGCCGACGAGGTCGTCGAGCTCGACGGCGCGCTGGTGACACCGGCGTTCGTCGACGCGCACGCGCACGTCACCGAGACCGGACTGGCCCTGACCGGGGTCGACCTCGGGCCGGCGACCAGCCTGGCCGACGCGCTCGCCCGGGTCGAGGCCGCCGGACGCCGCGCGCGCGGCCGGCCGATTCTGGGCCATGGCTGGGACGAGCGCGGCTGGCCCGAGGGCCGCCCGCCCACCCGCGCCGAGCTCGACCGGGCGTCGTACGGGGGAGCGGTCTACCTCGCCCGGGTCGACGTGCACTCGGCGGTCGTCAGCAGCGCGCTGGCGCAGGCCGCGGGCCTGCGCGACCTCGAGGGGTGGAGTGAGGACGGCCGGGTCGAGCGGGCCGCCCACCACGCCGCCCGCGACGCCACCAGGTCGGCCATCACCCCCGGCGCGCGCGCCGACCTGCAGCGCGCCGCCCTGCAGGCCGCCGCCGCCGCCGGGATCGGCAGCCTGCACGAGATGTCGGCACCGCACATCGGCACCGACGACGACCTGCGCGGGCTGCTCGAGCTGTCCGCGGCCGAGCCGCTGCCCGACGTCCTGGCCTACCGCGGCGAGCTGGTGGCCGACGAGCAGGGTGTCCGCGACGTCGTGGCGCGGATCGGCGTCCCGCTGCTCGGCCTGGCGGGCGACCTGTGCGTCGACGGCTCGATCGGCTCGCGGACGGCGGCCCTGCGCGAGCCGTACGCCGACGCGCCGGCTTCGCGGGGCCATGCCTACCTCGACGCGACCCAGGTGCGCGACCACGTCGTCGCCTGCACGCGCGCCGGGCTGCAGGCCGGGTTCCACGTCATCGGCGACGCCGCCGTCGACGCCGTCGTCGAGGGGCTGCGGCTGGCCGCCGAGGTGGTGGGGGAGGGCGTGCTGCGCCGCGCGCGGCACCGCCTCGAGCACGTCGAGATGGTCGACGACGCGGCGGTCGCGGCGCTCGCGCGGCTGGGGGTGCACGCCAGCGTCCAGCCGGTGTTCGACGCCCGCTGGGGCGGCCCGACGTCGATGTACGCCGAGCGGCTCGGGGTCGAGCGCGCCGCCGGCATGAACCTGTTCGCCGCGCTGGCCGCCGCGGGCGTGCCCCTGGCCCTCGGCTCGGACTCGCCGGTCACCCCGTTCGACCCCTGGGCCGCCGTCGGCGCCTGCGCGTTCCACCGCACCCCCGAGCAGCGCACCAGCGCCCGGGCCGCGTTCCTCGCGCACACCCGCGGCGGGTGGCGGGCGGCGGGCGTCGACGACGGCGGGGTGCTCGTGCCCGGGGCGCCCGCGACGTACGCCGTGTGGGACCGCCGCGACCTGGTCGTGCAGGCCCCGGACGACCGGATCCAGGCCTGGTCGACCGACCCGCGCTCGGGCACCCCGGGCCTGCCCGACGTCTCGCCCGGCACCGCGCGGCCCACCTGCCTGCGCACCGTGGTGCGCGGCGTCCAGGCCTTCCCGCTCTGACCCCCGCCTTCCGCACTTGCTGCGCTAACTGCCGTTTCGGGCGCCGGGAACCTGGCAGTTTGTGACGCAAGTGCCGAGGCCCGGCGGCCGCGAAGGCACTTAGTGATGCAAGTGCCCGGGGCCCGGCGGGCGGGGCACCACTGAGTGACGCAAGTGCCGGGGGGCGAGGGCGAGGGGGAGCGCGGCCGGTCAGGGGGTGGGGGTCTGGGGGGCGGCGTTGTAGTCGGGGCAGCGGGTCTGGCCGGTGAGGGCGGCGACGGCGTCCATGACGTCGTCGGTCATCCGGCGCCGGGCCACGGCGCTGGGCAGCCCGACGTACTCACCCGGCAGCACCGGCGCGGCGAACCGCACGGTCACCTTCGCCCGTCGCGGACGCCGGGCCCCGACCGGCTGGACGTCGGCCGTGCCGATGAGCCCGGCCGGCACCACGGGCGCGCCGCTGGCCAGAGCCAGCCAGGCGACCCCGGTGCGGCCGCGGTAGAGCCGGCCGTCGCGCGAGCGGGTGCCCTCGGGGTAGATGCCGAAGCCGAGGTCGCGCCGCAGCACCCCCAGCGCCAGCTCGAGCGAGGCCATCGCCTCGCCGTGGGTGCCGCGCTTGACCGGCACCGCACCGATCGCCTCGAACCACGCGCGCACCAGCGCGCCACGCAGGCCGCGCCCCTCGAAGTACTCGGCCTTGGCCAGGAACACCACCCGGCGCGGGACGACGAGGGGCAGCACGACGGAGTCGAAGAACGACACGTGGTTGCTGGCGATGAGCACGGGCCCCGAGGTCGGGACGTGCCCGATGCCCTCGACGCGCGGGTGCCACACGACCCGCACCCACAGGCCCAGCAGCGCACGCACGATCCGAAGGGGCACGCCTGATGATGGACCACGCGCCGACCACGCTGCGTCCCACCGTCGATCTTCCGGTGCCATGGCGATATCGACGGAAGGACGGCGGTCCGCTGGTAATCTTCCGCGCATGTCGTCCCGTCGCGCGCCGCTGCTGGACCTCGACCCCCGCACCGTGCGGACGGCGCGGGCCCTGGCGCGCAAGGCCGGGGCGCCGGTCGTGAAGCTGGCCCGCACCCACACCACGGTGTCGGTCGAGCGGGCCCTGCTGCGGATGGCCGGGCTGGCGGGCGCCGACGCCGAGCGCATCCCGTGGGTCAACCACCTCGTCGACGCCGTGCGCGACCAGGTGGGCATCGAGCACGGGGTGGCGCTGCCGGTCTGGGACGCGCTGGTGCGGGGCGAGGCGCCCGACCTGCTCACGCTGGCCCAGCTGTCGGCCAGCGGGTCGGTGAAGCTGCGGCTGCCGGAGGGACGTGACGCCACCCGCGCGGCGGCGGCGGCCCGGCGGGCGGCCGGTGCCGGCGTCCGCACGATCGACCGGCGCCGCGCCGAGCGCGACCGGCTGGTCACGCGGCTCGGTGACCCGCCGCGCCGGCCCTGGATCTACCTGATCGTCGCGACCGGCGACATCTACGAGGACATCCCCCAGGCCCAGGCTGCGGCCCGCGGCGGCGCCGACGTCATCGCCGTGATCCGCTCGACCGGCCAGAGCCTGCTGGACTACGTGCCCGAGGGTGCGACCCGCGAGGGGTACGCCGGCACCTACGCGACGCAGGAGAACTTCCGCCTGATGCGGGCGGCGCTGGACGAGGTCGGCAAGGAGCTCGGCCGCTACATCCGGCTGACCAACTACGCCTCCGGCCTGTGCATGCCCGAGATCGCCACGCTGGCCGGGCTCGAGCGGCTGGACATGATGCTTAACGACTCGATGTACGGGATCCTGTTCCGCGACATCAACCCGGTGCGCACCTTCGTCGACCAGCGGTTCTCCCGGCAGGTGCACGCCCGCGCCGGCATCATCATCAACACGGGCGAGGACAACTACCTCACCACCGCCGACGCCGTCGAGGCCGCCCACACGGTCACCGTCAGCCAGCTGATGAACGAGTTCTTCGCCAAGGAGGCCGGGCTCGAGAACTGGCAGCTGGGCCTGGGCCACGCGTTCGAGATCAACCCCGACCTGCCCGACAGCTTCCGGCTCGAGCTCGCCCACGCGCTGCTGGCCCGCGAGCTGTTCCCCGCCGCGCCGCTGAAGTGGATGCCGCCGACCAAGCACATGACCGGTGACGTGTTCCGCGGGTACCTGCTGGACGGCTTCTTCAACCTCGCCGGGGCGCTGACCGGCCAGAGCATCCTGCTCGTCGGCATGATGACCGAGGCCGTCGTCACCCCGTTCCTGTCCGACCGCGACCTGGCGCTGCAGAACGTCCGCTACGTCATGGACGCCGCGGGCGGGCTGTCCGAGGACTTCCACCCCCCGCACGACGGGTTCATCCAGACCCGGGCCCGCCGGGTGCTGGCCGAGGCCATCGACCTGCTCGACCGGATCGTCGACGACGGCATGCTGAACGCCATCGGCGATGGCACGTTCGGCTTGATGAAGCGCCCCGCCGACGCCGGCAAGGGCCTCGCCGGGGTCGCGAAGCGCGCGCCCGGGTACGTCAACCCGGCGATCGACCTGCTCGAGGAAGGGGCCACCCGATGAGCGGAACCATCGTGCGCCCGTACGGCGACACCACCGGCGACGGGATGGTGCAGGTCTCGTTCACCCTGCCGCTGCCGCACGACAAGCGGGCCGAGGGCGCGGCGCTGCAGCTCGCCGAGAAGATGGGGCTGGCCCCGGCGCTGCTCGTGCACGCCAAGGCGATGGGCCCGGACTTCACCTTCTTCGTCGTCTACGGCTCGGTCACCCACCTGGTCGACGTCGACGCCGTCACGGTCGTGCCGCGCGAGTTCCCGCTGCTGTCGGCCAAGGAGGTCAACGCGGCGATCAAGTCGCGGCTGCGCCGCAAGCTCGTGGTCGTCGGGGCGTGCATCGGCACCGACGCCCACACGGTCGGGATCGACGCGATCCTCAACATCAAGGGCTTCGCCGGCGAGAAGGGCCTGGAGTACTACCGCGAGCTGCGGGTGGTCAACCTCGGCGCCCAGGTGCTGGTGCCCGAGCTGGTCGAGCGGGCCCGTGCCGAGCGCGCCGACGCCGTCCTGGTCTCGCAGGTCGTCACCCAGCGCGACGCGCACATCCACAACACCACGCAGATGTCGGCCGCCTTCCGCGAGGCCTACCCCGCCGGTACCGCCCCGCTGCTGGTCGCGGGGGGACCGCGGTTCGACGAGTCGGCCACCGCGGCCCTGGGCGTCGACCGCGTCTTCGGCAAGGGCACCACCCCCGGCGAGGTGGCCTCGTTCCTGGTGCACGCCCTCGCTCCCCTCCCAGCAGCGAGGACCGCATGACCGACACGCCCGACCCCCGCCTCGGCCTGACCGTCGTCCACCGGCGGTACGTGCCCTTCTCGCACGCCCACTACGCCGGCGACCTGGTCGACGGCGCGTACGGCCTGGGGCTGTTCGGCGACGTCGCCACGGAGATGTGCATCCGCACCGACGGCGACGAGGGCCTGTTCGCGTCGTACTCCGACGTGCAGTTCCTCGCGCCGGTGCGCGCGGGCGACGTCGTCGAGGTGACGGCCACTCTGGTCCGGCTCGGACGCCGCAGCCGCGAGGTGCGCTTCGAGGTGCGCGTGGTCTGCCGTGCGCGAGCCGACGCCCCGCCCGGGCGCTCCGACGTCCTGGACCCCCCGGTGCTGGCCACCACCGCCACCGGCACCGTCGTCGTACCGGGCTGAGACCCGCCCCGGCGTGTCCGCGCGACACGCCGCCGCGGGCCGGTCCGCTCGGTGAACGGCAGGTGACCAGCCGGTGCGCTGACCTGCGCCGATGCGCGTCCTCCCAGGTCAGAGGCCGGTTGACAGCGGTCGCGGGAGGGCCGCTAGGTTCGTCCCCGTCGCCCACGCACAGCGATCGACGTCAGGTGACAAGGGAAGGGTTCCGGGGTCAGGGGGTCGAGTTCTGGCCGCCCGCAGCCGTGATCTCCGGGCCGGTCCCCGCACCGCGAAGACCGGGTTGACCACGGGTAGGTCCGTGGTGCCTAGTAGACAACTCCCGCCGACCTCGAGGCCATCGAGGTCGCGGGCTGGACCCAACGGCACCACGGGCCTTCGCCCCCGCCCGCTGCGCGGCTTGTACCGTGGGCCTGGTGATCCGCCAGTGACCCGACCGTCGCCCGCCGGCGAACCGTCAGCGCTGATGACCCCGGTGCGACTGCCCCTGTCGGGCGCCCTCGCCGTCGCTGCCCTGGGCGGCGCCCTCGGCAGGCTCGCGTTCCCGGCCCCCGGCTGGTGGCCGCTGGCCGTCCTGGCGGTGGCCCTGTGGGTCGTGGCCGCCTCCGGTCGCACCTGGCGCGGTGGGGCGCTGGTCGGCCTGGTCCACGGACTGGCGTTCCTGGTCCCGCTGCTGCACTGGTCCGGCATCTACGTCGGCACCTTCCCGTGGCTGGCCCTGTCGGTGCTGGAGTCCGCGTACTTCGCGGCCATCGGCGCCGCACTGCCGCTCGTGCTGCGCCTGCGCGCCCCCCTCGCGGCCACCGCCGTCGCCACGCTGTGGGTGGGGCAGGAGGCGCTGCGGTCCCGCACGCCGTACGGCGGGTTCCCGTGGGGCCGGGTGGCGTTCTCGCAGGCCGACAGCCCGTTCGGCGCCCTCGCCGCGCTGGGCGGAGCGCCCCTGGTGACCTTCGGGGTCGCGCTGGCGGGGGCCCTGGTCGCCGTGGCGCTGCTGCGGCTGCGGCGGGCGACCGTGACGGCGGTCGCGGCCCTGGTCGCGGCGGCCCTGGTCACCGGGGCCGGTCTGCTCGTCCCGCTGCCGACGTCCGGACCACCGCTGCAGGTGGCGGGGATCCAGGGTGACGTCCCGAGGCCTGGGCTGTCCTTCAACGCCGAGCGGCGGGCCGTGCTCGACAACCACGCCCGGCTGACCCGGCAGCTGGCGGCGGACGTCGGCGCCGGGCGCGCGCCGGCCCCCCAGGTCGTGCTCTGGCCCGAGAATGCGTCCGACCTCGACCCGTACCGCCAGGTCGACGCCCGCGAGGTGATCGACGGCGCGGTGCGGGCGATCGGCGTCCCGACGCTGGTCGGCGCCGTCCTGCTGCGCGACGACGGCCGCCTGACCAACGCCTCGATCGTCTGGGACCCCGCGACGGGGCCCGGCGCCCGCTACGCCAAGCGCCACCCGGTGCCGTTCGGCGAGTACATCCCCGACCGGGCCTTCTTCCGGCGGATCAGCAGCCGGGTCGACCTGGTCACCCGCGACTTCGCACCCGGTGGCGCGGTGGGGCGGCTCGACCTCGGACCGGCCCGCCTCGGCGTCGTGATCTGCTTCGAGGTCGCCTACGACGACCTGGTGCGCGACACCGTGCGCGCCGGCGCCGACCTGCTGGTGGTGCAGACCAACAACGCGACGTTCGGCTACACCGACGAGGCGGTCCAGCAGCTGGCGATGTCGCGGCTGCGGGCGATCGAGCACGGTCGGGCCGTGGCCCATGTGTCGACGGTCGGGGTGAGCGCCCTGATCGCCCCCGACGGTCGGGTGCTCACCAGCACCGGCCTGTTCACCCCCGAGGTGCTCCAGGCGACCCTGCCGCTGCGGACGCGCCTGACCCTCAGCGACCGGCTCGGGGCCTGGCCCGAGGCGGCCCTGACCCTGCTCGGTCTCGTGCTGCTGGCCGTCGCGGCTCGCGCGGGGCGCCGCCGGCGCGGCACCGGGCTCGCGGCCGAGCCGGCCACCGCCGTGGGGCCCGTGGCGCGGACGCAGGCACGGTGAGCGCGGTGGGGTCGGTGGGTGAGGTGGTGGATCCGGGCACGGTGCTGGTGATCGTGCCGACGTACAACGAGCTGGAGAACCTGCCGCTGATTCTGGGGCGGGTGCGGGCGGCGGTGCCGTTGGCGCACGTGCTGGTGGTCGATGACGGGTCGCCGGACGGTACGGGGGCGCTGGCGGACCGGATCGCGGCGGGTGATGCCCAGGTGCAGGTGCTGCACCGCAGCGTGAAGCAGGGGTTGGGTGCGGCGTACCTGGAGGCGTTCGGGTGGGGGCTGGAGCACGGTTTCCAGGTGCTGGTGGAGA
>JBBQGB010000044.1:0-27850 GCA_038322575.1 Actinomycetales bacterium
AACGCCGTCGCGCCCAGCACCACCCCCAGCAGCAGGACCGCGAGCACCCGCCCCGCGGCTGAGACGTCGGCGTCCAGGGCGACCAGGGCGGTCGTCACCACCAGGGCCGCGAACAGCGACCCCACCAGGTAGGTCACCCGCCGCTGGTAGGCCGCCAGGTAGGCGGTGAACGCCGGCCCCGGTACCTCGGCGAGCTGGGGGTAGGCCACCACGCGAATCGTCCACTGGAAGCCGGCGTAGGCGCTGGTGACCACCAGGTGGACCGTGAGGACGTCGGGCACCCGGCCATCGTGCACGCTGGGGGCATGTCCCTGCAGTCCGTGACCGACCCCGCCCCGCTCCTGCGCCGCCGACAGATCATGAGCCAGGTGTGGGCCGACCTGACGTTCGTGCACTGGCGGGTCGACCCCGACCTGGTCGCACCGCTGCTTCCGGTGGGCACCAGTCCCGACCTGCACGAGGGTGCGACGTACGTCGGTCTGGTGCCGTTCCAGATGGTGGACGCCGGTGTCGGCGCCGGCCCCGCCGTCCCCTGGCTCGGGACCTTCGCCGAGACCAACGTGCGGCTGTACTCGGTCGACCCCACCGGACGCCGGGGAGTGGTGTTCCGCTCGCTGGAGGCCACCCGCCTGGCCGTGGTGCTCGGCGCGCGCCTGGCCTTCGGGCTGCCGTACACCTGGGCCCGGATGCGGGTGACCCACGACGCGGGGACCGTGACGTACCAGACGTCCCGGCGTCTTCCGGGACCGCTTGGCGCCGGGGGACGCATCGTCGTCCGCCCGGGTGAGCTGGTGCAGGCCGACCCGCTCGCCGCGTTCCTCACCTCGCGCTGGGGGCTGCACACGCGGTGGCTGGGGCGCACGCTCTACGTGCCCAACCACCACGGCCCCTGGCCGCTGCACCGGGCCGAGCTCGTGCACCTGGACGACACCTTGGTCGCCGCGGCGGGACTGCCGGGACTGGTGGGCCGCGCACCGGACTCGGTGCTGTGGTCGCCCGGGGTGCGCACGGTGTTCGGCCTGCCGTTCGACGCCACCACGCCGCGCACCGGTGCGTAGGGGCGGCCTCGCCCCGGTCGGGTTCGTCCTGCTCTGGAGCACCGGCTTCGTCGGTGCCCGCTACGGACTGCCGTACGCCGCGCCGTTCACGTTCCTCGCCCTGCGGCTGGCGATCGCCGGGGTGCTGCTGGCCGTTCTCGCGGCGGCGTCGCGCTGGCCGTGGGCGCTGTCGCCGACCCAGCTGCGGCACGCCGCTGTCGCCGGGCTGCTGCTGCACGCCGGGTACCTGGGCGGGGTGTTCTTCGCCATCGACGCCGGGCTGCCGGCCAGCGTGGCCGCCGTCATCGTCAGCCTGCAGCCGCTGCTGACCGCGGCCCTGGCGACCCGGCTGCTCGACGAGCACCTGGTCGGCCGGCAGTGGGTGGGCCTCGCGGTAGGCGTCGCAGGTGTGTTGCTGGTGCTCACCCCGGGGCTCTCGGCCGGATCGGGCTCGTACGCCCCCGTCGCGGTGCTGGCGTGCGTCGTGGCGCTGGTCGCCGGTAGCGCAGGGACGTTGTGGCAGAAACGACACGGCGACCGGATACCGATGCTGACCGGCACGGCGGTGCAGTACGGCGCCGCCGCCCTGCTCCTGCTGGCCCTCGCGCTCGCCACCGAGGACACCTCGATCCGGTGGACCCCGCGGTTCGTGGTGGCGATGGGCTGGCTGGTCGTTGCGCTGTCGCTCGGCGCGGTCCTGCTGCTGCTGCTCCTGCTGCGCCGGGGCAGCGCAGCCAGCGTCTCGAGCCTGTTCTACCTCGTGCCGCCCGCAACCGCACTGGAGTCCTACCTCGTGTTCGGCGAGCGGCTCGAAGCCCTGTCGCTGCTGGGGATCGCGGTGACCGCCGTCGGCGTCGCGCTGGTGCTGCGGCCGCCGAGAGTCGGCAACTGACCCGGCTCAGCGGACGCTGACGCCGGGGGCAAACTTGGGCACCGTGAAGCTGACCCGGGTGCCGGCGCCGGGCGCCGTCTCGACGACCAGGCCGTGTGCGTCGCCGTACACCTGGCGCAGGCGGGCGTCGACGTTGCCCAGCCCGACCGAGTCGGTCTCGGACTCGCCGGACAGCACCGCGCGCACGACCTCGGGGTCGGTGCCGACCCCGTCGTCCTCGACCGCCAGGTGGGCCTGCGACCCGACGTCCTTGGCGGTGATCGTCACGTGCCCGACCCCGCTCTTGCCCTCGAGCCCGTGGCGAACCGCGTTCTCCACCAACGGTTGCAGCACCAGGAACGGCACGGCGACGGCGAGCACCTCGGGTGCCACGAGCAGCGTCACCTGCAGCCGGTCACCGAACCGCGCCTTCTCGAGCTCGAGGTAGCGCTCGATGTTGGTGAGCTCGTCGGCCAGGGTCGTGTACTCGCCGCCGCGGCGGAAGGCGTAGCGGGTGAAGTCGGCGAACTCCAGCAGCAGCTCGCGGGCGCGCTCGGGGTCGGTACGGACGAACGAGGCGATGGCGGCCAGCGAGTTGTAGATGAAGTGCGGACTGATCTGCGCCCGCAGCGCCCGCAGCTCGGCCTCAATCGCCCGGGTGCGCTCGCGGTCGAGCTCGGCCAGCTCGACCTGCGCCGACACCCAGAGGGCGACCTCGTCGGTGGCCCGCACCAGGCCGGCGGAGGTGCTGCGGCCGTAGGCCGCCAGGGCTCCGACGACCGCGTCGTCGCTGATGATCGGCGCGACGATCGCGGTGCGGATCGGGCAGTCGGGGTCGTCGCACTCGACGTCACCACCCGAGAGCACGACGGTCTGCCCGTCGGCGAGCACCCGGGCCGCGTGCGACCCGGCGAGCCGGGCGTGACCGACGCCGCCGCCGTCCCAGGCCAGCGTGTGCCCGGCCGCGTCGGTGATCGCCACCGCGGCGGTGCCGAGCAGGGCGCGCAGGTGCTTGGCCGAGCGCTCGGCGCCGGCCGACGTCAGCCCCTCGCGCAGGCTAGGTGCCGCGAGCGAGGCGGTGTGCAGCGTCTCGAAGGTGGCGCGGTCGGCGGACGAGCCGAAGTCCGGACGGCGGCGCGCGACCCGGGCGGTCACCGCGACGACCGCCGCGCCCAGCGCCGCCAGCACGACCACGGTGACCCAGCTGGTGTCGGCGAGCCCGGCGGTCGTCGTCAGGGCCATCGGGTGCACCGACGTGACGGTACCCGCCGCCGGGCCCGTAGGGTCGCGGCTCGTGAGCACCCCCGCGACGACCCAGGCGCTGCAACGGGTGTCGTCCCTGCCCGCCGTGGTCGAGGCGGTCGAGGGCGCCCGTGAGGCGTGCACGGCGCTGCGCTGGCACGCGGCGCTGCGCCGGCGCACCGAGGGGGCGCGGGCCGAGGCCGTGGCGCGTGGCGCCCGCGCCAGCGCAGCGATGGACGGCGCGCCGGTGCCGCTGGACCTGGTGCGCGACGTCCTGCGCGGGGCGGCGCAGGCACCGGACGACGCCGCCGGCCGCGCGCTCAGCGGCGCGCTGCGGGCGACGGTAGAGGCAGGTCGGCTGGCCGGGACGCTGAGCCGCTCACCGCTGCAGACGCTGGCTCGGCTGCACACCGCCGCGGCTGCCGGCCTGGTGCCGGACGACCTGCTCGGCCGCCCCCGCGCCGGTGCCGACCAGCCGATGGACCTCACCGGGCCCGGCCTCGCGCCGGTGGGAGCGGCGCTGCGGGCCCGGCTCGACGGGCTGGTGGCCCTGCTGAGCGCGGACGCCGCCGTCCCCGCCCTGGTGGTGGCCGCGCTGGTGCACGCGGAGGTGCTGGTGGTCCGCCCCTTCGCGGTGGGCAACGGGGTCGTCGCCCGGGCGCTGTTCCGCGCCGTCGTCGTCGAGCGGGCGCTGGACCCCACCGGCGTGGCCGTCGCCGAGGTCGGGTTCGAGCGGGCCGGCGTCCCGGCGTACGCCGCCGCGGTCACCGCCTACGCGGGCGGTACGAGCGACGGCCTGGTGGCGTGGGTGCGGCACTGCGGGCTCGCCCTCCAGGTGGGGGCAGCCGAGGGTGCCGCGATCGGCGACGCCGTGGTGGCCGGGCGCCTGTCGCCCTAGCCGCAGGTGCGCACCATCGCTGCGGCGACCACCGCGGTGACGTCGACCGGCACCGGGTCTCCCGGCACGATGCGGGTCCCCGCGAGCAGCTCGGGAGCGAACGTCAGGGTGGCGATGTCAAGGCGCTGCAGGTCCTGCAGCCCGCTCACACAGCTGTGGGCCACGAACCTCAGGCGCACGGTGAGCCGGTCGTGCGGGCGGATGGTCGTGGGCAGCGCCGGGCGGGTGACGACCTGGATCACCGCGTCGCTGCCCTCCGGGGTCAGGGCCTGGGCCGGCAGCCGCACGCGCATGACGTCGTCGGTGTGGTTGTCCAGCTGCACCACCGGCAGGACGACGGTGCCGGTCAGCTGCGCCCGCAGCTGCTGCGCTCCTCCGAGGGGTGGGCAGATCGACTCAGGGGGCCGCCCGTCGTCCGGCAGCGAGACGGGCACGGCGTGCCGGGCGCCGTCCGCGGTGCGGACCGGCAGCGCGGTCGTGATCAGCCGACCCGCCCGGCAGTCGACCGGCAGTCGCATCTCGACGCTGACCGACGTGCCGGGGCCGATCGACGTCCGGGCGCCGAGCACCGTGACGACGGCCTGGCGGATGGTGCCCTGGTCGGTGTCGGACCGGGTGCGGTCCGAGGCGATGACCTCGACCGGCAGCGGACCCAGGTTGGTCACCATCACCTGCAGCTGGGCGCCGGTGCCGATCGGCAGCGTGAACGGCTCGACCGCGGTGGCCTGGGCGGCGACGGTGACCACCGCCCGGTCGCCGCGCTCGGCGGCCTGGTCGCTGCGATTGCGGCTGATCCCGGCACCGGCCAGGGCGCCGACCACGAGCGCCGCGACGACGACCAGCGCCGCCACGGGTCGGGACCGGGTGCCGGTGGGTCGACCGGCGGTCACGCCGAGGTCGGGAAGGTCGGCGAGGTCGACGACGACGCCACCGACCGGAGGGGCACCGACCGGGTCGGCGACCCCGTGGTCGCTCGCGTCCAGGACCTCGTAGCCCATCCCACCAGTCTCCGCCGATCGGGCCGCCCGCACCAGTGCGGCGCCATCCGGCGCCGCGGATCCGGGGTCGGCCCGCAGCGGCGGGCAGAAGTTGCATCCAGCGGCGCGGCGCGTGCTCAGGCGACGGCCGCGATGGGGGTTCTGCCCGCCGGTGTGGGGCAGCGCGATTTCACCGGGAACACGCCCGAGCGACCGCCGCCCCCACCAACGGGCTCAGGTCGACGCCCTGGCCAGACTGCTGCACCCCCCCGTCAGCGGGGACGACGTCGATGGCGAGGTAACCCGCACCCGTCAGGGTCGCCACCTCGCGCACGCACTGGACGGCGCGCACCGTCACCCGGACGTCGCGGCGTGCGCCGGCGCGCACGACGAGCGGCCCGGCCGGACTCGTAGCGGTCGTGACGAGCGGCTTGTTGTCGGCATCGGTGATGAGCAGGCCGTTCACCGTGACCCTCTGGTCGTGAGTGCTCCTGTTGGTCAGTTGCAGCACCGGGCGCTCCAGCGAGCCCGACAGGGACACCTCGACGCTCTGGCTCTGAGAGCCCTGACACACGGCCTCGCGCAGCGGGGTGCTGCCGAACGCACCGAGCTCGAGCGGGACGTCGTGGCGACGGCCGTCGGCGGTGCGCACCCGGACCAGAGGGACGGGCACTGGTGCCGTCGCGTGGCAATCGACGACGAGGGTCGCCTTCACCAGGCCGCGGCCTCCACCGGGGACCGTCGTGGTGGAGGTCCCGTTCGCCGCCACGATCAGGCCGGCCGGCGTCGTGCCGGTGAGCACCAGGATCGGGGCCGGGCCGTGGTTGGTCACCCGGGCGGTGGTCCCGATCGAGACCTTGTCGGGGCTCGATGCGTCGACGTTGATGTCGACCCCCGAGGCGTCCACCGCGAGCACCGAGCGCTGCGCCCGCCGAGCGGTTCGCTCGTCGTTGGCGTGGATGGCGAGGCCGCTGAGGACCGCGCCGACCACGAGCGAGCCGGTGACGACCCGCAGGGTGCGGCGGCCCGTCGACGAGGCGGCTGCCAGCAGCGGACCGGCCTCGGTGAGCCAGCGGCGCACCTGCGGGGCCAGGGCGGGCACCGCGTCCGCGTCCGTCGCGCCCTCCTGCGTGGCGAAGTCGAGGTCGAGGACGTCGACGCGCTGCGGCCGGGCGTCGTCCGGCAGGTCGGTGGCCCGACCGGCGGAGTCCAGCACCTCGTACCCCACGCGCGCCCCCGTTCTCCCTCGCAGCACCCGTGA
Source organism: Actinomycetales bacterium (assembly GCA_038322575.1). GTDB lineage: Bacteria > Actinomycetota > Actinomycetes > Actinomycetales > Angustibacteraceae > JACMOY01. The sequence goes on from JBBQGB010000044.1 coordinate 6,287, forward strand.
CCTGCCCCCGGACGCGACGGCGCCCCGCGCGGGGCGGGGCGCCGTCGGCACGACCGCGGGCTACCAAGCGTGCTGTGCGTCGTCGCAGCGGGTCGAGCCCGCCACGAGCCGTCCACCAGTGGACTGCCCGCACGTGGGTACCTGGAGGGCCGTGCTGGGTCGCCGGTCACCCGGCGGCTCAGCCCTGTGTCTACTCCACCGAGAACAAAAAGGGAAGGGTTGACATGTGGGACACCCCGGGGTTTGCCTTGCGCGGATCGAGGGAGCAGACTTGGAGAGCCGGCCCTACGGGGCTGTGCGCGTGCTCCGGCTCATCCCCCCCGAGCCGGAGCGCCAGACGACCCCCGTCGTCCCCCCGACGGGGGTCGTCCCATGCCCACCCGCAGACCTGGCGCACGTTGAGGCCCGGGATCCGCGCCCTCGCCCGGCCCCGTCGTCCACAGGGACGGCAACCGTCCCACCGTCCACAGGACGGCGACCAGACCTGGCGGCGGGTCGCCGCGGCGCACAGGGTGCAGGGACGCGAGGCCGGACGCCACCGGGCGCCCGGCGCGCCGTCGCCGAGGAGCCCGTCGTGCCACAGCCTGCGCCGTCGTCCACCCGATCCGTCCTCGTCCGCACCGCCGACCCGCGGCTGGCTGACGACCTGCACCGCCTCGCGGCGGCGGCGGGGGTGCCGCTCGCCGTGCGGCCCGACCTGCCGGACGCCCGCGAGCTCGAGGCCTGCCCGCTGCTCGTGGTCGGGGGCGACCTGGCTGCCGGCACCGCCCGCCAGCTGGCCCGTCGCCCGTCGACCCGCCCCGAGCGCGTCCCCGTCCTGCTCGTCACGAACGACCTCGACGACGCGGACGTCTGGCAGCACGCCGTCGCCCTCGGCGCCGAGCAGGTGGTCGTGCTGCCCGACGGGCAGGACTGGCTCGTCGACCGGCTGGCCGCCACCGTCGAGCCGACGGGAGCGGCCCGGGTCGTCGCCGTGGTCGGCGGCTGCGGTGGTGCCGGCGCCAGCGTGCTCGCCGCGGCCCTGGCCGTGACCGCCGCCGACACCGGCCACCGGGTGCTGCTGGCCGACCTCGACCCGCTCGGGCCGGGGGCCGACCTGACCCTGGGCGTGGTCGACGTCCCCGGGCTGCGCTGGCATGACCTGGCGGCGGCCCGGGGACGCCTGCCCGGCGGCAGCGTCCGCGAGGCGCTGCCCCGCCTGGACGACCTGGCCGTCCTCGCGTTCGGTCGCGGCGAGCCGGTCGACCTGGCGCCTCGGGTCGTCGACGCCGTGCTCGCGGCCGCGGTGCGCACCCACGACCTCGTCGTCCTCGACCTGCCCCGCTCGGGTGACCCCGCGGCGGCCGCCGCCCTGGCGCACGCGGGCGAGCTGCTCGTGGTCGTGCCCGCCCGGCTGCGCGCCACCGCGGCGGCCGCAGCGCTGCTCACCGGGTGGGGCCAGCTGGCGCCGGTGACCCGCGCGGTGGTGCGGCGCTCGTCGCGCGACCCGCTCGCGGCCCACACCGTGGCAGATGCGCTGGGTCTGCGCCTGGCGCTGCAGATGCGGGACGACCCCGGCCTGGACCAGGCGCTGCGCCGCAGCCAGGCCCCCGGGCTGCGGGCGCGCAGCCCGCTGCGGCTGGCGGCCGAGCAGTGGCTGGCCCAGCGCGAGGCGCCCGGCCGGGCCGCGTGAGGAGCCTGCCGCCCGACCTGCTCGAGCGCGTCCGGACCGCGTTGGCGGACGACCCCGGCCCGGTGACGCCGGGCCGGGTCGCGGCGGCGGTGCGCGAGGCGGGGGCCGTGCTCGGCGACGTCGGGCTGCTGGACGTCGTCGACGCCCTGCGCGCCGAGCTGGTCGGAGCCGGCCCGCTCGAGCCGCTGCTGGCCGACCCCGAGGTCACCGACGTCCTGGTCAACGGGCCGCACGGCGTGTGGGTCGACCGCGGGCAGGGGGTCGAGCGGGTGCGGATGGACCTCGTCGACGAGCCGGCGGTGCGCCGCCTCGCGGTGCGGCTGGCCGCGGTCGCCGGCCGCCGGCTCGACGACGCGGCCCCGTACGTCGACGCCCGGCTGCCCGGCGGCGTGCGGGTGCACGCCGTCCTGCCACCGCTGGCCGACGGGACGCTGATCAGCCTGCGGGTGCCGCACCGGCGCAGCCTGACGCTGGCCGACCTGGTGCACCGCGGGACGGTCCCGCCGGGCTGGGTCGGGCTGGTCGAGCAGCTGGTGCGTCAGCGTGCCGCCGTGCTGGTGAGCGGCGGCACCGGGTCGGGCAAGACCACCGTGCTGGCGGCGCTGCTGGCGCTGGTGCCGACCGGTGAGCGGATCGTGGTGGTCGAGGACACCGCCGAGCTGCGCGTCGAGCACCCGCACGTGGTGCGGCTGCAGGCGAGGGCGCCGAACGTCGAGGGCCGCGGCGCCGTCACGATGACCGACCTGGTGCGTCAGGCCCTGAGGATGCGGCCCGATCGGCTGGTGGTGGGGGAGGTCCGCGGCGCCGAGGTGCGCGAGCTGCTCGCGGCGCTGAACACCGGCCACGAGGGCGGGTGCGGCACCCTGCACGCCAACGCCGCCGCCGACGTCCCCGCCCGGCTGGAGGCGCTGGGGGCGCTGGCCGGTCTCGACCGCGCCGCCGTCCACGCCCAGGCGCGCGGCGCGGTCCAGGTCGTCCTGCACCTGCAGCGGCGCGGCGGCCACCGACGGCTGGTCGAGGTGGCGGTCGTCGACCCGACGGCACCCGGGCTGGTCGTGCTGCCGGGGTTGGTCGCCGACCACAGCGACCCGGCCGCACCCGGTGCGCGCGGTGCCGGCTTCCCGGTGCTCGAGCGGCTCGTGGCGGCGCCGTGACGGTCCTCGCCGCGCTGCTGCTCGCCGCCGCCGTGCTGGCCTGGCCGTCGGGCCGGTGGGTGGTGGTCCGCCGGCAGGCGCGCTCGCAGCCCCCCGTGCGGGCCGGACGGGCGCGGTCGGCAGGGGGTGCCGCGCCGGCACAGGTCCTGCTGCAGGTGATCGAGGCGGTCGGCGCGCAGGTGCGCGCCGGCGCCCCACCCGCGCTCGCGTGGGACGCCGCCGTCGAGGTCGTCGAGGGCGCGGCGGGCCACCTGCCGCGAGGGCCCGCGGAGCCGGTCGCCGACGCGCTGCGCCGCGCCGCCCCGCGCGACCGGGTCGTGCTCGCCGTGGCGGCGGCCTGGTCGCTGGCCGAGGACGTCGGAGCGCCCCTGGCCGACGTCCTCGACCAGCTCGCGGTGGGGCTGCGCAGCGACGCGGACGTGGACGGCGAGATCGAGGCCTCGCTGGCCGGGCCGCGGGCGACCGCCCGGTTGCTGGCCGCCCTGCCCGTGGCGGGCATCGCGATCGGTGAGCTGATCGGCGCCCACCCGGTGCAGGTGCTGGTCGCGACACCCGTCGGCCAGGTCTGCGCGGCCGGCGGCGTCACGTTCGGGGTGCTCGGCCAGGTGTGGTCCCGGCAGCTGGTCGCCGCGACCGCGCGGCTGCTGTGAACGGCTGGGTGCTGTGAACGGCTGGGTGCTGCTGGCCGCGGCGGCGGCCGGGGCCGCCGTGCTCGTGGCGCCGGGTGCGTCCCCGCTGCGCGCTCCCGCCCGGGCGCGTCGCCCGCCACCGGTGCGCGAGGGCCCCGGGGTGGGTGCGGCGGTCGTCATCGAGCTGGTGGCGGCGGCGTTGTCGTGCGGGCTGCCAGCGGGCGCGGCGCTCGCGGCCGCGGCGCGGGCGGTGGGTGGCCGCTCGGCGCGCGACCTGGCACCGGTGGTCGACGCGCTGCGGCTGGGCGCGGACGCCGAGGTGGCCTGGGGTCGGGCCGCACCCGAGCACCGGGCCCTGGCGCGCACGATGCTGCTCGCCGAGCGCACCGGCGCCGCGGCGGCTGCGGCGCTGCGGCGGGCCGCCGTCGACGAGCGCGCCGCCCGCCGGCGCCGGGCCCAGGTGGCGGCCCGGCGCCTCGGCGTCCGGCTGGTGCTGCCGCTCGGGCTGGCCACCCTGCCGTCCTTCGTCCTGCTCGGCGTGGTGCCGGTCGTGCTGGGGCTGGCCACCGAGCTGCTCGCCGGGTGAGTGCACTCGTTCGTGCTGCTCGTGTCCTCACGGGCGGGTGGCGACAGGCGGTCGTCGTCAGTGCGATGGGATCGTGCGGGCACCAGTACCGGATGTGAGCGAAGGAGATGCGGCCAGTGAGCGATGACCTGGACACGGACTACCCGCTCCTGGCACCGAAGTCGTACGCCGCCGCGTCGGTGTTTCGGCCGGAGAACCTGCTGAGGGAGGCCAGGCGCCAGAAGCGGCTGCCCGACGTGCCCGTTCCGCAGGTGTGCCTGCTCGACCCGGATGGCGACGTGGTGGAGCACCTGTCACGCACCGGAAGCGGGCGTCTGCAACGGGGATGGGCTTGCTACCACACGCAGATGTGGACCACGACCACCGATGGCGTGACGCTGGGCGTGGTCGGGAACGCCGTCGGCGCCCCGTTCGCCGTGCTGGTCGCCGAGCAGCTGGCCGCCAGCGGCGCCGAGCTGGTCATCTCCATCACCTCGGCAGGTCAGCTGGCGAAGCTGGCCGACCCGCCGTACTTCGTCCTCATCGACCGTGCCCTGCGCGACGAGGGCACCAGCGTCCACTACGCGCCCCCGGCGAAGTGGTCACGGCTGGACGCGCACCTGGACACCGCCTTGGCGCAGGTGCTGACGGCACGCGGCCACACCCTGCGGCGCGGATCGTCGTGGACCACGGACGCCCCCTACCGGGAGACGCCGGACGCGATCGCGACGGCCCGGACGGCCGGAGCCGTCTGTGTGGAGATGGAGGCGGCCGCGCTGTACGCGTACGCCGAAGCCAGGGGCAGGCGGGTCGTGTGCCTGGCGCACGTGACCAACACGATGGCGGTGGCCGGCGACGACTTCGACAAGGGTCATGACAACGGAGCCACCGCATCACTGGGGGTGGCCGCCGCGATCGCCCGCGCCATCGTCGCACCGGGCGGGTCCGTGCCTAGCTCTGACGGCGCAGCAGCACCGCGGTGAACTGCTGCGCGCTGCCCCAGGGGGTGCGGTGCTCCTCGCCGCTGGTGCCGACGAGCTCGTACCCCGGGAACTCATCGACCAGCTCCTCGTGGGTGTAGCGCACGATGGGCAGGCCGCTGCACGTGGTCGGTCCGTCGGGGCCGAAGGTCGCCACCACGACCCAGCCCCCGGGCTGCAGATTCCGGTCCAGCGAGGCCAGGTAGTCCTGCCGTTCGTCTGGCTCGGTCAGGAAGTGGAAGACGGCCCGGTCGTGCCACAGCGCGTAGCGACGCCCGAGCCGCAGGTCGAGCACGTCAGCGACGGTCAGGACCACGCCTGCCCCGTCGGGGCCGAGCCGTTCTCTCACGGTGTTCAGCGCCGTGATCGACAGGTCCACCGCCGTCAGGTCGGTGTACCCGCGCTCGAGGAGGTGGTCCACCAGGGTGGACCAGCCGGCACCGACGTCGATCACCGGCTCGGAGCGCCCGACGTCGGTGGAGTCCACCAGGCCGAGCGAGAGCTCGGGCACGGACTGCCACCAGGACACCCCGTCGACGTCCTTGCTGTCGTGAACGCCTTCCCAGAAGTCCCGGCGCGCACCCGATCCCTCGGGCCGCCACAGGGCAGTGTCGTCCGGCCCCAGCGCATCCATGAACCGACGGTACCCTTTCTCATGTCCTCCGACACGACCCCGGCGCTGCGGGCCGAAGGGCCCACCCGAGACACCCCGGTCGGCGACGTCGACGCCCTCATCGACGGCGGCGACATGGACTGCGGTAGCGGTCTGCTGCTGCTGATCACCCGCTCGATGCGCCGCCTCACGGACGGGCAGCTTCTCGCCGTCCGCAGCGCCGAGCCGTCCGTCGCCGACGACCTGCCGGTGTGGGCTGACCTCGTCGGCCACCAGGTGCACGCCCAGGTGGCCACCACGACCGGTGGGCCGTGGTGGTTCGCCGTGCGCAAGGTGAGCGCCGCGGTCCGGTCCGACACGGTGTTCAGCCTCGGTGAGCGCACCCCGATCGGACAGCGGCTGTGGGTCTACACCAACTTCGACTGCAACCTGGCGTGCGACTACTGCTGCGCGGAGTCATCGCCGAAGGCAGCCGCCCGCAGGCTGCCGGCGGACGTCGCTGCGGCGGCGTTCGACCAGATGCGGGGCCTCGGTGGCCGCGAGGTCCTGTTCACCGGTGGCGAACCGTTCCTGCACCCCGAGCTCGGCCAGATGCTGGCGTCGGCCGAGGGCCTGGAGCGCACGATCTTGACCAACGCGATGATCTTCGGTCGGGGACGTCGACGCGAGGTCCTGGAGCAGCTGGACCGGTCGGTGGTGCTGCAGGTCAGCCTGGACTCAGCGACGCCGGACCTGCACGATCAGCAGCGCGGGGCCGGGTCGTGGGCCCGGGCGATGGCCGGTATCGGACAGGCCCGCGATCTGGGCTTTCGGGTGCGGGTGGCCGCGACGCTGTACGGCGAGGACGAGGCGGGCGTCGCGGCCCTGCACGAGCGGCTGGACGCCGAGGGCATCGCCGCCGACGACCGGGTGATCCGCCCAGTGGCCCATGAGGGTTTCGCCGACCAGGGGATGCACGTGTCGATCGACTCGCTCGAGCCGGAGCCGACGATCACCGCGGACGGCGCGTGGTGGCACCCGGTTGCGGTCACCAACCCGCACCTGCGGATCGCTGACGCGCCGCTGCCCCTGGCGGAGGTGTTCGGCGTCGTCGAGGACGCCGTCGCCGTGGGTGACGCCGCGCAGCGCTCGGGTCGCGCAGTGTTCCGCTGCGCCTGAGCGCAGGTCAAGCCGTCGGACTGGAATGGTCGTTCACCGACGGGCGGGCCGCCACGGCGATCCCCGACAGCGCCAGGCCGAGTCCGGTCAGCAGGGCCCCGGTCGAGGACTGCCCACCGACCAGACCGGACTCGTGGCCGTAGGTGACCAGCCGGACCAGCCCCAGCAGCAGCAGGACACCACCGACGCCCAGGACGACCTCGGAGCGGCGCAGCAACGCTCCCACCGCCGTCGTCCCGGCCGCGAGCAGCAGGACGACGACCACGGCGCCGGGCATCGTCACGAAGCTGAGCGGCGTCCAGTCGATCAGCGCGAAGAGGCTGCTCGCGGCGGTGGCCAGGGCCACCAGCCCGGCCTGCCGGGCGCTCGTCGCGTTCATCCGGCTCACGACGCCACCATCGCGAGCCTGGCCGGCAGGCCACTCGACTGGCGCCACCGCGGGCGCAACAGCCCGTCGACCCCGGCGACCCGACCGGCGGCGAAGGCCAGCAGCAGGACGTGGGCGCTGATCATCAGGTAGTACGACCAGTGCCACTCACCGGGCGTGTTCAGCACCGACAGGGCGATCGCCCCGCTCTGCAGGACCCCCACCGCTGCAAACAGGCGGGTGAACAACCCGGCCAGCAGGAAGGCGCCGAGCGCGAACTCGGTGACCAGGGTGAGGTAGCCGAACAGCGTGAAGTTCGTCAGCACGAGGTGCTGGACGACCCAGGTGTACGGCGCGAGGACGGGGTGGTCGACCGCGCCCGCGACGAAGTGGTAGAGGTCGGCGTCGCGCGCACGACCGAAGTCGGACGGGATCTTCCAGTTCACGTTCTGGATCCACATCATGGCGACGACGACACGAACCGTGGCCAAGGCCGCCCGCGTCACGGGACCGGTGGGTAGCGGCTCGGGTACCTCGTCGTCGGTGCTGGCGGGCGGTTGGGCGCCCTCCGTCCCCGCGTACCCGGACGTCGACTCGACTGCCATGCCTTGTCTCCTTCCCGTGCCCGACGAGGGCGCAGCGGTCGACGACACAGGTGCCGTCGTGGGCGGATCGTGACCGCGACCCCGACGGTAGCGGACGGGTGCGGATCCGTTGCGCTTCAACAGTCTTACGAATCGCTGACGCGAGCTCGCGATAGCTGCGTCAGCCCCTACGGTGGGCGGATGCAGCCTTGTCCCGGGATCACCGAGCACCTGGCGCAGGTGCAGGCCGAGCTCGAGCGGCTGACACCGCACCAGGCGCTGGATCGGGTCAGGTGCGGCAGCCTCCTGGTCGACACCCGTCCGGAGTTCCAACGTCGGGCGGGGGGCGAGGTTCCTGGCGCGATCGTGATCGAGCGCAACCACCTCGAGTGGCGGCTGGACCCCACCAGCAGTGCCCGAGTTCCAGAGGCGGCGGACTACGGCGTCCGCTGGATCATCCTGTGCGACGAGGGCTTCTCGTCGTCTCTGGCGGCTGCCAGCCTGCGTCGGTTGGGTCTGCTTCACGCCACCGACGTCATCGGCGGCCTCCAGCGCTGGGTGAGCGACGGACTGCTGGTGACGCACCCGGCGGTGCTGATCGGCCCGCGACTGGCGGCCGGCGCCGACCGGCCGGGTGACTGAGCGGGCGGGCTGCTGGCTGGTTGCGTGCGCTGAGCGGCGGGGCGCTGCCATCCACAGGAACGGCGAGTGTCACGTCGTCCACAGATGCCCCGCTGCCCCTGTCGGCGCGACCGGCGTCCGGCGACGGTGGTCCTGGCCGCGCTGGTGCGCGGCCGGGACGGCGCCCCTCGCCGCGACCACCGGGAGACCCTCGTGAACCGACGCCCCTCGCTGCTGCGCCCGACCCTGGCCGGGGTGCGGCGCCGCGCCACCGACCTGCGCCGGGCCGCAGACCGCGGCATGACCACCGCCGAGTACGCGATCGGCACCCTCGCCGCGTGCGGGTTCGCCGCGCTGCTCGTGGCGATCCTGCGCGGATCGGCCGTCCAGGGCCTGCTGATGGGCCTGATCACCCGGGCGCTGGCGCTGGGTGGCTGAGCGCGACGAGCGAGGGACGGCCACCGCCGAGCTCGCGGTGGCCCTGCCCGCGGTGGCGGTGGCCCTCGGGGCCGTGCTGGCCGTGGGTCAGGTGGCGGTGGCGCAGGTGCAGTGCGTCGACGCGGCCCGGGCCGCGGCCCGCGCCGGTGCCCGAGGGGACGGCGCCGGGGTCGTGGCCGAGCTGGCCCGTGAGGCGGCGCCAACAGCCGCCGTCAGCGTGCGGACGTCGGGCACCCGGCTGACCGTGCTGGTGACCCGTCGGGTGCGCCTGGGCGGGCTGCGCGGTGCCGAGGTGAGCGTCCGAGGTCGGGCCACGGCTGCGCTCGAGCAGACCGCCGCCGGTGCCGCCAGCGTCCTGGTGCTCGCCGTCCTGATGGTGGCGCTGGTGCTCGTGGGTGCGGTCGGGGGGCTCTCGGGCGCGGTGCTGGCCCGGCACCGGGCGACTGCGGCAGCCGACCTGGCCGCTCTCGCCGGCGCCGACGTCCTGGCCGGTCGGGCGCCCGGTGACGCGTGCAGCGCGGCCGCCGAGGTCGCTGCGGCGAACGGCGCCAGGCTGCGGTCGTGCGCAGCCGACGGCGCCGACCTGCTGATCAGCGCCGCAGTCGTCCCGCCGGGGGCGCTCGCAGCACTGGGGTCAGCGACCGGGCGAGCCCGGGCCGGGCCGGATCACGGCGCCGGAGGGAACGTGGTGGCGGAGGGATCGGGGTGACGGGGCGATGAGGCTGACGGCGTGGGGTCGCCGGTCAGGGCCGAGTCAGACGGTGCGGCCGTCGTCGCCGCGGCGCGGCTCGCGCACGAGCGTCTCCTGGTCGTCCGGGTACGCGGCGTCACCGCGACCCGGACGGGACTCACGGCCGGTCAGGTCGATCTTGTCGTCACCGCGGTTGGCGTCACCGCGGTTGTCGTCACCGCGGTCGAGGTCGTGGTCGCGGCCGTGGCGGGCCGTGGTGCGCTCCTCGTTCGCCGGCACCGAGGTCTCCTCGACCTTGCGCAGGCGCTTGATCTCGCGGCGCTGGGCCACCTTGCGGCGCGTGCCGCGGCGGATCAGGCTCAGCGCGAACAGCACGAGGAACAGGGTCACCGCACCCGCGATGAAGATGGACAGCGGGTTGGTGGTGAAGTCGCCGGCGAAGAACGAGAACGAGACGTCCTGCTGGATCCCGCGGACGATCATGAAGACGACTGCCGCTGCGGCGACCAGCAGGGCGATCAGGGCCAGCACGATCATGAGAGCTCCTCGGGTTCGGTCCCCACTGTGCTGTGGATCACCTGCCAGCCTAGCCGCGCGGGTCCGTTTCGTCCTGCGGGGGCGAGTGGCTGAGCAGCAGTCGCAGCACCCGCTGGGCGCCCGGTTTGTCCAGGGGGTCGTTGCCGTTGCCGCACTTGGGGGACTGCACGCACGACGGGCAGCCGGCGGGGCACTCGCACGACGCGACGGCGTCCAGGGTGGCCTGCCACCAGGTGCGCGCAACGGCGAAGCCGCGCTCGGCGAACCCGGCGCCGCCCGGGTGACCGTCGTGCACGACGACGGTCGGGCGCCCGGTGTCGGGGTGCAGCGCGGTCGACACCCCGCCGACGTCCCAGCGGTCGCAGGTGGCCAGCAGCGGCAGCAGCCCGATCGAGGCGTGCTCGGCCGCGTGCAGGGCGCCGGGCAGGTCGGCCGGGTCGACGCCCGCGTCCGCGAGCACCTCCGCTGCCGTGGTCCACCACACCGCCTTGGTGGTGAGCGTGCGCGCCGGCAGGTCGAGCGGCTCCTCGCCCAGCACCTCACCGCCCACGCCGCGGCGCAGGTACGACACCACCCGGGTGGTCACCTCGACCGCTCCGAACGCCACCTGGATCGGCCCCCAGGTCTGCTCCCGCAGGGTCGAGAGCAGCCGGACGTCGGTGCTGCTGCGGGCCTGGGTCGACCAGTCCGGTGTCGCGCGCTCGACCAGGGCCAGGCGCTCGTGCAGGTCGAGCCGGCCCACCACGAAGGTGTCGCCCTGGTGCACGTAGACCGCGCCCTGGTGCACGGTGCGGTCGGCCGACCCGGCGTCGACGGTGCCCAGCACCCGCCCCGTGCTCGCCTCGACGACGCGGTACGCCGCGCCGCCCGCCCCGCGCAGGTCGACGTGGTCGGTGGCCCGCTCGGTGCGGGCCCAGAACCACCCGACCGGACGTCGGCGCAGCAGCCCGCGCAGCACCAGGGCGTCCAGCAGGTCGGCAGCCGTGGGGCCGAACAGCGGTAGGTCGTCCTCGGTCAGCGGCAGCTCGGCGGCGGCCGAGGCCAGGTGCGGCGCGAGGACGTACGTGTTGTCGGGGTCGATCACGGTCTGCTCGACCCCCGGGCCGAAGACGGCCTCGGGGTGGTGCACCAGGTAGGTGTCGAGCGGGTCGTCGGCCGCGACCAGCACGGCGAGCGAGTCCTGACCGGCCCGCCCGGCCCGCCCGATCTGCTGCCACAGCGACGCGCGCCGTCCGGGCCAGCCGGCGAGCAGCACCGCGTCCAGGCCGGCGACGTCGACCCCGAGCTCGAGCGCGTTGGTGGCGGCGACCCCGAGCAGGTCGCCGCTGCGCAGCCGGCGCTCGAGCGCGCGCCGCTCCTCGGGCAGGTACCCGCCGCGGTAGCCCGCGACCCGGGCGGGCAGGTCGGGGTCGACCTCGCCGAGCAGCCTGCGGCTGGTGGCCGCCACCGTCTCGACGGCGCGCCGGCTGCGCACGAACGCCAGGGTGCGGACGCCCCCTGCGACCAGGTCGGTGAGCAGGTCGGCGGTCTCGGCGGTGGCGCTGCGCCGGGTGGGTGCGCCGTGCTCGCCGCCGCCTGGCCGAAGCGGTGGCTCCCACAGCACGACGCGGGTGCGGCCGCGCGGCGACCCGTCGTCCGTCTCCGCGCTGACGTCCAGCCCGGTCAGCCGGCCGGCGTGCGCGGACGGCGAGGCCACGGTGGCCGAGGCGAGGACGAAGGTCGGGTGGGCGCCGTAGTGCTCGGCCACCCGCCGCAGGCGTCGCAGCACCGCCGCGACGTGCGAGCCGAACACGCCGCGGTAGTGGTGGCACTCGTCGACCACGACGTAGCGCAGGCCGCGCAGGAACCTCGCCCAGCGCTCGTGCCCCGGCAGCAGCGAGTGGTGCAGCAGGTCGGGGTTGGTCAGCACGTACGCCGCGTGGTCGCGCACCCAGCGCCGCTCGTCCGGTGCCGTGTCGCCGTCGTAGGTGGCGGCCCGCAGCCCCGGCAGCCGCAGGTCCGCGAGCGAGGTGAGCTGGTCGGCCGCGAGGGCCTTGGTGGGCGCGAGGTACAGCGCGGTGGGGCTGCGTGCCGACACCCCGTTCGCCGCCGGCCCGAGCAGGTCGCTGAGCGCGGGCAGCAGGTAGCCGAGCGACTTGCCGCTCCCCGTCCCGGTCGCCAGCACGACGTGGCGACCCGCGTGGGCCAGGTCGGCGGCACGCCGCTGGTGCGCCCACGGGGCCAGGACCCCCCGCTCGCCCAGGGCGCGCACCAGACCCGCGTGGGCCCAGGGCGGCCAGGACGCGACGACCCCCTCGCGCGCCGGCACGACCTGCACGTGGCGCACCCGCGAGCGGCGGTCCGCGCCGGTGACCAGCACGCCCAGCAGGTCCGGCCCGGCGCCAGGGGGGGTGGGACGGGGCTGCACGCCATATGGTCTCTCGGAGGGTGGTCTAATTCCGCCACCGGTACGACCCGCGTCGAGGAGGCCCCATGGACCTGTCGGTCACCACCCGTGAAGAAGCCGGCCGCACCGTCGTCGAGGTGGGCGGCGAGATCGACGTCTACAGCGCCCCGACCCTGCGCGACCGGCTCAACGGCCTGGTCGCTGACGGGCACCACGACCTGGTCGTCGACATGCAGGGCGTCGAGTTCCTGGACTCGACCGGCCTCGGGGTGCTGGTCGGCGGGTTGAAGCGGGTGCGCACCCACAACGGGTCGCTGCACCTGGTCTGCTCACAGGAGCGGGTGCTGAAGGTCTTCCGGATCACCGGTCTGACCAAGGTGTTCGCGATCCACGACACGGTGGAGCAGGCGCTGGCCGCCGACACCGGCGCCGACGACAAGGCCTGAGCCGGACGCCGTCGCATGGGGCTGGTGAGCCTGCGCTTCGCGGCCTCGGCGTCGCACGTGCGCACCGCGCGGCTGGTCGCGGTGACCGTGGCGCGCCGCGCCGGACTGGACGAGGAGCAGGTCGAGGCGGTGCGGCAGGCGGTCGGTGAGGCCTGCGCCCTGTCGGTGGGCCGGCTGAGCCCCGACACCCAGGTGACGCTCACCCTGGACGACGCCCCGCAGGCCGACGGTGCCGGCTCGCCCGCCCGGCTGGTCGCCCGGGTCGGCCCGCTGGACGTCGGCGGCGGGGTGGGCAGCGTCGGCGACCTGGGCCTGGCCGTGCTGGGCGAGCTCACCGACCACTACGCGTTCGAGTCCGATGAGCCCGGCGGGGCGCTGCGGCTGACCTGGCTGCACGAGCCCCAGCAGGCCCGCCCCCTCTGAGTTGACCAACGCACGACCCGCAGAGGTTACGAAAGCCGCGGCGACGGGCGTTACGCTCCCCCCAACAGCGTCCCCCCTGGCCGAAGCCGGCCGTGCCGGGGACGCGTTCCACGTCGAGGAGGACGAATGCAGGGACTCAACCAGGCCGTCGGGGACGTGACCGTCACCGGCTCCAACCTCACCTACGTCGTCGTCGTGGCGGTGATCGCCGTGCTGTCGCTCGGCATGGCCGTCACGTTCCGCCGCCAGGTGCTGGCTGCCCCCGAGGGCACCGAATCCATGCAGGAGATCGGCCGCGCGGTGCAGGAGGGCGCGTCGGCCTACCTCGCACGCCAGTTCAAGACGCTGGCGATCTTCGTGGTCATCGTGTTCTTCCTGCTCTTCGCGCTGCCCGCCGACACCGGGGGCGTGCGCGCCGGCCGGTCGGTGTTCTTCGTCGTGGGCGCGCTGTTCTCGGCCGCCATCGGCTACCTCGGCATGTCGCTCGCGGTGCGCGCCAACGTGCGGGTCGCCGAGGCGGCCCGCCTGGGCAGTCGCGACGACGGCATGCGGATCGCGTTCCGCACCGGCGGCGTCGTCGGCATGGCCACCGTCGGCCTCGGCCTGCTCGGCGCCTCGGTCGTCGTCCTGATCTACCGCGGCGACGCCCCCAAGGTGCTCGAGGGCTTCGGCTTCGGCGCCGCGCTGCTCGCCATGTTCATGCGCGTCGGCGGTGGCATCTTCACCAAGGCGGCGGACGTCGGCGCCGACCTGGTCGGCAAGGTCGAGCAGGGCATCCCCGAGGACGACCCGCGCAACGCCGCGACCATCGCCGACAACGTCGGTGACAACGTGGGTGACTGCGCCGGCATGGCGGCCGACCTGTTCGAGTCCTACGCCGTCACGCTGGTCGCCGCGCTGATCCTCGGCAAGGCCGCGTTCGGCGACTACGGCCTGGTGTTCCCGCTCGTCGTGCCGGCGATCGGTGCGCTGACCGCGGTGCTCGGCGTGTTCGTCGTCCGCCCCCGCCCGGGTGAGAACGGCCTGACCGCGATCAACCGCGGCTTCTACATCTCGGCCGTGGTGTCGGCGGTGGCCTGCGCCGCCGCGGCGTTCCTCTACCTGCCCGCGACGTTCGCCGAGCTGACCAACGCCAGCGCCGACGTCACGTCGCTGAACGGCAACCCGCGGATCATCGCCTCGATCGCCGTCGCGCTCGGCATCGTGCTCGCGGGCATCATCCTGTGGCTCACCGGCTACTTCACCGGCACCGACAAGCCGCCGACGATGGACGTCGCCCGCACCTCGCTCACCGGCGCGGCGACCGTGGTGCTGTCGGGCATCGGGCTCGGCCTGGAGTCCGCCGTCTACACCGCGGTCATCATCGGCGGCGCCGTCTACCTGGCGTTCCTGCTCGGCGGCGGCACCGTCGTCCTGTCGCTGTTCCTCATCGCCCTGGCCGGCTGCGGTCTGCTGACCACGGTCGGCGTCATCGTCGCGATGGACACCTTCGGCCCGGTTAGCGACAACGCCCAGGGCATCGCCGAGATGAGCGGCGACGTCGACGGCGAGGGCGCCAAGATCCTCACCGAGCTCGACGCGGTGGGCAACACCACCAAGGCGATCACCAAGGGCATCGCGATCGCCACAGCCGTACTCGCCGCGACCGCGCTGTTCGGGTCCTACCAGGACGCCGTCACCGAGGCGGCCACCAAGCTCAACCTCACCGACACGCCGAGCCGGCTGGTGCGCTCGTCGTTCGACTACCAGATCGTCACGCCGTCGACGCTGTTCGGCCTGATCCTCGGCGCCGCGGTCGTGTTCATGTTCTCGGGCCTGGCGATCAACGCCGTGACCCGCGCCGCCGGCGCCATCGTCTTCGAGGTGCGCCGCCAGTTCCGCGAGCTCCCCGGGATCATGGACTACACAGAGAAGCCCGAGTACGGGCGCGTCGTCGACATCTGCACCCGCGACTCGCTGCGCGAGCTGGCCACGCCCGGTCTGATGGCCGCGCTCGCCCCGGTCGCGGTGGGCTTCGGTCTGGGCATCGGCCCGCTCGCCGGCTACCTCGCCGGCGCGATCGGCACCGGCGTCCTGATGGCGGTGTTCCTCGCCAACTCCGGTGGCGCGTGGGACAACGCGAAGAAGATCGTCGAGGACGGCACGTACGGCGGCAAGGGCTCGGACGCCCACGCGGCCGTCGTGATCGGCGACACCGTCGGCGACCCGTTCAAGGACACCGCGGGCCCCGCGATCAACCCGCTGATCAAGGTGATGAACCTGGTCTCGGTGCTGATCGCGCCCGCCGTCGTCCAGCTCAGCCTGGGCGCGGACGCCAGCGCGCCGATCCGCTACGCCATCGCCGGCGTGGCCTTGCTGATCATCGTCGCCGCGGTCACCGTCTCGAAGCGCCGGTCGATCTCGTTCGGTGACGACGCGCCCGTCGTCGTCGCCGGCCACGACAGCGTCGAGCTGGACGCCGAGCCCAGCGCCCGCCCGTAGGTGAGCTCGACCACCCGCTCCGCCCCGGCCCGCCCCGCGCGCCGGGGCGGAGCGCTGTGGTGAGCGCACCGTCCGCGGACGCCGCCGCCGCAGGCGCGCTCGCCGCCGACCTGGGCGCAGCCGGCTTCACCGTCGAGCGCCTCGACGCGTCGTGGGGCCCGGTCGCGCGGGCCGCGCTGCACCGCGAGAGCCCGCTGCCCGCCGTCCGGGCCCTGGCTGGGCACGACGAGCCGTCGGCCACCCTGGCGCGGCTGTGGGTGCTGGGTCTGCCGGTCGCGCGGGCCGCCCTGGACGCCGCCCTGCCGACGACGGGGACGGCCGGCGCCGAGGCGACGGGCCTGGTGACGTCGGCCGGTCCGCAGCCGGACGACCCGGTGCGCCCGCTCGTCGACCTGCGTCCCTACGCCGCGGACGACGCCCACCGGTGGCTGGCGTCCGACCTCGGTGAGCGCAGCGACGGCGCTCCGCTCGCCGACGACCACGTGCTCGGCGTCGGTGGCGCGTCGCTGACCCTGGCACGCTGGACACCCCGCACGCCGGTGACGCGCGCGCTGGACGTCGGCACCGGCTGCGGCGTCCAGGCGTTCCACCTGGGCGGGCACGCGCGCGACGTGGTCGCCACCGACACGTCCGCCCGCTGCCTCGCCTTCACCGCGTTCAACGCGGCCCTCAACGGGGTCGCGCTCGACCTGCGCCGCGGCAGCCTGCTCGAACCGGTGGCCGACGAGCGGTTCGACCTGGTCGTCAGCAACCCGCCGTTCGTCATCACCCCGCGCGCACCCGGCGTGCCGACGTACGAGTACCGCGACGGCGGCCTGGCCGGGGACGAGCTGGTGCGCCGCCTGGTCGGGGGACTGGCCGGCGTCCTGGCGCCCGGTGGGGTGGCCCAGCTGCTCGGCAACTGGGAGCAGCACGCGGGGCAGGGGTGGGCCAACCGGGTTGGTGGGTGGCTGCCCGCCGGGCTGGACGCGTGGGTCGTGCAGCGTGAGACGCAGGACCCGGCCGAGTACGCCGAGACCTGGGCCCGCGACGGCGGCCACCGGCCGGGCACGGCCGCTCACACCGCCCTGCTCGACGCGTGGCTGGGCGACTTCGCGGCGCGCGGGGTCGAGGGGGTGGGCTTCGGCGTCATCACCTTGCGCCGGCCGCTGGCGGCGGGGCCGCCGATGCGCCGGTTCGACGAGCTGACCGCGGGCGCGGGACCGATGGGGCAGGTGGTCGTGGACGTGCTGGCCGCGCACGACTGGCTGGGCGCGAACGACCTGCTCGCGGCGACGCTCGTGGTGGCCGAGGGCGTCACCGAGGAGCGCTACGGCCGGCCCGGCGCCGAGGACCCCGAGGTCGTGCTGCTGCGCCAGGGCGGCGGGTTGCAGCGCGCCGTCCGCGCCGACACCGCGCTGGCCGGGCTGGTCGGCGCCTGCGACGGCGAGCTCAGCGTCGGCCGGCTGGTCGGCGCGCTCGGCGAGCTGCTCGACGAGCCGGTCGACGCCCTCGCGGCCCGGCTGCTGCCCGCCGTCCGCGGTCTGGTCGCCGACGGCCTGCTGCGCCCCACCTGACCCGGCCACCCCCCGGCACTTGCTGCGCTAAGTGCCGCCGCGCCCGCGCGGGTCCGGGCAAGTAGTGCAGCAAGTGCCGGGTGGGGAGTGGGGTCAGCCGCCGTGGGCGGCGAGCGACACGGGCTGCCACGTGTTCCAGGTGGCCAGGCGCTGCTCGTAGTCGGCCGTGGCGATGGCCAGGGGCGCCTCGCCGAAGAAGATCCGCAGCGGCGGCTCGTCGGCGTCCACGACCTGCAGGATGGCGGCCCGGGTGGCCACCGGGTCGCCGGGGGTGCCGCGGCGGCTGGGCCGGTTGGCGGCGGCCTCGCGGACGCCGTCGTACGCCGCGATCGGGCTGGCGTGGCGGGCCGAGGCGCCGCCCCAGTCGGTGGAGTACCCCCCGGGCTCGACCAGGGTCACCTTGATGCCGAAGCCGGCGACCTCCTGCGCCAGGGCCTGGCTGATGCCCTCGAGCGCCCACTTGGAGGCGTGGTAGATGCCGACGGTGGGGAACGCCGAGATCCCCCCGATCGATGACACCTGGACGATGTGGCCGCTGCCCTGCTCGCGCAGGATCGGCAGCGCCGCCTGGGTGACCCACAGCGCACCGAACAGGTTGGTCTCGATCTGGTCGCGGGACTCGGCCTCGCTGAGCTCCTCGACCATGCCGAACTGGCCGTACCCGGCGTTGTTGACGACGACGTCCAGGCGCCCGAACCGCTCGTGCGCGGCCCGGACGGCGGCGAAGCAGGCGTCGCGGTCGGTGACGTCGAGGGCGAGCGGCAGCACGGCGTCGCCGTACGTGCTCACGAGGTCGTCCAGCGTGGCGGTGTCGCGGGCTGTGGCGGCGACGCGGTCACCGCGGTCGAGGGCGGCGATCGCCCACTCGCGGCCGAAGCCGCGCGAGGTTCCGGTGATGAACCAGGTCTTCATGGCAGGTCCTTTCCAGGGGCGGGAAGGCCCCCAGTCTAACCGGAAGCGATCTCCGGATACCGCCGAGCGCGAGCTGATCACGTTCCGTGGGTGAGGTCGGGCCTCCCGCGCTCAGCACCGCACGGGAGGCACGAGGTCACCGCGGGGACCACACCGGACGCCGGGCGGCGGCCCACGCGGGACGCGCGAGAAGGCGCCGGACCGGGTGTGGGTCAGGGACCACGCCTCGCAGGCGTTACCGTCGTGACCGTTTACCGAAGGCCCCAGACCAACGCAGACCAGCTCAGGAAGGCAGGCTCGTGGCCGGCTCGAAGTCCGACTCCACCCCGCGGCGCCTCGTCATCGTCGAGTCACCCGCGAAGGCCAAGACCATCGCGGGGTACCTGGGCGCCGGCTACGACGTCGAGGCGAGCGTCGGTCACATCCGCGACCTCGCCCAGCCCAGCGAGCTGCCCGCCGAGATGAAGAAGGGCCCGTTCGGCAAGTTCGCCGTCGACGTGGACAGCGGCTTCGAGCCCTACTACGTGGTCGACGTCGACAAGCGCAAGAAGGTGGCCGAGCTCAAGCGGCTGCTCAAGGACGCCGACGAGCTCTACCTCGCGACGGACGAGGACCGCGAGGGCGAGGCCATCGCGTGGCACCTGCTCGAGACCCTGCAGCCCAAGGTGCCGGTGCACCGCATGGTGTTCCACGAGATCACCCGCGAGGCGCTGCAGCGCGCGCTCACCTCGACCCGCGACCTGGACGACCGGCTCGTCGACGCGCAGGAGACCCGGCGCATCCTGGACCGGTTGTACGGCTACGAGCTCTCACCCGTGCTGTGGCGAAAGGTCGGGCCGGGTCTGTCCGCCGGCCGGGTGCAGTCGGTCGCGACCCGGCTGGTCGTCGAGCGCGAGCGCGAGCGGATGGCGTTCCGCTCGGCCGCGTACTGGGACCTCACCGCCACCTTCGCCCCGCAGGAGGCTGACGCCGCAGGGTTCGCGGCCCGCCTCACGTCGGTCGACGGCGCTCGCGTGGCCAGCGGCAAGGACTTCGACGACCGCGGTCAGCTGCGCTCGGCGTCCACCGTGCACCTGGACCAGGCGGCGGCCACGACCCTGGCCGCGGCTCTCGAGGGCGTCGACGTCACCGTCCGCTCGGTCGAGGAGAAGCCCTACACCCGCCGTCCCGCAGCACCTTTCACGACCTCGACGTTGCAGCAGGAGGCCAGCCGCAAGCTGCGGTTCTCCTCGCGGCATGCGATGCGCGTGGCACAGACGTTGTACGAGAACGGTTTCATCACCTACATGCGCACCGACTCGACGGTCCTGTCGAGCGAGGCGCTGTCGGCCGCGCGCTCGCAGGCCGCCGAGCTGTACGGGCCCGAGTACGTGCCCGACAAGCCGCGCGTCTACACCAGCAAGTCCAAGAACGCGCAGGAGGCGCACGAGGCGGTCCGCCCCGCGGGCGACCGGTTCCGCACCCCGGCGCAGGTCTCGGGGCAGCTGCGGGGTGACGAGTTCCGCCTGTACGAGCTGATCTGGAAGCGCACCGTCGCCAGCCAGATGGCCGACGCGCGGGGCTCGACGGCGTCCGTGCGGCTCGCGGCGACGGCGTCCGACGCGCGGGTCGCCGAGTTCTCGGCGAGTGGCACCGTCATCACGTTCCGCGGGTTCCTCGCCGCCTACGAGGAGGGCCGTGACGAGGAGCGGGCGTCCTCGGACGCCGAGCGCGACGCCGAGCGACGGCTGCCGGCGATGACCGTCGGTGACCTGCTCGACGTCCGCGACCTGGACGTCGCGGGGCACGAGACCAGCCCGCCGCCGCGGTTCACGGAGGCGAGCCTGGTCAAGGCGCTGGAGGAGCGCGGTATTGGCCGGCCCTCGACGTACGCGTCGACGATCTCGACCATCGTCGACCGCGGGTACGTCGGCATGCGCGGCAACGCCCTCGTGCCCTCGTGGCTCGCGTTCGCGGTGACCCGGCTGCTCGAGCTGCACTTCCCGCGGCTGGTCGACTACGACTTCACCGCCGCGATGGAGGGTGACCTCGACAAGATCGCCGGCGGCGACGCCGACCGGTCGCAGTGGTTGCAGCGCTTCTACTTCGGCGACGCCGACGGCGCCGACGGGCTCAAGGGCCTGGCCGACGACCTCGACGACATCGACGCACGCGACATCAGCACCGTCCCGCTCGGCGACGGCGTGGTGCTGCGGGTGGGCAAGTACGGCCCCTACGTCGAGCAGATCGGCCCGGACGGCGAGCCCCAGCGCGCGACCGTCCCCGACGACCTGGCCCCCGACGAGCTCACCGTCGACAAGGCGCGCGAGCTGCTGACGATGTCCGGCGACGACGGGCGCGAGCTCGGCACCGACCCGGCCACCGGACGCACCCTGATCGTCAAGGCCGGCCGCTACGGGCCGTACGTGACCGAGGTGATCGAGGATCCCAAGGACACCGGCGGCACGGACGAGCCGGACGCCGGCACCGCCGTGGCCGCGCCCACGCCGCCGGCCCCGTCGGCCGCCCCCAAGGCCCGGACCGCCAAGAAGACTGCGAAGAAGGCGGCTGCCGTCAAGCCGCGCACCGCCAGCCTGTTCAAGGACATGACGCCCGAGTCGGTGACGCTGCAGGACGCGCTGCGCCTGCTGTCGCTGCCCCGTCTGGTCGGCGTCGACCCGACGTCCGGCGACGAGATCACCGCGCAGAACGGCCGGTACGGGCCCTACCTGCGCAAGGGCACCGACTCGCGCACGATCGCCTCCGAGGCGCTCATCTTCGACATCGACCTGGACCAGGCGCTCGCGATCTACGCCGAGCCCAAGCGCGGGCGTGGGCGGGCCACGACACCGCCGTTGCGCGAGCTGGGCGTCGACCCCGTCTCGGGTGGGCCGGTCGTGGTCAAGGACGGCCGGTTCGGCGCGTACGTGACCGACGGCGAGGTCAACGCGACGCTGCGCAAGGACGACGAGGTCGAGGCCATCACCCTCGAGCGCGCCGCCGAGCTGCTCGCCGACAAGCGGGCCCGCGGGCCGGTCAAGAAGAAGCGCACGGTCAAGAAGGCCACCGCCAAGAAGACCACCGCGAAGAAGGCGGCGGTCAAGAAGACCGCGGCCAAGAAGACCGCAGCCAAGAAGACCGCGACGAAGGCGACCGCACCGGCGTCCTGACTCCTCGACCAGGGACCGCTGTCGGTCCCCTCCCGTAGGCTGCCGACGTGGCCGAGAGCAGCACGACCGCCGGTTCGGTGCCCGTGCCCGACGAGCACGTGGCGCCCGACCACGACGTGCGCGCCGTGCTCGCGATCACCCCGTTCCGGCGGCTGTGGCTGGCGCTCGGCCTGTCGAGCTTCGGTGACTGGCTGGGCCTGCT
>JBBQGB010000045.1:0-27292 GCA_038322575.1 Actinomycetales bacterium
AGTCGTCGCCGACGCGCGCGAAGTCCAGCGCGGCCGGATCCAGACCGGCCCGCTGCTGCAGCCGGACCCCGGCCCACTGCCGGCCCGGGTCGGCAAGACGCCAGCGGAGCATCCCTCAGAACAGCGCGTTCGTCAGCGCGATCCGGGCCCGGCGCACCTGCGGGTCGTCCGCACCGACGAGGGCGAACAGGTCGACCAGCCGCTGCCGCACCTCCTCGCGCTCAGCTCCCGAGCGCGCGCGCACCGCCTCGACCAGCCGGCCGAAGGCCACGTCGGTCCGGCCCTCCAGCAGGTCGACGTCGGCCGCCAGCAGCTGCGCCGCCGTGTCGTCGGGTGCCGCCTCGGCCGCCGCCAGCGCGGTCACCGGGTCGACCCCGTCGGTGCGCTGCATGAGATGCACGTTGACCAGGCCCACCGCAGCCAGCTCGTCGGCCGGGTTCTCCCGGATCGCCCGCTCGTACGACGCGGCGGCGGCTGCGAGGTCACCGCTGTCGATCGCGTCGTACGCCGCTTGGTGCAAGGTCGGCAGCTCCGGCTCGGCGGGGCCCTCGGCCTCGTCAGCGGCGGCGACCTCGGGCGCGCCCGCGACCCGACCGGTCACGCCGTTCTGCGCTGCGACCTCGAGCAGCTTGGCGATGACCTGGCGCAGCTGCGCCTCCGGCACGACGTCTGCGGCCAATGGCACGGGCTGTCCGCTGACCACGGCCTCGACGAAGGGCAGCGTCTGCACCTGGAACGCCTGCACCAGAGCCGGATTCGTGTCGATGTCCACCCGAGCGAGCAGGAAGGCTCCGGCAAACTCAGCGGCCAGCTTGTCCAGCGTCGCGCTCATCTGCACGGACTGCTGCGCGCGCCCGGTCCACAGGTCGACGACGACGGGCACGGTCATCGACTGCTCGATGACCACGCTCTGGAACGCGGCCTCGTCGACGTCGACGACGAACGACCCGGCCGCCGCGGGGTCGGGCGCTGGCTCCTGGCGGCGCTTGGCGGCGGCGGCGACCGCGGCGAGGTCGACCGCGCCGCGCATCGGGATGGAGGGACCGGGGGCCTGGCTCATGGTTCGATCCTATTCGACACCGGTCAGCTGGCCTTGATCCGCAGCGGCAGCTCGGAGAACGCGATCAGGCGCACCGGTCCGCCGCCCGTCCGCGGCACGGCGAGGACCACCACCTGCACCGTCGTGACCTGCGCCGACCGGGTGATCCGCTGCAGGCCGCCGGCCAGGGCCCGGTAGCTGCCGGGGGGCGCGAGGAACCCCGCGCCCTTCCTCACGAGCAGCCGGTCGACCCGCTCGATCGCGGCGACGACCAGGGCGCCGCCGTCGCTGGTGCGCACGACCACGAGGGGGTCGCGGGTGGGTCGATGACGCTGGGTGAAGGTCGCGACCTTCGCCACCGAGCGGGCCTGGGCGGCGGCGTTGGCGCGCACGCCGGCGGTCACCGGGCTGGCCGCGAACGTCGTCGCGGTGTTGGCGCCGGACTGCAGCAGCGCCGCGTAGTCGCGGACCGCGGCGGCCGGGGTCGACACCAGGCCGCCGACCTGCGCCGAGAGCAGCGGGGCGGGCGACGGCGTCGCTGGCAGCGCGACGCGCGGCAGCAGCAGCGCCCGGCTCGCGACGCGGTACGGCGTCCGGGCGTCCGGCGAGGTCAGCACCGCGAGCTCCTCACCCGCCGCACCGGGCTGTCGCGCCAGGGCCAGCACGAAGCGGGGGTACGCCGCCCCCGCCGTCAGCACGATGCGGGACGCCGGCGCCGCCGGTGCCAGGGCCGCGGCGCCCTGGTCGGTGGCCGGGTCCAGAGCCCGGTCGACCGCGTAGGCCGCGGCCGCCGTGCGCAGCGCGGCGCCGGTGAACGCGGCCCGCGCGTCCTGCATCGACCGGGTGGTGTCGGACTCGTGGGCCAGGGCCAGGGCCCGGCCGGTGATCGACGACGCCTGGGCCGGGGTCAGCGCGGCCACCCCGGCCACCGGGCGCTCGTTGGCCCGCAGCCCGAGCAGCTCGGCGCGCGACCCGCAGCCGGACGCCAGCACGGCGACCGCTGCCGCCGTGGCCAGCGCGCGCGCCCGGGTGCTCATCGTGGTGATCACGCGTCCACCGTCTCGCGGGTGGGCGGCACAGGCGGCACGGGCTCGCTCGGGCGCCGGCGCGGCAGCCGCGCGAGGCCTGCCAGCGCGACCAGCGCGCCCCCGGCCAGGACCAGCGCGACCGGCACCCAGATCCAGCCCGCGCGGCGCCAGGTGACGGTGAGGTCGACGGCCGGCAGCGGACCCCCGTCGGCCCGCGCGACGACGACGGACTCGGCGCCCGTCGTCGGGGTCCAGGTGAGCCGTCCGGTGCCCGTCTGCTGCCAGACGTCGGTGGCCTGCGGGGCGACCAGCGCCGCCGTCCCGGGCTCGTCGACGACACCGAGCCGGCGGTCGGCGCCGACTCCCGTCACCCGGGTGTGTGCGGTCCCTGCGACGTACCCGAGGGCGTCGTCCGAGCGGGCCCGGGCGAGGTCCAGCGGGCGCCCGTCGGCGCCGGTCGCGGTGACGGCGACCCGCGGGCCCAGCACGCTGACCAGGTCCGGCTCGACCACCACCGCGGACCGCCCGGCGGGCACGGTGGCCGTCGCCGACCATGCGCCGTCCGGGCCGAGCAGCACCGCCAGACCGAGCCCGACGAGCACGGTCGTCAGTCCGGCGACGAGGGCCACCGCGCGGGCGGCCCGGGTGAGCAGGTCCGATCCTGCGAGCACGGTGCGGACTCCTCACGCGGGGTCGGGGGGCGCCGCCAGAGCGGCGGCCGGATCGTCCACCGTAACCGCCGGGCGGGCACCGTCCCAACCCGCGTGCGTGGGCCGGGGTCAGTCGCCGGCGCGCTCGATGGCGGCCTCGAGCCGGTCGAGCTTGCCCTGCAGCTCACCCGTGCGCCCGGGCCGGATGTCGGCCTTGAGCACCAGCGCCACGCGCTCGCCGTGCCGGCCGACGGCCTCGCAGGCCCGCTTGACCACGTCCATGCACTCGTCCCACTCGCCCTCGATGGTCGTGAACATCGAGTCGGTGCGGTGCGGCAGCCCCGACTTGCGGACGACGCGCACGGCGTCGGCGACGGCGGCCGACACCGAGTCACCGGTTCCGGAGGGGGCGACGGAGAAGGCGATCAGCATGGCGCGACCCTAGTGCGCGCGCTCACGCGTCGTCCCACCGGAACACCCGGGTGGCGACGGCGGTCAGCACCAGCGCGAAACCGAGCAGGATCAGGCAGGGAGCCCAGACCGCTGAGACGCCCTGACCCCGGGCGAGCACGTCGAGCATCGCGTCGTTCATGTGCCGCAGCGGGAACACCTGGCTGATCGCGCGCAGCCAGGCCGGGGCCCCCGAGATGTCGAAGAAGGTGCCCGACAGGAACGCCATGGGCAGGACGATGAAGTTGGCCATCGCGGACGCGGCCTCCTCGGTCTTGGCGATGGCGCCGACGAGCAGCCCGATCGACAGGAAGGCCAGCGTCCCGCAGACCAGCAGGGGTGCGATCAGCCACCAGGTGCCGGGCAGCTGCAGCCCGAACGGCGGCGTCAGGGCGACGACGACGTACAGCGCCGCCTGCACGAAGGCGACGACGAGACTGACGCCGACGCGTGCGGCGACCACCGTCCAGACCGGGACGGGTGAGAGCCGAACCCGGCGCAGCAGCTGCTTCTTGCGCCAGCTGACGATCGTCAGCGCCGCCCCGAACGCGGCGGACGTCGCCACGCCCCACGACAGGATCCCGCCGGTCGTGAACTGGATCGGCTGCAGGGACTGGTCCTCGACGCGCACCGCGTCCAGGGTCAGGCGCGGCGGCTGACCCGAGGCGACCACGTTGCCCTGGGCCACGAGGTTGCTGACGATGCCCTGGATCGTGGCGGCCTTGACCTGGTCGCTGGCGGCGAAGCGCAGCAGCACCCGGTCGCCGTCCTGGGTGATGACGGCGGGGACGTCGCCGCGCCGCACCGCCGCCACGCCGGCCGCCAGGTCGGGGTAGACCTTCGGCTCGAACAGCTGGCGGGGCAGGTTCGTGACGACGTCGCCGCTGCCGACCACCCCGATCGTCGTGGTGCCCAGGCCCGGGCTGTTGAAGATCAGCCCGAACACCACGAGGAACATCAGCGGGAAGAAGAAGGTGAAGAACAGCGCCGTCCGGTCGCGGAAGAAGCTGCGCAGCATCGCGCGGGCGAGCGCGACGAGCTGGCGGGCGGGCCGCGCCGACAGCACCACCCGGGGGGCGCCCTCGCCGGGCGGTCGCGGTTCGGCGGTGGTCTGCAGCGTGGCGCTCATGCGCGGTACTCCCGTCCGGTGAGGTGCAGGAACACGTCCTCGAGGGTGGCGGTGCGGACGCTCACCCCGTCGAGGCGGTCGCGCTCGGCCAGCGCCGTCACCAGGACCGCGGGCTGGCGGGTGGTCAGGACGATCTCGGTGTCACCCAGCTGCACGCGGTCGGCTCCCGGCAGGGCCCGCGCCTCGCTCTCGCTCAGCGCCCCCGGCGGCAGCGCGACGCGGGTGTCGGCGTGCAGACCCCGCACCAGGGCCGCCGGGGTGTCGAGCGCGTGCACCCTGCCGGCGTCCATGATCGCCACCCGGTCGCACAGGATCTCGGCCTCGTCCAGGTAGTGCGTCGTGTAGACGATGGTGGTGCCCCGCGCCTGCACCTCGCGCAGGACGTCCCACAGGTTGCGCCGCGCCTGCGGGTCGAGCGCCGCCGTCGGCTCGTCGAAGAAGACCAGCAGCGGGTCGTGGACGAGCGCGCAGGCGATCGAGAGTCGCTGCCGCTGGCCGCCCGAGAGCCGGTCCTCGCGGGTGCCGGCCTTGTCGGCGAGGCCCACCAGCTCGAGCATCTCGTCGACGCGGGCCCGGCCCACGCCGTACAGGTCGCCGAAGGTCTGCAGCTGCTCGCGGGCGCTGAGCTTCTCGAAGAACGCCGTCGCCTGCAGCTGGACGCCCATCAGCGGCAGCAGCTCGTGGTTGCGCGGCCACGGCTCGCGACCCAGCAGCCGCACCTGGCCCGAGTCCGGCTCGCGCAGTCCCTCGACCATCTCGAGCAGCGTGGTCTTGCCCGCGCCGTTCGGGCCGAGGATGCCGAAGAACTCGCCCTGCGCCACGGTGAACGAGACGCCGTCGACGGCGCGCAGCTCGCCGTAGGCCTTGCGCAGGTCGACGACCTCGATCGCCGGCCCCGGCACCCTCCCCCGAGTGGTCATGCTCTGAACCTATCGCGCCACGGGCTGCGGCAGCAGGGGCTCAGCGCTGCTCGAACCGGCCCGCGTCACCGGCTCCCTGACGCACCACCTCGGGCGCGCCCTGCGACCAGTCGACGACGGTCGTGGGCTCGGTGCCGCAGTCCCCCGCGTCGACGACGGCGTCGACCTCGTGGTCGAGCCGCTCCCTGATCGCCCAGCCGTCGGTCATCGGCTCGTCGTCGTCGGGCAGCAGCAGGGTGCTCGAGAGCAGCGGCTCGCCCAGCGCCTGCAGCAGCGCGCGCACGAACGGGTGGTCGGGGATCCGGACGCCGACGGTGCGCTTCCTGGGGTGCGCGAGCCGGCGCGGCACCTCCTTGGTCGCGGGCAGGATGAACGTGTACGGCCCGGGGGTCACCGCCTTGATGGCGCGGAACGCCGCGTTGTCGAGCATCACCAGCTGACCGAGCTGGGCGAAGTCCGCGCACACGAGCGTGAAGTGGTGCTTGTCGTCCAGGTGCCTGATCCGACGGATCCGCTCGGCCCCGGTCGTGCTGTCCAGCCGGGCGCCCAGGGCGTAGCAGGAGTCGGTGGGGTAGGCGATCAGCGCGTCCTCGCGCAGCAGCGCCGCGACCTGCGCGACGCTGCGCGGCTGCGGGTCGCGCGGGTGCACGTCGAAGTAGCGGGCCATGGCGTCCAGCCTACGGACGCCGTCAGCCTACGGACGCCGTCAGCGGGCGGCCACGGTCACGGCGTCCACGAGGGCGTCGGCGGCGGCGTACGGGTCGGTGCGTCCCGCGACGACGGCGGCGGCCAGGTCGGCCAGGCCCCCCGGCCCGGCGCCGCGCAGGTCGCCCAGCCGCGAGCGCAGGGCGGCCAGGGCGATCGCCTCGACCTCGGCTTCGGCGCGCGCCGCGCGCCGCCGGTGCAGCTCGGCCCCGGCCAGCCAGGCCCAGTGCTCGTCCAGCGCGGCCATCAGCTCGTCCAGCCCCTCGCCCCGCGAGGCGACGGTCGTCAGCACGGGCGGCGTCCACCCGGCGCCGGTCCCGTCGGCGAGCGAGATCATCTGCCGCAGGTCGCGCACCGTCGCGCCCGCCCCCTCGCGGTCGGCCTTGTTCACGACGAAGACGTCCCCGACCTCCAGGATCCCCGCCTTGGCAGCCTGCACGCCGTCGCCCATCCCGGGCGCGAGCAGCACGACCGTGGTGTCGGCCAGCCCGGCGACCTCGACCTCGCTCTGACCGACGCCGACGGTCTCGACGAGGACGACGTCGCAGCCGGCCGCGTCCAGCACCCGCAGCGCCTGGGGCGTCGACCACGACAACCCGCCCAGGTGGCCGCGGCTGGCCATCGACCGGATGTACACCTCGGGGTCGAGCGCGTGCTCCTGCATCCGGACGCGGTCGCCGAGCAGCGCCCCGCCGGAGAACGGTGACGAGGGGTCGACGGCGAGCACGCCGACCCGCAGACCCCGGCGCCGCAGGGCACCGACGATCGCCGACGTCGTCGTGGACTTGCCGACCCCGGGGCTGCCCGTGAGCCCGACGATGCGCGCCGACCCGGTCAGGGGGGCGAGCGCCGCCATCACCTCGCGCAGCGCCGGGCTCGCGTCCTCGACCAGCGAGATCAGCCGGGCGACGGCCCGCGGGTCACCCGATCGCGCCCGCTCGACCAGGGCGCCGACGTCCACCGGACGGCCCACGTCGTCAGGACGGACGCGGCACGCGCAGCACGAGGGCGTCACCCTGGCCGCCGCCGCCGCACAGGGCCGCGGCGCCGAGCCCGCCGCCGCGCCGACGCAGCTCCAGCGCCAGGTGCAGGGCGATCCGCGCGCCCGACATGCCGATCGGGTGGCCCAGGGCGATGGCGCCGCCGTTGACGTTGACCTTCTCGGGGTCCAGACCCAGCTCGCGGGTCGAGGCCAGCCCGACCGCGGCGAACGCCTCGTTGATCTCCACCAGGTCGAGGTCGCGGGGGGCCACGCCCTGCTTCTCGCAGGCTCGCGCGATCGCCCGGGCGGGCTGCTGCTGCAACGTCGAGTCGGGGCCGGCCACCACGCCGTGGGCGCCGATCTCGGCCAGCCAGGCCAGTCCGAGCTCGTCGGCCTTGGCGCGGCTCATCACCACGACGGCGGCGGCGCCATCCGAGATCTGCGAGGCCGAGCCGGCGGTGATGGTGCCGTCCGCGGCGAAGGCGGGGCGCAGTCGCCCGAGCGACTCGACGGTCGTGTCGGCGCGGATGCCCTCGTCCTCGCAGAACGCGACCGGCTCGCCCTTGCGCTGCGGGATCGGCACGGGGACGACCTCGTCGTCGAACAGGCCGTCCTTCCAGGCCCGCGCGGCCAGCTGGTGGCTGCGGGCGCTGAACGCGTCCTGCTCCTCGCGGGTGAACGCCCCGTCACCCTCGTTGGCGGCCTCGGTGAGCCCGCCCATGGCCTGGTCGGTGAAGGCGTCCCACAGGCCGTCGAGCGCCATGTGGTCGCGCATCGTGACGTCACCGAACTTGAAGCCGGACCGCGACCGCTCGAGCAGGTGCGGCGCCTGGCTCATCGACTCTTGGCCACCCGCGACGACGACGTCGAACTCGCCGGCCCGGATCAGCTGGTCGGCCAGCGCGATCGCGTCGATGCCCGACAGGCAGACCTTGTTGATCGTCAGCGCGGGCACGGTCATCGGGATGCCGGCCTTGGCGGCGGCCTGCCGGGCCGGCATCTGACCGGCGCCGGCCGTCAGCACCTGGCCCATGATCACGTACTCGACCTGCTCGGGTGCCACGCCGGCCTTGTCCAGCGCCCCCCGGATGGCGACCGCCCCGAGGTCGGCCGCGCTGAGGCCGCTGAGCGAGCCCAGCAGACGCCCCATCGGGGTGCGGGCACCGGCGACGATGACGGACGAGCGGGGCGCTGCTGCAGACACGGTTGACCTCCACGATCGGGCCCGCGACGACGTCGTGCGCGGGCGTTGCCAGCGTAACCTCGGGCGATGAGCCACGACCACGCGCCGACGTCCGCCACCGCGGGGCTGTTCACCCACATCGACCACGTGGGTGTGGCGGTCGCCGACCTCGACGCGGCGATCGCGTTCTACCGCACCACCTTCGGCATGACCCTGGCCCACCGCGAGGTGAACGAGGAGCAGGGCGTCGAGGAGGCGATGATGGCCGTCGGCGGGTCGGGGTCGTGCGTCCAGCTGCTCGCGCCACTGACCCCGCAGTCGACGATCGCGACGTTCCTCGACAAGCGTGGCCCGGGCCTGCAGCAGGTGGCGTACCGGGTCACCGACATCGACGCCGCCTGCGCGACGCTGACCGGCCGCGGGGTGCGGCTGCTGTACGACGCCCCGCGCCGCGGCACGGCGGGCAGCCGGGTCAACTTCATCCACCCCAGGGACGCCGGCGGGGTGCTCGTCGAGCTGGTCGAGCCCGCCTGAGGGCTCACGTGTCGTCGGTCACAGCCCAGACGGCCCAACGGGTTCGGGCGCTAGCCTCGGCCAACCCACGCCACCGCAGGAGGTACGCGCCGTGCAGCAGATCCTCGAGGCCATCGTGTCCGGCGACCGGACGCCGGAGGCGTTCGCCGCACTGACCGTGCCGCGGACCTACCGCGGCACCACCGTCCACGCGGACGAGCAGGAGATGTTCCAGGGCGTGCCGGCTGCCGAGAAGGACCCCCGGCTCAGCCTGCACCTGGACGACGTCCCGGTGCCCGAGCTGGCCGCGGGCGAGGCGCTGGTGGCGGTGATGGCCAGTGCCATCAACTACAACACCGTGTGGACGTCGATCTTCGAACCGGTCTCGACGTTCGGCTTCCTGCGCCGCTACGGCCGCACGTCGCCGGTCGCCAAGCGCCACGACCTGCCCTACCACGTCGTCGGCTCGGACCTGTCCGGCGTGGTGCTGCGCACCGGCCCGGGCGTGCACGTGTGGCAGCCGGGGGCCGAGGTCGTCGCGCACTGCCTGTCGGTCGAGCTCGAGCACGCCGACGGGCACGACGACACGATGCTCGACCCCGAGCAGCGGATCTGGGGCTTCGAGACCAACTTCGGCGGCCTGGCCGAGCTCGCCGTCGTCAAGGCCAACCAGCTGATGCCCAAGCCGGCGCACCTCACCTGGGAGGAGGCGGCCGCCCCGGGCCTGGTCAACAGCACGGCGTACCGCCAGCTGGTGTCCAAGAACGGCGCGGCGATGAAGCTCGGCGACACGGTCCTGATCTGGGGCGCGTCCGGCGGCCTCGGGTCCTACGCGACGCAGATGGCGCTGGCCGCCGGAGCCACCCCGGTGTGCGTCGTCTCCAGCGCCGACAAGGCGCAGATCTGCCGCGCCATGGGCGCCGACCTGGTCATCGACCGCCAGGCCGAGGGGTACCGGTTCTGGAAGGACGAGCGCACCCAGGACCCGGCCGAGTGGAAGCGCCTCGGAGCCCGCATCCGCGAGCTGACCGGCGGCCGCGACGTCGACATCACGTTCGAGCACCCGGGTCGCGAGACCTTCGGCGCCAGCGTCTACGTCACCCGGCGCGGCGGCACGATCGTCACCTGCGCCTCGACGTCGGGGTTCCTGCACGAGTACGACAACCGCTACCTGTGGATGCACCTCAAGCGGATCCAGGGGTCGCACTTCGCGAACTACCGCGAGGCGTGGGCGGCCAACGACCTGATCGCGCGCGGCCTGATCCACCCCACCCTCTCGCGCGTGCACCCGCTCGAGCAGGCCGGCCAGGCGGCGTACGACGTCCAGCACAACCTGCACCAGGGCAAGGTCGGCGTGCTGTGCCTCGCGCCCGAGGAGGGGCTCGGCGTGCGCGACCAGGCGATGCGCGAGCGGCTGCTGCCCCAGCTGATGCGGTTCCGCGACGTCTGAGCGAGCCGCGACGCGGACGGCCGGTCGCTAGGCTCGCCGGTCATGAGCCCCGACGAACCGGACGCCCCCGTGCCGACGCCCGGGGGGCAGGTCGAGCCGCAGGCCGAGCGGCAGGTCGAGCGGCAGGTCGAGCGGCACGGCGAGCCCGAGGGTGTCGAGGGCGGTTTCGGGGTTCCCGGCAAGCCGCTGAACCGCAGGTCGCCGTTCTACGTCGGCTTCGTGGGCGCGCTCGGGGTGCTCGCCGGCTACGGCCTGGTGCACGCCGTCACGATGGTCACCTCGGTGCTCACGCTGCTCGTCGTCTCGCTCTTCCTGGCCCTCGGGCTCGACCCGGTCGTGCAGCTGCTGCAGTCGCGGGGGATGCGCCGACGCTGGGCGGTCGCCGTCGTGCTGGTGCTGGTGGTGGCCGTGTTCGCCGGGGTCGTGGCGCTGATCGTGCCGCTGGTGATCAAGGAGGCCACCGACCTGGCCGCGTCGGCGCCCCAGCTGACCGAGAACCTGCTGAAGAATCGCACGCTGCGCAACCTGGACGACCAGTACGGCGTGCTGACGACGATCCAGGACCAGCTCACCCGCCGGGCCAAGGACCAGAGCCTGTGGACCTCGCTGTTCGGCGGGGTGCTCGGCGCCGGCAAGGCCGTGCTGTCGGGGTTCTTCAGCGCGTTCACCGTCCTGGTGCTCACGCTGTACTTCCTCGCCTCGCTGCCCTCGGTCAAGGCCTCGGCCTACCGCATGGTGCCGCGCAGCCGGCGCCAGCGCGTGACGTTCCTGTCCGAGGAGATCACCCGCCGGGTCGGCGGCTACTTCATCGGCCAGCTCGGCGTCGCCACGATCAACGGCGTGTGCAGCTACCTGATGATGTCGATCATCCGCATCCCCTACGCCGCCGTGCTGGCGGTCATCGTCGGGCTGCTCGGCCTGGTGCCGATGGTCGGGGCCACGATCGGCGCGCTCGTCGTCCTCGTGGTCGCCCTCTTCAGCTCGACCAGCGACGCGATCGTCGTCTCGGTCTACTACGTGCTCTACCAGCAGGTCGAGAACTACGTCATCGCCCCGCGGGTGATGAAGCGCACCGTCTCGGTGCCCGGCGCGGTCACCGTCATCGCCGCCCTGATCGGCGCCAGCCTGCTCGGCGTCCTCGGCGCCCTGCTGGCGATCCCCGCGGCCGCCGGGCTGCTGCTGATCTACGAGGAGGTCCTGCTGCCCCGGCAGCACACCGCCTAGCCCCCGCCGGTCGGCCCCCGCCCCGCTCAGGCCAGCCTGGGGTCGCGCCACACCTCGAACGGCCCGTCCCAGGTGGTGGGCAGCGGCGAGCGTCCCGGCGCGACCCTCGCCACCACCTCGTCCAGCGCCCGGCGCACGAACGGCTCGCCCACCCACAGGTGCTTGGCCCCCTCGACGCCGACCACCTCGACGTTCGGCGCGACCGCGAACCGCCGGGCCGCCTCGGCGGGGCGCAGGTAGTCGTCGTGCTCGGGCACCAGGGCCAGCACCGGCGTCCCGGACGCCGCCCAGCGGGCCAGGTCGGACGGGGCGCTGTACCGCAGCGGGGGGCTGAGCAGGATCGCTCCCTCGATGCCCGGGTCGCAGCCGTGCATCAGCGCCAGGTCGGTGCCGAAGCTCCAGCCCAGCAGCCAGCGGTGCGGCAGGTCGCGGTCGACGGCGAACGCGATCGCGGCAGCGACGTCGTACCCCTCGTCGCGTCCCTCGTCGAACATCCCCTCGCTGGTGCCGCGCGCGCTGGTCGTCCCGCGCGTGTTGAACCGCAGCACCGCGACGTCGGCGAGCGCCGGCAGCCGCCAGGACGCCTTGCGCAGCACGTGGCTGTCCATGTACCCGCCGCCGGACGGCAGCGGGTGCAGGGTGACCAGCGTGGCGACCGGGTCGCGGTCGAGCGGCAGCGCCAGCTCGCCGACCAGCGTCAGCCCGTCGGCGGTGTGCAGCTCGATGTCGGTGCGCCGGGCCGGCAGCACGGTGTTGGCCCGGATCGTGGTCTCGGTCATCGGGTCGTCCTCACCAGCGCACCCTAGGCTCGCCT
This sequence comes from Actinomycetales bacterium, assembly GCA_038322575.1. Taxonomy (GTDB): domain Bacteria; phylum Actinomycetota; class Actinomycetes; order Actinomycetales; family Angustibacteraceae; genus JACMOY01. Next base: position 12,088 of record JBBQGB010000045.1, read on the forward strand.
CATGCGCATCCTGCACGCCGCCCTGCCGCAGGACTGGTCGGCTGCCCGCGACAGCGGCAGCTACGACGTCTCGACGCGGGGGGTGACCCTGGCCGAGGCCGACTTCGTGCACGCCTCGACGGCCGCCCAGCTGCCCGGCGTCCTCGCGCGGTACTACGCCGACGTGCCCGCGGTCGACGTCCTGGTGGTCGACCTCGACCGGCTCGACCACGAGGGCGCCACCGTGCGGTGGGAGGACGTGCCCGGTGCGGACGACGGCCCGTACCCGCACGTGTACGGCCTGATCCCGGTGGTCGCGGTCGCCGACGTCGTGCGGGTCAGCCACGAGCCCGGCGCCGGCTGGACGCTGCCGGACCTGTCGACGTACGACCTGGCCACCGGCCCCTGAGGGGACCGGCCCCACCCGAGCTCAGCGCCGGCGGCCGCGCGCCGACCAGCACGGGGTGTGCCAGTGCCGGCGGTCGCCCAGCGCCGCGGCGTCGCTGCGCGGCCCGTCCGCGGGCCAGGCCACCACGTGCGCCCGACCCGCCGGCACCTCGTGGTCACAGCCCGGGCAGCGGTAGGTCTTGGCCGACGCCGCCCCGGTGATCCGGCGGACGAACCACTCGCCGTCCGGGTGCGCCTCGCGCCGAGCGGTGCCGCCGACGGCCCGGGCCAGGTCGAGCTCGGGGTCGTCGCGGCGACGACGGTTCGCGCGGGGCACTCCCCCAGTGTCCCTCAGGCGTACGAGCGGAAGCCGCGGCCGGCCTTGCGGCCCAGGTAGCCCGCGGTCACCAGGTGCTCGAGCAGCGGCGACGGGCTGAACCCGCGCTCGCGGAACTCCAGGTACAGCTCGCGCTGGATCGCGAGCGACACGTCGAGCCCGACGACGTCGAGCAGCTCGAACGGGCCCATCGGGTAGCCGCAGCCGGCCCGCATCGCGGCGTCGATGTCGTCGGCGCTCGCGTACTGCGCGTCCAGCATCTTCACCGCGTCGTTGAGGTAGGGGAACAGCAGGGCGTTGACGATGAACCCCGACCGGTCGGCGCAGGTGACCGGGTGCTTGCCGACTCGGCGGCAGACCTCGACCGCGGTCGCGACCACGTCGGCCTCGGTCGTCACCGCGTGCACCACCTCGACCAGGCGCATGACGGGCGCGGGGTTGAAGAAGTGCAGCCCCACGACGTCACCGGGGCGGCGGGTCGAGGCCGCGAGCTGCACGACCGGCAGGGACGACGTCGTCGTGGCGAGCACCGCGCCCGGCTTGCAGATCTCGTCGAGGTTCTCGAACAGCGCCTGCTTCACCGCGAGGTCCTCGACCACGGCCTCGACCACCAGGTCGACCCCGGCGAGGTCGTCGAGCCGGCCGCTGCCGGTGATCCGGGCCAGGGCCGCGTCGCGCGCGCCCTCGTCCAGCTTGCCGCGCTGCACCGCCTTCTCCAGGCTGCGGGTCACCGACGCCAGGGCGGTCTGCACCTTCGCGTCGCCGCGGGCCACCATCAGGACGTCGAACCCGGCCTTGGCGAACACCTCGACGATCCCGGTGGCCATCGTCCCCGAGCCCACGACCCCGACGGTCTGCACCGGGCGCCCGGTGGTCGCCGCGGACGGCGGCGGCGGCGTCAGGTGGTCGTCGACGACCTTGCCCGAGCCGGGTTCGGCGTAGGTGTAGAAGCCACGCCCGGACTTGCGTCCGCGCAGGCCGGCCGTGGCCATCTGCTTCAGGATCGGCGTCGGCGCGTGCAGCCGGTCGCGGCCCTGCTTGTACATCGTGTCGAGGATCTCGTAGGCGGTGTCGAGCCCGATCAGGTCCATCAGCGCGAGCGGGCCCATCGGCAGCCCGCAGCCCAGCTGCATCGCCGCGTCGATGTCCTCGCGGCTCGCGTACCTGGACTCGTACATCGACACCGCGTGGTTGAGGTAGCCGAACAGCAGGGCGTTGGCGATGAACCCGGCCTTGTCCGACACCACGACCGGCAGCTTGCCGATCCGTCGCGCCAAGGCGGTGACGTCGTCGACGACCGCCTCGTCGGTCACGACCGTGCGGATCACCTCGACGAACTTCTGCACCGGCGCCGGGTTGAAGAAGTGCAGCCCCAGCACGCGGTGCGGCGTCTGCGTCGCCACCGAGATCTCGGTGACCGACAGGCTCGAGGTGTTGGTCGCGATGATCGCGTCCGGGCCGACGATGGCGTCCAGCCTGGTGAACAGCTCGCGCTTGAGGTCCAGCCGCTCGGGCACCGCCTCGACCACGAGATCGCAGCCGGCCAGCGCCGCGAGGCTGTCGGCGAACTCCACCCGCGCCAGCAGGTCGGTCTGCTCGCTCTCGGTCAGCTTGCCGCGCAGCACCGCGCGGGTCGTCGAGGCCTGCAGGTGGGCGCGGCCGCGGTCCAGGCCCGCGGGGTCGGCCTCGACCGCCACGACCGCCAACCCGTTGCGCGCCAGCACCTCGACGATCCCGGCTCCCATCGTGCCGAGCCCGATCACGCCCACCGTGCTGATCTCCCGCGCCATCGCCGCACCTCTCGTGGATCCCCGCTGCCGACCGCCGCATCCTCGCAGAGCCCGGTGCCGACGTCCGGCCGCCGTGACGCAGGCCACGTCACACACCGTCCGACGCCCCCTGACCCCCCCCCAATCCGCACTTGCTGCACTACTTGCCGCCCGGTCAGCAGGGGCAACGGCACTTGCTGCACTTTTTGCCGCCGGGTGTGACAGAGCCCGCTCGCTAGGGTGACCGCGTGCGCCTGGTCATCGCGCGGTGCTCGGTCGACTACGTCGGCCGCCTCACCGCCCACCTCCCCCTCGCCACCCGGCTGCTGATGGTCAAGGCCGACGGCAGCGTGCTGGTGCACTCCGATGGCGGGTCGTACAAGCCGCTGAACTGGATGAGCCCGCCGTGCGCGCTCACCGTGGGGCCGCCGTCCGACGTCGACGCCGCCGAGGGGGTCGTCGAGGTCTGGACGGTGCAGCAGGCCAAGACCGACGACCGCCTGCAGGTGCACGTGCACGAGGTGCTGCACGACAGCGCCCACGAGCTCGGCGTCGACCCCGGCCTGGTCAAGGACGGCGTCGAGGCCCACCTGCAGCACCTGCTCGCCGAGCAGATCCAGACCCTCGGCGAGGGCTGGTCGCTGGTGCGCCGCGAGCACATGACGGCGATCGGTCCGGTCGACATCCTGTGCCGCGACGCCAGCGGGGGGGCCGTGGCGGTCGAGATCAAGCGGCGCGGTGACATCGACGGGGTCGAGCAGCTGACCCGCTACCTCGAGCTGATGAACCGCGACCCGCACCTCGCGCCGGTCGTCGGCGTCTTCGCGGCGCAGGAGATCAAGCCGCAGGCCCGCACCCTCGCCACCGACCGCGGCATCAGGTGCGTGACGCTGGACTACCTGGCCCTGCGCGGCCTGGACGACGTGGGCTCGCGCCTGTTCTGAGGGCGGGCGCCCGAGCTCACCTCAGTCGGCGCGGACGACGGTGAAGCCGGTCTTCGTGGGGACGATCACCCGTGACGCGCTCAGGGCGGGCGTCGCGAACCGGGTGACGGCACCGACCGGCGTCGTCGACAGGGTCCGGCCGGTGCGTGGGTCCAGCGCGTGCAGGCGCCCGGCGCCGACGTCCAGCGCCCACACCCGACCGCCCCCGACCACGGGTGAGCCGGTGACCGCAGCGCCGGCCCGCCACAGCACGCTCATCGTGCCGCGGGCCGAGATCCGGACGGCGCGCACGCCGTCGGTGCAGGGGACGTAGACGACGTCACCGACCACGGCCGTGCCTCCGAACGATCGGCAGATCGAGGCGCTGCTCACCTCGCCGCCGATCCCGCCCAGGGCGTTCTGCCGCAGCACGTACGCCGTCCCGGACTTGCCGGCAATGAACACCCATCGGCGCCCGACGACGGCCGGGCCCTGCGACCCCAGGTCGAGGTCGGCGGCGTTGTCGGTCGCCCACGTGCTCGGCGAGAACGACCCCGTCAGGCGGGTGCCGCTCAGCTGCAGCACCGAGTCGCTGAAGTCGTAGCGGTCGCCCGGCCCCGACTCGCCGTTGCCGACCGCGACCAGCAGGTGCCCGTAGGCGTCCAGCGAGGGCCCGGGCGGCGCCCAGATCCCCGCCTCGCGCGTGGTCGGGACCGTGTAGGCCACGGCGGCACCGGCACCTGAGGTCGCGACGCCGACGACGCGGCCCTTGTAGGCGCCGCAGTCGCCGGCCAGCCCGCCGAACGGCACCCAGACACGGCCCCGGTCGACGATCAGCGCACCACGCTGCTGCATTGCCGTCGCGTCGACGCCGGGCAGGTCGACGCTGCGGCGCCAGCGGACGGCGCCGGTGGTCGGGCTGAGCGCCACGACCTCGTGCCGGACCGGTGCCCGGTGCTCGGCGACCGCGAAGACGAGGCCGGACGCCGCGTCGTACGTGGGCGTCCCGGTGATGCCGAGCGGGTCGATGTTGCCGCACGGCAGGTCGCTGCGGCGCGCCGGACGGCCCAGGTTCGTCCGCCACAGGCGGGTTCCGGCGGGCGAGTACCCGTACAGCGAGTTGTTCTCGGTCGCCACCACGGTGACGCCGCGGGCCACGATCGGCGAGGCGTACACCGCGGCGTCCAGGGCGACCGACGCGAGCCGGGCCGGTGCGCGGGTCAGCGCCGGCATGGCGGCGACGCCGGTGCGCTGGCGGTTGCCGTGGTAGGTGTACCAGTCGCCGGGCGAGGAGCCGGGCGGCGTCGCGGCGTCGTAGGACGAGGCGGCAGCCGACGGCGCCGGGGCCGAGTCCGGTGCAGCGGCGACGACCGCGGCCAGGGCGGCCACGGCGGCGGCGGCGGTGACGACGATCGGGGTGAACCGGGTCATGTCAGCAGTCTGTCCCCACGGTCAAGGGAGCATGTGCGGGTGCCCCGCTTGAGCCCGCTGCCCGCCCCCGACCAGCCCGAGGTGGAGGCGTGGGTGGCCGAGCACCTGGGCCACCTGGCCCTCGAGGGTCGCGACGGCGTCCGTGCCGGCGCCATCCCGGGCGGCCAGAGCGCCGCGGACGCCGCCCTCGCCGTCCTGGACGTCACCGGGTACTCCGCGTCGCGCAGCACCGTGCGGCCGGTCGCGCGGCAGGGCGCGACCCGGATGTCGCCGTACGTGCGGCATGGGCTGGTCACCCTGCCCGCACTGTGGCAGGCGGTGGCCGGGGCGGGTGCGCGGGACCGCGACCGGTACCGCGACGAGCTGCTGTGGCAGGAGTACGCCCGCCACCTGTACGCCCGGACGGGCACGCGGATGCAGCAGCCGCTGCGGTACGACCCCGCCCGCGACCAGCTGGTCGACGTCGACCCGTGGGCCACCGACATGGCCTGCGTCGCCACCACGCACGCCGAGCTGGTCGAGGACGGGTGGCTGGTCAACCAGACGCGGATGTGGATGTCGTCGCACTGGACGGTGCGCCACGGACGCGACTGGCGCGAGGGCGAGGACGAGTTCTTCCGGCACCTGCTGGACGGGTCGCGGGCGGCCAACCGCCTGGGCTGGCAGTGGACCGTCGGCGCGGGCACCGGACGTCCCTACGGCTTCAGCCGATGGCAGGTGCAGAAGCGCGCGCCCGGCCTGTGCACCACGTGCCCGCTGCGCAGTGCCTGCCCGATCGAGGACTGGCCCGACTCCACCCCCGGCCCCAGGGTCGAGGGCGCCGACCTCGGCGCCGGCCGCACCCCCGGCGGCCCGGCCGAGGTCGAGTCGACCGACGAGCCCGACAGCGTGTGGCTGACCGCCGAGTCGCTCGGGGACGACGACCCCGCCCTGGCCGCGCACCCCGACCTGCCCGTCGTCTTCGTGTTCGACGAGCCGCTGCTGCGCCGGCTGCGGCTGTCGGGCAAGCGCCTGGTGTTCCTGGCCCAGTCGCTCGCCGACCTGGCCGACCGACGTCCGGTCGAGGTGCGGCTGGGCGCGGTCGCCGACGAGCTGGCCGGCCGGCGACTCGCCGGCACCTACGCCCCCGTGCCCGGGTGGCAGCGGCTGGCGTCGCAGGTCGACCTGGTGCGCACCCACCCGTGGCCGTGGCTGGTGCGCCCGACGTCGGCGCCCCTGAGCTCGTTCTCGGCCTGGCGCAAGTCGGTGCGCTGGTGAGCGGCCGTACGCCGCTGCCGACCAAGCCGTGCGCCGTCTGCGGGCGGACGATCACCTGGCGCAAGAAGTGGGAGCGCGACTGGGAGTCGGTGCGCTACTGCTCGGACGCGTGCCGCCGCAGCGGCCTGTCCGACACGGACCGGGCGCTGGAGCAGACCCTGCGCGACCTGCTGGAGCGGGCGAAGGCCGGCTCGAGCGTGTGCCCCTCGCAGGCTGCGCGCGCCGTGGCCCCCGACGACTGGCGCCCGCTGATGCAGGCGTCGCGCTCGGCCGCGCGCCGGCTGGTCACCGCCGGCGTCGCCGAGATCACCCAGGGCGGGTCCGTCGTCGACCCCTCGACCGCGCGCGGCCCGATCCGCGTGCGCCCCGTCCGCCGCTGACGCACCGGGGCGCCGTCAGGGGGCGTCGGCCCCCCGCTGCGCCTCCTGCTCGACCAGCGCCTCGAGGTCCTTGAGCCGGTCCATCCCCTTCATCGGCTGGGCCAGCCGGAAGTTGCCCTTGAGCGTCTCGCGGTTGCGGTGCAGGAACGCCCAGTAACCGGCGGTGAACGGGCACGCCTTCTCGCCCACGCGCACCTTGGGGTCGTACGCGCAGGGCTTGCAGAAGTCGCTCATCCGGTCGATGTACGCCCCGCCGGACGCGTAGGGCTTGGTGGCCATCACCCCGCCGTCGGCGTACTGCGACATGCCCACCACGTTCGGCACCATCACCCAGTCGTACCCGTCCACGAAGCTGTTGTGGAACCAGGCGGTCACCTGCTGGGGGTCCCACCCGCGCTGCATCGCGAAGTTGCCGAGCACCATCAGCCGCGGGATGTGGTGCGCCCAGCCGTTCACCTTGACCTCGCGCAGCACGTGCGACAGGCACCGGGCCTGCACGGCGTCGGCGTCCAGGTCCCAGAACCACTGCGGCACAGGCTTCGTGGCACCCAGGAAGTTGCGGTCGCGGTAGTCCTCGCCCAGGTGCCAGTACAGGTGCCACACGTAGTCGCGCCAGCCGATCACCTGCCGGACGAACCCCTCGGCGCTGGCGAGCGGAACCTGCCCCTCGCGGTACGCGCGCTCGACCCGCTGGACGACCTCGACCGGGTGGAGCAGACCCAGGTTCATCGGCGCCGAGATCGTCGAGTGCGCCATCCAGGTGTCACCGGCGAGCATCGCGTCCTCGTACGGGCCGAACGCCGCCAACCGGTGCTCGACGAAGTCCTCGAGCACCGCCAGTGCCTCGGCCCGGGTTGCCGCGAACCGGCGCGGGCCGTCGTCGCCCACGAACGACACATCACCCTCGGCCGCCCAGCGGTCCAGGTCGACGCGCACCTGGGCGTCGATCTCGTCCTCCTGCGGCCACCACGGGGTCGTGACGCCGAGGGTCACCGCGTTCTTGGGCGGCGGTTCGCGGTTCTCGGCGTCCAGGTTCCAGGTGCCGCCGACCGGGTCGGCGCCGTCCATCAGCACCCCGAGGCGCGCGCGGGACTCGCGGTAGAAGTCCTCGAGCAGCAGGCGCTTGCTGCCTCGGCCACCCGCCCAGCGCCCGAAGACCTCCAGCGAGGTGGCGAACCCGCGGGGGGCGAGCACCTCGACGTCGGGCAGCGACTCGACCAGCCGCAGCGCGCCGTACGACGTGGGCCGGCACACGCTGAGCGCGCCCGCGCCCTGCACCGCCTCGGCGTAGGTGTCGGCCGCGACGTACTCGCACCGCTCGCCCAGCTCGGCCGCGCGGTGCCGCATCGCCGACAGCACGAGGTGCGCCTTGGCCCGGTGGAACCGGCGCCGCGTGAAGACCCGTCGCGACTCGACGATCAGCACCCGCTGCGACTCGTCGTCCAGGCTGTCGTCCGTGCTGTCGTCCGGACCGTCCACGAAGTGCGGGCCCAGCTGGTCACCGAACAGCCACCGGCGCGTCATGGACCACATGGTGTCGGGCCCCGCCCCGGCCCGCAGCCCCCGCCCCGCTGCGCCGAATCCTGCGAGCGACTCGCCCCACCCTGGGGCGCGCTACGACGACACCCGGTCGTCGCGGGGGCACCCCACTACGGTCAGAACGGTGCGGGGGTCCCCCGCGACACCTGGGCGGCGGCGGGCTCAGCGGGCGCGCAGCTGGACGTGCTCGGTGAGCGGGGCGTAGCCCAGGGCGGCGTACAGGGGGCCGACGCCGGCGTCACACGTCAGCCAGGCCAGGTCGGCCCGGTCGAGCCCGAGCCGGGTCGCCGCCCCGCTCCTCGGGCGGCGACCGCGTCGTCCAGACCTGCAGCGCCAGCTCGATGCTCAGCGGCACCCGCTGCCTCACGGCCTCGACCTGGGCGGCACGCACGACCACCACCCAGCCTTGCGGCGACTGCCGCTCGAGCCAGTCGAGCGCCGCCGTCAGCTGCTCGGACGTCGGGGGGCTGGCCTGGCCTGTGAAGCAGGCCTGGGTGGCCCAGGGGTGGGGCAGGTCGAACCGCACGCAGGTGGCGCCGCCGACCCGCGCCCATCGACCACCGAAGGCCACCCTGGTCTGCGCCTCGGCACGTCCCACCCGGTCCAGGTCATCCCCGACGTCTGCCACGCCCGAATCGTACGTCCGCTGCGCGGCCCCGCCGAGAGCGTCGGGGAGCGCGGTCGAACCGGCGCACAGGGCCCAGATGGGCACCGAACCGGTAACGATGCGATGGAATCCGCAGCTGATCGGCCCCCCCGCCGGTCGCACCCTTGTACGGTGCGACCGTGAGCACGCAGCCCCTGCTGGACGCCGACGCGGCGCGCCCCGCCGTCCGGCTGCGCGGTCTGCGCAAGCGGTTCGGCACCGGCGCCCACGCCGTCGACGCGGTGGCCGGGGTCGACCTGGACGTGCGCGACGGCGAGTTCCTGACGCTGCTCGGGCCCTCGGGGTCGGGCAAGACGACGGTGCTGCGGCTGATCGCCGGCTTCGAGCTGGCCAGCGCGGGGACGATCGAGCTCGGCGGGGTGGACGTCACGCGCCGCGCGCCGTTCGAGCGCGACGTCAACACGGTCTTCCAGGACTACGCCCTGTTCCCGCACATGAGCGTGGCCGACAACGTCGGGTACGGGCTGCGGGTGCGCAAGGTCGGGCGCGCCGAGCGGGCCAGCCGCACCCAGGAGGCCCTGGACGGCGTCCGGCTCGGTCACCTCGGCGACCGGCGTCCGGCCCAGCTGTCCGGCGGGCAGCGGCAGCGGGTCGCGCTGGCGCGGGCGCTGGTCAACCGTCCCCGGGTGCTGCTGCTGGACGAGCCGCTGGGGGCGCTGGACCTAAAGCTGCGCGAGCAGATGCAGGTCGAGCTCAAGGCGATCCAGCGGCAGGTGGGCATCACGTTCGTCTTCGTGACCCACGACCAGGAGGAGGCCCTGACCATGTCGGACCGCATCGCGGTCTTCGACGGGGGCCGGATCGAGCAGCTCGGGTCGGCCGCCGACGTGTACGAGCGGCCCGCGACCCCCTTCGTCGCCGGCTTCGTCGGCACCTCGAACCTGCTGTCGGGCGCGGCGGCCGAGCAGGTGCTCGGCCGCTCGGGCACCTGGTCGGTGCGGCCGGAGAAGATCCAGCTCGAGCTGGACGACGAGCCCGGGGCCGCGGCCCGCGACCGGTCCGCGGCCGGGGTCGTCCGCGAGGTGGTCTACGTCGGGTCGGCCACCCGCTTCGTGGTCGACCTGGACGTCGGCGCGAGCCTGGTCGCCTTGCAGCAGAACGTGCAGACGTCCTCCAGCGACGTCGACGCCTACCGCGGGCGCCGCGTCCGGCTGCACTGGGACCCCCGGCACGAGGTGCAGGTCGCCGACCCGACCACCGCACCGACCGCCCACTGAGATGCACCACCCACCGAAGGAGAAGGTCATGCTCCGCACCGCGCACCTCAAGGTCGCCACCGCCGCCGCCGGACTGGCGCTGCTCGCCTCGGCGTGCGGGACCACCTCGGGCGGCGGGACCACGCCGTCCGCCGGGGGCGGTCGGGCCAAACCGCCGTCGCTGAAGGCTCTCGGGTCGCTCGGCGCCGGTGAGGGTGCGGTCAACATCCTGGCCTGGGCCGGCTACGCCGAGGACGGCACGACCGACAAGACCGTCGACTGGGTGACCCCGTTCGAGAAGGAGACCGGGTGCCAGGCCAAGGTGCAGGTGGCGAACACCTCGGACGAGATGTTCGAGAAGATGGGCAGCGGCACCTTCGACGTCGTCTCGGCCTCGGGTGACTCCTCGCTGCGGATGATCTACGCCGGCAAGGTCGCGCCCGTGAACACGGCCCTGCTCACCAACTACGCCGACGTCCCGGCGTTCGAGAAGGACCAGAAGTGGAACTCGGTCGACTCGGTCGCCTACGGCATGCCGCACGGCTGGGGGGCGCAGCTGATGGCCTACCGCACCGACAAGGTGAAGCCGGCTCCCGACTCGTGGAGCGTCGTGTGGGACTCGGCCTCGCCGTACAAGGGGTCGATCACCAACTACGACTCGCCGGTCGACGGCATCGGCGCGGCAGCGGTGTACCTGATGAGCACCAAGCCCGAGCTGGCGATCAAGAACCCCTACGCGCTGGACCAGAAGCAGTTCGACGCCGCGATCGCCTTGCTTCAGCAGCAGAAGCCGGCCGTCGGCTCGTACTGGGCCGCCTACACCGACGCCCAGAAGGCGCTGGAGTCCGGCACCACCGTGGTGGGCTCGACCTGGCAGATCATCGTCAACCTCGCCAAGGCCGACAAGGCGCCGGTCGAGTCCGTGCTGCCCAAGGAGGGGGCGACCGGCTGGGCCGACACCTGGATGGTCGACGCCAAGAGCCCGCACCCCAACTGCGCCTACCTGTGGATGAACTGGGAGACCAAGCCCGACGTCCAGGCCCAGATCGCCGAGTGGTTCGGTGAGGCGCCGGCCAACCCCAAGGCGTGCGCGCTGACCACCGACAAGACCCACTGCGACACCTACCACGCGCAGGACGAGGCGTACTTCTCCAAGCTGTGGTTCTGGAGCACCCCGCAGAGCGACTGCCTCGACGGGCGCACCGACGTGAAGTGCCTGCCCTACTCCGAGTGGAGCAAGGCCTGGAGCAGCCTGCGCTCATGACCGCGCTGCCCACCGCCGGGACGTCGGCCCCACCCGACGTCCCGGCCGGACGTCGGCTCTCGGCGTGGTTGTCCGGCCGGCCCCGGGTGCGCCTGGCCGCACTCCTCGCGCCGCCGGCGATCTGGCTGACCCTGGTCTACCTCGCCGCGCTGCTGGCCCTGCTGACGACGGCGTTCTTCTCGGTGGACGAGTTCACCAACGCCGTGACGCGCACCCTCACGCTCGGCAACGTGCGCGACGTGGTGAGGGACCCGGCGTACCTGCGGGCCGCCGCGCGCACGGTGGGTGTGGCCGCGGCGGTCACCGCGCTGTGCACCGTCATCGCGATCCCCATGGCGTTCTTCATGGCCAAGGTGGCCCCCGCCCGGTCGCGCGGCCTGCTCGTCGCCCTGGTGCTGACCCCGCTGTGGGCGTCGTACCTGGTGAAGGTCTACGCCTGGCAGGCGATGGTGCAGCCGCGCAGCGGGGTGATCGCCTGGGTGCTGCGGCCGCTGGGCGTCGACGGGCCCGGGTACGGCCTGACGGCGGTGGTGCTCACGCTGACCTACCTGTGGCTGCCGTACATGGTGCTCCCGGTCTTCGCCGGGCTCGAGCGCCTGCCCGACTCGCTGGTCGACGCCTCGGCCGACCTCGGCGCCGGCCCGTGGCGCACCTTCCGCGACGTCGTGCTCCCGCTGGTCTACCCCTCGATCGTGGCCGGGTCGGTGTTCACGTTCTCGCTCAGCCTCGGCGACTACATCACGGTGCAGATCGTCGGCGGCAAGGCGCAGCTGCTCGCCAACATCGTGTTCCAGAACTACGCGGCGAACCTGCCGTTCGCCGCCGCGATCGCCATCGTCCCGGTGCTGATCACGGTGGTCTACCTGGCCGTCGTCCGGCGCACCGGCGCCCTGGACAACCTGTGAGGGGTCGACTGTGCTGCTGAGCCGCCGCGCCCGGACCGTCCTCGCCGCGGCGATGGGCCTGGGCCTGGCCTTCATCTACCTGCCCCTGCTGATCGTGGTGGTCAACTCGTTCAACGCCAGCCAGGTCTTCGCCTGGCCGCCGCGCAGCCTGACGACCCGCTGGTGGCGCGAGGTCGCCGGCAACACCGGGGTGCGCGAGGCCGTCGTCACCTCGGTCGAGGTCGGCCTGGTGGCCACCGTCACCGCCGTCGTCCTCGGCACGCTGCTGGCGTTCGCCCTGGCCCGCTACACGTTCTTCGGCCGCCAGAGCGTGTCCGTGCTGGTGGTCCTGCCGATCGCGCTGCCGGGCATCGTCACCGCACTCGCGCTGCGCACGGCCTTCCAGACCTTCCTGGGCGTCGAGCTGTCGATCTGGACGGTGGCGGTCTCGCACGCCACGTTCTGCATGGTGGTGGTCTACAACAACGTGATCGCCCGGCTGCGCCGCACCGGCACCACCGCCGAGGAGGCCTCGGCCGACCTGGGGGCCGACGGCTTCACCACGTTCCGCCTGGTCACCTTCCCGCTGCTGCGCGGCGCCCTGCTCGCCGGCGCCCTGCTCGCGTTCGGCCTGTCGTTCGACGAGATCGTCGTCACGCTGTTCACCGCGCCGCCGGGTGTCACCACGCTGCCGATCTGGATCTTCCAGAACCTCTCGCGCCCCAACCAGGCCCCCGTCGTCAACGTCGTGGCGGCGGTGCTGGTGCTGCTGTCGGTGGTGCCCATCTACCTCAGCCAGCGGCTGGCCGCCGACACGGTGACCGCCGGCCGGCTCTGAGGGCGCCCACCGGCGTTTGACAGCATCAGGGGCATGACGGCACCCGCGACCGACGTCCTGGTCGACCTGAGCGACGACGAGCTGCGCCGACGCGGTGGCATCAAGTGGAGCCTGCCGGACGACGACGTGCTGGCCGCCTGGGTGGCCGAGACCGACCTGGCGACCGCACCGGTCGTCACCGCGGCGCTGCACCAGGCCGTCGAGCGCGGCGACTTCGGCTACCCCCCGCTCGACCACGCCACACCGCTGCCCGAGGCCCTGGCCGCGTACGCCCACGACGCCTGGGACTGGACGATCGACCCGGCCCACGTCGTCCTGGTCGGTGACGTCATGGCTGGGGTGCTCATTTCGCTGAAGACGTTGTGCGGCAACGGTCCTGTCGTGGTGCCCACGCCGTCCTACCCGCCCTTCCTGGACGTCGTCCCACTGGCCGGTCGCGAGCTGGTGACCGTGCCGCTCGATCCGGGCGCCGAGCACGCCGTCCTGGACCTCGACCGGATCGGCGCCGCGCTCGCGGTGGGGGACGCGACGCTGCTGCTGTGCAACCCGCACAACCCGTGGGGTCGCGCGTTCACCCGCGGCGAGCTCGAGGGCCTGCGCGACGTCGTGGTGCGGCACGGCGCGCGCGTCGTCAGCGACGACATCCACGCGCCCCTGGTGCTGCCCGGTGCGACGCACGTGCCGTACGCCGGCCTGCCCGGCACCGCCGAGCACGTGACCACGGTGATCTCGGCGAGCAAGGCGTGGAACGTGCCGGGCCTGAAGTGCGCGCAGCTGGTGGCGGGGTCGGCCGCCGACGCCGCTGCCCTTCGGGGCATCCCGCACGTCGCCAACCACGGGCTGTCACCGCTGGGGGTCGTGGCCAACGTCGCGGCCTACCGCGACGGTCGGCCCTGGCTGAACGCCTTCGTGCGCCGACTGGACGAGAACCGCGCGCTGTTCGCCGACCTGGTGGCCGCGCACCTGCCGCTGGCCCGGCACCGCCGGCTCGAGGCGACCTACCTGGCCTGGCTCGACGCCCGCGCGTACGGGGGCGACGACCCCGCCGGCGCCGCCCTGGCCCGCGGCCGAGTCATGGTCAACGACGGACGCACGTTCGGGCCCGGGGGCGAGGGGCACGTGCGGGTCAACCTGGCGACCGCGCCCGACCGGCTCGAGCGGGTCGTCACGCGCCTCGCCGCGGGACTGGCACCCGCCGCGGGCCGCTGACGTCTAGGGCGCGAGCGAGCTCGGGTCGGCGGGGACGTCGACGGCGTGCTCCTGCAGGGCCGACAGCGGCACCACCTGCAGCACGCTCTCGTTCGTCGCGGCCAGAACCACGTGGGCCGCGGAGCCGTCCCGGTGCGCCCACGCCCAGTTCAGGGCCGTCACGCACCAGCGGTCGCCCGGCACCAGTCCCGGGAAGCCGTACTCGGGGCGCGGCGTCGAAAGGTCGTTGCCGATCCCGCGCTGGTGGTCCAGGAACTCGGCCGTCACGACCGCGCAGATGGTGTGCCGGCCGAGGTCCTGCGGGCCCGAGCTGCAGCAGCCGTCGCGGAAGAATCCAGTCATCGGCGCTGTGCCGCAGACCTCCAGCTCGCCACCCAGGACGTTGCGCTCCGTCATGGGCCCAGCATCGCGTGCCCAGGCCGCGCCTGACCAGGCCGCGCCTGACCAGCGCCGCGCCTGACCAGCGCCGCGACAATGAGAAGCCGGTCGAACCGATGGTGCCGGCTGAGCCACTTGATGGCCTACATGTGTTGGCGCCACGGCGTCGTAGGGCTGACTGGTCAGGCCGCCTGGTTCAGCAGGACCTCCAGCGCCAGCTCGAGAGCAGCGTCGATGCGATTGCGCGCGGGATGGTGTCGGGGCATCGGCCATGGTGTCGGTGGTGCGGTGGAGTCGTAGGTCGCGCCGGTCGGCGTCGTCAGCGTGACGGTGTGCGCGGGCTTCTCGCTCCCGGTGGTGGTTGCTGACCAGCCGGGGGCTGCTTTGGCGTGGTTGCAGGCCTCGCACAGTCCCTGGGCGTTGCCGGCGGACGTCGGGCCGCCGTCGGCGTGCGCTCGGACGTGGTCGATGTGACGGACCGGTGCGTCGCACCAGGGGGTGCGGCAGGTCCGATCGCGTAGCCGGATGAACTCAGCCAGCGCCGGTGGGAAACACCGGGCTTTGGAGTCCATCGCGACCAGCGCCCCGGTGGCCGGGGTCGCGTATAACCGGCGGAGCTGGACCGCGGCGTCGAGGCCGGCGCCGGCGACCTGCCGGGCCAGGCTCGCGGGCACCACCCCGTACCCCTGCACGAGCGCGGTGCCGTCTGCAGCTTCAGAAGTTCCACCGTCGCCGAGCAGGACCTCATCGGAGACCACCACGTTCAC
>JBBQGB010000046.1:0-26971 GCA_038322575.1 Actinomycetales bacterium
CCGTTGGGCCCGACCAGGGCCGACACGCCGGGCTCCAGCGCCAGCTCGACCGCGGCGTAGCTGCGGAAGTCGGTCAGCGACAGGTGCGCGACGTGCACGGGTGAGCGGTCAGCTGGTCGAGCCGGTGCCGGACGACGGCCCGGCGTCGACCGCCTCGGCGGCCTTGGTGGCGTGCCCGCCGAACTGGTTGCGCAGCGCCGAGACGGCCTGCATGGCGGGGGACTCGGTCTGCCGCGACGCGAACCTGGCGAACAGCGCGCTGGCGATCACCGGCATCGGGACGGCGTTGGCGATCCCCTCCTCGACGGTCCACCGGCCCTCGCCGGAGTCCTGCGTATACCCGCTGATCTCGGCCAGCCCCGGGTCCTCCTCGAGCGCCTTGACCAGCAGGTCGAGCAGCCACGAGCGGACGACCGTGCCGCGGGTCCAGGCCTTGAACGCGCCGTGGACGTCGGTGACCAGGTCCTTGGCCGCCAGCAGCTCGTACCCCTCGGCGTACGCCTGCATCAACCCGTACTCGATGCCGTTGTGCACCATCTTGGTGTAGTGCCCGGCCCCGACCGCGCCGGCGTGGACGAAGCCCTCGTCGCGCGGGCCCTCGGGGCGCAGCGCGTCGAAGACCGGCATCGCTCGCGCGACGTCGGAGGCGTCGCCGCCGACCATCAACCCGTACCCGTTGTCCTTGCCCCACACCCCACCCGAGACGCCGCAGTCCAGGTAGCGCACCCCGTGGGCGTCCAGCGTCGTGGCGTTCACCGTGTCGTCGGTCCACCGCGAGTTGCCCCCGTCGATGACCAGGTCGCCGGGCTCGAGCAGGTCGGCGAGCTCGGCGACGGTGGACCGCGTGGCCTCACCGGCGGGCACCATCACCCAGACCAGCCGCGGGGCCGGCAGCGCCTGCACCATCGCCGCGAGCGAGTCCGCGTCGCTGATCTCGCGGTTGCGGTCGTAGCCCACGACCTCGTGCCCGGCTGCGCGCAGGCGCTCGCGCATGTTGCCGCCCATCTTGCCCAGCCCGATGAGTCCGAGGTGCATGGCGAGTCCTTGTCCGCTCAGCCGGCGAGTCGCACCGGCATGAGCACGTAGCGGAAGCTGTCGTCGGTGGCGGCGTCGGCGTCCGCCTGGCCGGTGAGCAGCGCCGGCTTGGTGGCCTGGGTGAAGGCGAACTTGGCCCACGGCTGGTGCAGGGCGCCCAGGCCGTCCAGCAGGTACTGCGGGTTGAACGCGATCTCGATGTCGGCGCCGGTCAGGCTCGCCTCGATCGCCTCGCTGGCCTGCGCGTCCTCACCCTGGCCGGCCTCGATCGTCAGCTGCCCGTCGGTGAACTTCAGCCGCACGGGGGTGTTGCGCTCGGCGACCAGCGCCACCCGCTTGACCGCCTCGACCAGCGAGGCCGTCGTCAGCACGGCGGCGGTGTCGGTGGTGGTCGGGAAGATCGAGGTGACCTTGGGGTACTCACCGTCCAGCAGCCGCGAGGTGGTGCGCCGCTGGCCGGCCTCGAAGCCGATCAGCCCCTCGCCACCGCCAGTGCGACCCAGCGCGATCTGGACGTCGGCGCTGGCCCCGAGCGCCCGGGCGGTGTCGCTGAGCGTGCGGGCGGGCACCAGGGCCACGGCCGAGGCGTCGGTGGCGTCGGGGTTCCACGTGAGGGTGCGCATCGCCAGCCGGTACCGGTCGGTGGCCAGCAGGGTGATCGTCGAGCCCTCGATCTCGACCCGGACGCCGGTCAGGATCGGCAGCGTGTCGTCGCGGCCGGCCGCGGTGGTCACCTGGGCGACGGCGAGGGTGAACACGTCACCCGCCACCGTGCCCGCGGCCTGCGGCATCGCGGGCAGCGCGGGGTAGTCCTGCACCGGCATCGTCAGCAGGGTGAATCGCGAGGCCCCGCACGTGACGGTCACCTTGGCGCCGTCGGTCAGGACGTCGACCGGCTTGGCCGGCAGGTTGCGCGAGATGTCGGCCAGCAGGCGGCCCGACACCAGGACGGTCCCGCCCTCGCCGACGTCCGCGGCGACGCTGACCCGGGCGCTGACCTCGTAGTCGAACGCCGACAGGGTCAGCGTGCCGGCGCCGTCGGCCTCCAGGAGCACCCCTGCCAGCACGGGCACGGGCGGGCGCGTGGGCAGCCCGCGGGCGGCCCAGGTCACCGCCTCGGCGAGGACGTCACGCTCAACGCGGAACTTCACCGGCCACCGGACCTCTCTGACGTCGGACGCGTGGGTGCTGCAGGCGGGTCGTCCCGCCACGGGCGCGAGGGCCGTCCGACGACCCTAGTCGTCAGCGCAGGTCCGTGGAACCAGCAGGGTGCGCCCCCGGGACGGTATCCACAGACCGGCGTCTCGTGTCGTTCGCGGGAGATCGCTGCCATGGAGGTACTCGTCATCGTCATCGGTCCTGTGCACCCTGGGGACGAGCGCCATCGGCCCTGGTCAGCGGGCCGGTGGCGTGTGGACCGGCTGTGGGCGAGCCGGCCGCGCCGCGACCGCATCTGTGGACCGACGGCGCCCGGGCACCGCCGCGCGCCGGTCGTCCACGGTCGTCCACAGGGTTGTCCCCAAGGTGTGGAGCGCCATAGCGGGTCGACGACCGTGCCGTCAATCGCGGCGGGGTCACCGACTCTGCTGCTTGATCCGGTTGGTCAGCTCGGTGACCTGGTTGAAGATGCTGCGGCGCTCGGCCATCAGCTGACGGATCTTGCGCTCGGCGTGCATGACGGTGGTGTGGTCGCGGCCGCCGAACTGCTGCCCGATCTTGGGCAGCGACAGGTCGGTGAGCTCGCGGCACAGGTACATGGCGATCTGCCGGGCGTTGACGAGCACCCGCGAGCGCGAGGCGCCGCACAGGTCGTCGATCGTCAGCCCGAAGTACCCGGCGGTCTGCCCGATGATGATCGCGGCGGTGATCTTGGGCCCGTGCTCGTTGGGGATCAGGTCCTTGAGCACGATCGTGGCCAGCGGCAGGTCGACCAGCTGGCGGTTCAGGCTGGCGAACGCGGTCACCCGGATCAAGGCGCCCTCGAGCTCGCGGATGTTGGTCGAGATCCGGCTGGCGATGTACTCCATCACGTCGTCCGGGGCGGTCATCCGCTCCTGGATCGCCTTCTTGCGCAGGATGGCGATCCGCGTCTCGAGGTCCGGCGGCTGGACGTCGGTGAGCAGGCCCCACTCGAACCGGCTGCGCATCCGCTCCTCGAACCCGGCCAGCTGCTTGGGCGGCAGGTCCGAGGTGATGACCACCTGCTTGTTCGCGTTGTGCAGCGTGTTGAAGGTGTGGAAGAACTCCTCCTGCGTCTGCACCTTGCCCTGCAGGAACTGGATGTCGTCGATCATCAGGATGTCGACGTCGCGGTGCCGGCGCTGGAAGTTCTGCGCCTTGTCGTCGCGGATCGAGTTGATGAAGTCGTTGGTGAACTCCTCGGAGTTCACGTACCGGACCCGCACCCCGGGGTAGAGGTTGCGGGCGTAGTGCCCGATCGCGTGCAGCAGGTGGGTCTTGCCCAGCCCGGACTCGCCGTAGACGAACAGCGGGTTGTACGCCTTGGCCGGCGCCTCGGCGACGGCGACGGCCGCGGCGTGGGCGAACCGGTTGCTCGAGCCGATGACGAAGGTGTCGAAGGTGTACTTAGGGTTCAGCCGCGAGGGCTCGACCGGACCGCGCGGCCGCGTCGCGGACCCGTTCTGACCGGTGCCGTCGTGCCAGGAGGGCTCGCTGCGCCCGCCGGGCTCACCGGGCTCGCTCACGCGATCGCTGCGCGGTCCCTCGTCACCGGGCACGGGGGTCGGCGCGGAGTCGTCGGCGCTGGCACCACCGGCCCCCTCGACGGCGGCCTCGCTGTCGTTGCCCGCGAGGGCCGGGTCGACGGTGACCGCCAGGCGCACCTCGCGGTGCAGCTCGGAACCCAGGGCGTCGCTGACCTGCGCGAGCAGCCGCTGCTCGAGGATCTCCTTGGTGTACTCGTTGGGCACCGCGAGCAGGGCGGTCGAGTCGATCAGACCCACGAAGCGGGCCAGACGCAGGAACGCCTTCTGCTGCGCAGTCAGACCCGCGTCGGTCAAGGTGCCGAGGGTGGCCTGCCAGATCGCGGCGAAGTCCAGCTCGCTGTCCGGCACGCTGCTCCTCGTGGTCTGCTCGACGGTCCCCGTCCGCACTCCCCGCAGGTCGCCCGGAGCCGCTCACCGTACGCCGATCATCCACATGATCGTCCACAGACTGTGGACAACTGTGTCGAGGGGTCCAGACGGGATGGGGGGCGACGCTACACGACCCGGCCGGGTCGTGGGCAGCGCGTCGGCGTGTCCGCGCGGTCCCGAGCCTGGGACGCGAGAAGGTGGTGGGTTGCGCCGGCTGCCGGATCGGCTGACCGCGGTTTGACCCCCGTCAGCACCGGCCGTACCGTGGGGTGGTTCCCACCTGTGGTGGCCGCTGTGGCATGCCCGCGAGCGCTCGTCCCGAGTCCTCGTCGGCGTCCGATGGTGGCCGGCTCGTGTCAGCGGGTGGGGCTCGAACCGATCCAGGAGACCCGAGTGAGCAAGCGCACCTTCCAGCCGAACAACCGACGTCGGGCCAAGACGCACGGCTTCCGCCTGCGCATGCGCACCCGCGCCGGTCGGGCCATCCTCGGTGCGCGTCGCCGCAAGGGCCGCGCCGAGCTGTCGGCCTGAGGGTGCGGGCGTGCTGCCCGCCCCGCACCGGCTTCGGCGACCGGCTGACTTCACCCTCGCCGTCCGTCGAGGCCGCCGTGCCGGCAGCACCCGGCTCGCCGTCCACCTGATGGTGCCGACCGAGCCGACCGAGGCACCTGCCCCGGCCCGGGTCGGGCTGGTCGTCGGCAAGACCGTGGGCCCGGCGGTCGTCCGCACCCGGGTGAAGCGACGGCTGCGCGCCGTGGCGTCGGCCCGGGTTCGCGCGCTGCCGGCCGGAGCACTGGTGGTGCTGCGAGCGGGTCCTGCCGCGGCGGACGCGTCGTCGGCCGACCTGGCCGCGGACCTCGACCGGGCCCTGGCCCGGCTGCTCGCCCCGCGCCGGGTGACGCCGTGACCCGCGTGCTGCTGCTGCTGGTGCGCGGCTACCAGGTGGCGGTCTCACCGCTGCTCGGCCCGCGCTGTCGGTTCTACCCCTCGTGCTCGGCCTACGCCGTGCAGGCGCTGCAGGCGCACGGGGCGCTGCGCGGCAGCTGGCTGGCGGTCCGGCGCCTGGCCAGGTGTCATCCGTGGAACCCTGGGGGCGTCGACCACGTCCCTACCGGCAGGGGCCGCTCGTCGCCCACCGAGCCCGACCACGGCTCACACGACCACCTGAGCCCCAGCGAGGAACGCACCCCATGCTGAACACCGTCCTGTACCCGCTCGAGTACGCCGTGGCCTTCATCATGGTGCAGTTCCACACGGCCCTGTCGGCGCTGGGTCTGCCGGCTGCGTCCGGCTGGACCTGGTCGCTGTCGATCATCGGCCTGGTCGTGGTGATCCGGATCATCCTGATCCCGCTGTTCGTCAAGCAGATCAAGGCCTCGCGCGGGCTGCAGCTGATCCAGCCCGAGATGAAGAAGATCCAGGCCAAGTACAAGGACAAGAAGGACCCTGAGAGCCGTCAGGCCATGACGCAGGAGACCATGGCGCTGTACAAGGAGACGGGCACCAACCCGTTCGCCTCGTGCCTGCCGATCCTGCTGCAGGCGCCGATCTTCTTCGCGCTGTTCCGCGTGCTGAACGACAAGATCCAGAAGCAGACGGGCATCGGGCCGCTCACCCCGCAGCTCGCCGTCCAGGCTGACGGCTCGACGCTGTTCGGCGCCCCGCTGTCGTCGACCTTCCTCAAGGCGGACGGCAACCTCACGGTGCAGATCATCACCGTCGTCCTGATCGTCTTGATGTCGGCCACCACCTTCACCACCCAGCGCCAGCTGATGATGAAGAACATGCCGGCCTCGGCGCTGGACAACCCCTTCGCCCAGCAGCAGAAGATCCTGCTGTACGTGCTGCCGCTGGTGTTCGCGGTGTCGGGGGTCAACTTCCCGATCGGCGTGCTGCTGTACTGGCTGACCACCAACGCCTGGTCGATGGGGCAGCAGTTCTACGTCATCCGCCGGATGCCGGCGCCCGGCTCGCTCGCCGAGAAGGCCCTCGAGGACCGCCGTCGCCGCAAGGGCAAGGGCGGCGACGCCACGACGGACACCATCGTGGGCGAGGTCGTCGACGAGGCGCCGCGGGCGCGCCAGCAGCCCAAGCGCCAGCCACGCAGCAAGCGCACCCCCGGGCCCGCGGCCAAGCCGGCCACCGGATCGACGGCCGCCGGTGACCAGCCGCCGACGCCCGGCGCCACCCCGGCGGGCACGACCAAGCCGGTCGTGAAGCCGCAGCCGGTCAAGCGCACCGGGCAGAGCCCGGCCGCCCGCAAGAGCGGCCCCCGTCCGGCGGGCCCGCCCTCGTCCCCGCCGGCGTGACCCGCGGGCCGAGCCGGCCCGCATCCCCGCTGTGTGCTCCACCCACCGCGCACCGAGCGCGACCGGCCCCAGGCCGACGTCCCCGGAGGTACCGATGACCGAGAACCCCACCAGCGCCGCGCCTGCCGCCACCGCGGCCGACCGGGATGACGACCCGGCCGCGGTCACGCCCGACCCGGCCGATCGGACCGCCACCGGGTCGACGACCGACCGGCCGTCGCTGACCAGCCGGCTGGAGCGCGAGGGAGAGATCGCCGCCGACTACCTCGAGCGGCTGCTCGACCTGACCGACCTGGACGGCGACCTGGACGTCGACATCGACGGTGACCGTGCGGCGGTCGCGATCGTGGACTCCGACGAGGGCCGGGTGCCGCGGCGCCTGGTGGGTCGTGACGGTGAGGTGCTCGAGGCCCTGCAGGAGCTGACCCGGCTCGCCGTGCTGGCCAGCACCGGTGAGCGGTCCAGGCTGATGCTGGACGTCGCCGGGCACCGTGCCGCGCGCCGGCTCGCGCTGGTCGCCGAGGCCCGCAAGGCCGTCGAGGACGTGACCGCCTCAGGTGCGCCGCTCACCCTGCCGCCGATGTCGCCGTTCGAGCGCAAGGTGGTGCACGACGCCGTCGCCGAGGCCGGCCTGCGCTCTGAGTCCGAGGGCGTCGAGCCGCACCGCTGCGTCGTCGTGCTGCCCGCCTGAGTGACCTCGACCCGCGTGCGTTCCACGTGAAACACGACCTCGCGGTGCCCGCCGCCGCCGAGCAGCTGTTCGGCGAGCGGCTCGACCTGGCCGTTCGCTACGTCGAGCACCTGGCCAGCACCGGGGTGCAGTGGGGGCTGATCGGCCCACGCGAGATCCCCCGGCTGTGGGAGCGGCACGTGCTGAACTGCGCGGTGGTCGCCGAGCTGGTGCCGTCGGACGTGCTCGTGCTGGACGTCGGCTCGGGCGCCGGGCTGCCCGGGCTGCCCCTGGCGCTGTGCCGGCCTGACCTGCGGGTCGTGCTGGTCGAGCCGCTGCTGCGTCGGGTCGAGTGGCTGGACCTGGTGGTCGACGACCTGGGTCTGGACGCCGTGCAGGTGCGGCGCGCCCGGGCCGAGGAGGTCGCGGGCGAGCTCGCTGCGCCCGTGGTCACCGCCAGAGCGGTCGCGCCGCTGGACCGGCTCGCCCGCTGGGGCCTGCCGTTGCTCGAGCCCGGCGGCGCGCTGCTCGCGGTCAAGGGGCGCACCGCCGAGCAGGAGGTCACCGCCACCGCCGCCGGGGTGCGTCGCGCCGGCGGGGTCTCGACCGAGGTGCTCACGCTCGGCGCGCAGCTGCTCGACGAGGCCACCACCGTGGTGCGGGTTAGAGTCGGGGCTGCCCGCCCGTCCGTCCCCCCGTCCCACTCGCGGACCCGACCACGGCAGGGGACCCGATGAGCAGCACGACCAGCGCGCTGGGATGGCCGGCCGCGTCGTCCGGGCCCTCCGCCGCCGGTCTGGGCTGGCCGGTGGCCACCACCGCCTCGGTGGTTTCCCGTGAAACACCGGTCCACGAGCCGGCGCCGGTGGTCGTGGACGCGCCGGTGATGGATGACCCGCCGGTGATGGACGACGACACCCCGCTGGCCCGTGAGCTGGCGAACGACACCCGCCGTCGCCGCGCGCTGCACGGCCAGCGGCTGCCGGCCCCGCCGCACACCCGGGTGATGACGATCGCCAACCAGAAGGGCGGGGTGGGCAAGACCACCACGACCGTCAACCTGGCGGCGGCGCTGGCCCAGAGCGGGCTGCTCGTCCTGGTGCTCGACCTGGACCCCCAGGGCAACACCTCGACCGCACTGGGGATCGACCACCACGCCGAGGTGCCGAGCATCTACGACGTGCTGATCGACGGTCGGCCGATGAGCGAGGTCGTCGCACCTTGCCCGGACGTCGAGGGCCTGCTGTGCGCCCCGGCCACCATCGACCTGGCCGGCGCCGAGATCGAGCTGGTCTCGATGGTCGCCCGCGAGGCCCGGTTGCTGCGGGCCCTGGAGACCTACCTGCGCTGGCGGGACGAGCAGGGCCTGCCCCGGCTGGACTACGTGCTGATCGACTGCCCGCCCTCGCTCGGGCTGCTCACCGTCAACGCGCTGGTGAGCGCGCGCGAGGTGTTCATCCCGATCCAGTGCGAGTACTACGCGCTGGAGGGGGTCTCCCAGCTGTGGAAGAACGTCGAGCTGGTGCGGGCGCACCTGAACCCGGCCCTGCACGTTTCGACCATCCTGCTGACGATGCACGACGGACGCACCCGGCTGTCGTCCGACGTCGCCGACCAGGTGCGTGAGCACTTCCCCGACCTCGTGCTGCGCACGAGCATCCCGCGCTCGGTGCGGATCTCGGAGGCTCCGAGTCATGGGCAGACGGTGATGACCTACGACCCGGGGTCCAGCGGGGCCCTGTCCTACCTCGAGGCGGCGCGCGAGCTGGCCCTGCGCGCCCCCGTGCCGCTGTCTGCTGCCGACTCCCGATGAACAGCGAGGCACCATGAGTGACAAGCGACGGGGGCTCGGCCGCGGTCTGGGCGCCCTGATCCCCCCGAGCTCGGGGCGCCACGACCGCCCGGTGGACGTGTTCTTCCCCGGGCCCGAGCCGAGCGTCGAGTCGGTCGCGGTGGCGGACCACGCCGAAGGCTCGGGCGAGGACCCCGCGCCGGACGGCGCAGGCGATCCCACCCAGCCCGATGCCGACGCCGCAGAGGGCGATGTTTCACGGGAAACGGCGCTCGTGCCCGTTCCCGGCGCGTGGTTCGCCGAGATCCCGGTCGAGCAGATCACCCCCAACCCCCGCCAGCCGCGGCAGGTCTTCGACGAGGACGACCTGGCCGAGCTGGCGCACTCGGTGCGCGAGATCGGCGTCCTGCAGCCGGTCGTCGTGCGCGCGGCCCCCGGTGGGCAGCCTGCGGACGGGACCGCGGGCTACGAGCTGATCATGGGTGAGCGGCGCTGGCGGGCCAGCCAGCTCGCCGGGCTCGCGACGGTGCCCGCGATCGTGCGCGAGACGGCCGACGACGACCTGCTGCGCGACGCGCTGCTCGAGAACCTGCACCGCAGCCAGCTGAACGCCCTGGAGGAGGGCGCCGCGTACGCCCAGCTGCTCGAGGACTTCGGCTGCACGCACGAGCAGCTCGCCGCGCGGATCGGACGCTCGCGGCCGCAGATCTCGAACACCATCCGGTTGCTGCGGCTGCCCCCGCTGGTGCAGCGGCGGGTGGCGGCCGGCGTCCTGTCGGCCGGGCACGCCCGGGCCCTGCTCGGCCTGGACGACGTCGCGGCGATCGAGCGCCTCGCGCAGCGGATCGTGGCCGAGGGGTTGTCGGTGCGCTCGGTCGAGGAGCTGGTCGCCCTCGGCGGTGACCCCGAGGCGCCGGCGCGGGTGCGGCGACCGCGAGCCGGTGGACGCAACCCGCGGATGGACGAGGTGGCGGCGCGCCTGTCCGACCGGCTGGACACCCGGGTGAGCATCGCGCTGGGCCGGCGCAAGGGCCGCCTGACCGTCGAGTTCGCCAGCGTCGAGGACCTGAACCGGATCCTGGCCGTGCTCGAGCCCGGTGCCGACGTCGCGGCAACGAGGGTCGACCACGAGGCGGGCACGTCGTAGGATCGCCCGCAGGGCTCCGCACACCGCACGGGGAGAACACGATGACGTCACCTCAGGTGCGCCGGGCGGCGCTGCTGGTGCTTGTCGCCGCGGCGGCCGGGGCGCTCGGGGGGTACCTCGCAGGGCTGGTGCGCCCCCGCCCGCCGACGGCGTACGCCAGCCACTACCTGGCGCCCACCCCGCACCGCCTGCCCTCCCGGGACGGGTCGTGATCGCCCGACGTCTCGCGCCACTGACCCTGGACAGCCTGGACGACCTGCCGACCCCCTGCCGTGCGTGCGTCTTCTGGGAGCTCGACCCGGTCGCCGGTGGCCGCGCCGAGCGCGACGGCGACACCGCGTTCGAGAAGGAGGCGTGGGTCTCGGCAGCGCTGCTGGAGTGGGGGTCGGTCGGGCGGATCGCCTACGTCGACACCAGCCCCGCCGGTTTCCTGATGTACGCGCCGCCGCACCTGGTGCCCCGCTCGGTGGCCTTCCCGACCGCCCCGGTCAGCGCCGACGCGGTGCTGCTGATGACCGGGCGGGTGCTGCCGGAGTTCGCCGGGGTGGGCCTGGCCCGGATGCTGCTGCAGGGGGTGGCCAAGGACCTCACCCGCCGCGGCGTGCGGGCGATCGAGGCGTACGGCGTGCACGCCCCGCCCGGCGAGCCGCTGTCGGCGCTGGAGCGGGCGATGGTCACGACCGGGTGCGTGCTGCCTGCTGACTACCTGCTGTCGGTGGGCTTCAAGACGGTCCGCCCGCACCTGGTGCACCCGCGGCTGCGGCTGGACCTGCGCACCGCGCTGTCCTGGCGCGAGGACGTCGAGCACGCGCTCGAGCGCCTGCTGGGGTCGGTGCGCGCGCCGGTGCTCACCCGGGGGTGAGCCGCCGCCGACCCGCTGACGTCGAGCCGGTGCCGGCTCAGCGCCGCTGCGCCTGGGCCAGCACGTCGGCGATCCGCAGCGTGCCGGTCGTCGCGTCCTGCTCGCGCGGCAGGTAGGTACGCTGGATCGCGACCACGATCGCCTCGGCCACGGTGTCGCGAAACGCCGGGTCGGCCAGCCGCCGGGCGTCCCCGGCGTGGGTGAGGTGACCCACCTCGACCCGGACGGCGGGCATCTGGGTGCTGCGCAGCAGGTCCCACGAGCGGGGGTGGGCCCGGCAGTCCAGCAGGTCGGTGCGGGCCACGATCTCGCTCTGCACCAGGGTCGCGAGGCGCTCGCCGGTGACCGACCAGGCCGAGGGGCCGGCTCCTGAGTGCCCGTAGAAGTAGCTGGCCACGCCGTTCGCCTGGGGCGCGCCGGGCAGCGCCTCGCAGTGCAGCGAGAGCAGCAGGTCGGCGTCCAGGGTGTTGGCCAGGTCGGCGCGTGCCTCCTGGTCGGGGTCGGTGGTCAGGCCTCGGGTCAGCACGACCCGGACACCGGCCACGACCAGTCGGCCCTCGATCCGGCGGGCGAGGTCCAGGGTCAGGTCGGCCTCGACGAGGTCGCCGACGCGCGCGCCGGGGTCGGCGCTCGAGTGCCCTGGGTCGAGCACGACCAGCCGGCCGGCCAGGCTCGGGCCGGCGACCCGCA
Organism: Actinomycetales bacterium; assembly: GCA_038322575.1. GTDB lineage: Bacteria > Actinomycetota > Actinomycetes > Actinomycetales > Angustibacteraceae > JACMOY01. The sequence continues at coordinate 11,601 of JBBQGB010000046.1, forward strand.
GCCGGTCGGTCTCGCGCAGCGCCTGCGGCGCACCGCCGCCGACCGATCGGGACAGCCGTGCCAGGGCCCGCAGCGTGCGGGGCCCGGCGATGCCGTCCCCGCGCAGCCCGACGCCGCGCTGCAGCTCGCGCAGGGCGGCGTCGGTGAGGGCACCGAACACGGCGTCCGCGCGCCCGCACGAGAACCCCAGGCCCAGCAGCCGCTGCTGCAGGGCGTGGACGTCGTCCCCGGTCATCAGGTGACCGGGGGTGTGCACCAGGATCCGGTCACCGAGCTGCCAGCGGGCACCGTCCAGGGCCCGCAGGGTCTGCCGGCCTGCGATCCCGTCGACCAGCAGCCCGCGACGCTGCTGGAAGGCGCGCACGGCCCGCTCGACGTCGACGGTGTAGTCGTCCGACGCCTCCGTCAGGTCACCCGTGGTGATCAGACGATCACAGACCGCTCGCACCTCGGGGCCGGAGTCACCGCGACGACGGGTCGGACCTGTCGCCACGGGACCTCCTGTCGGACGGGGGGCTCAGCCCAGGTAGTCGGCGAGCTCCTTGACCAGGACCTGCTTGGGCTTGGCGCCGGTGATCGACTTGACCAGCTCGCCGCCGACGTAGACGTTCATCGTCGGGATGCTGGTGATGCCGTACCGCGCGGTGATGCCGGGGTTGGCGTCGGTGTCGAGCTTGACGACCTGCAGCTTCTCGCCGTGCTCGGTCGCGATCTCGTCCAGGATCGGCGCCATCGCGCGGCACGGGCCGCACCAGGTGGCCCAGAAGTCGACCAGGACGGGCTTGTCGCTCGCCAGGACGTCGGTGTCGAAGGTCGCGTCGGTGGTGTTCAGCAGGGTGCCCACGGTGGGGTCCTCTCGTCGGGGGTCGGGGGAGGTCAGGGGGTGTGAGGGGGGTGCGGGTCAGACGACGCGGCTGCCCATCTCGGCGGCCTCGAGGGCGGCCTCGAGCGGCGGCTCGTCGGCCAGCGCCTCGAGGTAGCGTTCGGCGTCCAGGGCGGCGACGCACCCCGAGCCGGCGGCGGTCACGGCCTGCATGTACTCGTGGTCGACCACGTCACCGCAGGCGAAGACGCCCGGCAGGTTGGTGCGCGAGCTGCGGCCGTGGACGGCGATGAACCCGACGTCGGTCAGGTCGACCTGACCGGTGAGCAGCTCGACCCGCGGGTCGTGGCCGATGGCGACGAACAGGCCGGTGACGTCCAGCCGCTCCTGGGCGCCGGTCACGGTGTCCTGCACCAGGACGCCGCTGACCTTGTCCTCACCCAGGACGTCGACGACCGCGCTGTTCCACCGGACGGTGATCTTGGGGTTGGCGAACACGCGGTCCTGCATGACCTTGGAGGCCCGCAGCGAGTCGCGGCGGTGCACCAGGGTGACCGAGTCGGCGAACTTGGTGAGGAACATGGCCTCCTCGAGGGCGGAGTCACCGCCGCCGACGACGACGACGTCCTGGCCGCGGAAGAAGAAGCCGTCGCAGGTCGCGCACCACGAGACGCCGTGGCCCGAGAGCCGCTTCTCGTTCGGCAGGCCGATCTCGCGGTACGCCGACCCCGTGGCCAGGATCACCGAGCGGGCGGTGTGCGTGCTGCCTCGGCCGGTGGTGACCGTCTTGAGGTCACCGGTCAGCTCGACGGCGGTGACGTCGTCCGTGACCAGCTCGGCGCCGAAGCGCTCGGCCTGGGCCCGCATGGACTCCATCAGGTCCGGGCCCATGATCCCGTCGCGGAACCCGGGGTAGTTCTCGACCTCGGTGGTGTTCATCAGGGCTCCACCGAAGGTGATCGAGCCCTCGAAGACCAGCGGGCGCAGGTTGGCGCGCGCTGCGTAGACGGCCGCGGTGTAGCCGGCCGGGCCGGAGCCGATGATGATCACGTCACGGACGTCGTCGCTCACGTCTGACCCTCTTCTGCGGTGCGGTTGGGTGCGTCGGTCTTCGCCTGGTTCAAGCGATCCTAGGCCCGGGCTGTTCCCCCACGGGTGGCGCGGGCCGAGGGCGTGGGGTCAGGGCAGGCGGGTGAAGTACCGGGTGCCGTCGGCTCCCGGCCGGCAGCTCGGCGAGACGACCCAGACCTCGCGCCCGCCGCCGGCGGCGGGCAGGACGAAGATGGCGGCGGGTGCGCCGTCGAACGTCGCGAGGTCGACCGCCAGCGGGGCGCCGGTGGCACCCAGCGCCCGGGCGCATTCGCTCAGGCCGGCCGGGGTGTCGAGCAGGCCGCGCGGCGCGGCGTCGCCCCTCGTGACGGACCGTCCGGACAGCAGGGCCTGCACCTGGGTGGTGAGCCGCGCCCGCGTGTACGCGGTGCCGGAGGCGACGGCCGCCAGCGGGAGCGCGGTGCGCGCCGCACCCGTGCGCAGCTCGGCGCTCGCCCCGGCCGCGGTGGTCGACTCGGTGCCGCCGCCGCCGCGCAGGATCAGCCCGCCCAGGCCGGCGGCCAGCACCACGGCGGCGGCTGCCGCCAGCAGGCCCGGGGTGCGCTCACGCCAGCGGGCCGCGCCCCGCGAGGACGCCGACGACAGCGGCACCACGGTGACGGCCGCCGGCGCGTCGGCGGCGACGTCGGCGGGGGTGAGCCCGCGCAAGGTCGCCTCGAGCGCGCGGACGACGTCCGGCGGGGCGGCCGCGGGGGCCGGCAGCCCCGCGAGCAGGTCGCGCACCGACCGCTGCTCGGCCACGGCCCGCTGACACCGCTCGCACGTGAGGACGTGCGGGTCGCGGGCTGCGGCGTCGACGTCCCCGAGCTCGTCGAGGGGCAGGTGGGTCACGGGAGCGGGCCTTCGGCGTCGTGGCGCGGGTACGCGGGTGGGTGGTGCGGTGACGACGGTGGGACGTCGCGGACGGCGGTGAGGTTCCCTGCCCCGGCCACCGGGCGCAGCAGCGGCGCCAGCGCCGCCCGACCGCGGGAGCACCGCGACTTGACCGTGCCCTCGGCCACCTGCAGCACGGCCGCCGCCTCGGCCACGCTCAGGCCGTGCATGTCGACCAGCACCAGGGCCTGGCGCTGGTGCTCGGGCAGGCGGGCGAGGGCGGCCCGGACGTCGAGGCGGATCTCGGTGGCCCGGTGGTCGTCGCGGCGGTCGGCGGGCTCGGCGTCCGGCATCGGCAGCGTGGGGCGCGCGGCCCGTCGGCGCAGCCGGTCCAGGCAGGCGTTGACCACGACCCGGTGCAGCCAGGTGGTGACCGCTGCCTCGCCGCGGAACCCGGCGGCGCCTCGGAAGGCCGAGACCAGGGCGTCCTGCAGCGCGTCGCTCGCCTCGTCGTGGTCGCCCAGGGTGCGCACCGCGACCGCCCACAACCGGTCGCGGTGCCGGGTGACGAGCTCGGCGAACGCGGTGGGGTCACCGGCGACGTGGTCGGCGATCAGCTGGTGGTCGGTGCGGGGTCCGTCCTCGTCGGCGACCACGGGTGCGCCGTGCCCCCCGTCGTCGGGTGCGCTCACGGGAGGCTGCTCACGAGATGGCGACCTCGGCCACTCCGGCGCGGTACCCGCCGCTGCTGGGGGCGGGGGTGGTGAACCACAGCAGCAGGTACCGGGTGGTGACCGGAGCCCGGGGCGTGAGGGTGATCGTGCCGGTGGCGCCGGTGGCCTCGGCCAGGACGGCGGCGCCGTCCAGCGTGTCACCGGGGGCGGTGCGCAGCTGGACGGTCGATCCGGCGCCGTCGACGGTGACCTGCACGGTGTGGACGGCGGTGGGCGCACCGAGGTCCAGGCGCAGACCCACGCCGTCCTTGAGGCCGCCGAAGGCCGGGGAGCGGTAGGTGTCGCTGGTCCACGAGGTGCCCGGGTCGCCGTCGACGGCCCGGCCGGCCTGCGCGTCCTTCTCCGACCCGTCGCCCTGCGGGTCGAAACCGGCGGCGGCCACCACCCGCACCGGGGTCGGCGCGGCGACGGTGGGCGTGGGCGTGGGCGCCGGTGCGGTCGGTGTCGGGGTGGGGGTCGCGGTGGCGCTGGGCCGGGCGCTGGGGGTGGGGTCGTTCACGAAGGCGTTGTCGCCCAGGCCGCGCAGCCCGCAGTAGCCGAGCAGCAGGAACACCGCGACGAAGCCGGCCACCAGCACCAGCACCGTGCGCGTCTGGTCCTGCGGGGGGCGGGTGAGCGGCGCCGGGGGTAGCAGCGGCGCGGGTGACTCGCCGTCGGGGTCGAACAACCCGCCACCGAACCCCCGCGGGGGACCGTCGGTCCGCGTGTCCGACGCCGGCGCGGACGACGACGTGGGCGCGGACGCCGGCCGGGGCAGCTGCGACTGGCGCGCGCGGGCGACGCCGGCGGCGGCCCCGGCCCGGACGCCGGACGCCGCGCCCGCGACCGCCCCGGCGACGGCGCGGACGGCGGGGCGCAGGTCAGGGCGGGGGACCACGACGGCCGGGCGGGTGCGGACCTGCTCGGTCGCGTCGTCGCCGCCCGCCGAGGTGGCCGCGGCGGGGGGCGGCTGGACAGCGGGGATGACCTGCGTGCGCGCCGGGGTGGCGGGCGGGGTGGAGGTGCTTGGGCGGGTGGGCGCAAGGGGGTGCGGGAACGCGCCGGTGGTGCGGGTGCTGCGCCGGGCCCGGCCCCAGGGGGTGATCTGGGCGGCGAGGTCGCCGGGGCTGGCCGGTGCCCCGGCGCCGGCGAAGGTCTGCGCGCACAGCGTGTCGAGGTCGGCGGGCACCCCGCCCACGATCTGGGACGGCGCGACCGGCGCGCCGGACACCCGCGGCGCTCGGGGCAGACCCGCGTCGCTGGCCAGCGGCCAGCACCCGGTCAGCCCGGCGTACGCCAGGGCCACCAGCGCCGTCGTGTCGTCGGCCCCGGCGGCGTCGGCGTCCAGGGTTTCGCCGTCGCGTCCGGCCAGTGCCGCGCTCACCGCGAGCCCGGCGACCCGGACGCTGTCGTCGTCGAGCTGGTGGACGTCGTCGGGGGTCAGGGCCAGGTGGTGCAGGCCGCGCCGGCGGGCGTTCTCGAGCGCCAGGCTCGCCTCGCCGACCAGGGTGCGGACGTCCTCGGCCGGCAGCGGACCATCGCGCAGGCGCTCGGCCAGGGTGCGCCCGGGGACCAGCTCGGTGACGACGAACGCCAGGCCCTGCTCGCGGCCGACGTCGAGCACCCGCACCAGGCGAGGGTCGTCCAGGCCACCGGCCCGCCGGGCGGCGTCCAGCATGGCGTCGGCGAAGGGGTGGCCGGCGGGCACGACGCGCACCAGCACCGAGCGCTCCAGGGTGCGGTCGTGCGCCTGCCAGGTGGCCTCGGTGGGGGCGTCGTCCAGCTGCAGGCGCAGCGCGTACCGCCCGCCCAGCAGGCTGCCTGGTCCGACCCCGTCCAGCGCCACCCCTCCTGCGGCCGGGCGCGTCACGGCGCGCCGTCGAGGGCTGCGGCCCCCTGGCCGCGCCGCCGCCCATCGTAGGACGCCGGGCGGGGGCGGTCAGCGCAGCGCGGCCGGTCGGACGGCGCCGATGATCCGGCCGTAGCCGACCGGGCCGATCTTGACGACGCTGCCGGTCTGCGGCGCGTACAGCGAGAGCCCGGCGCCGACGTACATGCCGACGTGGTGGATCGTCGCCGGGTTGCTGACGTCGGTGGCGTAGAAGACCAGGTCGCCGGGGGCCAGCTGGTCCAGCGGCACGTGCGGCAGCGCGGCGTACTGCTGGCGCGAGGTGCGCGGCAGCGCGATGCCGGCCTGGCGGTAGGCCCAGCCGGTCAGGCCCGAGCAGTCGAAGGAGTCCGGGCCGGTCGCCCCCCAGACGTAGGGCAGGCCGAGCCGGGTGCGAGCCGCGTCGATCGCGGCCCCGGCGGCGGCGCTGGGTGCGGGGACGTCGGGCAGCGCCGGGCCGGTGTCACCGGCCCGGCCGGTGGTGTCGCGGCGGCTGCCGGCGTCGTCGCCGCCGGTGGTGGCGGGGATCCCGAGCCGGTCGGCGCTGCGCACGGCCTGCGCGAGTGCGGTGGCCTCCTCGTCGCGGCGCTGCCGCTCGGCCGCGACGACGACGTCGGCGTCCGCGGCGGCCAGCAGGCTCGACTGCTCGGTCAGCGAGGCCTGCACGGCGGCGACGGCGCGGTCGGCGGCCACCCGGCGCGCGACGGTGGTGGCCCGCGAGCGCGCGACCGTGCGGGCCAGGGCGTCGGCGGCGCTGAGGTCGGCGCCGACGGCCGCCTCGTCGGCGACGTCGCCGCGGACGATGGTCGTCACCGCCTGCCACCGCGAGAGGGCGTCGGTGAGGCTGGTGCTGTCCAGCACGGTCGCGGTCAGGCCCAGCGGCCCCCCGCTCATGTACAGCGCCCGCACCCGGCGGGTGCCGACCTGGCCCTGGCTGCGCGCGGCGCGGCGGGCGTCGGCGAGGGCGGTGGTGGCGAGGACCTCGGCGGTGGTGGCCTGCGCCAGCGCGTCGTCGGCTGCGTCGTACTGCTCGACCGCCAGGCCCTGCCGCACCGCCAGGGCGTCCAGGCGGTGGCGCAGGGCGGTGGCCCGCGCCTGCACCTGGGTCAGCGAGGGGTCGGCCTGCGCGGGGGCGATCGGGCCGGCCACCAGCGCCAGCGTGGTGAGGGTGAGCAGGACGGCCCGGGTGCGGCGGGCGCTCACGTCGTCGAGGGGCGGCTGTCGCCGACGGCGCGGACGACGGCCAGGCGGCGCAGCGGCGGGATCAGGTGCATGACGAAGGTCGGTGCCTCTCGGCGCAGCGTCACGTGGGCGACGCCGGCCGCGTCGACCGAGAAGCTCGCAGCGTCGACGTCGTTGGTGGCGTCGGCCTCGGTGGCGCTGCGCCACGCGGCGTCGAACGCCCCCTGCAGGTCGTGGCTGGCGGCCCAGCTGTCGGCGGCGGCCCGTGCGGCGGTGGTGGCCTGGTCGTCGACCGACAGGCGGCTGGAGCCCACGGACAGCACGTCGAAGGCCATCACCCCGACGACGGCGAGCAGGGCGACGACCCGCACCAGCCAGCCCAGGACGATGTCACCGCGGTCGCTCGGGTCCTGCCGCCCGTGCCTGCTGCTGGCCATGGGGGCTTATCGGCCCGGGCCACCCCCACCTTGAGGGCGCAGCCGCGCGGGCAGCCGGCGCAGCAGCGGGCCGGCCACCTCGTCCAGCTCGCGCACGTGCAGGCGCCGGCACAGGGCGGCGAACACGACCAGCACGGCGGCGCCCCCGACCACCAGCGCCAGCACGGACGCCGCCCGGCCGGCGAGCAGCGCGTGCGACCCGAGCGAGACGCCCCAGCCGACCAGCCCGGCGCCGGCGCCGGCCAGCGCGAGCCGCACGTACGTGCGCAGGACGTGCGCGCCGTCCAGCCCGGCGAGCCGGCGACGCAGCAGCCCCGCCGACAGCAGGGCCCCGACGGTGTAGCCGGCGGCCATGCCCAGGCCGATGCCGACCACGACGTGCTGGGGTGACAGGGCCTGGGCGCTGAGCCAGCTGCCCCCGGCGATCACCGCGGCCACCGGCAGCTGCACCAGGAACGGGGTGCGGGCGTCGGAGTAGGCGTAGAAGGCGCGCTGGAACAGGTACTGCGCGCTGAACGCGACCAGCCCGAGCGACATCGCCATGACGGCGTAGCCGATGGCCCGCGACTCGGCCAGCGAGTTGGCGGCGAACAGCGTGCTGGTCAGGTCGGGGCCCAGGGCCAGCAGTCCCGCGGTGGCGAGGACCGTCGCGACCCCGGTCAGTCGCAGCCCGAGCGAGAGGTCGCGGCGCACCGCCCGCGTGTCACCGTCGGCGGCCGAGCGGCTCATCCGGGTGAACAGCGCGGTGACCAGCGACACCGTCACCAGCGAGTGCGGCAGCACGAACAGCAGGTAGGCGTTGCCGTACGCGCCCTGGCCGGGGCCGCCGTCCGAGCTGGCGCCGGTGACCGAGCGGGTGGTGACGACGAAGGCGAGCTGGCCCACGAGCGCGGCGGCGAAGGTCCAGCCGGCGACCCGCCCGGCGCTGCCCAGCCCGACGCCGCGCCAGCCGAACCGGGGCCGGTAGCGGAACCCGATCGAGCGCAGCGGCGCCAGCAGCACCAGCGCCTGCAGCACCACGCCCAGGGTCGCCGTCCCGCCGAGCAGGGCGATCTGGCCGGGGGTCCAGGTCGAGGGCGGGTGCGGGTTCGACACCCGGTCGTAGCCCCCGATCCAGACGTACATCGCGACGATGCCGCCGATGGCCACGACGTTGTTGAGCACCGGCGCCCACATGTACGCGCCGAAGCGGCCGCGCGCGTTGAGCACCTGGCCGAGGACGGTGTAGAGGCCGTAGAAGAACACCTGCGGCAGGCACCAGAACGCGAACGCCACCGCGAGCGCCCGGGTCGGGGCGTCCCACGACCCGTCGTTGAGCACGACCGGCACCAGCGGCGCGAAGGCCACGACCAGGACGGTCACCGCGGCCAGCGCCACCAGCGCCACCGTCAGCAGCCGGTCCAGGAACGCCTGGCCGCCGTCCTCGTGCCGCGACGCGCGGGTGATCTGGGGCACCAGCACGGCGTTGAGCAGGCCACCGGCGATCAGGTTGTAGACCTGGTTGGGCACGGTGTTGGCGGTCGCGAAGGTGTCGTTGGCGAGGGCGGCGGTGACGCCGAGCAGGCCGGTGAGCGCGATCGCCCGGACGAAGCCCAGCAGCCGCGAGACGAAGGTGCCCGCGGCCATCACCGCGCTCGAGCGCAGCAGGGTCGGGTCGCTCACCCGCCGGCCCCGGTCGCGAGCCGGCGGCGGGGACGGCGCAGCGCGCGCACCAGCCCCACCACCAGGACCAGCCCCACGAGCGCACCGACCACGCCGAGCGCCCAGGTGCCGGTGGGCTGGGCCCGCACGCTGACCTGCTCGCGCCGACCCAGCGGGCGCCCGGACGGCGAGACCAGCTGGGCGTCCAGCCGCACCATGCCGCTGCCCAGCGCCCGCACGGGCACCTGCACCTGGGCGCGGGTGCCGGGTGCCAGGTCGGGGGTGGTGACGTCGCCGCCGGTGACCCGCAGCCGCGGGTTGGTCGACGTCAGCCGCAGCCGCAGGCCCGACACCGCCTCGGGCAGCTCGTTGATGACCGTGATCTGCAGCCGGCCCGAGCTGGTGAGGAAGTTGACGCTGCTCGGCAGCACCCGCAGGTGGTCACCCAGCTCGCGCACCCGTGCCGCGACGGCGCCGCGCGCGGGCGTCAGGTCGCCCGGACGGCCGCGCCACGAGCACGAGAGCAGCGACAGGGTCGAGCGCTGCAGCGGCGAGGTGACGGCCGCCGGGTCGGCGACCACCTCGCCGAGCGCCGACAGGACGCTGCGGGTGCGGCGCACCGCCGCGACGTGCGCGGTCGACAGCTGGGCCCGGCTGACGGCGGCGGGCGTCGGCGCGGCCAGCCGGGGCAGGTCGGCCGACCCGTCGCTGCCGCTGCCGGGCGGGTCGCGGCGCAGGTCGGTGGCCGGCACCACGCTGACCCAGGGCGCGGTCGCGACCGCCTGCACCAGGGCGCGGAAGGCCGCGGGGTCGGGGTCCAGGCCGCGGGGCAGGGCCACGAGCGTGCGCCGGGTCAAGCCGGGGCGCTCGCTGAAGGCCGCCGCGGTCTCGGCGAGCACCCGCTGCACCGGCAGGACGCCGCGGGCCGGGCTGGCGGCGAGCGACCCGAGCACCGGGTCGGCCAGCCAGCCGGTCAGCCCGGGGGCGAGGTCCGTGCGGGCGTCGGGGGTGTACGGCAGGACGTCGACCAGCCGGCGCGAGCGGGCGTCCAGCACCGTGTCGGTCACCCCGATGCGCGCCAGCCCGGTGAGCGTGGCGTCGCCGGCCCAGCCGTCCGCCGGCCAGGCCACGCCGGTCACCGGTGTGACCCCGAGCACCTGCTCGACGATGCCGGCGCCCGCCGCCTGGGCGGCCCGCACCAGGTCGGCCCGCCCACCGGCGGTGACCGCGGCCAGGTCGGGGTCGCCGTACGGCAGCTCGACGACGACCCGACCCGCCGCGGCCGAGCGCAGGTCGGCCACGAACGCCGCGACCGTCGCCGCGCCGGCGGCGTCGGGCGGGCCCGTGGTGGGCGTGGCGGTGGGGGCGGGTGCCGCAGGCGCCGGGTTGGTGGCCGAGCCGAGCGTCTGCAGGAGCGCGGGGTCGACCGCCCATCCGACACCGGGGGCCGAGGCCGCGTCGAGCAGGCGGCGCAGGCGCGAGCCCGGGCCCACCGCGGCAGCCAGCTGGGTCGGCGTCGGGTCGGCGCCGTCCGCGCCCGCCGGCACCCCCGTGATCGGCACCAGCCAGGCCAGCTGCTGCGCCGCGTACTGCTTCGGCCCGGGCTGCCACTGCACCGTCGTGCGCAGCCGGCCGACCTGCTGGCGGCCCAGCTCGCCCTGGGCGCGCACCTCGACGGCCAGGCCGTAGGCCCCGAACGAGCGCCCGGCCAGGCCCAGGGCGCCCGCCGGCACCGCCAGGGTGAAGGGCGCGCTCGCGCCGACGGCGATGCTGCGCGGCTGGACGTCGAGGGGGGAGCCGACGACGGTGCCGGTCCGCTGGTCGGTGCCGTCGTCCCAGGCGCCCACCTCGGCGCGGGTGCCGAGCTGGTCGCGCACCAGGCTCAGCCGGGCGGTGACGATCTCGAGCGGCACGGAGCCGGTGTTGGTGATCGTCCCGGTCGCGGTCAGGGTCGCCGCGGGGTCGACGACGGCCGGGCCGAGCGAGGTCAGCGCGATCGTGGCGGTGGGCTGGTCGTCGACGACGACGGCCGCGGCCGGGGGCGCGGTGCCCGTCAGCGCAGTGCCCACCAGCGCCGTCATCAGCAGCCCGGCGGCCAGCAGGCGGCCGGGACGGGTCACGTGAGGTCCGCGGGCCGGCCCAGCAGGTGCGCGGCGGCAGCGTCGGCGATCCGGCGCTCGTTGGGGAAGGTCAGCCGCTCGTCCAGCTGCGCGAACGGCACCCACGCGACGTCGATCGCCTCGGCGTCCGGGTCGTCCTCGACGGTGAGCCGGCCGCCGACGGCCTCGAGCAGGTAGTGGTGGACGACCTTGTGGATCCGCTTGTCGGGCACCGAGAACCAGTAGTCGATCGTCCCGAGCGGCGCGAGCACCCGGCCACGGATGCCGGTCTCCTCGGCCACCTCGCGCACCGCGGTCTGCTCCAGCGTCTCGGCGCCCTCGACGTGCCCCTTGGGCAGGCACCACTCGACCCGCCCGGCCCGGTTGCGCCGCGCGATGACTGCGACGGCCTCGGGCTCCTGCGCGCGGTCGACGACCACGCCGCCGGCGGACGTCTCCTCGACCGACGGCAGCCGCCGGCGGGGACGATCGCTCGGATGGTGCACTCCGTCACTGTAACCAGCGCGTCGGTGACCCCCTGTCCTGTCACCTACGCTGGACCCTCGTGTCCGAGGTCCCGCCGTCCCAGCGCCCCGAGCAGTCCGTCCCGGCGCTCGCGGTGGCTCTGGGGCAGCGGTTCGCGGACGCCGGGTTCGAGCTGGCGCTGGTCGGGGGGCCGGTGCGCGACCTGGTGCTGCGCCGCGCGATCACCGACCTGGACTTCGCCACCGACGCCCGCCCCGAGCAGACCGAGGCCGTGCTCGCGGGCTGGGCCGACGCCACCTGGGACCTCGGCCGCGCGTTCGGCACGATCGGCGCCCGCCGCGGTGACGACGTCCTCGAGATCACGACGTACCGCACCGAGGACTACGACCCCGACTCGCGCAAGCCCGAGGTCGTGTACGGCGACACCCTGGTCGGCGACCTGGGCCGGCGCGACTTCACCGTCAACGCGATGGCGCTGGTGCTGCCCGGGCTCGAGCTGGTCGACCCGCACGGCGGCCTGAGCGACCTCGCGTCGTCGCTGCTGCGGACGCCGGGCACCCCGCAGGACTCGTTCACCGACGACCCGCTGCGGATGATGCGGGCCGCGCGGTTCGCCGCCCAGCTCGGGTTCGGCGTCGACCCCGCGGTGCAGGCCGCGATGACCGAGATGGCCGCGCGGATCTCGATCGTCTCGGCCGAGCGGGTGCGGGTCGAGATCGAGAAGCTGCTGCTCGCGCCGCGACCGCGGGCGGGGCTCACGCTGCTGGTCGACACCGGGCTGGCCGACCTGGTGCTGCCCGAGCTGCCGGCGCTGCGCCTGGAGCGCGACGAGCACCACCGGCACAAGGACGTCTACGAGCACACCCTCACCGTGCTCGAGCAGGCGATCGCGCTCGAGGGCGACGACGTGCCGGGGCCCGACCTGGTGCTGCGCCTCGCGGCCCTGCTGCACGACGTCGGCAAGCCGGCCACCCGCCGGTTCGAGCCCGCCGGGGGCGTCAGCTTCCACCACCACGAGATGGTCGGCGCCAAGCTCGCCGCCCGGCGGATGAAGGCGCTGCGGTTCGACTCGGCGACGACCAAGGCCGTGGCGCGGCTGGTCGAGCTGCACCTGCGGTTCCACGGGTACGGCGACGGCGCGTGGACCGACTCCGCCGTCCGCCGCTACGTCACCGACGCCGGCCCGCTGCTCTCGCGCCTGCACCGCCTGACCCGCAGCGACTCGACCACCCGCAACGCGCGCAAGGCGGCCCGTCTGTCGCGGTCCTACGACGAGCTCGAGCAGCGCATCGCCGCGCTCAGCGAGGCCGAGTCGCTCGCCGCGATCCGGCCCGACCTGGACGGCGAGGCGATCATGGCCGAGCTGGGTCTGGCGCCCGGCCCGGTCGTCGGCCGCGCGTACCGGCACCTGCTCGAGGTGCGCCTGGAGCAGGGGCCGCTCGAGCGCGACGCCGCGGTCGCCGCGCTGCGCGCGTGGTGGGCCGAGCAGCCCGAGTCGCGCTCCTGAGCGCTCAGTGCACCTGGACGGGGTGCCCGCGCACGGCTCGGGCGTACCCGACGGCGGCCAGCAGGTACAGGCTGCCGATCAGGGCGTAGACCGGACGCGAGTACCCGTCGGCTGGCACGAGGAGCGCCGCCGTCGCCGCGGCGACGACGAAGGCGAGGTTGAAGACGACGTCGTAGAACGAGAACACCCGGCCGCGGTAGTCGTCGTCGACGCAGGCCTGGACGATCGCGTCCACGCAGATCTTCGAGCCCTGGGCCGCGGCGCCGAGCACCACGGCCGCCACCAGCAGCAGGGGCACGCTGATCGTCACGGCCACGACGAACTCGGTGAGGGCGGCGGCGACGAAGCAGCGCCACACCCACCCCGACGTCCCCCACCGCGTCGAGCCCAGGGGCGTGATGATCGCTGCGACGGCGAACCCCAGGCCCAGCGCCGCGAAGACCAGCGCCAGCAGAGTGAAGCCCGAGCTGACGTCGGCCGGGTCGGCGAAGTGGTTGCGGCACAGCAGGATCGTGGCGATGAACGAGATGCCGTAGGCGAACCGGTGCAGCCCGATCGCGGCCAGGGCGTCGAAGGCCGGCCGCCGCTCGCGCACGTGCCGGGCGCCGTCGACCAGCGCGTGGACCCCTGACGCCGGGTGCGCCTCGACCAGGTGGTCGGGCCCCAGCAGCCCCGGGGCCATCCGGGTCGCCAGCAGCGCCGACGTCGCGTAGGCCACCGCGGCGACCAGCAGCACCAGCGCGTCGGTGCGGTCGCCGACGCCGAGCAGCTGCCGCAGGCCGTAGCCGAGGAACCCGCCGCCGATGGCCGCGAGCGTGCCGCAGGTGGGGCTGACCGCGTTGGCCATGACCAGCTCGTCGTCCGGCACGACGTGGGGCAGGCTCGCGCCCAGGCCCGCCAGGAAGAAGCGGTTGACCGACAGCGCCGCCAGCACCGCGACGTACAGCGCCGGCCCGACGTCGACCACGACCAGGACGGCGACGCCCACCACGATCAGGGTGCGCACCGCGTTGGCGACCAGCAGCACCTGGCGCCGCCGCCAGCGGTCGAGCAGCACCCCGGCGAACGGCCCGACCAGCGTGTAGGGCAGCACGGACGCCGCGAGCGCACCGGCCGCCGCCCCCGCCGTCGCGGCCCGCTCTGGTGAGAAGAAGACCAGGCTGGCCAGCGCCACCTGGAACGCGCCGTCGCCCGCCTGGGAGACCAGGCGGACGGCGAACAGCCGGCGGAAGTCGCGACCGCGCAGCACCACGCGCAGATCGGCGACGAAGGGCACGCCGCCAGCGTAGGCCGGTGCCGCCGTCCCGCTCGGCGGGCCCCGACGTGCGCCGAGATGATCACGTTCCGTGGGTGCGCTCGTGGTTCCCGCGATCAGCAGAACACGGGAAGGGCGACGTCACCCACGGAACGTGATCATCTCGTGTCAGCCCTCCGGCTGAGGACCTGCGAGCTACCGCTCGACGTCGCCGCGGATGAAGGCCTCGACGCTCGCCCGGCCCTCGTCGTCCGGACGCTGCACCGGCGGGGACTTCATCAGGTACGACGACGCCGACAGCAGGGCGCCGCCGATGCCGCGGTCCTTGGCGATCTTGGCGGCGCGGATCGCGTCGATGATGATGCCGGCCGAGTTCGGCGAGTCCCACACCTCGAGCTTGTACTCCAGGTTGATGGGGGCGTCACCGAAGGCGCGACCCTCGAGGCGCACGTAGGCCCACTTGCGGTCGTCCAGCCACTGCACGTAGTCCGACGGGCCGATGTGCACGTTGCGGGCGCCGAGGTCGTGCTCGAGGTTCGAGGTGACGGCCTGGGTCTTGGAGATCTTCTTCGACTCGAGTCGCTCGCGCTCGAGCATGTTCGTGAAGTCCATGTTCCCGCCCACGTTGAGCTGGGAGGTGCGGTCGAGCACCAGCCCCCGGTCCTCGAAGAGGCGGGCGAGGAGACGGTGGACGATGGTCGCACCGACCTGGCTCTTGATGTCGTCACCGATGATCGGGACGCCGGCATCGGTGAACTTCTGGGCCCACACCGGGTCGCTCGCGATGAAGACCGGGATCGCGTTCACGAACCCGACGCCGGCGTCGATCGCGCACTGGGCGTAGTGCTTCTGGGCTTCTTCCGAGCCGACCGGGAGGTAGCTCACGAGCACATCGGCACCGGAGTCGCGTAGGACCTGGGTGACGTCGACCGGTTCGGCCGGGCTCTCTTCGATCGTCTCGCGGTAGTACTTGCCGAGTCCGTCGAAGGTCGGGCCGCGCTGCACGAGGACACCGAGTTCGGCCACCGGCGCGAACCGGATGGTGTTGTTCTGACCCGAGAAGATCGCCTTCCCCACGTCGAGGCCGACCTTCGCCGCATCGACGTCGAGTGCGGCGACGAACTCGACGTCGCCCACGTGGTACCCGCCGAGCTCCACGTGCATGAGGCCCGGGACGGAGTCGTTCGGATCGGCGTTGCGGTAGTACTCGATGCCCTGGATCAGACTGCTGGCGCAGTTGCCGACCCCGGCGATCGCAACGCGGACCTTCTTCTGCGAGCCGCTCATGCGGTAGCTCCTTCTTCGTGTGATGACTTCTCGGTCGTGATGAGTTCGTCGACCCACTCGAGGTCGTGTTCGATGGATCGGGTGCGGTGCTCTACGAGAGAGCGGGTGTAGCGATCGAGTTCCGCGGGTG
>JBBQGB010000047.1:0-26249 GCA_038322575.1 Actinomycetales bacterium
TGTCCATGAAGGTCAAGACCGGGATCAGCCACTGGCGGCTGCGGCCGGCCCTGGCGGTGGTCGACCCGCTGCTGACGATGACGCTGCCGCCCGAGGTCACCGCGGCGTCCGGCATGGACATCGTGTGCCATGCCGTGGAGAGCTACACCGCGCGGTACTACACGAGCTTCGACCGCAAGGAGCCCGAGGAACGGGTCACCTACTGCGGCTCGAACCCGGTCTCGGACCTGTGGTGCGAGCGGGCGATGGGGGTGCTCGCGCAGTCGTTCCGGACGGCCGTGCGGGACGGGGCCGACAACATCGGGGCCCGGTCGGACATGATGATGGCCGCGACGTTCGCGGGCATGGGGTTCGGCAACGCCGGGGTGCACATCCCGCACTCGAACGCGTACCCGATCGCGGGTCAGGTCAAGGACTTCTACCCCAAGGACTACCCGCACGACGAGCCGATGGTGCCGCACGGGATGTCGGTGTCGCTGACCGCGCCCGAGGCGTTCCGGTTCACCTTCGAGGCCTCGCCCGAGCGGCACCTGCGGGCCGCGGCGCTGCTGGCTCCGGACGCCCCGACGTCCAACGACCCCGCCGACCAGCTGCCCGACGTCCTGGCCGCGGTGATGCGCGACATCGGCATCCCCAACGGCATCGGGGCCGTCGGGTACGACGAGGGCGACATCGGTGCGCTGGTCGAGGGATCGCTGAAGCAGCAGCGGTTGCTGGCCACCAGCCCGCGCCCGGTGGACGGCGATGACCTCGCCGGGATCTTCCGCCGCTCGGTCGAGAACTGGTGACGGCATGCCCATCTACGAGCTGACCTGCGAGCAGGGCCACCGCTTCGAGGTGGTGCAGTCGTTCACCGCGGCGCTGCCGCCGTGCGCCTGCGGCGGCCCGACCCGCAAGGTGCCGTCGTCATTCGGGATCGGTGGTGCGGCGGCCAGCCGGCTGCCGCCGTCCGCCGCGATGATGCCGCAGACCTGGAAGGGCACCCACCGGGGCGACCGCGACTACGTCACCTCGTTGCGCCGCACCGCCGACCAACGGCGCGACCTCGAGGCCCGGCACCCCGAGCTGCGCGGCGACACCCGGCCGGTGCTGGCGCACGAGGGCCAGTTCGAGAAGGTGCCGCTGCGGGCCGGCGACGCCGTCCCGGCACCGGCGCCCCGCCCCCACCCGCACCCGCACTGACCCGACCGCACCTTGCGGCGAAGGTGCCGGATCCCGGCATCACTCCTCGCGGACGCCGATCCGCCGGTGCAGCGCGACCAGGGGCGCCGGGGCCCACCAGTTGGCCCGCCCGGCCAGCCGCATCAGCGCCGGGACGAGCAGCCCGCGCACCACGGTGGCGTCGAGCAGGATGGCGAACGCGACCCCGAAGCCGAGCTGCTTGATGCTGGTGACGCCGCTGCTGACGAAGCTGGCGAAGACGACCGCCAGCAGCACGGCCGCCGCGGTGATGATGCGGCCCGAGCGCTGCAGCCCGAGCACCACCGCGGTGCGGGTGTCGCTGCCGCGCCCGTGCTCCTCGGCGATCCGTGAGATGAGGAACACCTCGTAGTCCATCGACAGCGCGAAGGCGACGACCGCGATCAGCACGGCCATGGACGTGTCGACCGCGCCGGTGACCGTGAAGTCCCCCACCAGCCACCGCAGGTGGCCGTCCTGGAAGATCCAGACGAGCGTTCCCAAGGTCGCCATCAGGCTGAACACGTTGAGCAACAACGCCTTGATGGGGATCACCACGCTGCCGGTGAAGGCGAACAGCAGCACCAGGGTCGCCACGGCCACCCACAGCAGCGCCCACCGACCCTGGCGGCCGATCGCGCTCTGCGAGTCGGCGAACTGCGCCGCGTCCCCGCCCACCAGGGCTCCGCTCACCGGGGCCGGCACCGCGCGCACCGCACCGACCAGGTCGCGGCCGGCCCCGGTGCGGGGTGCGACGTCGGCCACCACCCGCAGCCGGACGTCCGCGCCGGCGGTGTACGACGCCGGCTGGCCGTTGGGCGCGACGGCGGCTCCCCCGACGAGCACCTGGGTCGGGGTCGTCACCGACGCGACGTGCGGCAGCCGGGACAGCGCCGTCGCGTACGCCGTGACGGCCCCGCGGTCAGCGGCGGCCCCGGGCAGGACGACGTCGACCGGGTTGCCCTCCTGCCCGGTGAACCGCTGCGACAGCACCTGCGCCGCGACCGCGACGGGGTGGTCCGCGGGCAGGATGCGCTGGTCGGGCTGCGCGAACGAGACCGAGAGCACCGGTGCGGCCAGCACGAGCAGGCCCGCGACCACCACCGTGAGGACCGCCACCGGACGGCGCATCACCGCCGTGGCGATCCGCGACCACGCGCCCACGTCGCGGGGGGCGAGGTCGCGGCGGACGAGGCGCCACCGGTCGACCCGGCGTCCGAGCAGGGCGAGCGCGGCCGGCAGCGCGGTGAGAGCGGCGAGCACCGCCATGCCGGTCGCGGCGATGCCGGCGTAGCCGAACGAGCGCAGGAAGTACTGCGGGAAGAACGTCATCGACGCCAGAACGACCATGACCGTGGCACCCGAGAACAGCACGGTGCGCCCAGCGGTGGCAACGGTCCGGGCGACGGCGGCCGCGGGTTCGTGGCCGTCCCGCAGCTCCTCGCGGTAGCGGGTGACCACCAGCAGCGCGTAGTCGATACCCAGACCCAGGCCGAGGCCGGTGATGAGGTTGAGCGCGAAGATCGAGACGTCGGTGGTGAGCGACACGAGCCACACGAGGAAGAAGCTGCCGATGACCGACCCGAGGGCGACGAGGAACGGCAACCCGGCGGCCACCACGCCACCGAAGACGAGCAGCAGCAGCACGAACGTCACCGGGACGGCGACCGCCTCGGCGCGGGCCAGGTCCGCGGTGATCTGGGTGTTGAGGGCCTCGTTGACGGTCTCGGCGCCGCCGACGTACGTCGTGAGGCCGGGTTCGGCGGCGTCGACGCGCTCGGTCAGCTGCCGCACGGCTGTGGCGACGTCGGCGCGGCCGCTGACGCTGGTGGCCGTGGTCTGCACCAGCACCTGGCCGGTGCGGCCGTCGTCGCCGCGCAGCACCGCGGGCCGGCCCGACGTCCAGTACGACACGACACCCTCGACACCGGGCACCCGGCCGATCCGGGCGACCAGGCCGCCGGCCCGCGCGGCGCCGGTGGCGTCGTCGACGCCCGCGGCCACGTCGACGGCGACCACGGCGACCGGGTCGTGCACCCCGAACCGGTCGGCGAGCACCGTGCGGGCCCTGGCCGACTCGCTGCCCGGGTCGTCGTAGCCGCCGGTCTGCAGCTGCGGGAAGAGCCCGGCCCCGAGCACCGCCATCACGGCGACGGTCACCGCGAACAGGGCGAGCACCCGCCCGGGGTGGCGGGCCATCACGGCCCCGAGGCGGTGCAGTGAGGTGGGCCGTGCGGCCACCTGGACACGAGCGGACGAGGATCGCGGAGTGATCTGAACGCTGTTCATATGCGGAACCCTGGCAGGCGATGTGAACACTGTCAAGACTCGGGCTACGATGAGTTTCGTGACTGCGACCGTTCCCTACCACCACGGCGACCTGCGCGAGGCGCTGTCCGCCGAGGCGTTCGAGCAGGTCAGGACCAGGGGCGGGGACGCCGTGTCGCTGCGGGCCGTGGCCCAGGCCGTGGGCGTCAGCGCGAGCGCGGCGTACCACCACTTCCCCGACAAGACGGCCCTGATGCAGGAGGTCGGCCACCGGGGCAGTCTCGAGCTCGACCGGCGGACGCTGCTCGCCGCCGACGCCGTGCGGGGACGGGGACGTCGCGCGGCGACCGAGCGGCTGCGCGCCTGCGGAGCCGCCTACATCGGGTTCGCCCAGGACGAGCCGCACCTGTTCCGGCACACGTTCGGTCCTGACTGCGCGGGCAGCGCGCCGACGGGCGACAAGGCCAAGGACAGCGCCAGCTACCGCACCCTCGGACGGTGTCTGGACGACCTCGACCGCCTGGGACTGCTGAACGCACCCCGTGCGGGCCTGGACCTGATGACCTGGTCGGCCGTGCACGGGTTCGCGTCGCTGCTGATCGAGGGCATCATCCCCGTCGACGCGACCGAGCCGCTGATGGCGACGCTGTCATCGGTGCTCGTGCGCTCTCCGACACGGTGACCGACGGGTGCGCCGTCGGCCCGTGACCGCGGCCGCGACGGAAACCATGCAACCGTCGGCGGGTTGTGGCACGAAGATCGTGGTGTGGAGGACGACGACCGGTTGGGGCAGCGCCTGGCCGCCGGCGACGAGTCGGCCGTCGCCGACTGCTACGCGCGGTACGGGCCGACCGTCCTCGCCTACCTGCGCCGGCACGTCGGTCCCGACGAGGCCGAGGACGTCCTGCAGCGCACCTTCGTCGAGCTGTGGCAGCACGCCCGACGGTACGACCCGCACCGCAGCCTGTCGGGCTGGATCTTCACCATCGCCCGCCGGCGCGCGATCGACGCACTGCGGCGCCGTCGTCCGGGCGTGGTGCCCCTGCAGACCGTGCGTGACCTGGTCGGCGAGGACGGCCGTGAGCTGGCCGAGCGGTTCGCCTGGGCGGCGGACGTGCGGGCGGCTCTGGCGCACCTGCCCCACGCCCAGCGTGAGACGCTGGAACTGGCCTATTTCGCCGACCGCACCCAGACCGACATCGCCCGCCTGATGGACGTGCCGCTCGGGACGGTCAAGGCCCGCATGGCCCGGGGTACCAAGGCTCTGGGCGCGCTGCTGGCGCAGGACGGCGCGATGGTCGCGCGGGGTGCGCACCGGATCCGGGACGAGGGGGGTGCGCGCGAGTGAGCGGTGTCGACGTCCCCACCGACGACCTCCTGGCCCTGCTGCGCGGCGACCTCGCCCGGGCGCGTGCCATCGAGGTCGTCGACCACCTGCGCGGCTGCGCGGACTGCCGCCGCGACATGGTCGACGTGGCTGCAACTCACGGCTCGCTCACGGCCGCCCGCCGGGTGCTGGAGCCGACCCCGGTTCCCGCGGCGGACGACGGGCCGCCTGCCGCCCACCTGCCACCCCTGCGTCTGCCGGCCGCCCGACTTCCCAGGCGTCGCTGGCTCGCCGGTGCTGCCGCAGTGGCCGTGGTGGCCACGGCCCTGGCGTCCGGCGTCCTGATGGGCCGGCGTGACCAACCGGTCGGCACGGTGGCGTCGGTGCCGTTGCAGCCGGTGAGCGGCAGCGCAGCGGGACGAGTCACGATGAGCGGTCCTGCCGCGACGACCGCGATGACCATCTCGACCCAGCGCCTGCCGGACGCCGGGTCCGGGCGGTACTACTACGCCTGGCTACTCGACCCCGCGACGAACAAGATGCTGCCGCTCGGCCTGGTCAGCGCCACCGCGGCGACGCACTTCGAGGTCTCCAGCGCCCTGGTGCGGCGCTACCACGCGGTCGACATCAGCCTGCAGTCCGACGACGGCAACCCGGCGCACTCGGCCACGTCGGTGCTGCGGGCGACCTACTGACCGAGAGTTCTCGGGACCGGGTGCAACCGTCGCGGGGGGTCGGCGCGAAACACCAGTCAGGCGCCCGGACGGGTGCCGTCAGCCCAGCCGAGGAGCTCCTATGCCCCGTTCGTTCGCCTCCACCGCGCTGCGCCTGGTCGCCGGCGCCGCCCTGGTCGTGGCCCCGCTCGCTGTCGTCGGGTCGGCATCCGCAGCCACCGGCATGGCCCAGGTCACGGTCGTACACGGCATCCCCGACACCCCCGTCGACGTGTACGTCGACGGGGCGAAGGCGTTGTCCGACTTCACGTTCAAGACGGTGACCGGCCCGATCTCACTGCCGGCCGGCCCGCACGACGTCGCCGTGCGCAAGGCGGGCGACCCCAAGAGCGCCGCCCCGATCCTGAAGGCGACGGCAACCCTGACCGCCGGCGAGAACGCCACGATCGTCGCCAACCTCACCGCCGACGGCAAGCCCGCTCTGACGCCGTTCGTGAACCCCTCGACCGCGGTGCCGTCCAGCATGGGCCGGCTGGTCGTCCGCCACACCGCGGCGGCTCCCGCCGTCGACGTGCTCGCCGGTGGCAAGGCAGTGATCAGCGGGCTGACCAACCCGAAGTCGGCGTCGCTGATGGTCCCCGCCGGGACCGTGGCTGCCTCGGTGGCGGCGGCCGGCACGACCAAGCCGGTCATCGGCCCGGTCTCGCTGGCCCTCAAGGGCGGCTCGACGACCATCGTCTACGCCATCGGCAGCCTCAGCGGGGGCACCCTGACGGCCGTCACCCAGACGTACGCCAGCGGGTCGTCCATGCCGACGTCGGTCGCGGCGGGCTCAGGCGGGCAGGCCGCGGACGCCGGCACGCCCACCCTGGCGCTGGGTCTCATCGCCGCCGGGCTGGTGCTGGTCGGCGCCACCACGGTGCGCCCGCGCCGTCGGGTTACCGACCGGGCGTGAGCTCGTCCCCCACCGGACGCCGCGGACCGGGTGCCTTGCGCCCGGTCGGCGGTGTCCTCGGCGTGCTGCTCGTTGTGGGCGGCGGGACGGCGGCCCTGCACGACCGGCGTCCCGCGTTCGAGCCCGCCGGCACCCTGCCAGCCGCCACCACCGCGGACGCCCCCCGGCCGGCGTCCCCGTCGACCGCGGCCACACCGACGTCCGGACCGACGCCGACCACCGGCGCCACGCCGCTCGGCGTCCTGGTCGACGCCTCGTTCCGGCCGCGCCGACTGCGGGTGGCGGCTCTGGGGGTGGACGCCCCCGTCGTCCCCGTGGGCACGCAGGGCAGCGGTGCGCTGACCATCCCCCCCGACCCGGCCGACGTCGGCTGGTGGGCGGCCGGTGCCGCCCCGGGATCCCCGGTGGGCACCGTCGTCCTGGCCGGGCACGTCGACACCGCCGCGGCCGGCCGGGGGGCGCTGTTCGAGCTGGAGCGGGCGCCGGTCGGAGCCCGCGTCCGGCTCACCGGCCCGGGTGGCAGCGCCACCTACGAGGTACAGGCCCGACGGCGCTACGCCAAGGCCCAGCTGCCGTGGCGAACGCTGTTCGCCCAGACCCGCTCCCCGCGCCTGGTGCTGGTCACCTGCGGGGGCGACTTCGATCCCGCGACCGGCCACTACACCGACAACGTCGTGGTGGTCGCGACGCCGGTGTGACCACCCTGGGCCCTGACCTCGGGCGGCGATGCGGGCCCACGAGTGGCACAGTCGTCGCGTCCGGGCGAGATGTCCGGTTCTTCACGCGGCGAGAGGTGCGGCACCCATGAGCTCTGTCCCCACGATCACCCTGAACGACGGCGCCACGATCCCCCAGCTGGGCTTCGGCGTCTTCCAGATCGACCCGGCCGAGACGGCGCAGGCCGTGGGCCTGGCGCTCTCCGCGGGCTACCGGCACATCGACACCGCGCCGATGTACGGCAACGAGAAGGGCACCGGCGAGGGCGTGCGCGCCTCGGGTCTGGACCGCGCGGAGGTCTTCGTCACCAGCAAGCTCAACAACGGCTTCCACCGTCCAGACGACGCCCGCAGG
The DNA here is from genome assembly GCA_038322575.1 of Actinomycetales bacterium. Taxonomy (GTDB): domain Bacteria; phylum Actinomycetota; class Actinomycetes; order Actinomycetales; family Angustibacteraceae; genus JACMOY01. The sequence continues at coordinate 7,475 of JBBQGB010000047.1, forward strand.
GCGTTCGCGGCCACGCGGCCGACCTCGACCTCGGGTACGTCGACCTGTTCCTGATCCACTGGCCGCTGCCCACGCGCTACGACGGCGACTTCGTGTCGACCTGGAAGGTGCTCGAGGAGCTGCACGAGTCCGGCCGGGCGAGGTCCATCGGCGTCTCGAACTTCCAGGTCGCCCACCTGGAGCGGCTGGCCGCCGAGACCGGCACGGTGCCCGCCGTGAACCAGATCGAGGTGCACCCCTACCTGGGCAACGAGCAGGTGCGCGCGTACGGCGCCGCGCACGGCATCGCGACCGAGGCGTGGTCGCCGATCGCCCAGGGCGGCGTGCTCGACGACCCGGTCATCACCGCGATCGCTGAGAAGGTCTCGCGGACGCCGGCGCAGGTGACCCTGCGCTGGCACATCCAGCGCGGCGACATCATCTTCCCCAAGTCGACCACCCCGGCGCGCATCACCGAGAACTTCGCGCTGTTCGACTTCGAGCTCTCGCAGCCGGACGTCGACGCCATCAGCGCGCTCGACAAGGGCGAGGCCGGCCGCACCGGCCCGAACCCCGACGAGTTCGACTACATCCCGGACTGACTCCCCGTGAGCACCGCCGTGGTTGCGGTGAACCGGTCGTCCTGACGACCACAGCACCGCAACCACGGCGGTGACCACGCGTGGTCCGGTGCGACCGGCGTCCGGGACGTCGATCACCCGCTCGAGCGCGGCCTCGACGCCGTTCGGGATCACCGCCTCGCGCGGCTCAGGCGACGGCAGCCGCGGCGTCGGAGGGGATGTCCTGGCGCTTGGCGTTGATCAGCACCAGCGCGACGACCCAGGCCAGCGCGAGCAGGCCGGCCCCCCAGGTGAATGCGGCGTGGTAGCCCTCGACGAAGCCCTGGGCACCGGCCCGCTCGGCGCCGCCCGGGTCACCCACGTGGTCGGCTACGTAGCTGGTGACGGCACCGGCGTAGATCGTGTTCAGCAGGGCCAGCCCGAGCGACCCACCGACCTGCTGCGAGGTGTTGAGCACCGCGCTCGCCACACCGGCGTCGTGCGGAGCGACGCCGATCAGGGCGGTGCTCGAGGTGGGGATGAAGACGCCGGCCATGCCGATGCTGATCAGCAGCAGCGACGGAAGGACGTGCGTGACGTAGCTGGTGTCGGGCTGGATGCGGGTGAGCAGCAGCATCCCGGTCACGGCCAGGAGCAGCCCGGGGATGATCAGCGGCTTGGGCCCCAGCCGCGGCAGCAGCTGGGCGACCACCCCCGCGGACACGATGATCCCGCCGCTGAACGGCAGGAATGCGAAGCCGGACTTCAGTGGGCTGTAGCCGAGCGTGATCTGGAAGTAGAAGGTGAGGAACAGGAACATCGCGAACAGTCCAGCGCCGACCAGCAGGAACACCAGGTAGGAGCCACCCCGGTTGCGGTCGAGCAGGATCCGCATGGGCAGGAGCGGGTTGGCGACGCGCAGCTCCCACAGGACGAAGGCGAGGAGCAGGACGAGGGCGGTCACGAGGAACGCGACGGTCGGCGCTGCCGTCCAGCCCAGGACCTCGGTGCTCTTGCCGGGGTTGGTGGCTTTGGCCGCCTCGGTGAACCCGTAGACCAGTGACACCAGCCCGGCCGTCGCGAGCACTGCGCCGACCACGTCGTACCGGGTGTCGCCGCTGGCCTTGCTCTCGTGCACCACGGCCACCGCGGCCACCGCGGTCGCAAGGGCGATCGGCACGTTGACCCCGAGGCACCAGCGCCAGGAGAAGTACTCGGTCAGGAAGCCCCCGGCGATCAGCCCGATCGCCGCCCCACCACCGCTGATGGCCCCGAAGACCCCGAACGCCCGGGCCCGCTCCTTCGGCAGCGTGAACATCACGGTGATCAGCGACAGCGCAGCGGGGGCGAGCAGCGCGGCGAAGGCACCCTGCAAGCCACGCGCCGCGAACAGCAGGGCCGACGTCGAGGCGATGCCGCCCAGCGCCGAGGCGGCCGCGAAGCCGAGCAACCCGATCACGAAGGCGCGCTTGCGCCCCACGAAGTCCGCGATGCGACCACCGAGCAGCAGCAGCCCACCGAAGGCCAGCGTGTACGCCGTGACGACCCACTGCCGGTTGGCGTCGCTGATGCCCAGGTCGGCCTGGGCACGCGGGAGCGCGATGTTCACGATCGAGGCGTCCAGCACGATCATCAGCTGCGCGACGGCGATGATGCCGAGCGCCAGCCAGCGTCGGGGGTCGAGCGGGGCTGCGCCCGAGCTGCCTTGGTCCGGGGCGGTGCCGGGCTCGGTGCGTGATTCGGTCATCGGGTTCCTCGTGGGTCGGCGCACTGCGCGGGTCGGGATGGGGGCGTGGTCGAGGTACTGCTCGGTCGTCGTACTCCCCTGGGCGCAGTCCCACCAGGTCCGGTGACCATGCTCAGGCACCTGGGGCCGACCTGTCGAGTGGGTAACACCGGGTGCGCCCGCCGGGGCGAACTCAGCCCAGCGGCCGGCGTCCGGTCATCGCGAGCAGCTTGTCCTGGGCGGACGCGTCGGCGGCGACCTCGACGGCCGGACCGAAGACGCCCATCGCCCGCCACTGCTCGACGTGGGGCTCGATCTGGTCCCACAGGGCGCTGACCAGGTCGGGCGGCAGGGTGGTGCTGACCCCGATGGCGGCGGCGATGTCGTGTGCCCGCAGCCCACGGAACGACGTGACGTGGGTGAGGAACTCCGCGGCCGAGAACGTCCCGTACGAGCAGTGCACCGGGCGCTGCGGGTCGTCGAGCATCGCGGCGGCCGCACAGGCCCGGTCGACCAGCGCGTCGAACGCGGCACGCGGGTCGGCTCCGAGCAGGTCGCCCCGGTAGGCGTCCTCGCCGACCTCGGCCATCGTGCGGCCCGCGAGCATGTCGGGCACCCAGGCGTCGTCGTACGCGTGGTAGCCGACGACCTGGCGCAGCGTGACCGGCTCGTCGGCGGCGGTCTGGAACTCGTCCGGCATGGTCATCGACCACTGGTCGTCGGTGATCTGGTCGACGACGCCCTGCAGCGTCCGGTCGGCCAGGATGAAGACGTCCTGCTCGTTCATGGGGTGCCTCCCGCGTCGGTGTGACCTGGAGCACACCACGCTACGACCCACCACCGACAGCCCCCCGGCTCACGCGGACCCCCCGCGGAGCCCGCCCGTGAAGCACATCGCTCCACCCTGGGTCCATTCACTGCACCTCCCGGTGGTCACGGGGGCACCCTGCTCCGTTCCTAGTGGAGCTGGGTGCCCCCGCGATGCCGGGGGAGGGGGCGTGTCAGGAGAGCGGGCGCCAGACGACCAGGGCGCCGCCGTCCAGCGACGAGCGGACCGGACGGCGGCCAGGCAGCACGGCGAACACCTCACCGGACGGGCCTGCGGCGAACACCCGGCGCGAGCCACCCGCGGAGTCGCGGCTGCGCTCGAGCGCGTCGCCGAGCTGATGGACGCGCGCGCGCAGGACGTCGACCTCGTGCTCGAGCTCGAGGATCCGCTTGATCCCGGCCAGGCTCACGCCCTCGTCCTGCGAGAGCCGCTGCACCTCGCGCAGGACGGCGACGTCGCGGGCCGAGTAGCGCCGGCCGCGCCCCGGAGCCCGGCCGGGCGTCACCAGCCCGAGGCGGTCGTACTGGCGCAGGGTCTGCGGGTGCAGGCCGGCCAGCTGGGCCGCCACCGAGATGACGAAGACCGGCGCGTGCTCGTCCAGCCGCTCGCGCGGCGCGGTCGGCTCGGTCATCGTCAGCGCCCCCTCAGCCGCGCGCCCGGGCCAGGACGTCGGCACGCGGGTCGGCCCCGACGGTCGCGGCGGCGTACGCCTCGACCGCTGCCCGGGCCTGGTCGTCCAGCCGCTGGGGGACGACGACCTGCACGGTGACGCGCAGGTCACCGGTGTGGGCGCCGTTGGTGATGCCGCGACCCTTGAGCCGCAGCGTGCGGCCGGACGGCGTCCCCGCAGGGATCTTCATCTGCACCGAGCCACCCAGCGTGGGCACCTCGACCTGGGCGCCGAGCGCGGCCTCGTCGAAGGTGACGGGCAGGGTGAGGGCAAGGTCGTCACCGGCGCGGGTGAAGACGGGGTGCGGCTCGACGTGGACGGTGACGAGCAGGTCTCCGGGGCCGGCCTCGCCCGCGGAACCCTTGCCGCGCAAGCGGATCCGCTGACCGTCACGCACCCCGGCAGGGATCCGCGCGGTGACGCTGCTACCGTCCGCCGAGCGCAGGGTGACGGTCGATCCCTGCACCGCGTCGCGGAAGGGCATCGTCGTCGTGGCGTCCAGGTCGGCGCCCTTGCGCGGGCCGGCGGGCGCGCCGTACCCGCTGAACTGCTGGCCGCCGCCGCCGAACATGCCACCGAGCAGGTCCTCGAGGTCAGGCCCCGGCGCGCCGCCACCACCGGTGGAGAACCGCACCCGCTGGCCCTGCCCGCGGCCGCTGCGTCCCCCGCCGGACCCCCCGAACAGGTCGCCGAGCAGGTCCTCGAACCCGGCCCCGCCGCCCGCCCCGGCGCCCGGGGCGAACCGCGCACCGCCGGCGGACATCGTGCGGATCGTGTCGTACTGCTTGCGCTGCTCAGGATCGGACAGCACCGAGTACGCCTCGCCGATCTCCTTGAAGCGGGCGTCGTTGCCGCCGTTGGAGTCCGGGTGGTGGGTGCGGGCGAGCTTGCGGTACGCCTTCTTGATCGCGGCAGCGTCGGCACCCTTGGCGACGCCGAGGGTCGCGTAGAAGTCCTTCTCGAACCAGTCCTGGCCGGCCATCGTCGGCGCCTCCCGCGCCTTAAGCCGGGTCGGCGACGGCGACGCGAGCCGCGCGCAGCACTCGCTCGCCGGCCCGGTAGCCCGGCTGCAGCACCTGCACCACGGTCGTGACCGTGGTGCCCTCGGCCAGCTCGGCCTCGGTGTGCATCAGCGCCTCGTGGACGGCCGGGTCGAAGGCCTCGCCGACCTCACCGAACCGGGTCAGGCCGTGCCGGCCCAGCACCAGGTCGAGCTTGTCGGCGATGGCCGCGAACGGGCCGCCCTCGAGGTCACCGTGCTGACGGGCCAGGTGGACGTCGTCCAGCACCGGGAGCAGCGACTCGAGCACCCGGGCCGTGGCGTCGTCGCGGGCGACGTCGCGGTCGCGCTCGACCCGCCGCCGGTAGTTGACGTACTCGGCCTGCAGCCGCTGCAGGTCGGCCAGCCGCTCGCCGGCCAGGTCGGTCTCGGCCGGCACCCCGTCCGAGGCCGAGGCGTCGGCGACCGCGGGCTCCGCGGCCGGGGCGTCGGCCTCGCGCAGCAGCCCGGTATCGGGGTCGATCCGCCGCTTGTCGCGGACGACGGGGGGCTCGCTCCCGTCGTCCGCGACCGCGCGGGTGGGCTCGCTCATCCCTGGTCCTTCGCGGAGTCCTTCGGGGCCGCCGGCTCGTCCTCGACGACCTCGGCGTCGACGACGTCGTCGTCGGCCGCGGGCTCGCCCGTCGGCGTGTCGGTCTGCGCACCCGCCGACTCGGCGGCGGCGTACATCGCCTGCCCGACCTGCTGGCTGGCGGTGGCGAGGGTCTCGGTCTTGGCCTTGAGGTCGTCCGACGAGGCGTTCGAGGACAGCGCCGACTTCAGGTCGGCGATCGCCGCGTCCACCTCGGTGCGGCTGTCGGCCGGCACCTTGTCCTCGTTGTCCTTGAGGAACTTCTCGGTCGAGTACACCAGCTGCTCGGCCTGGTTGCGGGTCTCGGCCTCGTCGCGGCGCTGCCGGTCCTCGTCCGCGTGCGCCTCGGCCTCGCGCACCATCCGCTCGATCTCGTCCTTGGGCAGCGCGCTACCGCCCGAGATCGTCATCGACTGCTCCTTGCCGGTGCCGCGGTCCTTGGCCGACACGTGCACGATGCCGTTGGCGTCGATGTCGAAGGTGACCTCGACCTGCGGCACGCCGCGGGGCGCCGGGGCGATGCCGGTCAGGTCGAAGGTGCCCAGCGGCTTGTTGTCGCGGGTCATCTCGCGCTCGCCCTGGAAGACCTGGATCGTCACCGACGGCTGGTTGTCGGCCGCGGTGGTGAAGACCTCGCTGCGCTTGGTCGGGATCGCGGTGTTGCGCTCGATCAGCTTGGTCATCAACCCGCCCTGGGTCTCGATGCCCAGCGACAGGGGGGTGACGTCGATCAGCAGGACGTCCTTGCGCTCGCCTTTCAGGACGCCGGCCTGCAGGCTCGCGCCGACGGCCACGACCTCGTCGGGGTTGACGCCCTTGTTGGGCTCCTTGCCGCCGGTCAGGGCGCGGACGACGTCGGTGACCGCGGGCATCCGGGTCGAGCCGCCGACCATCACGACGTGGTCGATCGCGGACAGCTCGATGCCGGCGTCCTTGATGACCTGCTGGAACGGGGTCTTGGTGCGCTCGAGCAGGTCGGAGGTCATCTGCTCGAACTGGGCGCGGGTCAGCTGCTCGTCGATGTGGATGGGGCCGTTCTCGGTCATCGACAGGTACTGCAGCGACAGGCTGGTGCTGGTCGAGCTCGAGAGCTCCTTCTTGGCCTGCTCGGCCGCCTCGCGCAGCCGCTGCATGGCGATCTTGTCCTTGCTCAGGTCCAGGCCGTAGCCCATCTTGACCTGCTGCAGGAGGTGGTCGACGACCCGCTGGTCCCAGTCGTCGCCGCCGAGGTTGTTGTCACCGCTGGTGGCCCGCACCTGGATGGTCGAGAAGCCGTCGTCGTCCTTGCCCACCTCGAGCAGCGAGACGTCGAAGGTGCCGCCGCCGAGGTCGAAGACGAGGATGAGCTCGTCCTCCTTGCCCTTGTCCAGGCCGTAGGCCAGGGCCGCCGCGGTGGGCTCGTTGATGATCCGCAGGACGTTCAGGCCGGCGATCTCGCCAGACTCCTTGGTGGCCTGGCGCTGGGCGTCGTTGAAGTACGCCGGCACCGTGATGACCGCGTCGGTGACGTCCTCGCCGAGGTAGCTCTCGGCGTCGCGCTTGAGCTTGCCGAGGATGCGGGCGCTGATCTCCTGCGCGGTGAAGGTCTTGTCGTCGATGCCCACGGACCAGTCGGTGCCGATGTGGCGCTTGACCGACCGGATCGTGCGGTCGATGTTGGTGACGGCCTGGCGCTTGGCGATCTCGCCGACCAGCACCTCGCCGTTCTTGGCGAACGCGACGACGGACGGCGTGGTGCGTCCGCCCTCGGCGTTCGCGATCACCGTGGGCTCGCCGCCCTCGAGAACCGCCACGACGGAGTTCGTCGTGCCCAGGTCGATCCCGACCGCTCGTGCCATCTGGTGCTCCTCGTCATCACCGGCGGCCCTGGTCGGGCCCCCACTTGAGTCTGTTGGGCTCAAGTCTGCGCAGCCGGGGCGCGGGTGTCAAGTCGAGGGTGGATGAAGTTGAGTCGACCGGGCTCAACTCCGACCGTGGCCGGCGACCGGACCACGGGCGTGGCGCCGTGCGGTGCCCGCTCGGGCGGCGCCACCGGACGTGGACACCGTCGTGGTTGCGGTCAACCGGTCGTCATCACCACCGGATCACCTCAACGGCGGCGGTATCGACCGCTGGCCGCAGCCCACCTGCCGACCAGTGGCGGAGATGGCCGATGATGTGGTGCCCCGACCCACCGTGGAGGACCCGCCGATGCCGCACCTGCAGCTGCGCTGGCAGGTGAGCCTGCAGCTGGCCGCGGCGTTCCTCGTCGTGGGCCTGCTCGTGCGGCTGCTCGTGCGCGGCGGACGCTGGCGCCAGCTCGCGCCGGCCGCCGTGCAGGCCGGGCTGCTGGTCGGCCTCTACGGCCTGTGGGGTCTGGTCGGCGAGCACGCGGCCGGGACCGTCGAGGGGGCCGAGCAGCGCGGCCTGGCGCTGTGGCAGCTCGAGCGGCGCCTGCTCGTGCTGGGCGAGGGCACGCTGCAGGACCTGATGCTGCCGCACCCGCTGCTGACCCAGGCGGCCAACACCTACTACGTCTACGGGCACGTCAACGTGCTGATCGCGCTGCTGGCCTGGGTGTGGTGGCGGCACCGGTCGGCGTACCCGCGGCTGTGCGCGGTGATCGTCGTCTTCACCGCAGCCGCGAGCGCGATGCAGCTGGTCTCGGTCGCGCCCCCGCGGCTGCTGCCCGGGCGGCTGGTCGTCGACACCGCCGCGCGGTACGGCCAGTCGGTGTACGGCCCCGCCGACCCGGGCGCGATCAGCCAGCTCGCCGCGATGCCCTCGATCCACGTCGGGTGGGCGCTGCTCGCGGGGGTGACCGTGGCCGCGGTCGGTGGCACCCGGTGGCGCTGGGTGGGCCTGGTGCACGCGGTCGTGATGTCGCTGGTCGTCGTCGTGACGGGCAACCACTACTGGGTGGACGGAGTGGTGGCCGCCCTGCTGCTGGGCCTGGCGGCGGTCGTCGTCGAGCTCGGGACGGCCTGGCTGCGCCGGCTCCGCGGCGGACCGCCGCCCGGTCAGTCCCCGGACGAGCTCTGGGTCTCGACCGCGAGCACCGGCGCACCGCGCTGACAGGTCGCGTGCACCTGGGTCTCGCGCTCGACGCCGCCCGCGCTGCTGCGGAAGGTCACCTCGAGCTCGGCCGAACCGCCGGACCCCGTCTCGACGGAGTACCCGTCGTCCGGTTGCGCCCAGCGCAGCGTGATCGCGGCACCCGCGCACCGCACGGCGACCTCGCCGCCCGGCACCTGCGCGACCCGCTGGACGCCGGGGGGCGCGACGGGCGGTGGCGTGCGGGTCGGGGGCGGGGCGGCCGGGCGGGTGGTCGGCGCCCGGCTGGGTGACGTGCCCTGCTGCGGGCTGGATGACCCGGTCGACGAGGTGGTCGTGGTCGGCGCGCGGACCGAGTCGGTCGCCGTCGACCCGGCGGCCGACGGCGCCGACGACCTCGACGCGGTCACCGACGGGCGCGCGGACGGCTGACCGGGCGAGGTTCCCGATCCGGTCGCCGGCCCCGGTGCGGACGGCGCCGAGGACGGTGACCGGGCGGCGCGCGCGCCGAGGTCCCCGGCCTGGGCCGTCGGGGTCGAGCCGATCGACCGACCGGCGCGGTCGATGACGACCCACGCGAGGGTCGTCGTCCCGGTCACGGCGACCAGCCACACGGCCGCCGCCAGCACCACGACCCTGGCGCGGCCGCTCTCGACGGACCCACGCATGGGCATCACTGTGCCACCGCCGGCCTCGCGCCGTACCCCGGCCGGCAGATGTCAGCGGCATGACAACTGCCGCCCGATCCGGCTGTGCCCCAGCGGGCCCGGCGTACGGTGCGAGGGTGTCGAGCGTCCTGGTCATCGAGGACGACGCGGCCATCCGCTCCGCGGTGACGCGGGTGCTGCGCGAGCGGGGCCACGTCGTGACCAGCGCCGCGACCGGCATGATCGGCCTGCAGCTGGCCGTCGACGACGCCCCGGACGCGGTGCTGCTCGACCTGGGTCTGCCCGACGTCCCTGGGCTGCAGGTGCTCGCCATGCTGCGCGCTGTCAGTGCGGTGCCGGTGGTGGTGGTGACGGCGCGCGACGATGACGACGTCATCGTGCAGGTGCTGGACGCCGGAGCCGACGACTACGTGGTCAAGCCCTTCGTCATCGACCAGGTCGAGGCTCGGCTGCGCGCGGTGCTGCGGCGCAGCAGCACCCCGCGCAGCGAGGGTCCGGTCGTCGTCGGTGAGCTCGTCATCGACGCCCGCACGCGCACCGTGACCCTCGCCGACCAGCCGATCACGTTGTCCCGCAAGGAGTTCGACCTGCTGCTGGTGCTCGCGCAGCGCTGCGGCGAGGTCGTCACCAAGCGCGAGCTGCTGGCTGAGGTGTGGCGCCAGGCGTACGGCGGCGCCGACCGCACCGTCGACGTCCACCTGTCGTGGCTGCGCCGCAAGCTCGGCGAGACCGCCGCCGAGCCGCGCTACCTGCACAGCGTGCGCGGCGTCGGGGTACGCCTGCTCGACCCGGGCGGGCGGGCCCCCGGGGCCGGCCCGACCTGATGCGCCGCCGGATCTCGTGGCTGGTGCTGGCCACGACGTCGGCGGTCATCCTCGTCTTCGTGATCCCGCTCGGCCTGCTGGTGCGCACGCTCGCGCAGGACCGGGCCGTCGCCGGTGCGAGCGAGGAGGCGCGCAGCATCGCGGTCGTGGTCGCGGGGGTGCCCGACACGGCCCAGCTCACCGACCTGGTGCAGCTGGTGCTGAGCCGCTCGACCCGACGCACCAGCGTGCTGCTGCCGGACGGCACCGCGGTCGGCTCGCCCGCCGCCGCCGACCCCTCGCTGGTCACCCGCGCCCGGGCCGGGGCCGCCTTCACCGTCGTGGACGCGCGGGGTGCGCAGGTGTTCGTGCCGGTCGTGACCGAGCGGGGCACGGCGGTCGTGCGCACCGCGATCGACGCCCCCGCGCTGCGCCAGGGGGTCGCCGGCGCGTGGGCGACCATCCTGGCGCTCGGCGGGGTGCTGATGATCCTGGCGCTGGTGGCGGCCGACCTGCTCGGACGCCGGATCAGCGCACCGCTGGACGCCCTGGCCAAGGTGGCCCACCGGCTGCGGGCCGGCGACCTGAGCGCCCGCGCCGAGACCGTGGGCACCCCCGAGGTGGTCGAGCTGGCCAACGCGCTGAACCGCCTGGCGCGACGGATCGGCGAGGTGCTCGTCGCCGAGCGCGAGGCGGTCGCCGACCTGTCGCACCGGCTTCGGACGCCGGTCACCGCGCTGCGCCTGGACGTCGAGTCCGTCGAACCACCCGAGGTGGCCGAGCGGCTGCGGGATCACGTCGACCACCTGGCCCGCACCGTCGACGCCGTCGTCAAGGACGCGCGCCGCCCGGTGCACGCCACGGTCGGGCGCCGGTGCGACGCCGCAGAGGTGGTGCGTGACCGGGCCGCCTTCTGGTCGGCGCTGGCCGAGGACCAGGGCCGAACGCTGGAGGTGGTCGTGCCGACGTCCCCGCTGCCGGCCCGCATCCACCCCAGCGACCTGGTCGACGTCGTCGACGTGCTGGTGGACAACGTCTTCTCGCACACACCCGAAGGCACGGGGATGCTCGTGGCGTTGCGCCGGGACGGCGCGGGCCGGGTGCTGCTGGAGGTCGCCGACGAGGGGCCGGGTCTGGCCGACACCGGCCTCACCGCCCGGGGACGCAGCGGCTCGGGCTCGAGCGGGCTCGGTCTGGACATCGTGCGCCGGGCCGCGCTGGCCGCGGGCGGCGAGCTGCACCTGACGACGTCCGCTCGCCACGGTGTCGTCGCGCTGGTGACGTTCGCGGCCGCGACGCCCTGACTGCGGTCCGGCTCAGCGGCCCCCGTCGACAAAGTCACCGGTGTCCGACGGCTCTGGTGCCTGGCTCGGCTCGGGTGCCTCGCTCGGCTCGGGGGCCTCGGTCGGCTCGGGGGCCTCCGTGTGCTCGGGTGCCTCGGTCGGCTCCACCGCCTCGGAATACTCAGCCTCTGCCTCGGCGTCGTCGGTCTGACGACGCTCGGTCGACGTGCTGGTGCTGCCCGTCGAGGTGGCCGACGCGGGGCGCCCGGTCTCGACCGCATCGGGGACGGCGGCGTCGGTGGCCTGCGGCTCGGGGACGACCGCTGCGGGCGCACCGGCGTCGGACGGCCCGTCAGCGACGTCGGCCGGGACGGCGGGTGCCGCCCGGTGCCGCACCACCCGGACGAGGCAGTCGCTGCCGGCCGGGAGCGCGGGCGGGCGGCAGCCGGCGGTCACCGCGGAGACGGGACGAGGGGCGGCTGCCGCGGGGGCACCCGGGGTGGTGGCCGTGACGCCGTACGCGGCGCCGGCGGCGAGCAGCCCCGCGGCGACTCCGGTGACGGTGGCGGTGCTGGCTCGGATCGGCACAGAAGGCTCCAGACGGCAGGCGGTTGCGGGTGTCGTGCCGGTGAATGCTCACCGGCCGGGCCTCATGCGCGCCCCCCGGTGAGGTCAAGTCCACCTCAAGCCCTGGACGGCCGGCGTCATCCGTCGCGGTCCTGACCTGCTCTTAACGCGGACCTGAGGTCAGGGCCCGGCCCAGCGGTCATGGTGAACGGACCTGACAGCGACCCGACGCGAGGACCCGACGATGAGGCACGACCGCACGCAGCGCGACCGCTCCCTGACCCTGCTCTCGCTCCTGACGGCGGGGGTGACGGCGACGACGCTGGCCGGCACGGGCCTCGCGACGGGCCTGGCGGCGCGGCAGACCGCCGAGCGCGACCGCGAGCGCGCGGCGGCCGCGGACACCCCCGTGCTGCTCGCACCCGTCCCGCGGCCCACGCGCACCGAGGTGACGACCGTGGTCGACCCTGCGGCCGACCCCACCACGGCCGGCTCCCCGGCAGACCCCGTACCCACCGGGTCGGCGACCGCGCGAGCGTCCAGGTCGGCCGTCGCCGCCGTCAGCCGACCCGGGGTGACGAAGGTCGGCTCAGCCCACCGGACCACCGCGCGCGCGACGACCAGACCACGTCCGGCGTCCTCGAGCCGGGTGCGCACCAGCGCACGCACCACGACCGCACGCAGGGCCAAGGCGGCGCCCGCCCCGGTGCGGAAGGCGGCGCCCGCCCCGGTGCAGCAGGCGGCACCCGCACCCTCCACCCCGTCATGACGACGGCACCCGCACCGACGCCCGGGGTGAGCCGGTGGTGGGCGCTCGGCACGTACGTCCACCTCGCCGTCGAGGACGCCGGCGCGCTGCCGACCGCCGAGGCCGCCGCCCGCGAGGTGCTCGAGCGGGTCGACCACCGCTGCAGCCGCTTTCGGCCGGACTCGGACCTGGTGCGGGCGAACGCCGCCGCGGGCCGCTGGGTGCGGGTCGACCCGTGGCTGGCCGCCGCGGTCGGCGTCGCCCTCGAGGCTGCCGCCGAGACCGACGGGCTGGTCGACCCCACGCTGGGGTCGGTGCTGAGCGCCTCAGGCTACGACCGTGACCTGGCCCTGCTGCCGACCGCCGCCACCACGCCGACGGCTGCGGCGCCGGTGCGGCGCGCCGTCCCCGCCGCCAGTCACCGGGGCGCCTGGAGCGAGGTCGGCGTGGCACCCGACGCCGTCCGGGTGCCCGCGGGGTGCGCCCTCGACCTCGGAGCGACCGGCAAGGCCTGGGCCGCCGACCTCGTGGCCCGGGTCGTGGTCGAGCTGACCGGTGCCGGCGTCCTGGTCAGCCTGGGCGGGGACGTCCGCGTCGACGGCCCCGGTGACGGCGCCGTGGCGTGGCCGGTGGCCGTCGGTGAGGACCCGGCCGACCTCGGCGACGCCGAGGTGGTGCTGGTGACCTCGGGCGGGGTCGCGACCTCGGGCACCCGGCGGCGGCGCTGGCAGCACGAGGGCACCGACCGGCACCACCTGCTCGACCCGCGCACCGGGACGTCGGCGCAGGGGCCGTGGCGCACCGTCAGTGCCCTCGGTGACACCTGCGTCGCCGCCAACACGGCCACCACCGCCGCACTCGTGGTGGGTGCGGGGGCACGGGCCTGGCTGGACCGGCACCACGTGAGCGCCCGCTTGGTGGGGCACGACGGCGTGGTCGTCCGCACCGCCTGGTGGCCGCACCCGTCATCGGACCCGTCGTCTGACCCCCGGAGGAGCCCATGAGCAGTCCACTGGCCTGGTTCGTCATCCGCGGGACCGGGGTCGTGCTCGTCATCGTGCTCGCGCTCTCGCTCACCCTCGGCGTCGCGTCGACCGGACGCGCAGCCTGGCGGTGGTGGCCCCGGTTCGTCACCCAGGGCCTGCACCGCACCCTGGCGCTGCTGGGACTGGTGCTGGCGGCGGTCCACGTCGTCACCGTGGTCGCGGACGACTACGTCGACATCCGCTGGTGGCAGGCGTTCGTGCCGGCGTGGCCCGCCGATCGTGAGCTGTGGGGGTCCTTCGGCACCGTGGCGTTCGACCTGCTGCTCGCCGTCGTCGTCACCAGCCTGCTGCGCCGACGCCTGGGCCACGGCGCGTGGCGCGGGGTGCACCTCACCTCCTACCTGCTGTTCGTGCTGTCCGTCGCGCACGGCCTGGGCATGGGCACCGACGCGGCCGAGCCGTGGAGCCTGGGCGTGACGCTCGCCGCCATCGCCGCCGTGCTGGTGTCGGTCGGGTCGCGGCTCGTCGTCCTGCGCCGACCGCAGGTGATCCGATGACCACGTCCAGCATCGGTACCGGGTGGCCGGCGGCAGGGCAGGTGACCAGCGTCGGCGGTGTCGACGTGCTGCGCGGCGGCGTCCTGCTGGCGGACGCCGGCGCCGACGCCTCGTGGGTCGCGCACCGCCGGCGGCTGGGCCCGCTGCACCAGCCCGACCTGACCACCCTCGCCGACTGGTGCCGGGCGGTCGACCTGCGCGGACGCGGCGGGGCGGCCTTCCCGTTCGCGACCAAGCTCACCGCGGCGGCGCGCCGCCGCGCCCTGGTGGTCGTCAACGCCAGCGAGGGCGAGCCGGCCAGCCACAAGGACGCCGCCCTGGTCACCGTGGCCCCGCACCTGGTGCTGGACGGCGCCGCGGTCGCCGCCCGCGTCCTGGGCACGACCGAGGTGCACGTGGTCGTGCCCAGCGAGCGCCCCGGCGTCGGGAGCGCGGTCCGGACGGCCATCGCGGAGCGCCAGCGGGCCGGCGAGCGCCTGCGCTGGCGGGTGCACCAGGCGCAGGCGGCGTTCGTCGCGGGCCAGGCGCGGGCGGTGATCGAGCTGATCGGCGGGCGCGAGAACCTGCCCGTCACGGCCTGGGCGCCCGAGGCCGTCGCCGGCCACCGCGGGCGACCCACCCTGCTGTCCAACGCCGAGACGTTCGCGCAGGTGGCGGCGCTGGCGCGGCTCGGACCGGCGGCGTACGGCCGGGTCGGGCAGGGCGCCGAGCGCGGCACCACCCTGGTCACCCTGGACGGCGACGGCGCCCACCCGACGGTGCTGGAGGTGGCCTTCGGTACTGCTCTGGTCGACGTCCTGCCCGACCGGGCACTGGGCCGGCCGGTGCTCGTCGGCGGGTACCACGGCGCCTGGGTCGGCCCGCAGGACGTGGCCGGGCTCACCATCGACCGGGCGGCGATGACCGAGGTCGGCGCGCGCCTGGGCGCCGGGGTGGTGCTGCCCCTCGCCTCGGACGGGTGCCCGCTCACGCGCACCGCCGAGATCGCCGGCTACCTGGCGGGGCAGAGCGCCGGCCGGTGCGGGCCCTGCCGCAACGGGTTGCCGGCCCTGGCCACCGAGGTCGCCGCCCTGGCCACCGGCACGGGCGACGTCGCCCGGGTCGGTGAGCTGGTCGGGCTGGTGGCCGGCCGCGGCGCCTGCGCGCACCCGGACGGGACGGCCCAGCTGGTGCGGACCCTGCTGCTGCGGTTCCCGGCCGAGCTGGACGCGCACCGGCGGGGCTGGTGCTCGCTCGGGCGGGTCGCCACCCGGGTGCGGCCATGAGCGCGCGGCTGCGGGTGGACTGGCCCAGCTGCGACGCGCACGGGCTGTGCGCCGAGCTGCTGCCGGAGGTGATCCACCTGGACGAGTGGGGCTACCCGGTGGTGGCGCAGGAGGTTCCCCCTGCGCTGCTGCCGCTGGCCCGGCAGGTCGTGCGGTCGTGCCCGGCGCTCGCCATCCGGTTGGTCGGGGGCTGAGTCAGGGCGCCGGCGTCGGCGTTGTCGCCGTCGGCTCGGTGGCGACCGTTGCCGAAGGGGGGACCGTCCCTCCCGGGGACGAGGGGTCGACCGGGAGGGACGGCGTAGCCGGGGGCTGCGCGGGGACGCAGCCGACGGCCTCGACAGCCGGCTCAGGGGGAACCGGTTGCGAGCTGGGGGCACCGGGGCTCGGTGTCGTGGCGGGTGCGGTGGCGGAGGACGTCGGCGATGACGTGGCCGTCAGCGGGCAGCTCGGCACCGGCAGGGGTGTCGGCGTCACCGTCGGCGTCACCGTCGTCGGGACCGGCGTCGGCGCCGCGGTCGGGGACGCCACCGTCGGGGTCGGGTCGGGCGTCGACGGCACGGTCGGGGACGCCGTCGGGGTGGCGGTCGGGGTCGCCGTCGGGGTCGGGGACGTCGTCGCGGTGGCGGTCGGGGTCGGGGTCGGGGTCGGGGTCGGGGTCGTTGTGAGCGTCGGCGGCACCGGTGTGACGACCGGCGGGACCGGCGCGAGGGTCATCGTGATCGGCGTCGGCACCGGCGACGGCACCGGGTCGGCCGGCGGGTCCACCGGCGGGTCCACCGGCGGGTCCACCGCGGGGGCGGCGGCGGCGGGCACGCTGACGGCGGGCGCGGCGGCGGCGGGCGCGGTGACGGGACCGGGTTGGGCCGGCTCGGGTGCCGGCGACAGGCCGGGCGCGGGGTGCGGTGCTGGGACCAGCGTCGGGCCGGGCGTGGGGCGCGCCGGCGTCGGGTCGACCAGGACGAGCGGGGGCGGCACCGCAGCAGCCGCCACCACCGTCGGCAGGACGGGCAGCGACGGGGTGCCCGCCGTGCCACTGCTGGGTGCCCCGGTGCTGGGTGCCCCGGTGCTGGAGGGGCCGGCGTCCGCGCCCTCGGCGACGCCGCCGGCCAGCCGCAGCTGCCAGCGCAGCACCAGGTCGACGTACGCCGTCGAGTGGTTGTACGACAGGACGGCCGACTGCAGGTCCGCGGCGTCGCGCAGGTCACGACCGCCGAGGCACAGGTAGGCCGCAGCCGAGGCCGCAGCGTCGAAGACGTCCTGCGGGTCCGCGACGCCGTCGCCGTCACCGTCGCGGCCGAAGGCCCGCCAGGTGCCGGGGATGAACTGCATCGGCCCGACGGCGCGGTCCCAGCGGGGGTCGCCGTCCAGCGAGCCACCGTCGGTGTCGGTGATCGCGGCGTACCCGCCACCGGACAGGACCGGCCCGAACACCCCGGGCACGGCACGGTGGTGCCGGTCGATCGACCGGCCCGCCAGCGATCCTGACTCGACCTGGCCGATCGCGGCCAGCAGGCTGACGGGCAGGTGGCAGCGCGCCGGGGCCCCGGCCACCGCGGCCCGGTAGGCCGCGAGCAGCGCAGCCGGCACCGCGGGCGCTGCGAGCACCGCGCCGGCGGAGTGCGGGACCAGACCTGCCTCACCCTGCGGCGGGGTCAGCGGCACCTGGGTCACCTGGACCACCGTCGTCGACGCCGGGGGCCGGCCGTCGTGCCCCCCGACCAGCTCGAGCACGTCGCCGGCCCCCGCGTGCCGGGTGAACACCGGCATCGGCGGGGACGTCGCGGGCGAGGAGGGTGCGGCCACCGTCGAGACGCTGAGCATCGCCAGGACGATCGTCGTCACCGGCAGGCCCGGCCCTCGCCGGCGTGGCGCTCGCAGCACGTCATCCACTCCGCAGGCTCGAGGTGGCGGCGCTGGTCGCGGCGCCGTGGTCGGACTGTCCGGACCCACCATCAGGGAAGCGTCCGGGTCCAGCGTCCGGCGGCGACGTGACAGATTCGTCAACACGCCATCATCCGGCTGACACGCGGGACGCGACCGACCCGGCGGCAGGCGGTCGACGGGGTGCGACGTCGTCGTCCCGTGTCGTGCCGGTGACACACCACTGTCACTCCACTGTCATCTTCGCGCACCCATTTGCCCCTCAACGAGGGCATCTGGAGGTGGTGTCTCGGGCAATCGCTATGCACGCCACCCGGGTCAGGGTCATCCTGACCGCTGAAGGGAGGTGGGCATGTCCTCAGTCCTGGTGGTGGACGACGACGACCGGATCCGCACGCTGCTGGTGCGCGCCCTGACCTCCGGCGGGTACGCCGTCACCGAGGTCTCGGACGGTCGTCAGGCCCTCGCGGCCATCGAAGCGGACCGGCCCGACCTGGTGCTGCTCGACCTGGTGATGCCGCACGTGAACGGGCTGCAGGTGCTGTCCCGCGTCCACGAGCAGGCACCCGGCACCCGGGTCATCGTCATGTCCGCGATCCAGGAGACCAGCACGCGCATCAAGGCGCTCGAGCTCGGCGCCGTCGACGTGGTCGCCAAGCCGTTCTCCACCTCCGAGCTGCTCGCCCGGGTGCGGCGCAACATCGGCACCCGGGCGGTCGACGTCCGTGGAGCACGAGCCGCCGACACCTCGACGCGCTACCTGTCAGCCGGATCGCTCGTGCTCGACACCCAGCGCCGGCGGGCCCGGGACGGCGAGCGCGAGATCACCCTGTCGGACCGTGAGTTCGCGCTGCTGAACCACCTGATGACCAGGGTCGGTGAGGTGTGCCGCCGCGAGGAGCTGCTGCACGACGTGTGGGGCATGGACTTCGACCCGGGCAGCAACGTGGTGGAGGTCAACATCGCCAGGCTGCGCCAGCGCCTGGGCAACCGCGAGCAGATTGAGACGGTGCGCAATGTCGGCTACTGCTTCCTCCCGGCCTGAGCGCGGTGGGGCCCACCCCCGGGCGCTGTTCGTGGCCTGGGTGATGTTCTCCGTGGCGATGTCCGCGTGGATGTGGCGCACGCCCGGTGAGGAGACCATCCCGTTCCACCTGATCTACATCGCGTTCTGCCTGCTCTACGGCCTGGCCGTGTGGCCGACCGGGCTGGCGATCCTCGGCATCTGCGCACTGGTGCTGGTGTCCTCGGCCGCCCTCGGGCGGTCGGTGGCGCAGGGGGCGATCGGTTGGACCGAGCTGTCCGAGGTGCCGTTCATGGCCACCCTGGCCCTGCTGCTGGTCTGGCACATCCGCCGCCGTCAGCAGGCGGCCCAGCGGCTGAACGACGCCATGACGCGCGAGGTGGTCGCGGCCGACCACCGGCAGCTGCTGACCCGGCTGGTCTCGCACGAGCTGCGCACCTCGCTGACGATCACCACGGGCTACACCGACCTGATCGCCACCCAGTCCAGCGGACGTCGGGTGGCGGCCGACGTGGGCATCGTCAGCGACGAGCTGACCCGCCTGAACCGCAGCGTCGAGCGCCTG
>JBBQGB010000048.1:0-25795 GCA_038322575.1 Actinomycetales bacterium
GGTAGATCATCACGTCGTCACCGACCTCGGCGGTCTCGCCGATGACCACGCCCATCCCGTGGTCGATGAAGAACCGCCGGCCGATCACCGCGCCGGGATGGATCTCGATCCCGGTCAGCGCGCGGTTCAGCTGTGACAGCACGCGAGCCGGCAGTCGCAGGCCGGGCGTGGCCCACATCCGGTGCGCCACCCGGTGGATCCAGATCGCGTGCAGGCCGGGGTAGCACAGCGCGAGCTCGATCCTGCTGCGGGCGGCCGGGTCTCGGCGTCCGGCGGCGTCCAGGTCCTCGGCGAGGCGGCTGCGCACGGACGTCGGGCTCGGCGATCGTGCGACGTGCAGGGCCATCCTCAGTCCATGAGGTCGCTGTAGAGGATGGTCGACAGGTAGCGCTCACCGAAGCTGGGGATGATCACGACGATGGTCTTGCCTGCGTTCTCGGGACGCTGCGCGACGTCGACCGCGGCCTTGATCGCCGTCCCGGCGGACAGGCCCACGAGCAGGCCCTCCTCCGCGGCGGCGCGACGAGCCCACTTCACCGACTCCTCCGCGTTGACGTCGATGACCTCGTCGTACACCGTCGTGTCGAGGATCTCGGGGACGAAGTTCGCGCCCAGACCCTGGATCTTGTGCGGGCCGGGCTGTCCACCGTTGAGGATCGGCGACTCGGCCGGCTCGACCGCGATGACCTGGACGCCGGGCTTCTTCTCCTTGAGCACCTGCCCGACCCCGGTGATGGTGCCCCCGGTGCCGATGCCGGCGACGAGGATGTCGACCGTGCCGTCGGTGTCGGCCCAGATCTCCTCGGCCGTCGTGCGTCGGTGGATCGCCGGGTTGGCCTCGTTGGCGAACTGACGGGCCATGACGGCGCCGCGCTCGGCGCCGATCTCGTTGGCCTTGGCGACCGCGCCCGACATGCCGCCGCTGCCCGGGGTGAGGATCAGCTCGGCGCCGAACGCGCGCAGCAGGGCGCGGCGCTCCTTGCTCATCGTCTCGGGCATCGTCAGGACGACCTTGTACCCACGGGCGGCGCCGACCATCGCAAGGGCGATCCCGGTGTTGCCGCTGGTGGCCTCGACGATCGTGCCACCCGGCTTGAGCTGACCCGACGCCTCTGCGGCGTCGATGATCGCCACGCCGATGCGGTCCTTGACGCTGTTGGCCGGGTTGTAGAACTCCAGCTTCGCGAGCACGGTCGCACCCGCGCCGTCGGTGATCCGGTTGAGTCGGACCAGGGGGGTGTTACCGACCAGCGTGGTCACGTCGTCGTAGATGCGCACGGTGCTGTTCACCTCATGGGGTAGTGGGACTCGGTCGGGCACAGCATGCACCGCGCCGTTCACGGAACACCATCCCCGGCCCACCGTGTTCCAGCACGGATCGAGCGTCCGGATGATGAGACGACCCCGGTGCCCACCGTGGGCACCGGGGTCGTCTCACGCGGGGGTCAGGAGTGCTCGCCCCGAGTCAGCCTCATCCGCTGAGCCGTGACCAGCCCGCCCGCGCCGAGCAGCAGCAGCAGCACCGCCGTGACGAGCAGGGGGGCGACGTCCGACCCCGTACGAGGAAGGCTGCCGCCACCACCGGACTGCGCCACCACGGCGTCGGTCGTGGTGGACGTGGTGCTCGACGAACCCGAACCCGTCGCGCTGCTCGGGGTGGCCGAGGCGTCGGCCGCCACCGTGAACGCGAACGTGCGGGTGGTCTCGGCGCCCTTGAAGTCGACCGTCACCGAGCCGTCGGCCTGGTCGCTCGGCACCACGAAGACGTACGCGATGGCGCCCTTCGCGTCGGCACTGACCTGGCCGATCTTCTCGCCGTCGACGACGACGTCGACCATCTCGTCAGCCGCGAAGCCCGAGGCGGTCAGGTTGAACGTGGTGCCCGGTGCCACGGTGGGGTTCTCCCCCACGTCCTTGCCACCGACGGTCGCGGTGACCGTCTCGGCCGCCGTGGTCGACGACGTCCCCGTGGGGGCCGTGGTCGGGGCGGTCGTGGTCGGGGCGGTCGTGGGAGCGGCGGTCGTGGGAGCGGCGGTCGTGGTGCCGGTCGGAGCAGGCGTCGTGGCCGTCCCCGTCGGGGCCGTGGTCGTCGCCGTCCCCGTGGCCGTCCCCGTCGCCGTCCCCGTCGGCTTCGCCGTCGTGGCGGTGCCGGTGGGGACCGTCGTCGCCGTGGTCGACGAGGTCGTGGTCGACGGTGTGGCGGTGGTCGACGGTGTGGCGGTGGTCGACGGGGTCGTGGTGGTCGTCGTCGTGGTGCTGGTCGCGGTGGTGGTCGTCGACGTCGTCGGCGTCGGGGTGACCGGCGCCGAGTTGATGACGACCCCGACGCTGCCGGACGCGGACCCGTTGAACGCGGTTGCATCCGCCGGGACGAACGTGGCCGTGTAGCTGTAGGTGCCGGCCGGGACGTTGGTCAGCGTCTTGCTGGCCGAGCCGCCGCTGACCGACGCCGTGCCGAGCAGCGTCGAGCCCTCGCGGAACTCGATGGTGCCCGCCGCTGCGGGGGTGACGGTGGCGGTCAGCGCGATCGTGGCCGGAGCGGTGCCCGTGGTCGGGTTGGCCGCCAGTGACGTCGACGTGTTCACCGCCGGCGGCGCGTTCACGACGTACGGCACGGCGGCCGAGGTCGAGGGGGCGAAGGCGACCGTGTCGGTCGGGGTGAACGTCGCCGTGTAGGAGTAGGTGCCCGCGCCGAGCGCCGTGACGGTCTTCGTGGCGGTGCCGCCGCTGACGGCGGCGGTGCCGATCGACTGGCCGCCCTCGAAGAACTCGACCGAACCCGGCGTGCCGGTCGGCCCGACGGTCGCGGTCAGGGTGGCGTCGTTGCCGGCGGTGCCGGGCGAGGCGGGTGAGATGGCCAGCGTGGTGCTGGTCGCCGTCCTGGCGGAGCCCACGGTGTAGGCGAGGGCCGACGAGGACGAGGCGGTGAACAGCGTGGTGTCGGTCGGCGTGAAGGCCGCCGCGTAGCTGTAGCTGCCGGCGGCGACGCCGGTGAGCGTCTTGGTCGCCACGCCGGAGGCGTTCGTCGCGACCGGGGCGCCCAGCGGCGTACCGCCCTCGGTGAACTGCACGGTGCCAGCTCCGGAGCGGGTCACCGTGGCGGTCAGGACGATGTCCTGCGGCGCCGTGCCGGGCGAGCTCGGGGAGGCGGCGATCGTGGTGGCGGTGGTCACCGGCCCGGCGGCGGGTGCGGGGTAGACCTGCGCCCAGGCCCCGGTGACGGGGTCGACGCTGATCGTGGCCGCGGCATACAGCGACGTCTGGCTCAGCTTGAGCCGGATCTGGAACAGGTTGGTCAGGGTGCCGGTGTTTGCGGTGAAGTCCTTGGTGGCCGAGAAGATCCCCCGGGCCGTCGCGGTGTCCATCTGCGAGGCCGGGTTGGCCGAGGTGCCCACCGGCGCCGGCGCACCGGGCAGGGGGTAGATCGTGTTGCGGCTGAGCTGGGTGCCCGGGAACAGGCCGGTCGGCTGGTTGGGCTGCGGGGCGTACAGGAAGATGCCCGCGATCGAGTTGACGGCGCCGGCCGGCTTGGCGGCGTCGGCCACGACGTACTTGGGTGACTGGTTGCTGTTGCCGTCACCGGAGGTCACGACGTTGCCGGTCGCGTCGTAGAAGGTGACCGTCGCGAACGCGTCCGGGTCCGGGTCGTACGGGGGGGTCGCGGCAAGCGCGCTGGATGCGCCTACGAGGGTCATGGCGCTGACGAGAACGCCGACGGCGCCCCCAGCGATCCAACGAGAGATGGTCATTCGTGTCCTTCCACGGAGTGTGACGAGCGAGCCAAGACTCGGGGGGTGTCGTGGACGCAGGCCGTTCCCGTCGCGAACCCCGGACATCGGTCGGGTGAACGCGAGACGACGCCGGCTACGAACTGTCGCGAGCACCCCTTTTGCGTCTCAGCAGGAACCCGCTGACCGCCAGCAGCAGGGCCACGGCGACGACGACCGGCCATCGGTTGCCGCCGCCGGACGAGGACACCTGGCGGGCGGGGCTCGCTGCCGTGACGGCCACGGATCCGGCGTCCGCCGTGGGCGACGCGGTCGACGTGGTGGCAGGCGGAGACGGCGTCCGAGTGACGGCGGCGCCTGCGGACGCGGTGTCGGTGGGCGTGGCCGATGTCGGGGCGGACGTGGGGCGCGCCGTGGCACGGGGCGCGGTCTTTGCCGGCGCCGTCGTGGGGAGCCCGAGCAGGCGCACCACCGACGTCGCCGTCCCAGCGCCGCACACGTCACCCGCGGCCGGGCCGACCTGCACCCACCGGTCACCGGACACCCGCAGGCTCGTCGCGGAGTAGGCCGACGTGTTCGTCGGGGCACCTGCGGCCCGCAGGTAGATCCGCAGCTGCACCAGGCCGTCCCACAGGGCGGGATAGCCGTTCAGGAAGGTCTGCAGCGTCGCGTCCCGCGGCAGGATCTCGACCGCGGGGTGCGCCTTGTCCGTGAACCGGGACAGCGCCGTCAGTCCCTGGCCGCTCCACTCCCCCGGCAGGGCACCGCGTCGTGGCTGGAAGGCGAACAGGCCAGCCGCGCCCGTCTCACCGTCGTAGGGCGCCTGCGCCGCACCGCCACCGACGACCGACGCAGCGAGCGCGGTGCTGATGCCGCCGGCGGTGACGGGGCGCCCAGCGCCGTCGCACAACGTGATGCCGCCCGTGGCGGCCGTGTCCGCGTAGGGGGTGTCGGCGGCGTGGGCTGCGGTCGCCCCGCTGACGAGCGCGGCGACGGCGAGCGTCGCCGACACGCCGAGCCGTCTGGCTCGACGCTCCCCGACGACGACGGGGCGGTCGGTGTCGACAGGCGGGGCTGGGGGCCGACGGCAACGACGCGCCCGCCGGGACAGCGAGCCGGTCACCAACCCCAGCAGCAGCAGCGACGCGAGCGATGTCCACGGGACGGCCCAGAACGTGGCGGTGCCGGTGTAGGTGCGCAGGCCGCTCACCTGGTCACCCACCTGGACAAGCGGGATGACCGAGACCTCCGCCCGCTCGCGGATGAGGGGGAGGGTCTTGGCCACCACGGTGGTGACCTCGGCCGACCCACCAGGCAGCAGCAGCCCCAGGTCGACGATCGCCGCCGATGGCTGACCCGATCCCAGCAGGCCTCGCACGACGACGCGCTGACGGCCGCCGAGGTTGATGTTGCCGGTGTTGGTCACGGTGTACGTGATGGTGGAACGCCCGCGCCCCAGCGGGTTCCAGGTGCCCCGGTAGTCGGCGCGCACCGGGTTCACCGTCAACCCCGGGCGCTGCGGTCCACTGACCCGGACGAACACGCGTGCGGCGACCCGCTGGTCGAGGATGACGTTCGCGCCGTCCTTGGCCTTGCTCGCCGTGGCGAGCGAGACGATCACCCCGCCGGTGTGGTCACCGGGTTGGGCGTCGGCCGGCACGCGCAGGAGGAGGGGGAGCACCACCGTCCCTCGGGCCGCGACCCGGACCGAGCCGTCGAACCCCCTGCCCCCGACGGTGAACCACCGTCCCACGTCGCGGGGGCGCGTCGCCCGCGCCAGCAGCCCGAAGTCACCGTTGGCGGAGTTGACGGCGTCGGTCGCGTAGACCTGGAACGTCACGGGGGTGGTCGAGAGGTTGCGCACCGCGACCTGGTCGGTGAGCCGCGCACCGGGCGTCACGCCGTACCGGTAGGCGGGTCTGCCGTCGATCGTGCCCCGGGTGGCGGGTTGCAGGCCGAACGCGACCCTCCCGGCGGTCCGGGGGTCGGGCTTGGGCGTGTCGGCGGCCTGCGCCGGACCCGCGGCGGCGATCACCCCCACCACGGCCATGACGCCGGCGGCGACCCAGTGGGTGAGGCGACCTGACATGAGCGTGGTGTCCGTTCGTCGGGATCGGTGGATCCGTGGTGCCACGAACCGGAGAGCGGACCGAGCGCGAGGCCCGATCCGCCCTCCGGCACAGGTGGAGCGGATCAGCCGATCGTGAAGGTGACCGTGCCGGTGTAGACACCAGCGGGGGTGCTGGTCGGGGCGTTCAGGGTGAACAGACCGTCGACGTAGACGGTGCCGGCACCCGCGGCAGCCCTGGCGAACTGCGAGACGCCGGCCAGCCCTGGCTTGGGGGCGGCGACGCTGTTGGCCGGGTTGTCGGTGGTGGTGACCGCCTGGAGGGCGTTCCCCCCGATGTACGAGGGCGTGACACCGGTGAAGCCGAGGTTCTTGGCCTCGATGAGCGCCGAACCCTTGGCGAAGTTGGTGGACTGCAGGCTCGCCGTCCAGGGCAGGTTGCCGGAGCGGGTGTCGGTGATGGTGATGCCCTTACCGGCGGGGTCCTGGCCCTTGAAGCTCTTGGCTCCGGTGCTCAGCTCGGTGGCGGTGGAGTTCAGGCTCATCGTCCCCAGGTCGAACGGGTTGGTCGCGGTGAACGGGGTGTCGATGAACAGGGTGCCGACGGGCACCGTGACGACGAAGCCCTGCGGGTCGGTGCACTGTCCCGGTGCGGCGCAGGGGCTGCCTGCGGCCGGCTGGACGTTGACCGTGACGGGGGCCGAGGTGGCGCCGTTGAAGGACGTCGCGTCGGTGGGGACGAACTTGGCGGTGATCGACTTCGGGCCCTGGGTCAGGCTCGAGGTCGTCAGGCTGGCGGTGCCGCCGGCCGCTGCGACGGGGGCGCCGAGCGAGGTGGCGCCGTCGAAGAACTCGACCGTGCCGGGCACGTTCGCGCCGGCGATCTGGCCGATCGTCGCGGTGAAGGTGACCGGGCTACCGACTGCGGGTGCGGTGTTGCTGGCCGACACCGAGACCGAGGGCGTGGGCTTGGGCGTCTGGACGACGTAGAGCACTGCCGAGGACGTGGAGCCGGCGATCACGGCCGGGTCGGTCGGGGTGAACGTCGCGGTGTAGCTGTAGCTGCCCGCGGCGACGCCGGTGAGCGACTTGGTGGCCACACCGGACGCGACCGGGCTGGTGCCGAGGGACGTAGCACCGTTGAAGAACTCGACCGTTCCTGCGACCGGCGTGCCGGCGGCGGTGGGAGCGACCGTTGCGGTCAGGGTCGGGTTGGCGGGCGCGTTGACCGGGCTGGCCGGTGACACGGCGAGGCTGGTGGTCGACCCGGGGGCGACGACCGGCGGTGCGGGGTAGACCTGCGCCCACGCCCCGGTGACGGGGTCGACGCTGATCGTGGTCGCGGCATACAGCGACGTCTGGCTCAGCTTGAGCCGGATCTGGAACAGGTTGGTCAGGGTGCCGGTGTTGGCGACGAAGTCCTTGGTGGCCGAGAAGATCCCCCGGGCCGTCGCGGTGTCCATCTGCGAGGCCGGGTTGGCCGAGGTGCCCACCGACGCCGGCGTCCCCGCCAGCGGGTACACCGTGTTCTTGCTCAGCTGGGTGCCCGGGAACAGGCCGGTCGGCTGGTTCGGCTGCGGGGCGTACAGGAAGATGCCCGCGATCGAGTTGACGGCGCCGGCCGGCTTGGCGGCGTTGGCGACCACGTACTTGGGTGACTGGTTGCTGTTGCCGTCACCGGAGGTGACGACGTTGCCGGTCGCGTCGTAGAAGGTGACCGTCGCGAACGCGTCCGGGTCCGGGTCGTAGGGCGGGGTGACGGCAGCGGCGCTGGACGCACCGGCAGCCGCGATGACGCCGGCCACGGCCAGGGTGGAGACCCCGGCGACGACCGACTTGAAGGAAACACGCATGACAGCTCCCTGAGGCAAGATGTGTCCGGGCCCGTTGACGCGGGCCCGGTCGAGCAGTGGTTCCGTGCTGGCCGTGCGGATGAAGATCACTGCGATGGCGCAGGTCCGGTCGCCGGGGTCGTGGACCCCGGCGACCGGGCCTGTCTCGCGCCGGAGGGCGGGCGGGCAGGGCCCGCCGGGTCAGCAGGTGGTGACGGTCGGACCGTTACCGCAGTCGACGTAGGTCTGCGTGGCGCCGCCGGAGGCGATCGCCGACGCGGCGTCGCCGCTGGCGGCGTACGAGGTGGTGCCGACGAACAGCGCCTGGGCCCAGTTCAGGGTGCTGCCGGGCTGCCACTTCTTCGTGCTGGTGACGTCAGCCTGACGCAGGACGATGTACAGGCCGCGGTTGTTGACGTAGCCCCCGCCGGTCGTGGCGAGCATCTTGATACCGGCGTTCACACCGGCGACGGCACCGGGGAAGGGCACCGTGGGGTCCTTGAAGTAGCCCGCGTTGTAGAGGTTGTCACGGCCCTCGGAGAACGGCGCGATGGTGTCGGCCGGGGACGCGCTGCCGGTCAGGGCGCTGGGGTCGTTCTCCTCGACGGTCTGGACGCACGAGCCGAACGCGAAGGCGGTGCCACCGTTGCCGGCGGTCAGGTCGGCGACGAACGAGCTGCGGGTGCCCGAGCCGGCCTGGGGGATCAGCGGGATGATCGTGCCGGCCGTGCCACCGATCGTGGACCAGTTGGTGGTGTTGCACTTGTAGATGTCGACCAGCTGGGTGATGGTCAGGCTGGCGGGGGCGTGGGTCGGGATCGTGTCGGTCGCCGCGACCTTCAGTGCGTCCGTCGAGATCTTGATGACGCGCAGGCCGCCGACGAAGCCGTTGGCCACCGCGGTGTTCTGCTCGGCGACGCTGGGCAGGCGCGAGGACCGGACGAAGTTGATCTTGAAGGGAGCGGTCCGGTCGGCGAGCAGGGCGGTGATGCCGGCGCCGGAGCCGTTGGGTCGCTGGATCGGGCTGGATCCGGCGCGCAGCACGACCGTGGGGGTGAGTGGCTTCAGTGCGGTCGAGGTGCTGCCGTTGAGGTAGCCGGCCCGGTCGTTCGCGTCCGGGGTGGCGTCGAACGAGAACACCCGGTTCTTGGCGACGGTGGGGTTGACGCCGCTCGCCAGGCCGGTGAAGTCACCGTCGAACATGAAGTTGGCGATGTTCTGCACCGTGTCGGAGCCGACGCCGACGATGTCGTCGCCACCGGGCGCGATGTCGGCGTTCGCGGGGGCGACCAGCGCCAGGCTGAGGGCGGTCGCCGCCAACGCGGCACCGCCCGCGACGATCTTTGAGCGAGAACGCATGTCTCCTCCGAGGAGAGCGAGGGAAGGTGAGGCCGTGCGCGACAAACCTGGCGGCCCTCGGCCTACTCCGGCCCCCACTTGAGTGAACGCCACATGTCGGTCAATGGGCCGTCGATGCGCAACCGGGCATTCGCGTTACGCGCCGACGTCGCACGGTCGACAGCGCCCGTTCGGTGCGGTGCGGGCGGTCAGAACGCGTTGGGCAGCAGCTGGGCCGCGGACGTGGCCGCGCCCCACAGCACCAGCAGCAGCACCGGCGACGACGCGATCCAGGACTGCCACAGGCCCCAGCGCGCCTGGGCCCAGGCGATGGCGCAACCCACCACGAGCAGCGCCTGCATCCACAGCAGCAGGGGCAGGATCGCCCGGCGGTCTCCGCTCATCAGCTCCTCGCCGACGCTGATGGTGGACGGCCGCACCACGCCGGGTGGCCTGGGCGTGCCCTTCAGCAGCGCGTCGACGTAAACGACGCCCTGGGCCCGCAACCCGTTGCCCAGCCCGGCGCCCTCGGCGGTCGCGAGCGTCAACCTGCTCCCTCCAGGGGGCAGGAGCGCAGGCAGCGGGTCACCGGTGTGGCGGACACCCTCGACGACGTAGGTGAACTCGCCCTGGCCGGTCGTCGCGGTGATCTCGTCACCCGTGACGAACGTCGTGATCTCACCGAACGGTGCGCCGTAGGTCGTCCCGCGGCCGAACAGCACAGCCACTCCGGGCTGTCCTGGCAGGGCCGTGTTGCGACGGTGCCCGGGGGCGCTCTGCGTCTGTCGCGACGCGGTCCCTTCGAGCACGACGGCGTCGTGGATCCCACCCGCAGGCCCGTCCAGGAGGGCGACCGGCGCACCGATCGTCGTCGCCCCCAGGGGGGCCGTTCCATTGGCCAGCTGCAGCCGCAGCGTGTCGTAGAGGCGACCTTGCTCGGCCCGGTACTGCACGGCTCCGAGCACCACGGCGCTGAACACGAGCCAGAGGCACAACGCACTGACCACCGCCGCCGACCACAGCCCGACCACCGCACCACCGCTCAGGGGCGGTGGTGGTTGACGCACCCGGCGGACGCGTGCGGCCGGGGCGGTCTTCGGCCCGGCGACGACGTCGGGCGCCTCGGACGGGTGCTTCTGGCGGACCAACGCCACGTCAGCCACGACGGCCACGCAGCTGCCGGTTGAGCAACGTCACCGCGACGGCACCGCCCGACAGCAGAGCGCACAGGATCAGCAGCGCAGGAACACTGCCGGCCAGCCCCATCTCGGTGGCCAACGTCGACAGCCGCTGCGCCACGGTGCCGGCTCCGGACACCGGCGCGGCCGCGACGGCCGCCCGCGCCGTCGGGGTGGCAGCCACGAGCCTGGGCTTGAAGGGGGTGAGGGGTGCCGAACCCAGCGGTGACCTGCCGATGGCCGACCCGCCACCCGACGAGGAGGACCCGAGCGGGGTCGAGCTGCGTGGCGTGGACGCCGAAGGCGTCGGGGTGACGGGGGTCCGGGTCTGGCTCGCAGTCGGCGTGGCGGCTGGGGTCGACGTCGGGGACGCCGCCGGTGCCGGTGGGACGGACGCGGGAGGCGTCGGTCGCGGCGGCACGGGTGCCGCGATCGCCGGCGGCGGTGACGGTGGCGGCACCAGCGGTGATGCGGTGAAGCCACCGACCGGCGCCGCAGGAGGGGACACCGCTGTCGACGGTGCGAGCGGGGGCGGGGTCGCGGCAGCGCTGGCGGTGGGCGTGGCCACGGGGGCCGGCGGGGGCTTCATGAGCACCGAGGGGACGGCGCCCAGCTGGTCGGCGATCGCCACGGCCGCGAGGGCGTTGTACTTTCTCAGGTCACCGAGACCGTTCGCCTCGGTCAGCGGCAGGTACCCACCGGGCAGCGTGCCGTTCGTGGTGCCGGGGGTCTGACCCGTGGTGGCCATCCACGACACCAGCTCGGAGTACGCCGCGGCGTCGGCGGCCGGCAGTCCCCGGGTCGGGACGGCGGCGTAGACCACCATCGCGCCCGGGTAGGCGGCGTCGGCGGCCCCGTCGGTGAGGATCGTCCGGATGGGCAGCTGCCAGGTGCCCGTCGCGTCGTCCGCCGTCAGCTGCCGCGCGGCCGCCTCGAGGCCGAGCTGGTCGGGGTCGACGAAGATGCGGCCCGAGCCGTCCGCGAACTTGCTGCCGAGTGTCGGTTCCGACGCCCGGGTCTGCAGCGACGCGGTGTCCAGGGCGTAGCGTGCCGCGTCCCCCAGCGAGGTGACGCCGATGACGAACCGGAATCCGGGGCTCTGCCTGCCCCCGGCGACGAGCTTGAGACCGACGGTCGACCCCGGAGCCGCCTCGGCACAGTTGACCTGCGAGGTGGACGAGGCGAACTGCATCGCGAAGCTGATGTTCGCCAACCTGATGGTCGGTGACGCGATCAGGGGCAGGTAGGGCACCGGAGAGCTCTGCAGGCAGGGGTTGAGCCCCGTCGCGTAGTACTCCTTCGGCTCGAAGGTGTCGAGCTGGGGCCAGCTCTGCACCGGCAGGCGGATGCCGCGGTAGCTCGGGTTCACCGTGGCGCCCCAAGGGTCAGGTGCGCCGTCCAGCCACGCCCGCGACTCGGGGTCGGCGTCCAGGTAGGCCGTCAGCGCTCGCACGACGTTGGAGTCGCTCGACAGCGACAGGATCGTCGACGCGGCGACGCTGTTCGCCACGCCGTTCTTGATGCTGGGGTTGAGGGCCTGGAACTCGGGGTCGAGCGAGATGTCCAGTGGGTTGTTCGTCAGTGCCGCGTACTCGTTCTTGACGAAGTTCTGCCCGGGATAGGACATGGTCAGCAGCTTGGCGAGCAGCCGGGCGTTGAGCTTGAGCCGCTCGTAGCGTGCCCCGGTCTCGTCGTCGATGGCGTAAGCGATCGCGAAGCCCGTCATCGCGACGGGGGCGTTCACCACCTTGCGAGTGAACCCGAAGGGGGGTGGTGTGCTGATCAGACCGGCCTCGACGCTGCCCTGGTTGACGAGGCTGGCCGCCTGCGGCTCGCCGACCTGCACGTGCCGGAAGGGGGTGCGCGAGGCGTCCAGGCAGAAGGCAGGGCGCCACTGAATCATCGCCTGGGTCATCAGCTCTGAGCCGTACAGGTCGGTCGATTCCTTGCCCCCGACGATGTCGCAGACGTTGTCGGCCAGCGAGAACGTCAGCGGCACCGTGATCCGGTTGCGCCAGTTCGACTCGCTCCACCACAGCTTCCCGGTGACGGCGAGGGCCGGGTTGGTGCCGTTGAAGCTCTCTGCGGGGGCGTAGTTCCCGGAGCTCTGACAGTCCTTCGCGACGGCAGCGGCCTGACCGTCCGCGGGTCGGTCCGTCACGGGGAGCGCTGCGGCAGCGACGTCGCAGCCCACGCCCATCACCGGGACGGCGACGAGCGAGCAGGCCACGGTGTTGGAACACCCCAGAGAGGCGTTGTCCTGCGTCGTCCAGACCGTGAACCTGGTGTCGCCTCGACCGTCCGGCCGGGTGATCCCCCAGGTCGTGTTGCCCGGCTGCGACGCGTTGTCGACGACGAGGTTCTCGGGAGCGAGCTGGGTGCAGGACGCGCCGTCGGGCGTGTACGTCGTCCCGTTCACGGCCGTGAAGGGCAATCGCCGCACGCTGACCCCGTCGTAGGCGTCGCAGCCGGCAGGCAGCGGCGCGGGGTCGTTGACGTGCACCGTCCGCCCGGACGGGGGGGCGTACCGGTCGACCCGCCACGCGGGGAAGGTCGTGGAGCGGCTGGCCGTGAACCGCTCCTGCGGGCCGGTCTGGGTCCAGCACGTCTCGGGGCGGATCCGTTGCGCAGCAGGCACACTCGTCGAGTCGACCCCGCGGCACTGCAGCAGCAGGAAGGGGAACTCGTCGTTGACCCCTGCCGGTGAGGTGGTGTCGGCGTTGGCGTTGCCGGTCGGGTGCGCGCCCGACCAGGTGACCTCGACCGGCTGACGGCTGCGCAGGTCCTGGGTCCGGCTGACCGTCAGGGTGATGGTGCGCTTGTCCACCTCGATGTCGCGGCCGGCCACGAGGTGGGTGCGCCGGACCGTCTTGGTCAGCGACACGCTGGAGTCGGAGGCACCGGACTGGTTGCCCGGTGCGGCCGCCGAGGATGGTGTGGCGGTCAGCGGGACGCCGGCACCCACCAGCGTCAGCGACACCGCAGCCGCCACGAGAAAGGCCCGGACGCGGCGACTGCTCACGACGTGGCTCGCTTCCCGCTCGTGACCGCGCGCGCGATCAGAGGTGGCAGGGCGATGGCCAGCAGCAGCAGCAGGATCGTCAGGCGCCCGATCGTCGAGTCGCTGACCGAGGACGACGACGCGAGGTCGGCCGGTACGGGGATCTGCTCGCCGTCGACCCCGGTCACCGTCCCGCCCGCCGAGGCGGCCCCGCCGACCGTCGCGGTGCCGGCCGGGGCCACGATCTGGCCCGTGAGCGGATCGACCTTGGCCACGGTGACCTTCCCGGTCTTCGCGTCGACGATGCCGGTCACGGACTTGCCGGTCTTGGCGTCGGTGATGGTGGTCGTCACGAGCCCGGTGGCAGCGTCGACGGTCGCGACGACGGGCTTGCCGGTACCCGGGTCCACCACCGTGGTGGAGACCACGCCAGTCTTCTTGTCGACCGTCCGGGTCACCCCCGGCACGGACGACGGCACCGCCGTCGGCACCGACGCGACCCCGGGGGCGCCCGGCGTCCCGCCCGGGGTGCCAGGTGCCTCACCGGCCGCGGCACCCCCACCCGCTGACGGTGACTCGCCCGGCGCCGGAGCCGCTCCCGGGGTCTCACCCGCAGCCGGCGCACCCGACCCGTCCGTGGCCCCCGGGCTGGGGTCCACCGCACCTGCGCTGCCGCCGGTGGACGCCGGGGGCGCCTGACCGTCGACCGGGTTGGCGTTGATCGCCTCGTCGGCGGCTCCGCCGCACGGACCTGCGCCCGCCCGGTCGCAGTCCGGCGGCTGCGGGGCGATCTCTGCGAGGTAGTTGCGCGACGGCTGTCCGGCCACGAAGGTCGGGTTGCTGCAGCTGGAGGCGTCGCGCTGGTTGACGTCCACGTCCGGGTCGGCCGTCTTGAGCTTGTTGGTCTGGTCGAAGCTGGCCTGCACGAGGTTGATCGGCAGCGGCGAGTAGCCGATCGGCCCCATCGCCTTCTGCCCCTGGCAGACCGAGTAGTAGAGGTAGTCGACCAGCGACTGGCGCTTGGCCGTCGACATCCGCGGGTCGCTCTTGCCGGTCGGGATGATCATGTAGGAGTACGACGAGAGCGGGTAGGTGCGCGGGTCGTTGAACCCGTAGACGTTGCGCAGGTCCTGCAGCAGGTAGTCCTTGGAGGTCTCGTCGGTGTTGATCTGGGCCTGGGTCAGGGCCACGGCGACGTTGTACTGGGTGGGCAGGCTGAAGTACCCGGCCGCGTTCTGCACCTTGACCACCGGGAAGTCCTTGGCGAGCGCGTACGAGTACTCGTCGTAGGTGATGACGCCATTGGCCGCACCACTCGTGGCGTAGTTGATGATCTGGTCGGAGCCGTTCTGCGCGATCATGTTGCCGCCGCGCTTGGGGTAGTACTCGGTGAAGCCGCTCTGACCGAAGTAGGGGCGCCAGATGCCCGGGTACTGGGCGTCGAAGTACTTCGTGAGCTGTGCCGTCGATCCCGACCCCTCCGAGTGCACGAGCGGGACGATCGCGATGGCCGGCATCTTGCGGCCGTTGTTGTCGGCCGTGATCTGGTCGTCGGACCAGTTCGTGATCTGGTTCGTGAAGATCTTGGCCAGCGTCTCACCGGACAGCCGCAGGTCGCGGATCTGCTTGCCGCCGAACTGGAGGTTGTACGGGAAGGACGTCCCACCCGCGACGATCGGCAGGTAGGCGTACGGGCGCCCCTGGTTCGTGTCCTGGTCGCCCGTCGCCGGGTCGACGCCGCGGAAGCCGATGTCGCTGACCGCGAAGTCCGTCGTGTTGTTCGCGAAGTCCTTGCGTCCCTGGGCCGAGCCCTGCGAGGTGAACACGACCTGCAGCCCGGAGGACGTGACGTCCGCGATCCACTGGTTGACGGCGTTCGCCGCCCAGCTGGAGCCTGAACCCTCGATCTTCGCCGTGGGTGCGGCGGACGAGGTCGGCGCGGCCGCGACGAGCAGCACCATGAACCCGGCGAAGAACGCGGTGAGGGCGGACGAGCGGGCGAGGCGGCGGCGCACAGCAGGGGCCTTTCGGGCTGGAGGGGTGGGGCGGATCATCGGGTGGCCTGCTGACGGGCCAGCCGGCGCATGATGACGAACAGGACGAGGACGAGCAGCAGCAGGACGGACGCCGCCCCGAAACCCCGCGCGATGTACAAGGTCTGGCCGCTGCGAACGGCCGAGAACACGTACAGGGGCAAGGAGTTCATCGCGCCGGTGAGTGGGTTGAACCCCAGGAACGTCGACGCGCCCGAGGTGAGCAGCACGGGCGAGGTCTCGCCCACACCGCGGGCGATGCCGAGGATGACGGCCGTCGTCAACCCCGGACGGGCGGTGGGCAGGACGACCCGCCAGACGGTCTGCCACTGCGAGGAACCCAGCGCCAGGCTCGCTTCGCGCAGACCGTTCGGCACGATGCGCAGCGCGATGTCGGAGCCGCGCGCGATGATCGGCAGGATCATCACGCTGATGGCCATGGCTGCAGCGAAGCCGCTGCGGTTGAACCCGAGGGCGATGATGAGCACTGTGTAGATGAACAACCCCGCAACGATGGACGGCAGCGCCGTCATCGCCTCGACCACAGTGCGCACCACCTTGGCGAGCCGGCCACCGACCTCGGACATGAAGACCGCCGTACCGATGCCGAGCGGCACCGTGATGGTCACCGCGATCGCGATCTCGATGATGCTGCCGACCATCGCGTGCAGCACCCCGCCACGGGTGAGGGGGTCGGTCGGGCGCACGCCGGACATGTCCGAGGTGAAGAATCCCAGGTGCCGCAACGATCCTGCTGAACGCACCAGCGTGTAGACCACCGCCGAGGCCAGGGCCAGACCCACCACCAACGCAGCCGCGGACACCAGGGCGCTCATCAGCCGGTTGACGACCACCGGTCGGGGGCTGGTCAACGCCGTGAGAGCGGTCAGGATGACGAGGAAGGCGAGCAACCAGCAGAACGCGAAGCCGACCTTGCCGCTCCAGGGCAGGACGTACGTGAACGCCACCCACACCAGGGCGAACGCCGAGACCGCGGCGCCGGGGACGCTCAGCTGCTCGTCGACCGAGCGCGAGCGCACGTCGCGCCGCGGCTCGCGAGCAGGCGGGGTCGGCTCGGCCGGTGCTCGCACCGGTCGCTCGGACAGGACCGTCATCGTGGGGCTCCGTCGGCTCGGACTCGGGTGGGGCTCACAGGTCGGTCGCCGATCCGCTGCGCGAGCGGCCCACGAAGATCGCCGCCACGGTGTTGACCACGAGCGTGATCAGGAAGAGCACGAAGCCGGCGGTGAGCAGCGCGGACAGCTGCGCCGACGTCGCCTCGCCGAAGCGCCCAGCGATCAGCGCGGACACCGTCTCGGTGCCCACCTCGAGGGGGCGCACCTTGAGGTCGAAGTCCGGCGAGATGATCAGGACGACGGCGATGGTCTCGCCGAGGGCCCGACCCAGCGCGAGCATGGTGCCGCCGATGATGCCGCCCTGGCCGAACGGGATGACGACGGTGCGGATCGCACCCCACTGCGTGCCGCCCAGGGCCAGCGCCGCCTCGCGCTCGCCGGCCGGTGCCTGGGCGAACACCCCGCGCATCACGGCGCAGGCCATCGGCAGGATCATCATCGCGACCGGGAACGAGGCGATGAAGACGGACGACGTGAACCGGGTCTGCGCCCACAGCGCCGCCGTCGGGTCGGTGTCGACGTGGAAGAACGGCACCCACCCCGCGTACTCGGTGAGCCACCGGGCGATGTTCTTGGCGTGCGGCTGGATGAGGAAGAAGCCCCACAGCCCCCACACGATGCTCGGGATCGCGGCCATCAGGTCGATCAGCGAGACCAGGCCGGAGCGCAGCCGCCCGGGCGCGTACTCGGTGATGAACAGCGCGGTGCCCAGGGCCAGCGGGAACGCCATGGCCAGCGCGAGCAGCGCCACCTGGAGCGTCCCGAGCAGGGTCGAGCTGATCCCGATGACGTCGTTCTCGGGGCGCCACTGGTTCTCGGTGAAGAACCCCAACCCGTACCGCTGCAGCGTGGGGATCGACTGGTAGCCCAGGAACAGGCCGATGGCCCCGGTGATGACCAGGACGAGGACGCCGATGACGGTCGTCCCGCGCCGGAACACCTGGTCACCGGTGGTGAACCCGGGCGAGACGACCCGGGGACGGTCCTGCACCAGGGGCGGGTCGCCGTCCGGCGGGGCCTCGGGCAGCAGCGTGGTCACCCGAACCGGCCGTTCACGTAGTCCGAGGTGCGCGGGTCGACCGGCGAGCCGAACACCTGCGCGGTGTCGCCGGCCTCGACGATCACCCCCGGCGTGCCCTGCTCGGCCAGGAAGAAGGCGCACCGCTGCGAGACCCGGGCGGCCTGCTGCATGTTGTGCGTGACGATGACGATCGTGACCTGGTCGCGCAGCTCGTGGATCGTCTCCTCGATGCGCCGGGTGGACGTCGGGTCCAGCGCGCTGCACGGCTCGTCCATCAGCAGGACGTCGGGCCGCACCGCGAGCGAGCGGGCGATGCACAGGCGCTGCTGCTGGCCACCGGACAGCGCCCCGCCGAGGTCGCCGAGCCGGTCCTTGACCTCGTTCCACAGGCCGCCGCGGCGCAGGCACTCCTCGACCAGGTCGGCCTTCTCGGACCGGCTCACGCGGCGTCCGGTCAGCTTGAGCCCGGCCGTCACGTTGTCCTCGATCGACAGCGTCGGGAACGGGTTCGGCTTCTGGAACACCATGCCGATGCGCTGGCGCACCGAGGTGATGCGCAGCGTCGGTGAGTAGATGTCGTCGCCGTCCAGCAGCACCTCGCCGGCCAGAGCCGCGACCGGGTTGGTCTCGTGCATCCGGTTGAGGATGCGCAGGAAGGTGGACTTGCCGCAGCCGGAGGGGCCGATCAGCGCCGTCACGGTCGCGGGTTCCATCCGCAGGCTCACCCGGTCGAGGACCTTGGCGCTGCCGAACCACGCCGAGACGTCCAGGGCCTCCAGGTCCGAGCCGCCGCGCGGGACCTCGGCGACCGCCGCTTCGCCGAAGACGTCGTCCAACGTGCTGGTCACGTGCTCACCTCGTAGTCCGGGAGGGGCGTGGAACGCGGGCGTCGCGGGGCCGGGAGCACCACGACGGCGGTGGGGAACCACTCGCTGAACTGCGCGAGGCTGTAGGCGCACTCGCGCTGGCGCTGGTAGCGACGGCTGGAGGAGACCAGCCACTCGTCGTCCAGCAGGATCCGCCACGACCAGCCGACGCCGGCGTGGTGGACGATCCGGGTGATGCCGGCGGCCAGCCCGGTCTGGGCGACCTCGACGGCGTCCAGGGCCGCCGCCGTGCTGGCCAGCCCGGCCGCTGCCCGCCCCAGCTCACGGTTGTTGGCCCCGAGCGCCCGCCAGCCGACCAGTCCGTTGCCGCGCGACCGGCTCGCCGCGCGCGGCGCCGTGATCCGCTGGCGCGGGGTGGTGCTCGTGTCGACCAGCCCCGGGGATGAGGGCGCAGCGGCGATCCAGGGGAACAGCACGACGCGGGCGGGCGTGGACATGCGTGCTCCCCTCCGGCGGGCTCGGTTGGTGAGCCGCCGAACGCGGGTCACGGGTGAACCTTCCTGAAGGGGCACGAAGGAGGGCCCACGGGCACGCGAACGCCAGACGTGACGCCGATGAACGAACGGTCGACTTGCGACAACTGCGACACGGGGGTGTCACCGGCGCGGACGACGAAGGGCCCGGTCCGCGTGGACCGGGCCCCTCGTCGTCGCTGTCGTCAGGCGGTGGCGCCTGCCGAGCCGGGAGTGTCCTTCAGCGTCATGGCGCCGGTCATGATCCCGACGCCCTCGGTCATGGTGTGGCTGCGCGGGGTGATGACGCCCGCGCGTCCGCCGAGCCGCTGGATGTGGATGCGGTCGGCGACCTCCCACACCTGGGGCATGTTGTGGCTGATCAGGATGACCGGCAAGCCCTTCTCGCGCAACGACTTGATCATGTCGAGCACCATGTTCGACTCCTTGACGCCCAGCGCCGCCGTCGGCTCGTCGAGCACCACGACCTTGCTGCCGAACGCCGCGGCGCGAGCCACCGCGACCGCCTGGCGCTGACCACCCGAGAGCGTCTCGACGGTCTGGGCCATGTTCTGGATCGTCGCGATCCCGAGGCCGCTGACCGCCTCACCGGCGCGCTGTCGCATGCCCTTCTTGTCGAGCATCCGCAGCACCGAGCCGAGCGGGCCGGGGCGCCGCTCCTCACGGGCGAGGAACAGGTTGCTGGCGATGTCGAGCGCCGGCGCGACGGCGAGCGTCTGGTAGACGGTCTCGATGCCGGCGTCGCGCGCGTCCTGCGGGCGCTTGAACTGCACGGGTTCGCCGTCCAGCGTCAGCTCGCCCGCGTCGGGCACGACGGCACCGGTCAGGGCCTTGACCAGGGTCGACTTGCCGGCGCCGTTGTCGCCGATGACGGCCAGCACCTCGCCGGGGTACAGGTCGAGGTCGACGCCGTCCAGGCCGACCACGCGGCCGTAGGTCTTGACCAGACCGCGGGCCGACAGCACCGGACGGCGGGCGTCGGCCACCGCGTTCTGCGTCTGGTCGCTCACCTGGGTGCTCATGCCTTCACCTTCCGGATCCACTGGTCGACCGCGACGGCGAGGATGACCAGGACGCCGACGGTGAGGACGCGGTACTGGTCGTCGACACCGACGATCGACAGCCCGCTGGTGAACACCTGCACGATGAGCGCACCGAGCAGGGTGCCCAGCACCCCGCCCCGTCCGCCGAACAGGCTGGTGCCACCGATCACGACGGCGGTGATGCTGCTCAGGTTGCCGTCGGTGATCGCGTTGGGGGACGCCGTGCCCGAGCGACCGATCTGGATCCACGCCGCGACGCCGTAGATCAGCCCGGCGACGGCGTACACGCTCAGCAGCACGCGCTTGACCTGGATGCCGGCCAGGCGCGAGGCCTCGGCGTCGTCCCCGACGGCGTACACGTGCCGCCCCCACGCGGTCTGGCTCAGCGCGAACCCGACCACGACGTACAGCAGCAGCATCACGAGCACGCCGGTGGTGATCTTCAGTGGGCCGATGCTGATGTTGGTGCCGGTCCACAGCAGCAGGCTCGGCAGGTCGGCGCCCACGATGGCCTGACCGCTGGAGTAGAGCAGCGCCAGTGCGGTGAACACGCTGAGCGTGCCGAGGGTGACGATGAACGGTGGCAGGTTGAGTCTGGTGACCAGGGTGCCGTTCAGCGCGCCGGCACCGAGGGCGAGGCCCAGGCCGATCACCAGGGCCAGCACCGCGGGTACCCCGTTCTTGGCGAAGAGCGTGCCCATCACCAGGGTCGACAGGATGGCGATGGCACCCACCGACAGGTCGATGCCCGCGGTCAGGATGATCAGTGTCTGGCCGATCGCCAGGGCCGCGATGACCGCGGTCTGCTGCATCAGGATCGAGAGGTTCGCCGGGCGGCCGAACGCCGGCTCGATGGCGGTGAACACCACCACGGCCAGCACGAGGATGACGGCCGGGCTGATCGCCGGGTGGGAGTGCAGCAGGTGCTGCACCCGTTGGGCCGGCGACTGCCGGCGACGCGAGAGCGCTTCTGCCGCGCTCGGTGGGGCGGTGACGGTGGCCACGGCTGGACCTCATCTCTGGGTGCGGGCTCCTCGTCGGTGAGGGCCCGGGGCCGGACTGGGGCGGCGGCGGCGGCCCGGCGCGTCGTGTCTAGCACCGGGCCGCCACCGTGGGAAGGAGCGGCGTGGGTCAGCCCCAGCAGATCTTGCTGCCCTCGTCCGTGGTGATGCTCGTGACACCGTCGGCCGGCTTGTCGGTCACCAGGGCGACGCCGGTGTTGAAGAAGTCCAGGCCCTCGGACGTCGTGGGCTTGGTGCCGTCCTTGGCGAACTTGGCGATGGCCTCCATACCGAGGGTGGCCATCTTCAGCGGGTACTGCTGCGAGGTGGCGCCGATCGTGCCGTCCTTGACCGACTTGATGCCGGCGCAACCACCGTCGACCGAGCCGATGATCGCCCCGGACTCCTTGCCGGCCGCCTTGAGCGCGGCGTAGGCGCCGTTGGCCGACGGCTCGTTGATCGTGTAGATCACGTTGATGGCCGGGTTCTTGGCCAGG
This sequence comes from Actinomycetales bacterium, assembly GCA_038322575.1. Classification (GTDB taxonomy): domain Bacteria; phylum Actinomycetota; class Actinomycetes; order Actinomycetales; family Angustibacteraceae; genus JACMOY01. The sequence goes on from JBBQGB010000048.1 coordinate 21,237, forward strand.
CACCGCTCCATGGCCGTGCGGCCGCCGTCCTCGGCGCCACCGGTGGGCTCGTTGCACACGATCGTGTACGACCCGCCCGAGTAGCTCCCCGTCCTGGCCTCGTCGCCGTTCTTCTTGGGGTCCTTGACGTCGATCCCCATGCCGGTGAGGAAGCCCTGGTCGCGGTTGTAGTCGACCGAGACGATCTTGTCGTTGAACAGGTCGAGCATCGCGATCGTGGCCGGCTTGCCGCCGAGGGTCTTGGCCGCCCACGCGCCGATCAGCTTGCCGGCCTCGAAGTTGTCGGTGGCGAACGTGATGTCGACCGTGCTGGGCGGGTCGGGCGGGGTGTCGAGGGCGATGACGAACAGACCGGCCTTGCGGGCCGCCTCGATCGCCGAGTTGACGCCCGGGCCGTTGGGCGTGATCAGGATGCCTTTCTGCCCCTTGGCGACCGCGTTCTCGATCGCGGTGACCTGGCCGGCCTCGTCGCCGTCCTGCTTGCCCGCGGCGATCGTCAGGTCGACACCGTCCTTGGCCGCGTCGGCCTTGGCGCCCTTCTGCATCGCCACGAAGAACGGGTTGGTCGAGTCCTTGGTGATCAGCGAGACGCCGACCTTGTCGCCGCCGCCGGCCGCACCGGAGCCGGCCGTGCTGCTGGATCCGCCGCAGGCGGTGAGCAGCAGGGCGGACGAGGCGGTGAGGACGCCGAGGGTGAGCAGCCCGCGGCGTCGCGCGGATCGTGAGCTGGTGATGCGCATGAAGTACGTCCTTCGTCAGGGGCGCCAAGGCGCTCGACAACGTTGTCGAGGACAGTTCTAGCGAACACTTGCGTAGACGTCAACGGAGTCGGTACAACTGTGATGTGAATGTGACAACGATGTCAGCCGGCGAGGGGTCCGAGACCGCCCCCCGGCCGACGATGCGCGACGTCGCCGCGCGGGCGGGGGTGAGCTTCAAGACCGTCTCGCGGGTGGTCAACGACGAGCCCGGTGTCTCAGCGGGTCTGCGCGTCCGCGTGCAGGAGGCCGCCGAGCAGCTGAACTACCGCCACAACCTGCACGCCAGCAACCTGCGCCGCTCGGCGCCGCGCACCCTCACGGTCGGCGCGCTGCTGCAGGACGTCGGCAACAGCTTCTCGGCGGGGCTGCTGCGCGCCCTGGAGAACCGGCTGCGCGAGCGCGGGATCGCCGTCCTCGCAGCGAGCCTGGACGAGGAGCCCGACCGCGAGCGCGCCCTGGTGCGCGAGCTCGTCGCGCGGCGCGTCGACGGCCTGGTGCTCATGCCCGCCACCAACGACCAGTCGTACCTGGAGTCCGACCGTCGTGCCGGCATGTCGACCGTCTTTGTCGACCGGCTGCCGCACGGCGTCGACGCCGACTCGGTCACGGTCGACAACGTGGGTGGGGCGCGGCAGGCGACTCGGCACCTGCTCATGCGTGGCCACCGCCGGATCGCGCTGCTCAGCGACCTGGTGGCGATCGAGACGGGCGGGCAGCGGGTCGCCGGCTTCCGCGAGGCGATGGCCGCGGCGGGCGTGGACCAGCCGGCCGAGCTCGTCCGGCTCGGGCTGCGCTCGTCCGCAGCGGCGCAGGCCGCACTGACCCGCATGATGGCGCTGCCCGACCCGCCGACAGCGGTGTTCTCGGGCCGCAACGAGCTCAGCATCGGTGCGGTGCGGGCCCTTCGGGCCGCCGGGGCCGCGCACCGGGTCGCCCTCGTGGGCTTCGACGACTTCCCGCTGGCGGACGTCCTCGAGCCGGCCCTGACCGTCGTGCGGCAGGACGTCGCACGGCTCGGCGACGAGGTCGCGCGACTGCTGATGGCCCGGCTGGAGGGCGACACCTCCAGCTCCGTGCACGTGGTGCTCGCGCCGAGCCTCGTCGTCCGCGGCTCCGGCGAGATCCCGCCCCCCTGACCCCGCACTTGCTTCACCAACTGACGCCCACGCCGCAGACGGGACGACACTTAGCGCAGCAAGTGCCGGGTTGGGCGGGTCAGACGGCCTGCAGGCGCTGCATGGCCAGCTGGACGACGGAGATCAGCGTCTGCTTGGTCGCCGCGCGGGTGCGGGCGTCGGTGTAGAGCATCGGCACGTGGGGGGGGATCGCGAGCGCCTCGCGGACGTCCTCGATCTGGTGCCGCGCGACCCCGTCGAAGCAGTTGACCGCGACGACGAACGGGATCTGGCGCGACTCGAAGTAGTCGACCGCGGGGAAGCACTGCTCGAGACGGTCGGTGTCGACCAGGACGACGGCCCCGATCGCGCCCTTGACCATGTCGTCCCACATGAACAGGAACCGGTCCTGCCCCGGGGTGCCGAACAGGTACAGCCACAGGTTGCCCGGCAGCGAGATGCGGCCGAAGTCCATGGCCACCGTGGTGGTGGTCTTTCGGTCCGAGACACCGCCCGCGTCGTCGACGCCGAGCGAGTGCTCGGTCATCGCGGCCTCGGTCGACAGCGGCTCGATGTCGCTGATCGACCCGATGAACGTGGTCTTGCCGACCGCGAAGCCGCCGGCGACGACGATCTTGACGACGGTGGGGGCGGTCTCGGGGTGCGGGTTGACGGCGCCCCGAGCGCCCGAGGGCACCGGCGGGGGCGCGACGTCAGAGCGAGGAAATGCCATTGAGAACACTCTCCAGGACGCTGAGGCTGGTAGCCGCGGACGACGATGTGGACGACGACAGGCCGTGCACGCGCACGAGGCCTTCGTCGGCGAGGTCACCGATCAGGACGCGCACGACGCCGACCGGGACCTCCATGTGGGCGGACAGCTCGGCGACCGAGAGGTACTGGTCGCGGGTCAGCGTCAGGATCCGACGCCGCTCGGGGGTGCTGGGCACGGTGTCCGGCGAGGCCAGTCCCTGCACCAGCGCCTCGACCGGCAGGTGGTGCCGCGCACCGGCTCGGGTGCGTCCACCGGTGATCGCGTAGGGCCGGACCGCGTAGGCGCGCTCGTCGACGCCGTCGTCCTCACCCCCGTCCGTCCCGTCCGACGGGAAGTCCATGGGCTCCACCGGGATCACCCCCCGACCCCGGCGCGGACGACGCCGCCGACCGGCAGTCGCGAGCGCATCTCGCTGATCAGCTGCGGCGTGAGGGTCGCCTCGGTGCGGCTGACCAGCAGCGCCATCTCGTAGCCGATCAGCCCGACGTCGCAGGTGGCCTCGGCCATGACCGAGAGCACCGAGCCGTCGTTGATGCTCATGGTGAACAGGAACATCGTGTCCATCTCGACGATCGACTGACGCACCTCGCCACTGCGCAGCTGGCGGGCCGCGCCCCGGGTCAGGCTCGACATCCCCGAGACGATGGCGGCCAGCTGGTCACCCGCGGTGCGGTCCAGGTCGTCCGACACCGCCATCAGCAGACCGTCGGCCGACACCACCAGCGTGTGCCGCACCCCGGGGACGCTCTTGACGAAGTTGTCGAGGAGCCAGCTGAAGTTGGCTGCCTCGGTGCTCATCGTGGTCACGGTCGTGCTCCTCGGTCGCTCGTGCTGCGGGGTCGGTGCTCATGGTCTGATCGGTCGTGCGGGGGGCCGCCTTGAGGCCGCGGCCCCCTCGCGGCGCTCACTGCCCGCTCCCCGACGTGCCCCGGGGGGCGCCCGGCGAGGTGCGCCCGCGCTCGACGCCGGCCTGGAACCCGCTGAGCATGCTGCGGACGTCGGCCGCGGTGCGGTTGCCTCGGCGCGGGCCGTCCGGCTCTGCGGCAGGCTGCGGCGGCTGGCCCGCGCCCGAGGCGAGGGGGGTGCGCCGCACCAGGTTCACGGGCGCGCTGGGCGCCGTCTCGGGGCGGTAGGTCGACAGTGCGCTGAGCTCGGACAGCGCCTCGGAGGCCATGGCCGAGCGCTCGCGCAGCGACTGGGCCGCCCCCGGCCCCGGCACCGCCGGCGTCGGGACGACCTCCTCCACCTGCGGCAGGGCCACCGGCTGGCTGAACACCGGCTGGCTGAACACCGGCTGGTCGACCACGAGCGCCGGGACGAACGGCTCACTGACCACCGGCTGGCTGAACACCGGCTGATCGAACATCGGCTGATCGACTGCGGGCACGAGGTCCGTGCTCGCCGCCGTAGCGAACAGGCTCGGCGGTGCGGCGATCGGTTCGGCGGGCACGGGCTCGGCCGGAACGGCGACGCTCTCGGCGGCCATCTGCGTGAAGGGCGACCCGCCGGACGGTGCTGCGTCCGGGGCCGGGGTGGCCGAGGCCCACGCAGGTGCCTCGACCGAGGACACGAGCGGCGGTGCGGACGCGGCCACCGGCACCGGGGTCGACCTGGTCTGCGCCGGCAGGCGCGAGGGCGGCAGAGGCGGCAGGGGTGCGGGCTTGGCCTTGCCCGGACGCCGAAGGCGCAGTCCGCGGCCGGCGCTGCGGGCGGGGAGGATGTCCATCGACATCACCCCGACCGGGGTCGGGCGAGCCGGTGCGATCCCGGGCGCAGGCTCGGGCTCGGCCGCCGGCTCGGCCAGCGCCGAGCGCGCGCTGCCCACGGGGGCAGGCTGCTCGACGGCCGGCTCGGGGTCGGGCTCGGTGACGGGCTCGGGTGCGACCTCGGGCTCGACGTCCGCCGTCG
>JBBQGB010000049.1:0-25407 GCA_038322575.1 Actinomycetales bacterium
CAGCTCGACCGCACCAGGGCCGGGCCCGGTGCCGGTGAACAGGGCGTCGGCCAGTGCGGCGCGCCGGCCCGCGTCACCGGGGTTGACCGAGATCAGCGACCGCACCCACCGCCCCGGCGCCGACGCACCGGTGCCCGCACCTGCGGTGAACGGCAGACCCCGGGTGATGCCCTCGGCGATCACCGCCAGCTGCACCCCGGCCAGGGCTCGGGTGGCGACCTCGACCGCGACGATCAGCTCGGCGACCTCAGCGTCCGAGGCCTGCCACGGGCGCACCTGGCGCATCGTGGACACCGCAGCGGTCAGCGCGGTCAGCGCCTCACCCGGAGCAGTGTTATCGTCCACGTGTACGATTCTAGAGCCGGCCACCGACAGCCACCAGAGCCCTCACCACATCTGTGGACAGCACTTTCGGTGACGCCGCGAGCACGTCCAGGTAGGTTGCCGAGAGTGGCGTCCAGCGCGAGCAAGTCCCCTGCGGTGCTGCTGCCGGTGGGTGACCGCGAGGTGCGAATCTCCAACCCCGACCGCGTCTACTTCGAGCGCGGGGGCCACACCAAGCTCGACCTGGCGAACTACTACCTCAGCGTGGGCGACGGGATCGTCAACGCCCTGCGGGAGCGACCGTGCATGATGCACCGCTTCCCCGACGGGGTCAGCGGCGAGAAGGTGCACCAGAAGCGCCTGCCGAACGGCGCGCCAACGTGGGTCGAGACGGTGCGGGTGCACTTCCCGCGGTACGACCGGCACGCGGACGAGCTGTGCGTCACCGAGCTGGCCAGCGTCATCTGGGCGGTGCAGATGTCGACCGTCGAGTTCCACCCCTGGAACTCGCGCCGTGCCGACACCGAACGACCGGACGAGTGGCGGATCGACCTCGATCCCATGCCGCAGTGCGGTTTCGACCGGGTGCGACGGGTCGCCCACGTGGCCCACGAGGTGCTCGACGAGCTCGGTGCCGTCGGCTGGCCGAAGACCTCCGGCGGCGCGGGACTGCACGTCTACGTGCGGATCGAGCCGCGGTGGGGGTTCGCCGACGTCCGACGCGCCGCGCTCGCCTTCGCCCGCGAGGTCGAGCGCCGCGCACCCACCGAGGTCACGACCACCTGGTGGCGCAAGGACCGCGACCCGGCCGCGCTGTTCGTCGACTACAACCAGAACGCCCGCGACCACACGATCGCGAGCGCCTACTCGGTGCGCGGGGTGCCCGAGGCGACCGTGTCGACGCCGATCGGCTGGGACGAGGTCGACGACGTCCAGCCGCAGGAGTGCACGATCGCCACGGTGCCCGCGCGGTACGCCGAGCGCGGCGACCTGCACGCCGGCATCGACGAGGCGGTGTTCTCGCTCGACACGCTGCTCGAGTGGGCCGACCGCGACGAGCACGACGGAGCCGCTCCCCCACCACCCGCCGACGACTGACCGGTCAGGCTGCACCGAGCGCGAGGCGAACGCGGAACCGTTGCAGCACAAGCGGATCACCGGTCCACTCGACCGGCGCGTCCGTCGGCCGGTTCCACAGCGCCCGGAAGACGTCGGACGCCGAGCCCGCCACCGCGGCGTCGGCACCCGCCCCCGGGGCCGAGGGCGTGACGAGCTGCCCGGCGTCCGACATCGTGACCAGCAGGGCGGTGTCGCCGGTGGTGACGAGCACCGTGCCCCCGGCACCGGACCGCGCGTCCGCCGCCGACAGGACCGCCTGCTCACCGACGAACCCGACCAGCTCGCCGACCCCGTCGACGGCCTGCTCGTCCTCGTGCGGCCACGGCGCCCGCCCGGCGGTCAGCTCAGCGTCGACCCGGTGGATCGCCGTCTCGTGAGCCATCCGGCGCCACCAGAAGCCCACCGTCCGGTCGTCGGCCGCGAACGTCCAGGCGGGGTCCGTGGACGCGCGGGAGTCCAGCTCGTCGACCAGCTCGTCCAGGCGGGCGTCGAACCAGGCGAAGACCGTGTCGTCGTCCGGCGCCCACGGCCACTCACCCTCGGCGGGGCGCCGTCCGAGGCGCAGCACCGCGGTCTTGTGGGCGTAGACCTCACCGACGTGGTCGACCAGGTCGCGGCCGACCCACCCCGGGCAGGTCGGCACCGGCTGCTGCGGCGCATCGCGGGCGGCCGAGCGCAGCCGACTCGCGTCGTCCAGCAACCAGTCCCGGTAGCGCACCGCTCAGCCCACCCCGATGGCGTTCTTGATCGGGTCGATGGCGAAGTAGACGACGAACAGCACCGCGGTGACCCACAGCAGCGGGTGCACCTGGCCGGCCTTGCCGCGCGCCACCTTGATGACCGCGTACGAGACGAACCCGGCGCCGATCCCTGCGGTGATCGAGTAGGTGAACGGCATCAGCACGATGGTCAGGAACGCCGGGATCGCGACCTCGAGGTCGTCCCAGTCGATCCCCTTGACCTGCTGCATCATCAGGAACCCGACGACGACCAGCGCGGGCGTCGCGGCCTCGTACGGCACGACCGACACCAGCGGGGCGAGGAACGTCGCGCCCAGGAACAGCACCCCGGTGACGACCGACGCGAGTCCGGTGCGTGCCCCCTCGCCGACCCCCGACGCCGACTCGATGTAGGACGTGTTGCTGGACACGCTCGCCGCGCCGCCGGCGGCCGCGGCGATGGAGTCGACGACCAGGATCCGCTGGGCGTTCGGCGGGTTGCCCTCGGCGTCCAGCAGGCCTGCCTCGGCACCGATCGCGACCATCGTGCCCATCGTGTCGAAGAAGTCGGCGAGCAGCAGGGTGAAGACGAGCAGTCCCGCGCTGACCACCCCGATCGCGGAGAACGACCCCAGCAGGCTGAAGTGGCCGAGCAGACCGAAGTCCGGCCGGTCGAGGACACTGGTCGGCAGCGCCGGGACGTTCAGGCCCCAGCCCTGGGGGTTGACGACCTTGCCGGTGGCATCGGTCTGCGAGCCGATCCCCACGACGGCCTCGACGACCACCGCGAGCACCGTCGCGGCGACGATCCCGATCAGGATGGCGCCGCGCACGTTCTTGACCATCATCACGATGATCGCGAGCAGGCCCAGGACGAAGACCAGGGTGGGCCAGCCGGCGAGGAACCCGCCGATCCCCAGCTCGACCGGCGTCGGGCCGGCCGGCTTGCGCACGAACCCCGCGTCGACCAGGCCGATGATCGTGATGAACAGGCCGATGCCCACGCTGATCGCCGTCTTCAGCTGGCGCGGGACGGCGCGGAAGACCGCGGCCCGGAAGCCGGTGAGCACCAGCACCAGGATGATCAGCCCCTCGAGCACCACCAGGCCCATCGCGTCGGCCCAGGTCATCCCCGGCAGCTTGGCGATGCCGAACGCCACGAACGCGTTGAGCCCCAACCCGGTCGCGAGCGCGAGGGGGTAGTTCGCGACGACGCCCATCAGGATCGTCATGACCCCGGCGACCAGGGCGGTCACCGCGGCGACCTTGGGCAGGTCGGGGGCCGACCCCCCACCGAGGAACGCTCCGGTGCTGTCGGTCTGCGTGCCGATGATCAGCGGGTTGAGCACCACGATGTACGCCATCGTGAAGAACGTCGCGACCCCCCCGCGGATCTCCTGACCCACGGACGAACCGCGCTCGCCGATGCGGAAGTACCGCTGCACCGCACCCTCGTGACGCGTCGACGTCGTGGTCATGGGTCGCCTCCCGGCTGATGGATCTGGGTTGGTCCGCCGCCCGGTGGGGCCGCCAGTGCAGCGCACATGCTCTCAGACCCGGCAGCCCCCGAACGACCTCGAGCCGCACCTAAACTGGTCGCCGTGACCACGTCGCCGAGCCCCGCGCAGCCGCGCACCGTCGAGCCGCTGCGCGTCGACGTGCCGCGCGTCGTCCTGGCCGGGATCGTGCTGTGGGTGATCGCGCTGGCGGTCACCCTGCTGGTGCCCGCGCTGCACACCGGGCGCCGCGACTGGTGGCCCTGGGCGTGCGTGGCCGGGGTGGTGATCGGCGCCCTGGGCCTGGCCTACGTGCGTCGGGGCCGGGGCAACGCCGCGGCCGCCCGCCGCGTCGAGGCGGCCCCAGCCGACCCGACGCAGCGCTAACCCGCGGCGTCCTCGACGACGAACCGGACGACGTCACCGGGCTCGACCAGCAGCCGCGCCAGGGCGTGCCGGACCCCCCACCGCCCCGCGGCGAAGGCGAGGCCGCGCGCCAGACCGTCGGTGGTGGCGGCGTGCACCCCGTGCGCGTCGACCCACCACTGCACCTCGACGTCGTCCACCAGCAGGCGGTCGTGCTCGCACCAGTGCGCAGGCGCCTGCGGCAGCAGCATCCTCACCTCGGCCGGCACGTCGGCCACCACTCCGTCGTCACGCACCCGGCCGTCGGCCAGCTCGCTCGCCAGCGCGACGTCGAGCAGGTCGGCCAGTGCCGGCGCCAGGGACGGCGTCACCACCACCAGACCCCCAAGGTCATTGCGCTGCAACCACTTCGGGTCGTCGGCAACCAGGGCCTCGGACAGCGCCACCACTCGGCTGCCCGCACCGTCGAGCACCCTGGTCGACCCGGTCACCGGGGCGTCCAGGTCGGCGGCGCACTGGCCGAGCAGGGCCCAGGCCCGCAGGCAGGTCGCGGCGTCGACTGCTCGGCCGGGGTCGAGCAGTCGCGCCAGGACCACAGCGGCGAGCGGGAGGTCGGCCGCGCCCAGGTCGCCGACCAGGCCCAGTGCGGCTCGGACGTCGTCGTCCAGGTCGGCGACCCACTGCGGCGCCCGGTCGAGCAGGTCACCCAGACCGGCGCCCGCGGCCGGGTCGAGCAGCCCGACCGTGCCGAGCTCGCGACGCAGCCACCAGGCCGTGTACGACGGCACCGACCTCGACCCGTCGGGCGCCGACACCCGCACCCGCTCGACCAGTGCCCGGCGCAGCCTCGGTTCAGAAGCCATGTGCCGCAACGCCTGGGGCCAGCACTGCGACCGGACGACGTCGAGGTCCCGGATGCCGACGAGCTCGGCCACCGTTCCATGGCCGGTCTCGTCGGCCCAGTCGTCGACGTCGGCGAGCCCACCCAGGCGCGCCGGGAGGTCGTCGAGGTCGACCTCGTCCGCCCGCACCACCGCGAGGCCGTCCAGCACCCCCACCGCGCGCAGCACGTCGCGCCCCCACGTCGCCACCAGGTCAGGGTCGACGACCCCGACCTCGCGCGGGTCGAGCAGGTCCCCCGCCGCCGACCCGGGCAGCACCAGGGCCCCCGCGGGCGTGACCTCGTCCTCGGCGTCGGTGAGCGCGAGGTCGGCCAGCCAGTGGAGCTCGCCGTCGGCCCAGGCACCGGGCACGGCCGCGTCGCGCTCCAGCGCAGCACGAACGAGCTCGAGGACCGCGTCCGCGACGTCCTCGGGGACGTCGGCGTCCGGGCTCTGCTCGACCGCGAGCCGCACCGCCGACTCCTGCAGCACCGCCCGAGCGGTCGCCGTCGTGGCGCCCAACCGGGCCAGCAGCGGGTGGGCGGCCTCGGGGTGCACCACCCGCAACCCGTACGGCGACAGCGTCGCGAGGGCCGAGACGGCCAGTCGGTCGTCGGTCGGCAGCAGCACCCCGCGGGCGCCACGGACGACCCGGCCGTCCGCGAGCGGCACCGGCAGCGCGGCCAGCACCTCGCGCGCGTTCGCGTCGTCGGCGAGGCTCGCGAGGCCGTCGTACCTGGTGTGCCACAAGGCAGGCGAGCCCGCGGCCGGCATCGCGTCGACCACGTCCGAGAGAGCCAGACGCCCCACGCCGAGAGCCGTGTACGCCGCCGCCGACGACCGCGGCGAGGCCACCAGCCCGGCCACCAGGGGCGCGAGGACGGCGAGCGCCGCGTCGTCGTCACCCCCGACGTCCAGCGCCATCGCATCGCGCGGACGGACCCGCTCGTCGGCGTCCTCGACCAGGCGCAGCAGCGGTGTCGACGGCAGCCGGGCCAGCACCGCGGCGCGCAGGGCGCCGTCCAGGACGCCCGCGCCCAGGCCGACCGGCACCAGGCCCAGCACGTCGTCGCCGGCCTCGACCCGCTCGACCAGCAGGTCGGCGTACGCGTGCGCCGCCTCGGTGACCAGCCGGTCGGTCAGGGCACCGGGGGCGACGTGTCGCCGGGTGGGGTCGAGGGCGAACCCCGCCAGCAGCAGCGCCGGCAGCGACAGCGGCTCGTCCGTCGTCGTCGGGGCGTGCACGAACCGCGGGATGCGCACAGAAGCGTTGCGCGGCAACGCCCACAGCACCTGCCACCCGGGTTGGCGACGCTCCTCGGTCGGCCGGTCGGCGAGCAGCCGGCTGCGCTCCTGGTCGGTCCAGGTGCCCGACCTGCGCAGCACGTGCCAGCGGGAGTCGGCGTCCTCGAGCACGCGCCGGTGACCGTCGACGTCGATCTCGACGGACTGCAGCGCGGGCAGCGCCAGCAGCAGAGCGTCGTCGACCTCGGCGAGCTGGCGGCGCACCAGGTCGGCGGCGGACGGGTCACGCAGGGTGAGGACGACGGCGGTGTCGAACCCCTCGGGCGGGGTGCCCTCGGCCTCGAACGGCAGCCGCAGCACCGGGACGTGCCCGTCCCGACGCCGCACCTCGGCCGTCAGCCCGGGCGCGTCCTGTTCGGCGATCGCCTCGACGGTGTCGGCGCGGGAGAACCGCACGCCGCCCGAGCGCGACAGGACGGCCGGCTCGTCGGTGACCGCCAGCACAGCAGCGAAACCGACGCCGAAGCGACCGACGCTCGCGGCGTCGTCGGCCTTGGCCGAGGCACGCAGGGTGGCGAGCGAGGCGACGCCGTCGGCCGACAGCGGCTCGCCGGTGTTCGCGGCCACCAGCACCGCGGGGCCGTCGGCCGGCTCGTGCAGGGTCAGCCGCAGACGACCCGGCGAACCGGCGCGGGCCGCCGCGTCGGCGGCGTTCTGGGCCAGCTCGACCACCAGCCGGTCGCGGTAGCCGCCGAGCGCGAGGTCCTCTTCGGCGTTGGCGTCCTCGCGCAGCCGCACCGGTGCGGCGACCCAGCCGGCCAGCACCCGCGTCCGGACACCGGCCGTGCCGAAGGGGTCGGTCACGTCCGCGGCGGGTCCTCGACCTCAACGTCGGCCACGGCGTCGGCGTCGGCGTCGGCGGGAGCGTCGGCTGGAGCGGGAGCGTCGACGCGGACGTCGTCGAGCACGATCTCGACGTCACCGATCTCGTCCAGCACCGGGGTGTCGACCTGCTCGGCCCGGGCCTCGACGTCGGTCTCGCTGTGCGCCCCGCAGCCGTGGTCGAGGCTGACGACCTGCCCGTCCGACGGCGACCACTCGTTGGCGCACACGCCGAAGACGCTGCGCAGCGCGCCCGACATCGGCAGGAAGAACCCGCAGGTCGTGCACGCGGCGGGGGCCTGCTCGGCGAACGGGTCGCGCGGGCCGTGCGACCCGGCGTACCACCGCTGCGCGGCCTCGTCGCGGCCGGCCAGCGACAGCACCCGCGGCCGACCCAGACCGAGCTCCCACAGCGCGACGGCGTCGACGTCGTCCTCGCCACTGGCCTCGAAGCCCTGCTCGAGCCGGACGTCGTCCTCGACCCGCGGCAGCACCATGCCGGCGGCGAGGTCGCCGGGGGCGATCCGCTCGGACCACGGCAGCCACTGCGGCGACAGCACGGCGTCGGCGTCCGGCAGCAGGTGCACCTCGCTGACGGTGACCGTGCGCGAGCGGGGTGCCCGGGCGACCGTCACCGCCCAGCGCCAGCCCCGGTAGCCCGGCGACAGGCACCCGAACGAGTGCGTCACGACGCGGTCGCCCTCGGCGACCGCCCCGAGGTGGTCGCCCACGGCGCCCGGCTCGGCGACGTCGGCGGCGGCCTGCTGCGCGAGGTCGACCGCGGCGGCGAGCGCGGCGTCCGGCACCGCCGGGCGGGCGCGCGTCGGCTCGGGCGACGTGCGGGGGGCGACCTCGGTCTCGGCTGGCACCCGCCGATTGTCCCGCACCTGGACGCCGGACGCGAACAGCCGGGCCGCCCGGGCGGCAGGATGGCGTCGTGGACCCTCGAGACCGCCCGACCGCCTCACCGGGCCGGGGCGCGTCCGCCGGCCGCCGGGCGCGGTCGGCGTCCCGTCGCGTCGCGGGCGCCTCGCGTCGCGTCGCGGGCGCCTCGCGTCGGGCGGCGGGTGCGTCGGGCCGGGTGGCGGGCGCCACCGGGCACCGCGTGCGGCGCGTCACGACGGCGCAGGGGGCGGGTGAGTCGGGCCTGTCGAAGGTGATCGAGATGCACGGCGTCTCGGCCGCGGGCGACGCGCTGGTGCTGCTGTCGCTGGCCACGACGGTGTTCTTCTCGGTGCCCGTCGGTGAGGCGCGCGGGCGGGTGGCGTTGTACCTGCTGGTCACGATGCTGCCGTTCTCGGTGCTCGCGCCGGTGATCGGGCCGCTGCTCGACCGGTTCAGCCACGGCCGCCGCTACGCCCTCGCCCTGACCTTCGTCTCGCGCGCGTTCCTGGCGTGGGTGATGGCCGGTGCGGTGGCCGGCGGGCAGGAGGCCTTCGCGCTGTACCCCGCCGCCTTCGGGCACCTGATCGCCAGCAAGGCGTACGGCGTCACCCGGGCCGCCGCGATCCCCCGCGTGCAGCCGCGCGCGCTGAGCCTGGTCACGGCCAACTCCCGGGTGCTGCTCGGCGGGATCGCGGCCGTCACGCTGGCCACCCCGCTCGGCGCGGGCCTGATGCGCCTGACCGGCCCGGAGTGGTCGCTGCGCCTGGCGTTCGTGGTGTTCGCCGTCGGCACCGGCCTCGCGCTGGCCCTGCCGCGGCGGGTGGACTCCAGCGAGGGCGAGGTCGGGGCGCGGCTGTCGTCCGACGCCGGGGACGGCGCCCGCCAGCGCTGGAGCATCGGCCCCCGCGTGGTGCTCGGGCTGCGGGCGGTCGCCGCGCTGCGCGCCTTCACCGGGTTCCTCACCCTGTTCCTCGCGTTCGCGCTGCGCAGCGAGCCGATCTCGGCGTCCCTGCCGACGATCGCGGTGATCGGCCTGGTCGTCGGCGCGGCGGGTGTCGGCAGCACCATCGGCACCTCGCTCGGTGCGGTGCTCGCCCGCCTCACGCCCGAGGTCGTGGTGACGGCGATGCTCGCACTGGCCGCCGTCGCGGCCGGGGTCGGCGCCTTCGGCTACGGCCTGGTCACGGTGCTGGTCACCGGCCTCGGCGCGGGCCTCTCGGGGGCGCTGGGCAAGCTGGCGCTGGACGCCCTGGTGCAGCGCGAGGTGCCCGAAGCGGTGCGGACGTCGGCGTTCGCGCGCTCCGAGACCGTCCTGCAGCTGGCCTGGGTGGCCGGTGGCGCGGTCGGCATCACCATCCCGCTGTCAGGCCGGTGGGGCCTCGCGGTCGCGGCCAGCGCCCTGGTCGTCGTGTTCGCGGTGACGGTGCGCACCCTGGCGCGCACCCGACGTCCGGCCGCGTAGCGCGGCTCAGGCGTCCAGCGCGGCTCAGGCGTCGAGGTCGTCGGCGACCACTCGCAGCATCGAGGCCACCTTGCCGCCGGCGGCCTTGTCGGGGTAGCGGCCGCGGCGCAGCCCGTTGCCGATGCCGTCGAGCACCTTGATCAGGTCCTCGACGATGATGCCGAGGTCGTCCGCCGGACGGCGGGTGCGCGCGGCCACCGACGGCGGCGGGTCGAGCAGCGTCACGGTGAGGGCCTGGGCGCCGCGGCGGCCCTCGACGATCCCGAACTCCAGGCGGGCGCCGCCCTTGAGGGTCGTGACGCCGGCGGGCAGCGCCGAGCTGGGCAGGAAGACGTCGCCGCCTTCGTCCGAGCTGATGAAGCCGAAGCCCTTGTCGGCGTCGAACCACTTGACCTTGCCTGTCGGCACCGCGCACCCCTTGCGTTCACGAGACCCCTCGTCCACCGAGAGGGCGGGATCAGCCTAGCGGCGGTGTCCAGCCGGCCGTGCCGCTCAGCGGTAGCGCTCGGGCGCCGCCAGCAGCTCGTTCATCGACCCCGAGCGAAACCCCCGCGGGTCGATCTCGGCCTCGGCGAAGCCCGCGCCGACGACCGCGGACGCCACGACGTCCGCGTGCGGGCCCGCCGCCGCGAGGGCGGCGGGGTCCAGCTCGAGCCGGGCGCGCTCGCCGCCGAGGTCGCGCACCCGCAGGTCGCGGACGGCGACTCCCGCCGCCGCGAGCGCCGTCCGGGCGGCCCGCTCGGCGCGGTCGACCCGGGCCAGCCCGGCGTCGGTGATCTGCACGCCGTACGCGATCCGGCTCGACAGGCACGCGGCGGCCGGCTTGTCCCACGTGGGCAGCCCCCAGCGCGCACTCGCCGTCCGCACCTGCGCCTTGGTCAGGCCCGCGTCGCGCAGCGGGGTGCGGGCGCCGCGCTGGGCGGCTGCCGCGATGCCGGGGCGGAACCCGGCCAGCGCGTCGTCGGCGTTGGTGCCGGTCGCCACCGCGCTCAGCGCGTGCTCGGCGGCCAGCGGGCCGAGGACGTCGAGCAGCTCGGCCTTGCAGAAGAAGCACCGGTCGCCGGCGTTCGCGCGGTACCCCTCGCTCGCCATCTCGTCGGTGCGCGGCCGCAGGTGCCGCACGCCGAGCGAGGCGGCGAACGTCGCGGCCTCGTCCAGCTCGCCACCGGCCAGCGACCCGCTGACGGCGGTCGCGGCGGCCACCTTGTCGGGGCCGAGCGCCCGCACGGCCGCGGCGAGCAGCAGCGCCGAGTCCGCGCCGCCGCTGAACGCGACGAGCACCGAGTCCAGGTCGCGCAGCCCCGCGTCCAGCAGCGCCAGGCGCGCATCGAGCACGTGCGCGTCCAGCCACGCCGGCAGCTCGGTCAGCGATGCCAGTACGACGTCGGCCCCGGCCGCGCGCAGGTCCGCGGCGCTGACCGGCCCGGTCGTCACCCCGACGGACGTCGCCCCCGCGGCGAGCGCACCCTCGACGTCCGCGCTGTGGTCGCCCACGTAGACGCCGACCCCGTGCTCGCGCAGCGCCGCCGCCTTCGCTGTGCCGAACAGGTCGCCGACGACGACGTCCGCACTCAGCCCGACGTGCTCGAGCACCTGGTGCACCGCGCGCTCGAGCTTGGCGCTGACCACGACCACCCGACCGTGCAGGGCACGCACCGCGGCCAGGGCCTGCGCCGCGCCGGGCAGCGGCACCGATCCGGGCACCCCGATCACGGGGTAGAGCTCGCGATAGCGCGCGATCGCGGCGGCCAGCCGGTCGGCCGGCAGGTGCGGCCCGAGGATCAGCTCGAGCGGGAGGCCCAGCAGCGGCCAGACGTCGGCGCGCTCGACGGTGACCCCCTGCTCGGCCAGGGCCGCGCCCACCGTCGCGACGATGCCCTCACTGGAGTCGACGAGGGTCATGTCGAGGTCGAAGCCGACGGCGAGGTCCACGAGGCCAGGGTATGCGGCGTCCCGAGTTGGCTCTGTCGGTGCCAGTCGGCACAGTGGGGGCCGTGTCCGAACCCGTCCCGAGCCGTCCCGCGATCCGCGACTTCTGGCACGACCTGCCGCGCGAGGGCCGGTTGCTGCTGTCGACCGTCGCCGTCGACGCGCTCGGCAGCGGGCTGGTCGTGCCGTTCGGCGTGGTCTACCTGCACGAGGTGCGCGACATCCCGCTCGAGACCGTCGGGGTCGTGCTGGCCGTGCCGGCCATGGTCGCCCTGCTGCTGCTCGGCCCGGTCGGCAGCCTGATCGACCGGCTCGGGCCCCGCCGGGTGCAGCTGGTGGCGCTCGTCGTCCAGGTCGTCGGCAGCGCGCTGCTCGGCTTCGTGCACACGCCCGCGCAGGCGGCGGTGGCGATGGGCCTGATCGGCGTCGGGCACGCCGCCTTCTGGCCAGCGTCGCAGTCGCTGGTCGCGGTCGTCGTCCCCTCGCCGATCCGGCAGCGCTACTACGGCGTGAACTTCACCTTGCTGAACCTCGGCATCGGCGTCGGCGGCCTGACCTCCGGGCTGCTGGTGTCGGCGTCCGAGCCGTGGACGTTCACCGCCATCTACCTGCTGGACGCCGCCACGTTCCTCGCGCCGATCGCCGTCCTCGCCGGCCCGCTGCGGCACGTCGGCAACGCGACCCACCACGAGCCGCACCCGGACGCGCACCCGCCGTCGTACGGCTCGGTGCTGCGCGACCCGGTGTTCCGCAGCGTCCTGCTCGTCACGTTCTTCTCCGCGTTCGTCGGCTACGCGCAGTTCGAGGCCGGCTGGACGGCGTACGCGCGCACCGTCGCCGACGCCTCGACCCGGCTGATCGGGGTCGCGTTCGCGGTCAACACCGGCACCATCGTGCTGCTGCAGCTGGTGGTGATCCAGCGGCTCGAGGGCCACCGCCGCACCCGGGTGCTCATGCTGATGAGCGGCGTGTGGGCCGGCTCGTGGGTGCTGATGGGACTGTCCGGGCTGGTGCCGGGGTCGGTCGCCGGGTCGGTGCTGCTGCTGTCGAGCATGGGCGTGTTCGCGCTCGGCGAGACGCTGCTGTCGCCGGTGGCCCCGGCCGTCGTCAACGACCTCGCGCCCGACCACCTGCGGGGGCGGTACAACGCCGTCAGCTCGGGGGTCTTCCAGCTCGCGGCGATCGCCGGCCCGGTCGTGGCCGGTCTGCTGCTCGGACGCCGGCTGCCCGCGGTGTTCGTCGGCGTGCTGCTCGCGGGGTGCCTCGCGATGGTCGTGCTGCTGCGGCGCGTCGAGCGGGTGATCCCGGCCGCCGCCAACGGTCTGCGCGGCCGCGAGAACCACCCCGCCGGCCAGGTGGCCCGCTTCAGCCAGATGTGATGCCCCACGTCGCCGTGTGGGTCTGGCCGGGCTCGAGCCGCACCAGGCCCTCGCCGGAGTTGAACGCGTCCGGCGGGCAGGTCATCGGCTCGATCGCCAAGCCCCGGCGCCGCGCCGGCTCGGGCAGGGTGTCGCCGCTGAACAGCTGCACGTACCCGTACGCCCGGTCGGCCCACAGGGTCACGGTCTCGCCGCCGGCCCCGGTCAGGTGCACCCGCCACCGGCCGTCGTCGTCGCGGCGCAGGTCACCGAAGCAGGTGTCGAGCACCCGGTCGCCGATCGGGCGGGGGCGGCTCAGGTCGTGGTCGGTGCCGGCCACGGCGTGGGTCGCCACCGGGATGCCGGACGCGTCGACGTCGTACCAGGTGCCCACGGGCACCTGCAGCGTCATCGTGTCGACCGGCCCGGCGCCGGCGCGCAGGTAGGGGTGGGTGCCCGTGCCGTAGGGGCACGGCGCGTCGCCGACGTTGGTCGCGGACGTCGTCACCGTCAGCCCGCCGTCGTCCAGCGCGTACGTGACCCGGCAGTCCAGGGACGTCGGCCAGCCCGGCTGCGGCGGGATCACGTGACCCCAGGTGACACCGGCCGGCGCCTGGTCGAGCAGCGCCCACGGCACCCAGCGGGCCAGCCCGTGGATCGCGTTGCCGGTGGCCCGCTCGGTCACCGGCAGCTGCTGCTCGACCCCGTCGAAGCGGTACGTCGCACCGGCGACCCGGTTCGGCCACGGCACCAGCGTCTGGCCCCGGCCGCCGCCGGGGCGCTCGTCGGCCGCGAAGCCGTCCAGCAGCGCCCGGCCGGCGACGTCGTACCCGCGCAGCCCCGCCCCGACCGACACCGACCAGAGCTGCTGGTCACCGTGCACCAGTCGCACCGATCGGCCGGTCGGGGCGGTGCGCGCGGGGCTCATCGGCCCATCCTGGCGCACCCGCCGGTCACAGGTGGGCGGTCACCCCGGGGGCGTCCAGTGCGGTGCCGGAGGTGCTGCCGGACGTCGCACCGCCGGAGGGCGTGCCGGACGGCGCGTCGTCACCGTCGGCGTCACCCGGTCGGTCACCCGGTCGGCCGTCGTGCATGCCGGGCACGCCCCGCATGCCCCGCGGGCCGCCGGTCCGGTCGGCCACCATCAGCGCCGAGCGCGAGCTGGACGACACGACCCACACCGTCGCGCCGGACTTCACGCCGGTGATGCCGGCGTCGCCCGCGGTGCGAACCCGGGTGGTGGAGGTGATCGCGTAGGTGGCCGTGAAGCCGTCCGTGCTCTTGACCGACAGCGAGGTCTTGCTCACCGCGGTGACCGTGCCGCTCTGCACCAGCACGACCTGGGTGCCGGTGCCGTCGGTCTGGGGGACGGTCAGCTCGCCGTGCAGCGCGCCGCGCACCCCCGGGCCGCCCATGCCGCCGCCCGGACCGTGGCCGGCGTCGACACCCGGCCCGCCGGCGGCGCTGAGCCCGGCCGACGCGTCGACGGCCCGCGTGCCCCCGTCGTTGGTCACGGCTGCGGCCACGGCGGCCCCGCCCACCGCCAGACCGGTGGCGAGCGCGGCGCCGGCGAGCACCCGACGGCCGCGCCGGCCGGCGGGTCGGACGGCGTCCTGCACCACGTCGCGACCGGCCGTGTCAGGCCCCGGCGTCGTCGGTGCACCGGGCGCGGTGGCCGCGCTGAAGTCGGGGGTCTCGCCCGCGGACGCGGCGGGTGGGACCGCTGTCCAGTGGTCCTCGGGTCGGTCGGGGGTGCTCATCGGGTGTTCCTCTCGCTGGGGGCCCCCAGCGTCGCCGCCCCGGCTGGGCACCCCCCCGCAGCAACCTGTGACGAGCCTGGGAATCCGCGTCGCTCAGGCGTTGCGGATCGCGGCGGCGTCCTGCAGGCCGAGGATCTCGACGGCCGCCTCACGCATCTCGACCTTGCGGATCTTGCCGGTGACCGTCATCGGGAACCCCTCGACGACGTGCACGTCCCGCGGCACCTTGTAGTGGGCGAGCTGGCCCGAGCAGAACTCGCGCAGCCCCTCGATGGTCAGCACCGACGTCCCGGGACGCATGACGACCCAGGCCATCAGCTCCTCGCCGTACTTCGCGTCGGGCACCCCGACGACCTGGACGTCGGCGATGTCGGGGTGGGAGTAGAGGAACTCCTCGACCTCGCGGGGGTAGACGTTCTCGCCGCCGCGGATCACCAGGTCCTTGATCCGGCCGACGATGTTGACGTACCCCTCGGCGTCCATGGTGGCCAGGTCGCCGGTGTGCATCCACCGCGCCGGGTCGATCGCCTCGGCGGTCTTCGCCGGCTCGTCCCAGTAGCCCAGCATCACGGTGTGGCCGCGGGTGCACAGCTCGCCCGTCTCGCCGCGCGCGACGGTCAGACCCGTCACGGGGTCGACGATCTTGGACTCCAGGTGCGGCATCGTGCGCCCCACGGTCTCGGTGCGCCGGGCCAGGTCGTCGTCGCTGCGGGTCATCGTCGACACCGGCGACGTCTCGGTCATGCCGTAGGAGATGGCCACCTCGGGCATGTGCATCTCGCTGACGACGCGCTTCATCACCTCGACCGGGCACGGCGAGCCGGCCATGATCCCGGTGCGCAGGGTCGACAGGTCGTAGTCGGCGAAGTCCGCCAGCCCGAGCTCGGCGATGAACATCGTCGGCACGCCGTACAGCGAGGTGCAGCGCTCCTCCTGCACGGCCCGCAGCGTCGCGGCCGGGTCGAACGACGGCGCCGGGATCACCATGCAGGCCCCGTGGCTGGTGGCCGCCAGGTTGCCCATCACCATCCCGAAGCAGTGGTAGAACGGCACCGGGATGCAGATCCGGTCGGTCGGGCCGTAGTGCACGAGCTCGCCGACGAAGTACCCGTTGTTCAAGATGTTGTGGTGGCTCAGGGTGGCGCCCTTGGGGAACCCCGTCGTGCCGGACGTGTACTGGATGTTGATCGCGTCGTCCGCCGACAGCAGGGCCATCCGCTCGCGCAGCCGCTGGTGGTCGATCCGCCCGCCGCGCTCGACCAGCGCCTGCCAGGACGGCTCGCCGATGAAGACGACGTCGAGCAGCCCGGGGCAGTCCCCGCGCACCTGCTCGACCATCGCTCGGTAGTCAGAACCCTTGTGCTGCACCGCAGACACCAGCAAGCGCATCCCCGACTGCTTGATGACGTAGGTCAGCTCGTGCGCCCGGTACGCCGGGTTGACGTTCACCAGCACCGCGCCGATCTTGGCGGTGGCGTACTGCAGCAGCACCCACTCGGCGCAGCTCGGCGACCAGATGCCGACCCGGTCACCCTTCTCGACGCCGACGTCGAGCAGGCCCAGCGCCACCTCGTCGACCTCGACGTCCAGCTCGCTGTAGGTCCAGCGCCGGTGCGTGGGCAGGTCGACGAGCGCCTCGCGGTCGCCGTGCAGCGCGACGGTGCGCACCAGGTTCGCCCCGATGGTGTCGCCCAGCAGGGGGACGTCGGAGACGGCGGACGTGTACGACGGCAGTGGCGCACTCATGCGGCTCATTCTGGGGGGACCACCTGCCCCACGGGAAGGACCGGGACGAGGCGGTCCCGGACGCCGCGCAGCTCGTCGACGCGCACCAGGGCGACGCCGGCGACGACGAGCAGCCCGCCGAGCAGCTGGACGGGCACCGGCACCTGGCCGAGCAGCAGCCAGGCGAAGACCACCGCGAACAGCACCTCGGTCAGACCCACGAACGAGGCCAGCTGGGCGCCCAGCAGCCGG
This sequence comes from Actinomycetales bacterium, assembly GCA_038322575.1. Lineage (GTDB taxonomy): Bacteria > Actinomycetota > Actinomycetes > Actinomycetales > Angustibacteraceae > JACMOY01. The sequence continues at coordinate 16,404 of JBBQGB010000049.1, forward strand.
GCCGCGAGGATCCCGGCGACGTACGCGACGACGGCGGCCACCAGGGCGAGCCCGAGCACGGGCACCAGCCAGCTCATCCGGGCGCCCGCGAGCAGCACCTCGGTGCGCGGTGCGCGGACGGCGAGCACCCCGCTCGCGCCCGCCGCCAGCAGCGCGACACCGCCGACCGCCAGACCGCCCCAGGCGACCACGATCGGCGGCAGCGGCTCGTCCGCACCGGCGGACAGCACGAAGAAGACGGCCAGCCCGACGGCGGCCCCCAGCCCCCACAGCACGCCGACCACGTCCAGCCGGCGGTCGCCCGCGAGGTCGAGCACCAGCACCAGGCCGACCGCGGCCACGACCGTGCCGCCGATCGTCAGCCGCCGCGGGCGGTGACCGTGCCGGACCCACAGCCACAGGACGACGAGCAGCGCGCCGGAGTACTCCAGCAGCAGCGCCACCCCGACCGAGAGGTGCTCGACGGCGTTGAAGTAGCAGAGCTGGCAGCCGGCGACCGCGACCAGCCCGTAGACCAGGACGCCGCGCCCGCCGCGCCGCAGCTCGCCCCGCCGCCCGCGCAGCCGCAGCAGGGCCGGAGCCGTCAGGACCAGCGCCGCGACGACCACCCGCGCGGTGACCGCGGCCCCGGGCGACCAGCCGGCGCCCAGCAGCGCCGCCGCGAACGTGCCCGAGGTGCCGAACGTCGCGGCCGACACCAGGGCGAGGGCCAGCCCCGCCTCGTCGCGACTGCGCACGGCCTCCCCCTGTCATGGTCGAAGTCAGGCTACGGTAGTTACCGTACCCGGCATCGATGAAAGGGGTCAAGGTGGTCTTCGCCCATGACACCGAGGTCGCTCTGGCGGCTGCTGCCGCGCTGGTCAACACCACGGGGGCCGGCGGCGACGCCCTCGTCGACGGACCGGCCCTGGACGCGTTCGTCCAGGAGTGGGGGTGGACCGGATCGCGGCGCCAGGACCGCCGTGAGCTGGAGGCGGTGCGGGCGCTGCGCCCCCGCCTGCGCCGCCTCTGGCAGCTCGACGAGGACGGTGCGGTCGAGCTGGTCAACGCGATGCTGCGACGGGCACGGGCCTTGCCGCAGCTGGTCACGCACGGGGACTGGGGCTACCACCTGCACGCCACCTCGCCGTCCGCGCCCCTCGTCGACCGCATGGCGGTCGAGGCGGCGATGGCCGTGGTCGACGTCGTCCGCCAGCACGAGCTGGGTCGGCTGCGGCGGTGCGCGGCCGACGACTGCGACGACGTGCTGGTCGACCTGTCGAAGAACCGCTCGCGGAGGTTCTGCAGCCTCACCTGCGCCAACCGCACCAACGTGGCGGCCTTTCGGGCCCGCCGGGCGAACCGGTCCGGCTGAGCGCTAACCGCCCAGCGTGGACGCCACCTGCTCGAGCACCCGGACGTCGCCCCCGTACGGGCCGCTCGCTCGCGGCCAGTGCGTCACGACGTCGGTGAAGCCGAGCTCGCCGGCGCGGCCCACCGCGTCCTGGAACGCCCCGACCGAGCTGAGCGAGAACACGGCGGCCGAGTCCAGGTTGAGGTACCGGTCGACGCCGGACGCCGGGCGGCCGGCGTCCGCGAGCGCCTGGTCGAAGTCGGCCGACACCTCGGCCACGCCGCGCCACCAGGCCGGCTGGCCGTCGTCCGGGCTGGTGGTCCCGGTCGTGGCCCAGGCGTCACCGCGGCGCGCGGCGACGGCCAGGGCCCGCGGGCCGTTGGCGGCGACCACGAACGGCAGCCGGGGCCGCTGCACCCCGCCGGGCAGGTTGCGCGCCGCGACCGCGCTGAACCACTCGCCCGACCAGGTCGTCGAGTCCTGGGTCAGCAGCAGGTCGAGCAGGGTCACGAACTCCTCGAGCCGCGCCACCCGCTGCCCGGGCGTGGGCCGGGCCGCGGCCAGAACGTCGGCGTCCCAGCCCTCGCCGCCCGCGCCGACGCCGAGGGTGAAGCGGCCGCCGGTGACGTCGTCCAGGCTCATCAGCTCCTTCGCGAACGGCACCGGGTGGCGGAAGTTCGGTGAGGCGACCCAGGTGCCGAGGCGCACCCGCGAGGTGACCGTGGCCGCCGCGGTGAGCGTGGGGACGGTCGCGAACCACGGCTCGTCGGCCAGGTCGCGCCAGGCCAGGTGGTCGTAGGTGAAGGCGTGGTCGAAGCCCATCGCCTCGACCGCCGCCCAGATCGGCGCCGCCTGCGACCACCGCTGCTGGGGCAGGACGACGACACCGACCCTCATCGCCGACCCCGGCTGTCGGTGGGGTGGTGCAAGGTGGTGGCCATGCAGCGATCCTGGCCCACCCCGGTCCTCGCCCTGGCGGTGGGAGCCCCGGTGCTGTTCACCGCTGCCTGGTTGCTGCTCGGGGCGGCCACCGCCGGCTACTCCCAGCGGGCCGACACGATCAGCGCGCTGGCCGGCGTCGGCGCCGCCCACGCCGCGCCGATGGTCACCGCGTTCGTGGTCCAGGGCGCCGGCCAGCTGGCGGGCGCGGTCCTCGCCCGGCGCGAGCCGGGGGCGCGCTGGGTGGGTCGGTGGCTGGCCGTGGCGGGCGTCGGCACCCTGCTGGCCGGGGTGATCCGGCTGCCGGACGGCGGTGGGCCGGCCTGGCTGTCGACCGGCCACGCCCTCGCGGCCACGGCGGCGTTCGGCGGGCTGCACCTGGCGGTGCTGGCCGGCGCCCTGAGCCCGGCCCTGCCCCGGGCGCTGCGCCTGGCGGCGGTCGTCGGCCTCGTCGTCGCGCTCCCGCACCTGGGGTGGTTCCTGGCCGACCTCGGCGACGGCGGCCCGTGGTTCGGCTACGCCGAGAAGGCCTTCACCACCGTGCTCCTGGCGTGGTGCGTGGCGATGGCCCTGCGGCGGGTGCGGTGAGCGACCAGGTGGGCGTGACGTTCTCCGGCCAGGACTGGGGCGGCCGCGAGGTCGCCGGCGAGCGGTTCGTCGACTGCACCTTTACCGGCTGCGACCTGAGCGAGATCACCACCGCCGGCGTGACGTTCGAGGGGTGCCGGTTCGTCGACGTCCGGCTGAACGCCTCGCGGCACGAGGGCACGGCCTTCGTCGGGTGCCGGCTGCAGGGCTGCTCGCTATTCGACGCCGAGCTGCGCGGCTGCAAGCTCGTCGGCAGCCACTTCACCGCCTGCACCCCGCGCCCGCTGCAGGTCGTCGGCGGCAACTGGTCGTTCGTCTCGCTGCGCGGCGCCGACCTGCGCGGGGTCGACGTCCGCGACGTGTCGCTCGTCGAGGCCGACCTCTCGCACGCCGACCTCGGCGACGCGCGCCTCACCGGCTGCGACCTGTCGCGGGCCGAGCTCGCGTCCACCCGCCTCGACGGCGCCGACCTGCGTGGTTCGGCGCTGCACGGGGTCGACCGGGACGGGCCGCGCTGGAAGGGAGCCCGCCTCGACCTCGCGGAGGCCGTCACGCTCACCCAGTCCCTGGGCGCCGTCGTCGACATCTGACGGTCGTCGAGCCCGCCGAGGTCGGCTCGCCTATCGTGGTGCGGATGCCCTCGCGAACCCCGGCTGCCGCGCGCAGCCTCGCCGACGACCTGCGGGCGCGCGACGACGCGCAGCTGGTCGCGCTGCTGCGCGCCCGCCCGGACCTCGCGACGCCGGTCCCGGCCGACCTCACCTCGCTGGCGGCCCGGTCGACGACGCGGGCCAGCGTGCAGCGGGCGCTGGACGGGCTCGACACCGCGCTGCTGCGCGCGGTCGACGCCCTCGCGGTGCTGCCCGAGCCGAGCGCCCGGGCGGACGTCGCGCGGCTGCTCGGGGCCAGACCGGCCACGGTCACCCCGCTGCTGGCCCGGCTGCGCGAGCTGGCCCTGGTCTGGGGGCCCGACTCGGGGCTGCTGCTGGTGCGCACCGTCCGCGACAGCCTGGGCCCGCACCCGGCCGGCCTCGGACCGCCTCTGACCGACCTGCTCGAGCGCCGCGAGCTCGGGCGGGTGGCCACCCTGTCCCGCGACCTCGGGCTGGTCGTCGACCCGGCGGACGCCGTCACCGCCCTGGCCGCGCACCTGGCCGACCCCGCCGTCCTGGCCGAGCTGCTCGAGACCGCGCCCCCCGAGGTGCGCAGCATCCTGGACCGGTTGACCTGGGGGCCGCCGGTGGGTGCGGTGCCGCGCGCCGACCGCGTCGTCGACCGCGACAGCGCCGGGTCACCCGTCGAGTGGCTGCTCGCCCGCGGGCTGCTCGCCGTCGCCGACGCCGGGCACGTCGTGCTGCCGCGCGAGGTGGGCCTGGCGCTGCGCGGGGGCCGGCTGCACCGCCCGGCCGACCCCGACGGCACCGCCACGCCCGACGGCACCGCGCCGCCGGGCGGGGTCACGGTCGACCGCACCGCCGCCGCGGTCGACGCCAGCGCCGGCTCGGCCGCCGCCGACCTGCTGCGGCTCGTGGCCGAGCTGCTCGAGGCGTGGAGCCTCGCGCCGCCGCCGGTGCTGCGCTCGGGCGGGCTCGGCGTCCGCGAGCTGCGCCGCACCGCCACCACCCTGGACGTCGACGACGCGACCGCCGCGTTCGTCGTCGAGGTCGCCTTCGTCGCGGGGCTCGTGGCCGACGACGGCCAGCTCGGGCCCGCGTGGGCGCCCACCCCGCAGAGCGACCTGTGGCACGACGACGAGCCGGCGGGCCGCTGGGCCACCCTGGCCCGCGCGTGGTGGGCCAGCACCCGGGTGCCGGGTCTGGTCGGCAGCCGCGACGACCGCGACGCCGTGCGCGGGGCCCTGTCACCGGACGTCGACCGCCCGGCCGCGCTGACCGTGCGGGCCGCCGCCCTGACCGAGATCGCCGACCTCGCACCGGGCCTGGCCCTCGCGCCCGCCTCGCTGCTCGAACGGCTGCGCTGGCGGCGTCCGAGGCGCAGCGGGCGGCTGCACGACGACCTGGTCACCTGGACGCTGCGCGAGGGCGAGCTCCTCGGGGTGACCGGCCGCGGGGCCCTGTCGACCCCCGGCCGGCTGCTGGTCGCGGACGCGCCGGGCCTGGCTGCGGCGATGGGGCGGCTGTTGCCGGAGCCGGTCGACCACGTGCTGCTGCAGGCCGACCTGACGGCTGTCGCGCCGGGCCCGCTCGAGCCCGAGCTGGGCCGGGTGATGACCCTGGCGGCCGACGTCGAGTCGCGCGGCGGCGCCACCGTCTACCGCTTCAGCGCGTCCAGCGTGCGCCGAGCGCTGGACGCCGGGTGGTCCGCGCACGACCTGCTCGCGCTGCTGGGCGCCCGCAGCCGCACCCCGGTGCCCCAGCCGCTGGAGTACCTGGTCGGCGACGTCGCCCGCCGGCACGGGCAGGTGCGGGTCGGCGTCGCGGGGGCGTACGTCCGCAGCGACGACGAGGCGCTGCTCGCCGAGCTGGTGGCCGAGCGCAAGGCCGCGTCGCTGCGCCTGCGCCGGCTGGCCCCCACCGTCCTGGTCGCCCAGGCCGACCCCGCGGCCGTGCTCGCGGTGCTGCGCCAGCTGGGTCTGGCCCCCGCGGCCGAGTCCGCCGACGGCGCCGTGCTGGTGCGCCGTCCCGACGCCCGGCGCACCCCGCCGCGCCAACCCCCGCGCCCGACCGCCGTGGGCGCCACCGCTCCCTCGCCGGCCCTGCTCGAGGCGGTCGTCCGCGGCCTGCGCACCGGGCAGGAGCAGCACGACGACCAGCGCACCCGCGCCGCCGCCCAGGTCGGGCCGGCCCTGGCCGTCACCGACCCCTCGGTCACGCTGGCGACGTTGCGCGACGCCGCGGCCGGCCACCAGCGGGTTTGGATCGGATACGTCGACGCCACCGGCCTGGTCGAGCGCCGGGTGATCGAGCCGCTGCGGGTCGAGGGCGGGCGGGTGACGGCGTTCGACCACGCCGCGGACGAGGTCCGCTCGTTCTCGGTGCACCGGGTCACCGGAGTGGCCGCTGCCGGCGAACCGGCCTGAGACGCTACGTTGTCCGCTCTGACCGACCCCAGGGGGAGCTCGTGAGCGACGACCGACCGCAGGACCCGCCCAGCCCGTGGTCCACCCCCGCGCCCGGGGGCGACGGCCAGGGCTCCGACGCCGACCGCACCGCCCCGCTGCCGTACGGCCAGGGCTCGACCCCGCCGCCCCCGCCGCCCTACGGCCAGCCGCCTGCGTACGGCCAGCCCCCGGCGTACGGCCAGCCCCCGGTGTACGGCCAGCCCCCGGTGCCCGGCCAGCAGTACGGCGCGCCCGTGCACCAGGGGTACGCGCCGAACCCCGACGCCGCGCAGATGCGCAGCTCGGCCACCCTCTGGCTGATCCTGAACATCGTGTCGGTGCTGTTCTGCGGCAACCTGCCCGGCATCGCCGGCGCGATCTTCGCCGGGCTCGCGCTCGGCCGGGTCGACGTCGACCCCGCCGACGCGCGACGCAAGACCCGGATCGCCAAGATCCTGTTCTTCGCCGGGCTCATCATCGCCGCGGTGCTGATCGTCATCGCCGTGATCGGCTTCGTCTTCCTCGGGTTCAGCAGCGGGTCGGTCAGCGGGCAGGTCCCGTCCATCGGGGCGTGATCGGGAAGCACCGGTGACGCTCGGGCGTTGTGGTCGCTGATGCCCCAAGAGACCCGGAAGAGGACTGCGTGAGTGACGGCCCGCTGATCGTGCAGAGCGACAAGACCCTGCTGCTCGAGGTCGACCATGCCGACTCCGTGGAGTGCCGCAAGGCGATCGCCCCCTTCGCCGAGCTCGAGCGCGCCCCCGAGCACGTTCACACCTACCGGCTGACCCCGCTGGGTCTGTGGAACGCGCGCGCCGCGGGCCACGACGCCGAGCAGGTCGTCGACACCCTGCTGCGGTTCTCGCGCTACCCCGTGCCGCACGCCCTGCTGGTCGACGTCGCCGACACGATGGACCGCTACGGCCGGCTCAGCCTGGTCAAGCACCCCGTCCACGGGCTGGTGCTGCACGCCAGCGACGTGCCGGTGCTCGAGGAGGTGCTGCGCAGCAAGAAGGTGCAGCCGCTGGTGGGCGCGCGCCTGGACACCGAGACCGTGCTGGTGCACCCCAGCGAGCGCGGCCACCTCAAGCAGGTCCTGCTCAAGCTGGGCTGGCCGGCCGAGGACCTCGCCGGGTACGTCGACGGCGAGGCGCACGCGATCACCCTCGACGAGAGCGAGTGGCAGCTGCGCCCCTACCAGTCCGAGGCCGTCGACGGCTTCTGGCACGGCGGGTCGGGCGTCGTCGTGCTGCCCTGCGGCGCGGGCAAGACCCTCGTCGGCGCGGCGGCCATGGCCAAGGCCAGTGCCACCACCTTGATCCTCGTGACCAACACCGTCTCGGCCCGGCAGTGGCGTGACGAGCTGATCAAGCGCACGTCGTTGACCGCGGAGGAGATCGGAGAGTACTCCGGTGCCCGCAAGGAGGTCCGCCCGGTCACCATCGCCACGTACCAGGTGCTCACGCTCAAGCGCAAGGGCGCCTACCCGCACCTGGAGCTGCTCGACGCCCGCGACTGGGGCCTGATCGTGTACGACGAGGTGCACCTGCTGCCCGCGCCGATCTTCCGGATGACCGCCGACCTGCAGGCCCGGCGCCGGCTCGGGCTGACCGCGACCCTCGTGCGCGAGGACGGCCGCGAGGGCGACGTCTTCAGCCTGATCGGCCCCAAGCGGTACGACGCGCCGTGGAAGGACATCGAGGCGCAGGGCTACATCGCCCCGGCCGACTGCGTCGAGGTGCGGGTGACCCTGCCCGAGAGCGAGCGGCTGGTGTACGCCGTGGCCGAGCCCGACGTCCGGTACCGGCTGGCCGCGTCCAGCAGCGTCAAGACCGCCGTCGTCCGCAAGCTCGTCGAGCAGCACCGCGGCGAGCCGACCCTGGTGATCGGCCAGTACATCGACCAGCTGGACGACCTGTCCGAGCAGCTGGACGCGCCGGTCATCAAGGGCGACACGACCGTCACCGAGCGCCAGCGACTCTTCGAGGCGTTCCGCACCGGCGAGATCGGGCTGCTGGTGGTCAGCAAGGTCGCCAACTTCTCGATCGACCTGCCCGAGGCCAGCATCGCGATCCAGGTGTCGGGCAGCTTCGGCTCGCGCCAGGAGGAGGCCCAGCGCCTGGGCCGGGTGCTGCGCCCCAAGGGCGACCACCGCGCCGCCCGCTTCTACACCGTCGTCGCCCGCGACACGGTCGACGCCGACTTCGCCGCCCACCGGCAGCGGTTCCTCGCCGAGCAGGGGTACGCCTACCGGATCGTCGATGCCGCCGACGTCCTCGCCGGCCCCCAGCCCGACCCCACCACCTGACCTTCCTTCCCCCACCCCGCTTTCCTCCCCCCAACCGGCCCGCCAGCCCGACATGTCGGACATCGCCGCCGGTCGACGGGAGGAAACCGGGTGGGGGGAGGAAGGGGGTTGCAGCGGACGTCCAGCGGACTCCCAGGAACACCGGGCAGGATCACCCGCAGGAGGTGGTGACGTGACCCGGCCCACGACGTCCGAGGCCAAGCTGCTGGTGGTCGAGGACGAGCCCAACATCCGCGAGCTGCTGTCGACGTCGCTGCGTTTCGCCGGCTTCGAGGTGCACACCGCCGGTGACGGCGCGACGGCGCTGAGGCTGGCCGAGAGCGAGCGCCCCGACCTGCTGGTGCTGGACGTGATGCTGCCCGACATGGACGGGTTCGCCGTCACCCGCCGGCTGCGCGACCAGGGCCGGCAGATGCCCGTGCTGTTCCTCACCGCCCGCGACGGCACCGACGACAAGGTCACCGGCCTCACCGTCGGCGGCGACGACTACGTCACCAAGCCGTTCAGCCTCGAGGAGGTCGTCGCCCGGATTCGCGCGGTGCTGCGGCGCACCGCCGGGTTCACCGGCGAGGACGTCGGGCGCCTGGCGTTCGCCGACCTCGACCTGGACGAGGACTCGCACGAGGTGCGGCGTGGCGGCCGGGTGGTCGACCTGTCGCCCACCGAGTTCAAGCTGCTGCGCTACCTGATGCTGAACCCCAACCGGGTGCTGTCCAAGTCCCAGATCCTGGACCACGTGTGGGACTACGACTTCCGCGGCGAGTCCGGCATCGTC
>JBBQGB010000050.1:0-25091 GCA_038322575.1 Actinomycetales bacterium
CTCGAGCTGCTGCTGAAGGTGCTCGACGTCGACGGTGCCCTGTCGCGGGTGGCCGGCGGGTGGGTCACGACGGGCCAGCCGTGGACCTACGACGCCGAGCGCTACGCCCGCGTCAGCCGGTCGCGCGAGCGCGAGCAGCAGCTGATGGTCGACTACGAGGCCACGACCGGGTGCCGGATGGCGTTCCTGCAGACCGCCCTGGACGACGACACCGCCACCGCGTGCGGGCGCTGCGACCGGTGCGCCGGGCCGTGGTTCAGCACCGCGGTGCCGGACGCCGCGCTCGCCGCGGCCGGCCGCCGCCTGCAGCGGGCCGGCATCGAGGTCGAGCCGCGCAGCCAGTGGCCGAGCGGCATGAGCCGCCTGGGGGTGCCGGTGTCGGGCCGGATCCCTGAGGCCGAGCGCTGCGGCGGCGGCCGGGCCCTGGCCCGGCTCACCGACCTGGGCTGGGGCCAGCGGTTGCGGGCCCTGCTCGCCACCCCGGACGCGGTCGCCGACGACGCGCTGCTGCAGGCGTGCGTCGGGGTGCTGCGCGACTGGGGCTGGAGCGAGCGGCCGTCCGCTGTCGTGGCGGTGCCGTCCCGGTCGAGGCCAGGCCTCGCGACGTCCGTGGCGCAGGGGCTGGCCGATGTCGGGCGCCTCGCGATGCTGGGCACGCTCGACCTCGTCGACGGCGGCCCGGTGGGTGAGGCCGGCGGCAACAGCGCGTTCCGGCTGGCCGGTGTCTGGGAGCGGCTGGACGTCGGGGCCGAGCTGGCCGCGGCAGTGGCCGCCTCGAGCGGGCCGGTGCTGCTGGTCGACGACCTGGTCGACTCGCGGTGGACGATGACGGTCGCCGGGCGCGCGCTGCGCCGGGCCGGCGCCGACGCCCTCCTGCCGTTCGCGCTGGCCGTCGCGGGATAGCTAGCTGGTAGCTAGCGGGAGGAGCGGCGCCGGTCGGCCATCGCCTGGCGGATCGGCGGCACGACGACGCCCGCCTCGGCCATCCGCCGGCGGGCCAGGGTCCGGGTGCGGACGATCGCCACCAGCCCGAACGTCCACACGACGTACTGCACCGACCAGGCCAGCTTGAACGCCCCCAGGTCGTACGTCGCCGCGCGACCCACTCCCCCACCCGCACCGCTCGCGTCCAGCACGACGCCGATCGCCAGGATGGTCAGCAACGAGGCCAGGAACCCGCCGACGTTGACGATGCCGGTCGCGCTGCCGAGCCGGTCCGGGGGGTTGAAGGTGCGGGCGAAGTCGAAGCCGATCATCGAGCCGGGCCCGCCCAGGGCCAGCCCCAGCACGAGCAGGACGAGCGCCCACAGCGGCGCCCGCCCCGGCCAGGCCAGCACCAGGGTCCAGACGCTGACGGTGACCGTCAGGATGCCGAGCACCAGCCACGACCGCCGCAGCGGGTGACGCGACACCAGGTGCCCGAAGACCGGACCGCAGGCCATGCCGGTGACGACGAAGACGGTCAGGAGGGTGCTTGCCGTCCCGGGGGTGAGTCCCTCGCCCGAGACCAGGAACGGGTATCCCCAGAGCAGCACGAACACCGTGCCGGAGTACTGCACGGTGAAGTGGGTCCACAGTCCGAGCCGGGTGCCGGGGTGCAGGAACGCCTGTGCCACCTGGGTTCTGACCTCGGCCAGGGTCGAGGACCGGCGCGGCGACACGGCTCCGGGCGGCGCGTCGTGCAGCAGCAGCAGCACCAGCACGAACGCGACCCCACTGGCGCAGGCCGCAGTCAGGTAGGTGGTGGTCCAGCCGTAGGCCCCCAGCAGGTGCGCGAGGGGGACGGCCGAGGCGATCTGCCCGAGCTGGCCGGTCAGCCCGGTGAGCTGGGTCATCAGCGGGTTGCGGCGCGGCGGGAACCACGCGGCCACCAGCCGCAGCACGCACACGAAGGTCATCGCGTCCCCCGCGCCGACGAGCACGCGCGCGCCGATGGCTCCCGCCAGGGACGTGGTCACGGCCAGCAGGACCTGCCCGGCCCCCGCCGTCAGCGCCCCGAGCAGGATCAGCCGGCGGGCGCCGTACCGGTCGAGCAGCACGCCGACCGGCACCTGCAGGCCCGCGTAGACCAGCAGCTGCAGGACGGCGAACGTCGCCAGCACGCTGGCCGTCGCGTCGAAGCGGTCCGCGGCCGCGATGCCCGCGACACCGAGCGAGGTGCGCTGGAGCACGGCGACGCCGTACGCGAGGAGGCCGACGGCCCAGACCACCAGGGCCCGGCGGTCGACGCCGGCCGGGGCCGCGGCGGTGATCACCTGCGGGTGCGGCTCAACCGGCCTGACGGGCGAGCTGCTTCTCGCGGTAGGCAGAGCGCTTGTCCTCGAACCGCGCCGCCTGCTCCTCGAGGGTCTCGAGCTGTGCGGCGATGTCGCTGCGCGCCTGCTCGCCCTCGGCGTCCAGACCCTCGCGGTCCCAGACCTTCCAGGTCTTCAGCACCGGCACCAGCACCTCGTCGCGGTGGATGCGCAGGTCGTAGATGCCGGCCATCGCGATCTGCACCGAGCGCCGGCCGAAGTCCTGGATCGTGTGGCCGGGCATCTGGAAGTTGGCCACGACGTCGCGGATCGCCTGCAGCGTCTGGGTCGGGGCGACGTCCAGGGCGGCGGCCATCAGGTTGCGGTAGAAGACCATGTGCAGGTTCTCGTCCTGCGCGATGCGCGCCAGCATCTGCTCGCAGTACGGGTCCTGGGTGAACTTGCCGGTGTTGCGGTGCGAGATCCGCGTCGCGAGCTCCTGGAACGAGACGTAGGCGACCGAGCGCAGCATCTCGTCGTAGTCCTGGTCGAAGCCGCCGCCCATGTGGATCATCCGCTCGCGCTCGAGCTGCACCGGGTCGACGGCGCGGGTGACGAGCAGGTAGTCGCGGATCGCGATGCCGTGCCGGCCCTCCTCGGCGGTCCAGCGATCGACCCAGGTGCCCCACGCGCCGTCGCGCCCGAACGTCGTCGAGATCTCGCGGTGGTAGCTGGGCAGGTTGTCCTCGGTGAGCAGGTTGACCACCAGCGCCGTGCGGGCGGTCGGGCTCATCGCCGACTGCTCCTGGGTCCAGGGCTCGCCCTCGAAGATGCCGTCGTAGTTGCGGCCCTGGCTCCACGGCACGTACTCGTGCGGGAACCACTCCTTGGCGACCTTGAGGTGCCGTTCGAGCTCGCGCTCCACGACCGGCTCGAGCTCGAGCAGCATCTGCTTCTGCGTCAGTTCCTTCACCGGGGCCACCTTACGTTCGCGTAGGTTACGGTTCCGTAGGTAATTGTGCCCTGATCCGCCGGCGACCGCCAGCCCGCGGCCGTGACGTGGCTAGTCTTCGGTGCTGTGTCCGCCACCGTCGTCGCCCGTGACCTGACCGCCGGGCACGGTGCGCGGGTGCTGTTCTCCGGCGTGGACCTGGTGCTCGCGCCCGGTGACGTCGTCGGGCTGGTCGGCGCCAACGGGGCCGGCAAGTCCACCCTGCTGCGGCTGCTGGCCGGGCTGCAGACCCCCGAGTCGGGCTCGGTGCAGCGCTCCCCCGCGACGGCCAGCATCGGCTACCTGCCGCAGGAGCCGGCCCGCCGCGAGGGCGAGACCGTGCTGGCGTTCGTGGCCCGGCGCACCGGCGTCACCGACGCGCAGGCCCGGCTGGACGCCGCCACCGCGGCGCTGACGCACGGCGAGCCCGGCGCGGACGACGAGTACGCGGCCGCGCTGGAGTCCTGGCTCGACCTCGGCGGCGCCGACCTCGACGAGCGGACCGCCGCCGTCGCCGCCGACCTGGGTCTGTCGGTCGACCTGCAGGCCCCTATGACGACGATGTCGGGCGGTCAGGCCGCGCGGGCCGGGCTGGCGGCGCTGCTGCTGTCGCGTTACGACGCCTACCTGCTGGACGAGCCGACCAACGACCTCGACCTGGACGGCCTCGACCGCCTCGAGCGCTTCGTGGGCGGACTGCGCGCCGCCACCGTCGTGGTCAGTCACGACCGCGAGTTCCTCGCCCGCACCGTCACCACGGTCGTCGAGCTCGACCTGGCCCAGCAGCAGGTCGGTGTGTACGGCGGCGGCTACGAGGCGTACCTGCGCGAGCGCGAGGTCGCCCGCCAGCGGGCGCGGGACACCTACGACGCGTACGCCGGCACCGTCGACTCGCTCACGGCGCGGGCCCGGATGCAGCGCGGGTGGTCGGACAAGGGCACCCGCCAGGCCATGCGCAAGGCCACCGACAACGACAAGCACCGGGTGCACAACGCCAGGCAGAGCTCGCAGAAGCAGGCCGCCAAGGCCAAGCAGACCGACCGGCTGATCGAGCGGCTGGACACCGTCGACGAGCCGCGCAAGGAGTGGACCCTGCAGATGACCATCGCCGCCGCGCCCCGAGCCGGCGCGGTCGTCGCGACCCTGCGCGGCGCCGTCGTGCGCCGAAGCGACTTCACCCTGGGGCCGGTCGACCTGCAGGTCGACTGGGCCGATCGCGTGGTGCTCACCGGTGCCAACGGCTCGGGCAAGTCGACCCTGCTGGCGGCCCTGCTGGGCCGGCTCGAGGTCACGGCCGGTAGCGCGGGACTGGGTCCCGGGGTCGTGGTCGGTGAGATTGACCAGGCCCGGGCGGCCTTCACCGGCGACCGCTCGCTGGTCGAGGCGTTCGCGGGCCAGGTGCCGGACTGGTCGCCGGCCGACGTCCGGACCCTGCTGGCCAAGTTCGCGCTCGGCGGTGAGCACGCGCTGCGGGCGGTCGCCACCCTGTCGCCGGGCGAGCGCACCCGCGCCGGTCTCGCGCTGCTGCAGGCGCGGGGGGTGAACCTGCTGGTGCTGGACGAGCCCACCAACCACCTCGACCTGCCGGCGATCGAGCAGCTCGAGCAGGCCCTGGACTCCTACGACGGGACGCTGCTGCTGGTCACGCACGACCGCCGGATGCTGGACGTCGTGCGGGCCACCCGCCGGCTGGTGGTCGCGGACGGGCTGGTCCGCGAGCTCTGAGGCGGTCGAGCCCAAGGGCCCGCGGACGCCGTCCCTGCTGACGACGCGCCTGGGGTGCTTGCCTCGATGGTCTCGCGCTCCCCGCGACCAACAGGACCCGGGAAGGGCGAGGTCACCTACCTACCGTGACCATCTCGGCGGACGCCGCCCCGGGCGGGCAGGGGGTCAGGGCGCCGGCGTGACGGAGGGCGGCGTGTCGGCCGGCGGGGTGACCGCCGGAGGCGGCGTGGTGGGCGCGGCGGCGCCGCGGCGCTTGTCGACCTCGGCCCGCACGCGGGCGGTGCCCTGGTCGATCTTCGCGCGGGTGGCCGGGTCCTTGGCCAGCTCCTGCGCCTTGCGCGAGGCCTGGTCGATCACCTTGCGGCCCTGGGGCGAGCGGGCGAACCCGGCGAGCTTGCCGAACAGCGAGGCCATGGGGGACGTCCTTTGTCAGTCGGGTCGGGCTCCCATCGTCACCCGGCCCGAGCGGCGGAGCAAACCGTCGCGCCCGCGCCGCAGCCGCGGACGCACCAGGACCCCTGCGCGAGCGGGGGCCCTGGTCGAGCGAGGGTCCGGTTCAGATCGGGACGACGTTCTCCGCCTGCGGGCCCTTGGGTCCCTGCGTGATGTCGAACTCGACGCGCTGGTTCTCGTCCAGCGAGCGGTAGCCCTGGCTCTGGATGGCCGAGTAGTGCACGAACACGTCGGCACCCCCACCGTCCTGGGCGATGAAGCCGAAGCCCTTCTCCGCGTTGAACCACTTCACTGCACCTTGCGCCATGCCGTCTCCTCCAGGGGACGTCGTACGGGCCGACACCGTGCCGACCTGGTGTGCGGTCTGGCGTTCCACGTTGGAGGCTGTGGCCCTGACGAGCGGAGCCCGTGAACACCCCGGACCCGCGCGGATACGCCGTTCGCGTCAGGGGTCAACGCGTCGAACACTGAACTGCAGCAGGCGAAAGCATGCCACAGGGACGCCGTCCCGTCAGGACCCGGCCAGCACCGCGTGACCAGTGTTCACCTGCCCGTCACACGGACGTCAGGACAGCACGCGCAGCCGGATCGTCTCGGGCAGCTGCTGCAGCCGGTCGAGGATGTCGCGGGTGTAGTCGGCGCTGACGTCGGTGACCAGGTAGCCGACGTCCGCCCGGGTGCTCAGCGACTGCGCGTCGACGTTCACGTCGTGCTCGGCGAGCAGCGCGTTGACCTTCGCGAGCACCCCGGGGACGTTGCGGTGCACGTGAGCCAGCCGGTGCCCGCCGGCGATGTCACCGGCGCCGATGGTCGGGAAGTTGACCGACAGCGAGGTGGCGCCGCCGTGGGCGTACGCGCGCAGCTTGCCGGCGACGAAGCGCCCGATGTCCTGCTGGGCCTCCTCGGTGCTGCCGCCGACGTGCGGCGTGAGGATGACGTTCGCGAGGCCCCGCAGCTCGGACGCGAACGGGTCGCCCTGGCGCTTGGGCTCGGTGGGGAAGACGTCGATCGCGGCGCCGGCGATGTGCCCGGACTCGATGTGCTTGCGCAGTGCCACGTGGTCGACGACGAACCCGCGCGACATGTTCATGAAGATCGAACGCGGACGCATCGCCTCGAACTCGTTCTCGCCGAACAGGTCCAGGTTGCCGGGGCGCCCGTCGACGTGCAGCGAGACCACCTCGGCGGTCTCGAGCAGCTCCGGCAGGCTGCCGCAACGACGCGCGTTGCCCAGGGCCAGCTTGTCCTCGGTGTCGTAGAAGTAGACGGTCATGCCCAGGGCCTCGGCGAGCACCGACAGCTGCGAACCGATGTTGCCGTAGCCCACGATGCCGAGGCTGCGGCCGCGCACCTCGTGCGAGCCCTTGGCTGACTTGTCCCACACGCCGGCGTGCATCGCCGCGTTCTTCTCCATCAGCCGCCGCGCCAGGGCGATGATCGACCCGATCGTGATCTCGACGACGCTGCGGGTGTTGGAGTACGGCGCGTTGAACACCGCGACGCCGTGGCCGGTGGCCGAGGTGAGGTCGATCTGGTTGGTGCCGATGCAGAACGCGCCGACGGCCTGCAGCCGGGGGGACGACGCGAGCACCTTCTCGGTCACGAACGTCGTCGACCGGATCCCGAGCAGGTCGACGCCCTCGAGGTGCTCGATCAGCTCGCCCTCGTCCAGCGCCTGGGTCAGCGTGGCGACCTCGTGCCCGCTCGCGCGCAGCAGCTCGGCCGCGTCGGGGTGGATGTTCTCGAGCAGCAGTGCCTTCACGCCGTGTCTCCCGGTGCCGTCGCTTGGGGTCACCACCCTAGGAGCGCGGGCGGGCCGCGCGGACGCCGGTCCGCCACCTGGACCGCCGTACCCTGCGCAGGTGAGCACCCACCCCGGCCCCGAGGTGGTCGTCGACCGCGACGACCGGCAGGGGTTCACCATGGTGGTCGGCGGGGTGCCCAGCAGCTACGTGCACCTGGGCGACCCGCTGCGGCTGGACTTCGAGTACGTCCGCTGGGCCGGCGACCTGCTCGACGTCCTGCGGCCGGCCGGCGAGCCGCTGCACAGCGTGCACATCGGGGGCGCCGGGTGCACGCTGCCGCGGTACCTCGCGGCCACCCGGCCGCGCTCGCGGCAGGTCGTGCTCGAGAACGACCCGGCGGTCATCGAGCTGGCAAGGGCCCGCTTCGGCTACAGCCGCCGCAGCGGCTTCCGGCTGCGCGAGGCCGACGGGCTGGCCGGCCTGGCCGCGCTCGAGGACGGGTCGTTCGATGTGGTGGTGCGCGACGCCTTCGCCGGTGACACCACCCCGGCCCACCTTCAGTCGGCGGCGTTCGTCGCCGAGGTCGCGCGGGTGCTGGCCACCGACGGCGTGTACGTCGCCAACGTGGCCGACCGACCCGGGCTCGGCCTGGTCAAGCGCGAGGTGGCCACGGCGTCCACGGTGTTCGACCAGGTGGCGCTCGTCGGTGAGACCCAGCACCTGCGAGGCAGGCGGTACGGCAACGTCCTGCTGATCGCCTCACGGCGTCAGCTGCCGGTCGCCGACCTCACCCGGCGGGTGGTGGGCGGCCCGGTGCCGGCGCGAGTGGTGCCGCCGGCCGACGTCCGGGCCCTGGCGTCGGGTGCCGTCGCGTTCGACTGACGTCTCAGGCGGGCGTCTCGGCTTGTGGCGCCGGTGGGTCGCCCACGACGTCGTGCGGCCCCGGACGGTGGTCGTCGTCGTGCGGCACGTCGTGGGTGGGGTCGCTGGGGCTGAGCAGCTTCTCGACCAGGGCGGCGGCCAGCCGTCGGAACAGCCGGCGGTCGCGCTGGCGGTCGAGCACCGCGACCTCGAGCTGGTCCGGGCCGAGCGCGCGCGGCTCGCCGTCGCCCGGGTGGTCGGCGAGCACCGACACGGCCAGGGTCAGCGCCTCGCCCAGGCTCAGCCCGGGGCGCCACTGCTCGCCGAGCGCGGTCGAGATCGACTGCGCCGCACCGCCCATCGCGACGAAGCCGCGCTCGTCGGCGACCGAGCCGTCGTAGGTGAGGCGGTAGATCTGGTCGAGGTCGGCGGTCGCGCCGACCTCGGCCACGACGATCTCGACCTCGTAGGGCTTGGACTCCTGGGTGAACACGGTGCCGAGGGTCTGGGCATAGGCGTTGGCCAGGCCGCGGGCGGTGACGTCGCTGCGGTCGTAGGAGTAGCCGCGCAGGTCGGCGTACCGCACGCCGGCGACGCGCAGGTTCTCGAACTCGTTGTACTTGCCGACCGCGGCGAAGGCGATCCGGTCGTAGATCTCGCTGATCTTGTGCAGGGCGCGCGAGGGGTTCTCGGCGACGAACGCGATCCCCCCGTCGTAGGCGAGGACGACGACCGAGCGGCCGCGCGCGATGCCCTTGCGCGCGTAGTCGGCGCGGTCCTTCATCAGCTGCTCGGGCGAGACGTAGAACGGCATGCTCACGGCGTGACCCCCTGCCCGTCGAGGTCGGCTCCGCCGGGGTCGCCGCGGCGGCCGGCGACCACGGCGTCGACGACGGCCTGCATGGCCGCGTCGTCGACCCGGCGGTAGCCCTCGACGTCGACGACGCCGACGACCGGGTAGATCCGGCGGTTCAGGTCGGGGCCGCCGGTGGCGGAGTCGTCGTCCGCGGCGTCGTACAGCGCCTCGACCGCGACCCGCACGGCCTGGTCGGCGGCCAACCCCGGGCGCCACAGCTTCTTCATCGCCCCGCGGGCGAACAGCGAGCCCGACCCGACGCTGTGGTGGTGGCGCTCGGTGTAGCAGCCGCCGGTGACGTCGTAGCTGTAGATGCGGCCCTGGGCCGACTCGACGTCGTACCCGGCGAACAGCGGCACGACGGCCAGGCCCTGCATGGCCAGACCCAGGTTGCCCCGGATCATCGTCGCGAGCCGGTTGGCCTTGCCCTCGAGCGAGAGCAGCGTGCCCTCGATCTTCTCGTAGTGCTCCAGCTCGACCTGGAACAGCTTGACCAGCTCGATCGCCAGACCCGCCGTTCCCGCGATGCCGACGCACGAGTAGTCGTCGGCGCCGAAGACCTTCTCGATCTCGCGGTTGGCGATCATGCTGCCCATCGTGGCTCGACGGTCGCCGGCCATCACGACGCCGCCGTCGAACTCGACGGCGACGATGGTCGTGCCGTGCGGCGCCTCGGGCACCGTCCCGACCGGCAGGGCGCGGCCGCTCGGCAGCAGGCGGGGCGCGTGGTCGGACAGGAACTCGGCGAAGGACGCCGAGCCCGGCACGAGGTAGGCGCGGGGCAGTCGGCCGCTCGGGTCGGTGGGGACGCTCACCTGCGCGACACTACCGGCCGGCTGCGTGCACGCCGCGACGGTCTGATCCGCTTGTCCGAAAACGCCCATACATGGCTATTGACCCCCTTTTTGGACGAACGCGCGCACGAAGTCCTCGGCGTTGGTCTCGAGGACGTCGTCGATCTCGTCCAGGACCGAGTCGATGTCGTCGTCCAGACCCTGCTTGGTCGCGGCCCCGGCGGGGACCGGCGCCGGCGCCTCGTCCGGCTCGTCCTCGCGCCGCTGCGGACGCTGCTGCTCCTGACCGGGCATTGCGACCTCCGTGTGATGGTGACGTCCCCTCACAGTAGACGCGGGCACCGACACCGGGCCTGACCGACGGCGCGCTCACCCCTTCCTCCCCCACCCCGCATTCCTCCCCCCGACCGGCAGCCCACGCCCGGTATGTCCGGTGCGGCACCGGTGCTGGGGAGGAAAGCGCGGGGGGAGGAAAGGGGTCAGCGGGTGGCGAGGGCGGCCATCAGGTCGGCGGCGGTCTCGCTGGCGTCGATCAGGTGGCCGACGGCGTCGCGGCCCCCGCGCAGCGGCTCGAGCATCGGCACGCGCTGCAGCGAGTCGTGACCGGGGACGTCGAAGATGACCGAGTCCCAGGACGCGGCGGCGACGTCGCGGCCGTACTTGGCGAGGCACCGGCCGCGGAAGTAGGCGCGGGTGTCCTCGGGTGGGTCGGCGACGGCCGCCCGGACGTCGGCCTCGTCGACGATCCGCTCGACCCGGTCGCGGGCCAGCAGCCGGTGGTACAACCCCTTCTCGGGGCGCACGTCGCTGTACTGCAGGTCGATCAGCTGCAACCGGTGCGAGTCCCAGCTCAGGTCCTCGCGGTCGCGGAACCCTTGCAGCAGCGACAGCTTGGCCACCCAGTCCAGCTCGCGGGCGCAGGTCATCGGGTCGGTCTCGAGCCGGGTCAGCACCGACTCCCAGCGGGTCAGGACCTCGGCGGTGTCGGCGTCCGGCGCGCCCCCGGAGCGGTCGTCGACGTAGGCGCGGGCCTGCTCGAAGAACGCCCACTGCAGCTGGACGGCGGTCAGCGTCGTGCCGTCGCGCAAGGTCAGCAGCGTCCTCAGGGACGGGTCGTGCGACACGGCGCGCAAGGAGGAGACCGGACGCTCGACGGCGAGGTCGCGCGTCAGGGCGCGGTCCTCGATCATCGCGAGCACCAGCGAGGTGGTGCCCAGCTTGAGCAGCGTCGCGACCTCGCACAGGTTGGCGTCGCCGATGATGACGTGCAGCCGGCGGTACTTGTCGGCGGACGCGTGCGGCTCGTCGCGGGTGTTGATGATGGGCCGCTTCAGGGTCGTCTCCAGGCCCACCTCGACCTCGAAGAAGTCGGCTCGCTGGGTCAGCTGGTACCCGGCGGTCTCGCTCTCGGCCCCGATCCCGACGCGGCCCGCGCCGGTGAACACCTGCCGGGAGACGAAGAACGGCACCAGGTGGCGCACGATCTCGGCGAACGGGGTGGCCCGGCTCATCAGGTAGTTCTCGTGCGTCCCGTACGACTGGCCCTTGCCGTCGGTGTTGTTCTTGTACAGGTTGACCGGCCCGAGGCCGGGGTTCGCGGCGATCGCCCGCACCGCGGTGGCCATGATCTGCTCACCGGCCTTGTCCCAGCGGACGGCGTCGCGCGGCGTCGTGACCTCGGGCGAGCTGTACTCGGGGTGGGCGTGGTCGACGTACAGCCGGGCCCCGTTGGTGAGGATGACGTTGGCGAGCGTGGGGTCGTCCTCGTCGGTCAGCTGCGAGGGGTCGGCGCTCGCGCGGCTGAGCTGGTAGCCGCGGGCGTCGCGCAGCGGGGCCTCGTCCTCGTAGTCCCACCGGGCCCGGCCCACCCGCGCTCCCAGCGGCTGTGCGTAGGCGTTGACCACCTGCCCCGACATCAGCATCGGGTTGGCCACCGGGTCACCCGGGGCCGAGACGCCGTACTCGGTCTCGATGCCCATCACGCGTCGCACGCTCACCGCTCGAGCCTACGGTCGCGGTGTTCATCCGATGTTCAGCCCCCTGGCTCGCGTCTGCGACACCACCACGGTTCAGTGGTGGACATGCCCCTTTCGCGTAGACGCTTCCTCGCTGCCGGAGGCGCGGTCGCCGCCTCGGGCGCGGTCGTCGCCTCGGCCGCCGTGTCGACGGACGTCGCCACCGCCGCCTCCGCCCTGCCCGCGCCCGCCGTGTCGGGCATCGACCACGTGATCGTCGTGATGATGGAGAACCGCTCGTTCGACCACTTCCTGGGGTGGATGCCGGGCGCCGACGGCCGGCAGCCCGCGCCGACGTTCGTCGACCGCTACGGCGTCCGGCACACCACGCACCACCTCAGCGACTACCAGGGCTGCGCCAGCCCCGACCCGGACCACTCCTACGAGGGTGGTCGGATCGAGCTCAACGGCGGCAGGTGCGACGGATGGCTGCGCGCGGGCGAGAACGACGAGTTCGCCGTCGGCTACTACGAGGCGAGCGACCTCGCGTTCTGGCGCCAGGCGGGCCCGGACTGGACCGTGTGCGACCGCTACTTCGCGGCCACGATGGCCGAGACGTACCCGAACCGGTTCTACCAGCACAGCGCACGCACCGACCGCCTGCACAACTCCAGCGTGACCAGCACCCTGCCCACGATCTGGGATCGCCTGGCGGACAAGGGTCTGCGTGGCCGGTACTACTACGGCGACATCCCGTTCACGGCGCTGTGGGGGACGAAGTACCTCCCCATCTCCTCGCCCTACCCGAGGTTCCTCGCGGACTGCGCCAGCGGCGACCTGCCCGAGGTCTCCTTCGTGGATCCCCGCTTCGTCGACGAGGGCGCTGGCACCTCCGGGGACGACCACCCGCACGCCGACATCCGCAGCGGTGAGACGTTCCTCGCCGAGGTGTACGACGCGGTGGTCAGCAGCCCCGCCTGGGGTCGCACGCTGCTGGTGGTGAACTACGACGAGTGGGGCGGCTTCTTCGACCACGTCCCCCCGAGCTCGGCGCCCGACGCCGACCCCGCCACTGCCCTGCGCGGGTTCCGGGTGCCCTCGCTCGTGGTGTCACCTCGCGCCCGGCGACGGTACGTGGCCCACGACACGTACGACCACACGTCGATCCTCAAGGCGATCGAGTGGCGCTGGGGGCTGCAGCCGCTGACCCCGCGAGACAGCGCGGCGCGCAACATCGCCGAGGTGCTCGACTTCAGCCGCCCGGCGAACCTGGCGGCCCCGCGCTACCTGGTGCCCCCGTTCGTCGCCGGACCCCCTTGCGCGCCGTCCCAGCTCGAGTCCGCCGAGGAGTGGGGCGGCCTGCGGGACAAGGCGATCGCCGACGGATGGAGCCTGCCCGCATGAGCCCCGGATCACTGCTCGGTACGAGCCGACGACGTCTGGTCGCCGGCGTGCTCGCGCTGGCCACCGCCGCCACGGGGATCGCCGTGTCCACGGTCGGCGCGGCCGACGCGGCCACCAGCGCCTACCTGCCCGCCGCCGGCCACGTCTTCGTCATCAACCTCGAGAACAAGGGCTACGACACGACGTGGGGCCCGGCGTCCCCGGCGCCGTACCTGTCGACGACCCTTCGCGCCAAGGGCGTGCTGCTGAACCAGTACTTTGGGACGGCGCACAACTCGCTGCCGAACTACGTGGCCCAGATCTCGGGCCAGGGGCCTGACCCGCAGACCCAGGCGGACTGCCAGGTCTACTCGCCGTTCGTCGGTGCGCAGACCGTAGCCCCCGGCCAGGCCGTGGGTGACGGCTGCGTCTACCCCGCCACGGTGCCGACGCTGCCCGGCCAGCTCACGTCGTCCGGACGCACGTGGAAGGGGTACATGGAGGACATGGGGACGCCCTGCCGCCACCCTGCCCTCGGCGCCGTCGACGACACCCAGCGGGCTCGCGTCGGTGACCAGTACGCCGTGCGGCACAACCCGTTCGTGTACTTCGCGGGCATCACCGGCTCGCCGCAGTGCCAGCAGAGCGACGTCGACCTGAGCAGGCTGCCGGCTGACCTCGCCACCACCGCGACGACGCCCAACCTGACCTACATCACGCCGAACCTGTGCCACGACGGTCACGACGCGCCCTGCGTCGACGGTCAGCCGGGCGGCCTGGTCAGCGCCGACGGCTGGCTCAAGCAGTGGGTGCCGAAGATCCTCGCCTCACCGGCCTTCCGCAAGGACGGCGTGCTGGTGATCACGTTCGACGAGTCGGACGGACCGCAGTCCGACGCCAGCGCCTGCTGCGGCGAGGGTCCTGGACCCAACAGCCCCCTGCCGGGGATCACCGGGCTGGGGGGCGGTCGGGTGGGCGCCCTGGTCATCTCGCCGTTCGTCAAGGGCGGCACCTGGTCGACGACGCCGTACAACCACTACAGCCTGCTCGCCAGCATCGAGGACCTGTTCGGACTGCCGTACCTGGGCTACGCCGGCACGTCGGGGCTGAACCGATTCGGTCTGGACGTCTACAACGCGCGCGTCTGACCAGCGGGTGGCGCGGCTCCGACCGGGGTCGGCGAGCCCGTAAGGTACCGCCCGTGCACACCGATCCGACAGCCGTCGCGCTCTGCCGCGTGCCAACCGGCAGGGCCTGCACGTGAGCATGGCCAGACGCACCCGGGTGCTGTGCGCCCTGGCCGCGTGGCGCAGCGGGCCGCCGGTCGCCGACCTCACTGCGGCGCAGCTGCGGCGCAACCGTCGCTCGACGCTGCCGCACCGGTTCCCGCTGGACCGGGTGTTCGGCAGCGTCCCGTCGTCCGTGCGGATCAGCGAGGACGTCGCGACGACCCGTGCGGGCAGCGTCCCGGTCCGGGTCTACCGGCCCGCCGCGCAGCCGGCCACTCCCCCGCTGGTGGTGTTCTTCCACGGCGGCGGCTGGGTGCAGGGCAACGTGCGCAGCTACGACGCGTTGTGCGCCCAGGTGGCCCACCGGGTCGGCGCGGTCGTCGTGTCGGTCGAGTACCGGCTCGCCCCCGAGCACGTGTTCCCTGCCGGGTTGCAGGACGCCTACGACGCGACGCTGTGGGCGGTCGAGCACGCGAGGTCACTGGGTGCGGACCCCCTAAGGCTGGCGGTCATGGGTGACAGCGCAGGCGGCAACTTCGCGGCAGCCGTCACGTTGATGGCGCGCGACGGCGCGGGTCCGGCGATCGCCGCGCAGGTGCTGCTGTACCCCGCGACCGACGCCACGCTGAGCTCGCCGTCGATCCAGCACAACGCGGACGCGCCGATCCTGTCGCGCGCCGACGTGCACGGGTTCCTCGGTCACTACCGCGGCGACGCCGACGTGCTCGACCCGCGGCTGTCGCCGTTGCACGCCACCGACCACGCGGGTTTGCCTGCGGCGCTGATCCAGACCGCCGAGCTCGACCCGCTGCGCGACGACGGTGCGCGCTACGCCGAGGCGCTGCGGGCGGCCGGGGTGAGCGTGCGGCACACCGACTACGCCGGCGTGCCGCACGGGTTCATGTCGTTCCCCGGGGCCGTGCCGTGCGGCGCCGCAGCGCTGGACGAGGTCGCGACGATGCTGCGCGCCGAGCTCGCGTGAGAGGCGCCGCGCTGCGTGCGCTGGGCCTGGACCTGCTGGCGGTGCTCGTGTTCGCCGCGATCGGGCGACGCAGCCACGCCGAGGGCCTGACGGCGGCCGGAGTCCTGGTGACCGTCTGGCCGTTCGCGGCGGGCACCCTCATCGGGTGGGCGGCATCCCGCGGGTGGCGCGCGCCGACGTCCGTCCTGGCGACGGGGGTGCCGGTGTGGGTGGCGACCGTTGCGGTGGGCATGGTGCTGCGCCGATCCACAGGCGAGGGTACCGCCGTGTCGTTCGTGGTCGTCGCGACGGTCGTGCTGGCGGTGCTGCTGCTCGGCTGGCGGGCCGCCGCCCGCCGGCTCGCCAGCCGCTAGAGGTACTGGCCGGTGTTGGCGACCGTGTCGATCGAGCGGCCCGGCTCGGTGCCCTTCTTGCCGGTGATCAGCGTGCGGATATAGACGATCCGCTCGCCCTTCTTGCCCGAGATGCGGGCCCAGTCGTCGGGGTTCGTGGTGTTGGGCAGGTCCTCGTTCTCCTTGAACTCGTCGACGCACGACTCGAGCAGGTGCTCGACCCGGATGCCGCGCTGCCCGGTGCCGAGGAAGTCCTTGATCGCCATCTTCTTGGCCCGGTCGACGATGTTCTGCACCATGGCCCCGGAGTTGAAGTCCTTGAAGAACAGGACCTCCTTGTCGCCGTTGGCGTAGGTGACCTCGAGGAACCGGTTGTCGTCGATCTCGGAGTACATCCGCTCGACGGTCGCCTGGATCATCGCGTCGACCGTCGCCTGCGCCGACCCGCCGTTCTCGGCCAGGTCGGCCGCGTGCAGCGGAAGGTCGGGGGTGAGGTACTTGCCGAAGATGTCGCGCGACGCCTCGGCGTCCGGGCGCTCGATCTTGATCTTGACGTCGAGCCGGCCCGGCCGCAGGATCGCCGGGTCGATCATGTCCTCGCGGTTCGAGGCCCCGATGACGATGACGTTCTCGAGCCGCTCGACGCCGTCGATCTCGGACAGCAGCTGCGGGACGATCGTGGTCTCGACGTCCGAGCTGACGCCGGACCCGCGGGTGCGGAACAGCGAGTCCATCTCGTCGAAGAAGACCACCACAGGCGTTCCGTCGGAGGCCTTCTCGCGCGCCCGCTGGAAGATCAGGCGGATGTGCCGCTCGGTCTCACCGACGTACTTGTTGAGCAGCTCGGGGCCCTTGATGTTCAGGAAGTACGACTTGCCGAGGGGCTGGCCGTTGATCTCGGCGACCTTGCGCGCCAGGGACGCCGCGACCGCCTTGGCGATCAGCGTCTTGCCGCACCCGGGCGGGCCGTAGAGCAGCACACCCTTGGGCGGGCGCAGCTTGTGCTCCTTGAACAGCTCGGGGTGCAGGTACGGCAGCTCGACCGCGTCGCGGATCTGGTCGATCTGGCCGCCGAGTCCGCCGATGTCCTCGTAGGCGATGTCGGGGACCTCCTCGAGGATCAGCTCCTCGACCTCGGCCTTCGGGATGCGCTCGTAGACGAACCCGGCCCGCGGGTCCATCAGCAGGCCGTCACCCACGCGCATCTGCTGCTCTCGCAACGACTCCGCGATGCGGGCGACGCGCTCCTCGTCGGCGTGCCCGACCACCAGGACGCGGTCGGCACCCAGGTGCTCCTTGAGCGTCACGACCTCGCCGAGCTGCTCGAACCCGCGGACGAGGACGACGTTCATCGCCTCGTTCAGCAGCACCTCGCGCCCGGGCGAGAGCTCGTCCTGGCTCACGGCCGGGCTGACGGCGACGCGCATCTTGCGGCCCCCGGTCAGCACGTCGACCAGGCCGTCCTCGACCACCTCGACGATGGTGCCGAAGCCGGACGGCGGCTGGGCCAGCCGGTCGACCTCGGTCTTGAGCGTGACGATCTGGTCACGCGCGTCCTTGAGCGTGCGCACCAGCCGGTCGTTCTGCACGGTCGTCGACTCCAGCGACTGCTGCAGCTGCTCGACCCGCTGCTCCAGGCCGTGCAGCCGGGTGGGCGAGTCGGCGAGGCGACGGCGCAGCACGGCGACCTCGCTCTCGGCCATCCGCAGCTGGCGGACCAGCTCGGCGTCAGGACCGCGTGCGTCGTCGGCAGTACTCATCTGGCGTGCCTCTCGGTCGGACGACCCAAGATCCGACACTAACCCGCGTCGGTGTCCGCTGCCGGGTCTGAAACGCCGATGTCGCGCCGGACCCGCCGGATCTTCTTCTCCGACACCGGGCGCTCGCCGAGCTCCTCGGGCGACCAGTCGTCGCTGTCGTAGCCCTTCGAGGGACGTCGGCGGCGCAGCGGCGGGCTCACGCCGTCCGCGAGGCGCCGGGTGGTGACCAGGAACCCCGTGTGCCCCACCATCCGGTGCTGCGGACGGACCGCCAGGCCCTCGAGGTGCCACCCGCGCACGAGCGACTCCCAGGCCTGCGGCTCGGTGAACTGCCCGTGCGCCCGGGCCGCCTCGGCGACCCGCGAGAGCTGGGTCGCGGTGGCGACATAGCAGATCAGCACACCGCCCGGCGCGAGCGCGGTGCCGACCTCGTCCAGGCACTCCCAGGGCGCGAGCATGTCGAGGACCACCCGGTCGACGCTGCCGGGACCGCACACCAGCGGCAGGACGTCCTGCAGGTCGCCGACCTCCAACCGCCAGGCGGGGTGCTCGCCGCCGAAGAACTCCCCGACGTTGCCGCGGGCGATGTCGGCGAAGTCCGCGCGCCGCTCGATGCTGACCAGCGACCCCTTCTCGCCCACCGCTCGCAGCAGCGACATGGTCAGGGCGCCGGACCCCACCCCCGCCTCGACCACGCGCGCGCCGGGGTAGATGTCGGCCATCGCCACGATCTGGCCCGCGTCCTTGGGGTAGACCACGGCGGCGCCGCGTGGCATCGACAGCACGTAGTCGGCCAGCAGCGGGCGCAGCGCGAGGTACTCGATCCCGGCCGTGTTGGTGACGACGCTGCCCTCGGGTGCGCCGATCAGGGCCTCGTGGGCGAACCAGCCCGCGTGGGTGTGGAAGGACCGGTCCGGCGACAGGGTGATCGTGTGCAGGCGGCCCTTCGGGTCGGTCAGCTGCACCCGGTCGCCCACCGCGAGCGGACCGCGTCGCCGAGCGACCCCGAACGCCTCGTCGTCACCGCTTGCTCGCGAGGTCATGGGGGCGAAGTCTAGGTGCGGCCGGTGACGGCGTCGGCCAGCCGCTGCCCCGCGGCCAGTCCGACGACGTCCCCGCCCGGACCCACCACCACGTACGAGTACGCGGGGCGCTGCGACAGCGCGCTCAGCACGTCGGCGCCGGACGCGGTCGAGAGCAACGTCACCGACGGGTCGAGCACCGTCATCACGGCGGCCAGCGGGGTGCCCAGCGGAGGCTGCCCCGACGCGGCCAGGTCGCGGCGCGCCTGCGGGCTCAGCACCCCCACCGGCCGGCCGAGGTCGTCCAGCGCCACGACGTGGGCGGGGTCGGCGGGGTCGATCGTCTGCCAGGCGGACGACGACGCGGGGCTCGCGACGGCGGGCGCGGTGAGCGTCGCCAGGTCGAGCCGGTCGGCGCTCGCGTGCATCCGGCCGACGGCGATCGCCGCCGTGGCGCCCTGCCAGAGCATGCCGACGATGAGCACCGACCAGATGATGCTGGTCAGGTCGGGCGGGCGGCCCTGCAGCAGCGGCCGACCGAGGGTCCACGCCAGCACCAGCACCGCCACCGCGCGTCCGCACCAGCCGGCGACGACGGTGCCGCGCCAGCGCTGACCGGTGGCGGCCCACACCGCCGACTCGACCAGGCGCCCGCCGTCCAGGGGCAGACCCGGGGCCAGGTTGAACACCGCGACGAGCCCGTTGGTGGCCACCAGGGCCACGACGAGCAGGCGGCCCACTCCCCCGTCGAGCTGGGTGAGGAGCGCGAGCCCGAGCAGGGCGAGCAGCCCGTTCGACAGCGGGCCGACCACGGCGACCACCGCGCCGCGCGCCGCCGTCGGCGCGTGGTCCTCGAACTGCGTGTGCCCGCCCCACAGCGTGGCGACGATCTCCTTCACCTTCATGCCCAGGGCGATCGCCGCGCCGGCGTGGGCGAGCTCGTGGACGAGCACCGAGACCAGCAGCAGCACGACGAAGGCGCCCGCGACGACGTAGGTGGCCGGGCGGCCCACGTCGGAGGCGCGCGCCACTGCCGGCTCGAACGCGAGCATCACGACCGCGGCCACGACGAACCACGACGGCGCGACGTAGATCGGCACGCCCAGCACCCGGCCGATCGCGATGCCCGGACGTCGTGGTGAGGCCATCTGCCAATCGTAGGTGCGGCTCCCGCGGTCGTCGGCACCGCTGTCGGTGGTGGGGCCTAGCGTCGGGGCATGTCATCGACCGAGCTCGCGACCCCGCGCGCGTCGCTGTCACCGAGCCGCGCGGCGGACTTCATGCGCTGCCCGCTGCTGTACCGGTTCCGGACGGTCGACCGCCTGCCCCAGGTGCCCAGCCCGGCCGCGGTGCGCGGCACCGTGGTCCACGCCGTCCTCGAGCGGTTGTTCGACCTGCCCGCACCCGAGCGCACCCTGTCGGCGGCCCGGGCGCTGCTCGGGCCGCAGTGGCAGCGGCTGCTCGACGACGACCCCGAGCTGGCGTCGATGTTCCCGACCGACGACGGCGCCGAGCTGGCGCGGTGGCTGGCGTCGGCCGACGTGCTGCTAGAGACCTGGTTCACCCTCGAGGACCCCACCCGGCTCGAGCCGGCCGAGCGCGAGCTCTACGTCGAGACGACCCTCGAGGACGGCCTGGTCCTGCGCGGGTACGTCGACCGGCTCGACGTGGCACCCACCGGTGAGGTGCGCGTCGTCGACTACAAGACGGGGCGAGCGCCGGGCGAGGCGTTCGAGGCCAGGGCCCTGTTCCAGATGCGGTTCTACGCGCTGGTCCTGTGGCGCACCAGGGGGGTCGTGCCGCGGTCGCTGCAGCTGGTCTACCTCGGCGACGGTCAGGTGCTGCGCTTCACCCCCGACGAGGCCGAGCTGCTGGCCACCGAGCGCATGCTGCGGGCGCTGTGGCAGGCGATCGAGCTGGCCTCCGCCACCGGCGACTGGCGACCCTCGCCCGGCCGCCTGTGCGACTGGTGCGACCATCGGGCCCTGTGCCCGGCGTTCGGCGGGACGCCCCCACCCCTGCCCCCTGCCCCGCTGCCACGGTGAGCGCCCGGGGGCGGGTCCCAGGGTGGGCTCAGGGTGATACCTGGTCGCCGCGGCGGTCCCGCGTCCCCGACGATGGGGGCGTGGACGACATCGACAGCAGCATCATCGACCGGCAGAGCACGGCGACCGAGGCGGTGGCCAGCGCGCGCGCCCTGGTGAAGGTCTACGGCCGGGGCGAGGGCGAGGTGCGCGCCCTGGACGGCATCGACGTCGACCTCGGTCGCGGGCGGTTCACCGCGATCCTCGGGCCGTCGGGGTCGGGCAAGTCGACCCTGATGCACTGCATGGCGGCGCTGGACACCCCGACGTCGGGCAGCGTCGTCCTGGACGGCGTCGAGGTGGCCGGGTTGCGCGACACCGCGCTCACCAGGCTGCGGCGCGACCGCGTGGGGTTCGTCTTCCAGTCGTTCAACCTGGTGCCGACCCTGACCGCCCGCGAGAACATCACGCTGCCGATGGACATCGCCGGCCGCCGGGTGGACGACGCGTGGTTCGACCTGATCGTCGACACGATCGGCCTGCGCGACCGGCTCAGCCACCGCCCCAGCGAGCTGTCGGGGGGCCAGCAGCAGCGGGTGGCCGTCGCCCGCGCGCTGACCAGCCGGCCGGCGATCGTCTTCGCCGACGAGCCCACCGGCAACCTCGACTCGCGCGCCAGCGCCGAGATCCTGGGCTTCCTGCGCCGCTCGGTCGACGAGTTCGGCCAGTCCGTGGTGATCGTCACGCACGACGCGGTCGCCGCCGGGTACGCCGACCGGGCCCTGTTCCTCGCCGACGGCAGGATCGTCGACGAGATGGCCGACCCCTCGTCGGCGTCCGTGCTCGACCGGATGAAGTCCTTCGACGGCGCCGGCCGGCGGTCCTGATGCTGCGCGTCACGATCAAGGGCGTGCGCGGCCACCTGCTGCGCTTCGTCCTGACGACCGCGTCGGTCATGCTCGGCGTCGCCTTCGTGGCCGGCACCTTCGTGCTCACCGACAGCCTGC
Organism: Actinomycetales bacterium; assembly: GCA_038322575.1. Classification (GTDB taxonomy): domain Bacteria; phylum Actinomycetota; class Actinomycetes; order Actinomycetales; family Angustibacteraceae; genus JACMOY01. Next base: position 21,354 of record JBBQGB010000050.1, read on the forward strand.
AGGCGACCTTCGACCAGATCGCCGGCGCGGCGTCGGCCGGCACCGACGTCGTGGTGCGCGGCGACGTCCGCGGCGACGGCGGCCAGAACGGTGACCTGCGTCAGCCGCTGCCGGTGGCGCTGGCCGACCGGGTCGCTGCCGTCGACGGCGTCAGGGGCGCCTACCCCGCGCTGCAGGGCACCGCCGTGCTCGTGGGCCGCGACGGCACGGCCGTGCGCAACGGGGGCGCTCCCTCGTTCGGCTTCGACTTCCGGGCCGACGACCCCGCGCTGCCGCTGGTGAGGGGACGCGGGCCGACGTCCCGCTCCGAGGTGGCGGTCGAGAGCTCGACGCTGACCAAGTCGGGGCTGGGCATCGGCGACCGCACCCGCCTGGTGGTCGCCGGCGCCGTCCAACCGGTGACGATCGTCGGCGAGGTGCGGTTCGCGAGCGGCGCGGCCGGGGCCACGTTCGTCGTCGTCGACCGGGCGTCGGCCCAGCGGTGGTTCGCCGCCGACGGCACGGTGCAGCAGATCACGGTCCGGGCCGACACCGGGGTGAGCCCGCAGGTGGTGCGCGACCGCGTCGCGTCAGCCCTGCCGGCGGGGGTCAGCGCGATCACCGCGCAGACCTACTCGGCCGAGCAGCGTCAGCAGTTCGCCAGCGGCCTCGGCTTCGTCAACACCTTCCTGCTGGTGTTCGCCGGCGTCAGCCTGTTCGTCGGCGCGTTCATCATCGCCAACACGTTCTCGATGCTGGTGGCCCAGCGCACGCGCGAGCTGGCGCTGCTGCGGGCCGTCGGAGCGAGCCGCCGGCAGGTGATGCGCGTCGTCCTGGGCGAGGCGGCCGTCGTCGGCCTGGCCGGGGGCGGGCTCGGGCTGCTCGTCGGGCTGGGGCTGGCCGCGGGGCTGCAGGCGTTCATCCGCACGTTCGGCCTCGACATCAGCGGCGGTCTGCCGGTGCAGACCCGCACGGTGGTGGTCAGCCTGCTGATCGGTCTGGTCGTCACGACCGCGTCCGCGACGCTGCCGGCGCTGCGGGCCGCGCGGATCGCACCCGTGGCCGCGATGCGCGACGACGTCGCGATCCCCGAGCGCAGCCTGCGGCTGCGGGCCGTCGTCGGCACCGCCCTGCTCGCCCTGGGCGCCGCCGCGATGGCCTACGCGGTGGTCGTCCTGGACGGCAGGAGCGCCGGCATCCTGCTCGGCCTGGGTGCCGCCCTGGCGTTCTTCGGCCTGGTCGTGGCTGCGCCGCTGCTGTCGCGGCCGGTCATCCACGTCCTCGCCGTCCCGTTCGTCGCGCTGTCGCGCACGATCGGCGGCCTGGCACGCGACAACACCCTGCGCAACCCGCGCCGGACGGCGACCACGGCCATCTCGCTGATGATCGGGCTCGCCCTGGTGTCGGCGTTCTCGGTGCTGGCGGCCTCGACCCGGGCCTCGGTCGACGGGCTGGTCGACACCCAGCTGCGCGCCGACTTCATCCTCTCGGGTGGCACCTCGCCGTTCCCCGTCTCGGTGGCGCGCGACGCCGCCCGGCTCCCCGGCGTCGGCCAGGTGGTGGCGACCGCGTCGGTCCCGGTCGAGCTGGGCTCGGGCCCGACGTCCGCCACGACCTCGGGCGCGGCCGTGTCGGGCCGGGCGGTGGCCGAGGCGGTCGACCTCACCGTCACGTCGGGGGCCCTGTCCAGCGTGGACGCCGGGCAGCTGGCCGTCTCGACGTCGCTCGCCACGGCGCAGGGCCTGGCGGTCGGCGACACCGTGTCCGCCCGGGTCGGCGTGCTGCCCGCTCAGCGGCTGCGGGTCGGCGCGGTCTTCGAGGACTCCCAGATCGTCGGCAGCGACCTGCTGGTTCCCCTGTCGCTGTACGCCACCGCGGTGCCGACGGCGTACCAGACGACGTTCTCGGCGCTGGTGACGGTCGCCCCCGGAGCCGGCGCCGACGCCGTGCGCGCCGAGCTGACCTCGCTGGTCAAACCCCAGCTGGTGATCTCGGTGCAGGACCGCGAGCAGTTCAAGGCCGCCCAGGCCGCCCAGATCAACCAGCTGCTGGCCATCGTCTACGTCCTGCTGGCCCTGTCGGTCGTCATCGCGGCGCTGGGGATCGTCAACACCCTTGCCCTGTCGGTGTTCGAGCGCACCCGTGAGATCGGCCTGCTGCGGGCGGTGGGCATGACCCGGCGGCAGCTGCGCTCGACGATCACCGTCGAGTCGGTCGTCACCGCCCTGTTCGGGGCCGTGCTGGGCACCGCCCTCGGCCTGACCCTCGGCGTGCTGCTGCAGCGGGTGCTGTCGGGACAGGGGCTGGGGACGCTCGCCGTGCCCTGGGCGCAGGTGCTGCTCACCTTCGTGCTCGCCGGCGTCGTGGGGGTCATCGCCTCGCTGCTGCCCGCGTGGCGCGCCAGCCGGTTGGACGTGCTGCGGGCGATCACCAGCGACTGAGCCTCGCGCGGCGTCAGCGGCCGAACATCGCCCGCAGCTGGTCCAGGTCCAGACCCGCCAGGGTCGGGCGCAGCACCTGGCCGGGCGCCTCGTCCAGCGCAACCAGGTGCGCGACGCCCAGGGTCGGCACCCCTGCCGCCAGGGCCGAGGCGGTGCCCGGGCGCGAGTCCTCGACGGCCAGGCAGTCGCCGGGGTCCAGGCCGAGCATCGCGGCGGCCGTGAGGTACGGCTCGGGGTGCGGCTTGCCGCGGGTGACGGCGTCCCCGGTGACGACGGCGCTGAAGGTGCCCTGGGGCAGGGCGTCCAGCAGGGCGTCCGCGAGCGGCCGGTACGACATCGTCACCAGCGCTGCGGGCACACCGGCCGCCGCCTGCAGCTCGAGCAGGTCGGCCACGCCCGGGCGCCACGGCACGTGCCGGCGCAGGTCGGTGACCACGTGCGCGAGCAGCAGCTGGACGATCTGCGCGGGCTCGAGCGGCACCGGCCCGTGCTCGCGGATGTAGGCGCCCGACGTGAGCAGGTCCTGCCCCACGAGGGCGTGGGCGTGCGCGTCGGACCAGGTGCCGCCGTGCTCGGCGACGAGCGCGTACTCGGCGGCGATCCAGGACGGCTCGGTGTCGACCAGCGTGCCGTCCATGTCCCACAGGATCGCGGCGGGCCAGTCGCTCATGTGGCGTTGAAGTACTTGGCCTCGGGGTGGTGGACGACGATCGCGTCCGTCGACTGCTCGGGGTGCAGCTGCAGCTCCTCGCTCAGCTCGACGCCGATCCGCGAGGGGTCCAGCAGCTCGACCAGCTTCGCGCGGTCCTCCAGCTCGGGGCAGGCGGGGTAGCCGAACGAGTAGCGCGACCCGCGGTAGCCCTGCCCCAGGATCCCCGCCAGGTCGGCGTCGTCGTCCTTGGCCAGGCCCAGCTCCTCGCGCACCCGCGCGTGCCACATCTCGGCCAGGCCCTCGGTCAGCTGCACCGACAGGCCGTGCAGCTCGAGGTAGTCGCGGTAGGCGTTCGCGGCGTACAGCTCGTTCGCGGCGACCGAGACGGCGTTGCCCATGGTCACCAGCTGCATCGCGATGACGTCGGTGCGGCCGCTGTCGCGCGAGGCGAAGAAGTCGGCGAGGCACAGCCGCCGGTCACGCCGCTGCCGCGGGAAGGTCAGCCGGGTGCGCTCGGTGCCGGCAAGCTCACCCTCGTGGTGCAGGATCACCAGGTCGTTGCCCTCGCTGACGCACGGGAAGTAGCCGTACACGACGGCGGCCTCCATCAGCCCCTGGGTGTGGATCCGGTCCAGCCACATCCGCAGCCGGGGGCGGCCCTCGGTC
>JBBQGB010000051.1:0-24345 GCA_038322575.1 Actinomycetales bacterium
GGGGCTGGGGTGGCGGGTGCAAGGGCTGCGGGCGGCGCGGCGGCCACCGCCGGGATGGGAGCCGGCCTGGTGGTCGGCTCGGGGCGGCGCACCCGCTGCACCATCAGGCTGCTGACCCTGGCGTGGTTGACCTTCGCCGGCAGGCGCAGCGTCAGCGACCCGTCGGTGACCCGCACCGTGAAGGTGGCCGTCCACGCGCGGTTGGCCCCGACGTCCTTGGCGACGTCGACGTCGCGCAGCACGGTCCGGCCCTCGGCCACGACGTCGAAGACCCGCCGACCCGCGGCGGTGAACGAGACCTCCGCCTCGTTCAGCGTCACCCGGTACAGGCCGCGGGCGGGCACCGGGATCTGGTAGCCGCGCACCGACCAGCGTTCCGGTCGGAAGACGTCGTCCGACGTGGTGCCGGTGATGGGCACGGTGGTGCGCCACGTGCTGCCTCCCTCGGCGTACCGGGTGTCCGGTGACCAGATGCGCCCGGCGTCGTCCCGGGCCGCCGCGGGACCCGCCACGACCCGTGCGACGACGTCCGAGGCGACGACGGGCTGGATCGACAGGCTGCTGACCTTGGCGTGGTCGGCCTGCTGGGTGAAGCTCAGGTCGAGCACGCCGTCGGTCACGGTGGTCACGAAGCTGATCACGTGCGCCGTGCGGAAACCGGCGTCCCGCAGGAGGTCGACGCCGGTGGCCACACGTCGTCCCTCGGCGGTGACGCTGAACACCCGTTGTCCGGCGCGGCGGAACACCAGCTCGGAGACGTTCAGCGAGACCCGGTAGCGCCCGCTGTCCGGCACCGGCACCTGGTAGCCGCGAAGGCCCCAGCGCTCGGACTGGAAGATGCGGTCCTCGGTGGTGCCGGCGATGGGGGCGGTGCTGCGCCACGTGGAACCGCCGTCGGCGAAGGGCGCGTCCGGTGACCACACCGCCCCGGTGCTGTCGACCAGGGGCGTCGTGCCGGCGACCAGCCGGATCGCTGGCGCGGGTGCCGGGGGCGCGAGCCGCGCCGAGGCCGAGGGTGCGACGGGCAGGGCCGCCAGCGCGAGCCCGGTCAGCGCCACCCCGGTGACGCGGCGGACGAGTGCAGGGGTGCGGCGCTGAAGATGGGTCAGGCGGGCGGCCATGGCGGGTGGTCCTGACTGGTTCGTGGGTGCGGTCAGGAAGGACGTCGGTGCGAACCACGAGACGGTGGACGGGCCGATCGGGTGCCCGTGCCCTGACCCTCAGTGACGCCGGGGGTCCCGTTGGGCCGAGTCGGTGACCAGACGGCGAACGGCCCGCTGCGACGTCGTCGCGGCGGGCCATTCGGGTGGGGGTGGTCAGGGCTTGCCGTAGTCCTTCGGCAGCGCCTGCAGCCGGCTCCACGGGAACCCGCTCATGATCCCGTAGCTCGGGGTACCGGCCATGAAGCCGTTCCACGGGTTCACGCCGGTCATCAGCTGGACGGCCGAACCGCCCTCGGCGGCGACCCCGACCGTGCCTGCGCGGTCGGTCACGATGAAGCCGTAGGTCTGCGCGGCCTTCGCGATCATCTTGGCGATCGGGTGGATCGGCAGCGCCGCGACGTCCACCGTCGGGTCCAGCCGCAGCCGGGTCCCCTCGGGGATGGCGTCCGCCGCGGTGTCGCTGCCGTCCGAGCGCTGAGCGGGCCAGCTGAACGTGTTCGCTGGTGCGGCACGCAGCACAGCCAGTGAGAGCGCGTGGTCGATGCTGCCCGCCTCGACGTCGCGGATGTTGACCATGCCGCCCTCGCCGGCCAGCCCGGTGGCCGTGGCGCCGAAGCCGTTCAGGAACCAGCCGGGGCTGGTCGAGACGTGGTCGATGCGGCCACCCCAGCACGCGTGCCAGCCGTCGGCTGCCTCGGCGAGCTTCCAGAAGTCCCACATCGTGTCCGTGCTCGGCTGGTAGATCGAGATCGACGAGTCGGTGCCGGTGGAGCCCGCCGCGTTCGACGGGACGGGGACCGACATGAACTGGCCACCGGGGCCGAGCAGGCCCGTGGGCACCGAACCCTTGCCCTGGCAGTCGTTCCACTTCACGTCCACGCGCGCCTGGTCGCCCTGCACGGTGTAGAAGTTGCCATTGTACTGCCACACGTTGAACGCCGCGTTACCGCCGTACAAGCTCTTGACCTGCGCATCGAGGTTGCTCACCAGTGCCGCCGAGTTCGCCGCCAGCGGGGCGCGACTGACGTCGGTGGACCAGACGCTCCCCGGGCCGAAGCCCCCACCGCGCGGCGCCCGGGGGTCACCGGTCAGCGGGCTCCCGAACAGCGAGGTGGCGGGGGGCTGCACCGGTGTCGCGGCGGCGCCGGCCGAGGATACCCGCAGGCTGCTGATGCGGGCGTAGTTGGTCGTCGTGGGAAACCCGAGCGAGAGCGCCCCGTCCACGACGTCGACGGTGAAGGTGAGCACCTGCGCGGCCCTGGGGCCGACGGCCTTGGCGATGTCGATGTTGCTGAGCACCTTCGCGCCCTCGGCCTCGACGCTGAACACCCGCTGTCCCGCCGCGGTGAACGCCAGCTCGGCCTCGTTCAGCGTCACGGTGTACGACCCCACGGCGGGGACCGGTATCTCGTACGCGCGCACCCCCCACCGCTCGGGTTGGAAGACCTTGTCGTCGGTCGTCCCGGCGATCGGCGACGTGCTCGTCCAGGTGCTGCCGCCGGACGCCAGGCGGGTGTCCGGGGCCCAGACCGCCCCGGTCTCGTCCGTGACGGCCGTGCCTCCGGCGACGACGCGCGCGACCACGGCCGCGGGGGTGACCGGGGTGATCTGCAGGCTGCTCACCTTGGTGTTGTTCACGCTCGCGGTCAGGCCCAGGTCGAGGACGCCGTCGGTCACCGTGACGGTGAAGGTGGATGACGAGGCGGTCGCGGCGCCGACGCTCTTGACGAGGTCGAGGTTGGTCACCACTGGACGACCCTCGGCGGTGATGCTGAAGACCCGCTTGCCGGCGGTGGTGAAGACGACCTCGGCCGCGTTCACGGTGACGACGTAGTCGCCTGACGCGGGGACGGGCACCGCGTAGCCACGAACCCCCCACCGCTCGGGCTGGAAGACCTTGTCGTTCGTCGTGCCGGCGATCGGCGACGTGCTCTGCCAGACGGTGCCCCCGTCGGCGAACCTGGCGTCCGGGGCCCAGACCGCCCCGGTCTCGTCGACCACCGCGGTCGGCGCAGCGACCAGCCGGATCGCCGGGACCGGGGCGGTGACGGCCTGTGCCTGCGGTGCGGCCGAAAGGCCCGCCGCGGCGACCGCGACGAGGGCCAGGACCGCGTGACGTCTGCTCGTTCTGGTCATGTCGGGATCCTCTGCGCGAAGAGACGGAGCGGGTCCGGCCAGTCGTCGTCGGACGCACCGCGCATCTTGAACCAACCCCACCCGATCGCCATCAAACCCGAACCCGGTTCACGCTGCGTGACCGCCGAGCATTCCTCCGTCACCCGCGTTCCTCCCCCCGACCGGGCCCAATCGGCGCATGTCGGGCGCCGGGGGCCGGTCGGGGGGAGGAACGGCGGTCGGGGGGAGGAAGGGTCAGCTGCGGACGTCGCGCCGCGGGGCGGGCCGGCGCTCGCTGCCCGGCCGCGCCGAGGCGGGACGGGCGGACGTCGGCCGGCCGGCGTCGCTGCGGGCTCCACCGTCACGGCGTGGTGCCGCGTCGCGGTAGCCGCCCTCACGACGTCCTGAGCCCTCGCCGCGGAAGCCACCGCTGCGACGCGGGCCACCGGTGCGGCTGGAGCCTCGCGAGGGCGGGAACAGGTCGCGCTCCTCGACCTTGACCCCGCTCGGCACGGCGCCGCCCGAGACCGACAGCACGTTCGCGTCGTCCGGGCTGACCGCGATGGCGCGGACGTCGACGCCGGCCAGCGACGTCAGCCGCTCCACGGTGCGACGCTGGTGCGGCAGCGCCAGGGTGATGACCGCCCCGGTGCCACCGGCGCGGGCGGTGCGCCCGGCGCGGTGCAGGTAGTCCTTGTGGTCGGCCGGCGGGTCGACCTGGACGACGAGCGCCACGTCGTCGACGTGGATGCCGCGAGCCGCGACGTCGGTCGCGACCAGCACGGGCACCTTGCCGTCCTTGAACGCGGTGAGCGTCTTGTTGCGCGCACCCTGGCCGAGACCTCCGTGCAGCGCTGCGGCGCGCAGGCCCTGCTCGCGCAGCTGCTCGGCGACGCGGTCGGCACCGAGCTTGGTGCGGACGAACACGATCGTGCGTCCTTCGCGGGCGACCAGGGCAGCGGTGACCGGGGCCTTGTGGGCCGGCTTCACCAGCCAGACGTGGTGCGCCATGGTCGTGACGGACGCGCGGGCGTCGCTGGTCGAGTGGGTGACGGGGTTGACCAGGTACTTGCGGACGAGCTTGTCGACGTCGCCGTCGAGCGTGGCCGAGAACAGCAGCCGCTGGCCGCCCTTGGGCGTGTGGTCGAGCAGCTCGCTCACGGCAGGCATGAAACCCATGTCGCACATGTGGTCTGCCTCGTCGAGCACCATGACCTCGACCTGGTCGAGGATGCAGTTGCCGCGGTCGACGAGGTCGGTGAGACGGCCCGGGGTGGCGACCAGGACGTCGACGCCGCGGTCGAGCGCCTGGATCTGCTTGTAGTAGGGCAGGCCCCCGGCGACGAGCTTCACGCGGATGCCGAGCACGTGGGCGAGCGGCTCGATCGCGTCGTGCACCTGCATCGCCAGCTCGCGGGTGGGCACCAGCACCACGGCGCGGGGACGCCGCGGGGCGCTGGTGCGACCGGCGAGGCGGGTCAGGACCGGCAGGCCGAACGCGAGGGTCTTGCCCGAGCCGGTCTGGCCGCGACCGAGGACGTCGCGCCCGGACAGCGCGTCCGGGATCGTCGCGGTCTGGATCGGGAACGGCTCGGTGATGCCGTCGCGGGCCAGCCGCTGGACGATCTCGGCCGGCAGGCCGAGGGCGGCGAAGGCGTTGCTGGTGGGGGTTTCTGGGGACTGCTGAGTCAAGAGAAGAACTCGTTTCCGTGACACTGGCGTGCCACGCACAGCCACGGTGGTGGCTGGACGACGACACGCCGGGTGCTCCAGGGGCACCCTCGGCACCGGTCGACAGCGGTTGCTGGCCGGCGGGGTGTCGGAGCGCCTGTATCGAGAAGTGCCTGGGGGGCCGCTGTGGTGGTGCGTCCGTCGAGGATGCAGCACTCGCAGCGGCGCGCGCCGACTGGCTCAACTGTAGCGGCTCGACGACCTCGCTCCGACCACGACGACCTGACGTACGGTCTGAGCACAGGCTCGACCAGCGGGAGGTGTCGTGCAGCAGCGCATCACGGCGCGGGCGCTCGTCCACGTCGACCGACCGCCCGAGCAGGTCTTCGCGTACGTCGCCGACATCAGCCGGCACGCCCAGTGGTCGCCCAAGCCGTTCCGCGTCACCGACCTGCCACCCAACGGCGAGCTGGTGGTCGGCTCGACCTTCACCTCGTACGGCTACCTGCCGGGTCGCAACGAGCACCGCAACGAGGTGCGGGTGCTCGAGCTCGAACCGCCCGAGCGAGTCGTGCTCGAGAGCGTCGACGCCAGCGGCACCTACCGCTCCACCTTCGTCGTCACCGCGCGGGGCAGCGGGTCGACGGTGCTGCGCGAGCTCGACCTGCCCCGGCCTGACGGCATCCTGGGCATCACCATGCCGCTGTTCCTGCGGTCGGTGCTGGGCCGGGACATGTCCACGGGGCTGCGCAACCTCGCGACCCAGCTGCGTTCCCACGCGAGGGAGTGAGCGATGCGGATCGTGCTGGCGCCGGACAAGTTCAAGGGCTCGCTGACGGCCGCCGAGGTCAGTCGGCACCTGACCACCGGCATCCGGCGGGCCGATCCCGCTGCCGAGCTGGTCGTCATCCCGGTGGCAGACGGGGGTGATGGGACGCTCGAGGCCGCACTGGCACATGGCTTTCGGCGCGTCGATGTCGACGCGCACGGCCCGACGAGGGCACGGGTCCGGTCGGCGATCGGGGTGCGGGACGGCGTCGCCGTCGTCGAGCTGGCAGCGGTGGCAGGTCTCACGCTGCTACCCGGTGGGCGACCAGACCCGTTGCGCGCCAGCAGCTTCGGTGTGGGCGAGCTGATTCGGGCGGCGCTCGACCAGGGCTGTCGCGAGATCGTCCTCGGCGTCGGGGGGTCGGCCAGCACCGACGGGGGGGCGGGGATGCTGCAGGCCCTCGGCGTGCGGCTGCTCGCGGACGACGGCACCGACCTGCCGCTGGGCGGCCTCGCCCTCGGGTCGCTCGCTCGCGTGGACGTCACCGGCCTTGACCCCCGGCTGGCCGACGTCCGGGTGGTGCTCGCGACCGACGTCGACAACCCGCTCGTCGGGCCCACCGGCGCGGCCGCCGTCTACGGGCCGCAGAAGGGCGCGACCCCCGACGACGTCGTCGCGCTGGACGCCGCGCTGACGCACCTGGCGCAGCTGGTCGACCCGGGGGCGGCGGGTCGTCCCGGCGCCGGGGCCGCCGGTGGCGTCGGGTACGCGGCGCTGACCGTGCTCCGCGCGACGATGCGGCCGGGCATCGAGGTCGTCCTCGAGCTGGGTGGGTTCGGGCAGGCGGCAGTCGGCGCGGACGTCGTCGTCACCGGCGAGGGTTTGCTGGACCACCAGACGTTGCACGGCAAGGCGGTCTCGGGCGTGGCTGCGGCCGCGCGGCTGGCAAGGGTGCGGTGCGTCGCAGTGTGCGGCCAGTCCACGCTCGACGCGCGTGAGCTCGCCGCGGCGGGGGTGTCGGAAGTGCACTGCCTGACCGACGTCGAGCCGGACGTCCGGGTCTGCATCGCCCGGCCCGGGCCGCTGCTCGAGGTGCTCGGCGAGCGGCTGGTGGCCGACGTCGGCGCGTGAGCCGCCGATCGGTGACGCGGGGGGCCCCTCGGCAGTACGGTTCCGCTGCCAGGTGGAGCCACGTGGCGGCTGGACCGGACGGCGAGAGGACACCATGGCGATCAACGAGAGCCCGGCGCGCATCAACGGCATCGAGGTGCGGTCCATCGACTACGTGCCGTTGGCCGAGCGGCACGGCAAGCTGTGGCACCTGGGCCCGCTGTGGTTCATGAGCAACGCCCAGATCGCAACGCTCGCGGTCGGTGTCCTCGGTGTCACCAGCGGCGGCAACCTGGTGTGGTCGCTCATCGCCATCGTCGCTGGGGTGCTCACGGGCACGTTCTTCATGGCGGCGCACTCGGCGCAGGGCCCTCAGCTGGGACTGCCGCAGATGATCCAGTCCCGCCCGCAGTTCGGCTACATGGGCGCCCTGCTGGTGTGGCTGTTCGCCTACCTGCAGTACGCAGGCTTCAACATCTTCAACACCATCCTGTCCGGTAGCGCGTTGACGACCACGGTGCACGGCAGCTCGCGGCTGTGGATCGTCGTCGCGACGGTGCTGGCCGCGGTCGCCGCGATCGTGGGGTATGACTTCATCCACCGGATGGAGCGGTTCCTCACCTACGGGTTCCTGCTGTTCTTCGGCGTCCTCACCGTGGCGGTGCTGCTGCTGCCCTACCCCGCGGGCGCGTTCGACCTCGGCGAATTCAAGCTGGCGCCGTTCCTGCTGCAGTACTCCGTGGTCGCGGGCTACCAGATCAGCTGGGCGATCTACGTGTCGGACTACTCGCGCTACCTGCCGCCGGGCGTCACCGTCCGCAAGACGTTCCTGTGGACCTACTGGGGCTCTGGACTCGGGGCGATCTGGATCATGTGCATCGGCTCGGCATTGGCCGCCTGGGCGGGCGAGGGTTTCGACACGATCGCGTCGATCAACGCCGCCGGTGACCGCGTCTTCTCCGGTTTCGGCGCGATCGTCCTGATCTTCTCCGTGCTGGGCCTGATCTCGGTGACGGCACTGAACATGTACGGCGGCTCGCTCACCCTGATCAGCGCGATCGACTCCTTCAAGAAGGTGCGGCCCACGCTGGCCGTCCGCGTCGTGACCGTCGCCTTCACGGCGGCGATCTCGCTGGGGTTCGCCATCACGGCGTCGTCCTCGTTCCTGGACAGCTTCGAGAACTTCCTGCTGCTCGTCCTGTACCTGTTCATCCCGTGGACCGCGGTCAACCTCGTCGACTACTTCCTGGTGCGCAGGGGCCACTACGCCATCGCTGAGATCTTCAACCCGAACGGCGTGTACGGGCGCTGGGGGTGGCGCGGCATCGTGTCCTACCTGGCCGGGTTCGCCGCCATGGTGCCGTTCTTCAGCACCGGCCTGTACTCCGGTCCGGTCGCGAACGCCGCCGATGGCGCCGACTTCTCCCTGTTCGTCGGCCTGCCGGTGGCCGGGGTCCTGTACTGGGTGCTGTGCCGCGGTCTCGACCTGACCGCTGAGCGGCGCCTCGCGGACGACGAGGCGGCTCAGCTCGAGGGCGCGCCGGCCAGGGGGTAGGGCGATGGCCCGGCCGCTGATCGGCATCACCACCTACCGCGAGCAGGCCCGGTGGGGCACCTGGGACTCCGCTGCGGTGCTGCTCCCCGCGAGCTACGCCGACGCGGTGCGCGACTCGGGTGGTGAGCCGGTGCTGCTGCCCACCGGGGCGACGTCGGGGGACGTCGTCACCCGGCTGGACGGCCTCGTCGTGGCCGGCGGGGCGGACGTCGACCCGGCAAGGTACGGCGCACCCCCCGACCCGGCGCTCGGACCGCTGCGGCCCGACCGGGACGGCGACGAGGCTGCGCTGCTGACCGCTGCGTTCGACCGGTCGCTGCCGGTGCTGGCGATCTGCCGCGGAATGCAGCTGATGAACGTGGTGCTCGGCGGCGACCTGGTGCAGCACCTGCCGGACGTCGTCGGCACCGACGTCCACGATCCCGGGCCCGGCTCGTTCCACGACCGGGACGTGCGGGTGGCGCAGGGTTCGCGGCTGCACGATCTCGTCGGGCCCAGCGTCCGGGCGCGGTGCCACCACCACCAGGCGGTGGGACGGGTGGCCGACGCCCTCGTCCCGAGCGCCCGGGCCGACGACGGCACCATTGAGGCGCTGGAGCGACCCGGGGGGACGTTCTGCCTCGGCGTCCAGTGGCACCCGGAGGAGGACCTCGACCGCCGGCTCTTCGAGGCGCTGGTCGGATCCTGTCCCGTTTAGGCCGTTGTGCAGCCGGCGGGTCGCCCCTATGGTCTGGGACTGGCCCATTGAACGCCCGGAGGGATCGCGCATGAGCATCTCCAAGCCCGTCGACCCGAGGCCCGGTGCCGATGCGGACTCGCGTCGGCTGCACGAGCTGGGGTACGCCCAGGAGCTCGACCGGGGGATGGGGTGGTTCTCGAACTTCGCCGTGTCGTTCACGATCATCTCGATCCTGACCGGCGGCATCACCACGTACTACCTGGCGATGAACGCGGGCGGCCCGCGCACCGCGACCATCGGGTGGCTGTTCGTGGGGCTGATGTCGACCATGGTCGGGCTCGCGATGGCCGAGGTGTGCTCGGCCTACCCCACCGCGGGCGGGCTGTACTACTGGGCGGCCAAGATGGCCAAGCCGGCCCGCGCCCCGATCGCCTCGTGGTTCACCGGCTGGTTCAACCTGATCGGCCAGGTCGCCGTCACGGCGTCGATCGACTTCGGGTTGGCCACGATCATCGGCTTCTTCCTGCAGATCACCGTGTGGGAGTCCTTCGCCGCCAAGCCGTGGCAGATCCTGGTGATCTACCTGCTGATCCTCGCCGCGCACGGGATCATCAACTCGTTCGGCGTCGGACTGATCGCGCGGCTGAACGACATCAGCGTGTGGTGGCACCTGGCCTTCACGGCCATCGTGGTCATCGCGCTGTTCGTCCTGCCCGACACCAAGACCCCGATCGGTGAGGTGTTCACCGGGTACGCGAACACCACCGGTTTCGGCGGCGGGGTGCTGGCGACCATCTGGGTCAGCGCCGTGGGCCTGATGCTGGCCCAGTACACGATCACCGGCTTCGACGCGTCGGCGCACATGACCGAGGAGACCCGCAACGCCGCGGTGAGCGGCCCGCGAGGCATCGTCACCGCGATCTGGGTGTCCGTGGTCGCCGGCTTCATCCTCATGGTGGGTCTGTCGGTCGCGGTCCCCGTCGCCGTCGGCACCGATGAGTACACCGCGATCGCGGCGGGCGGCATCCTGGCCGGGCCGAAGATCATCCTCGCCGCAGTGGGAGGCGGCTTCGCCAAGGTCCTGCTGCTGGCCATCATCGTCGCCCAGTTCTTCTGCGGTATGGCGTCGGTCACCGCGAACAGCCGGATGATCTACGCCTTCGCCCGTGACGGGGCCATCCCCGGCTCGCGCCTGTGGCACCGGATCAACCCGCGCACCCGAACGCCAACCAACAGCATCTGGTTCGCCGTCGTCGGCGCCGCGATCCTGGCCCTGCCGTCGCTGTACACGAACGAGGGGTACGCGGTCGCGTTCTTCGCGATCGTCTCGGTGGCCGTCGTCGGCCTCTACGTCTCGTACGTCATCCCGGTCTTCCTGCGCCGCCTCAACTCCAGCTTCGTGCCCGGGCCGTGGAACCTGGGCCGCGGCAGCGCGGTCATCGGCTGGTTGGCCGTCGTCTGGGTGGTGTTCATCCTGTTCCCGCTGATGGGGCCGCAGTTCAACCCCTTCCCCGACGGCGCGTTCGCCGTCAACGCGTTCAACTTCGCACCCTTCGTGATGCTGGTCGTCATCGGCTTCGCCGGCATCTACTGGATGGTCTCGGCCAAGAACTGGTTCACCGGGCCCCGGGTGCAGGGCAGCGCCGAGGAGCTCGCGGCGATCGAGCGCGACCTGACGGCGGGTGAGCTGGGCTGATGTCGGGTCTGCTCAGCGTCGAGCAGCTGCGCGCGGACGTCGCCTCCGGAGCGGTCGACACGGTCATCGTGGCGATCACGGACATGCAAGGTCGGGTGGTCGGTAAGCGCCTGCACGCGCAGTTCTTCCTGGACGACGCGATGCAGAACGACACCGAGGGGTGCAACTACCTGCTCGCGGTCGACGTCGACATGAACACCGTCGACGGGTACGCCATCTCGTCCTGGTCGACGGGGTACGGCGACCTGGTGATGCGCCCCGACCTGGCCACGCTGCGCCGGGTGCCGTGGCACGAGGGCACCGTGATGGTCACGGCCGACGTCGGCCTGCACGACGGGTCCGACGTCAGCGTCTCGCCGCGCCAGGTGCTCAAGCGCCAGACCGCGCGGCTGGCCGAGGCCGGTCTGCAGGCGTACGTCGGCACCGAGCTCGTGTTCATCGTGTTCCGCGATACCTACGATCAGGCCTGGACGTCGGGCTACCGTGGTCTGACGCCGGCCAACCTGTACAACGTCGACTACTCGATTCTCGGCACCTCGCGGATCGAGCCGTTGCTGCGACGCATCCAGAACTCCATGGTCGGCGCGGGCATGACGGTCGAGTCGATCAAGGGCGAGTGCAACTTCGGCCAGCACGAGATCGCCTTCCGGTACGACGAGGCGGTCACGGCCTGCGACCACCACGTGATCTACAAGAACGGTGCCAAGGAGATCGCGGCCCAGGAGGGCTACGCCCTGACGTTCATGGCCAAGTGGGACGCCCGTGAGGGCAACTCGTGCCACGTCCACTGCTCGCTGCGCGGCACGGACGGGTCGCTGGTGCTGGCCGACGAGGACGATCACGACCAGGGGCTGTCGGCGACCGGCCGGGCGTACGTCGCGGGCCAGCTCGACCGCATCCACGAGCTGACACTGCTGCTGGCCCCGAACATCAACTCCTACAAGCGTTTCGTCGCCGGCAGCTTCGCCCCGACCGCTCTGCGCTGGGGCCGGGACAACCGCACCTGCGCCTTCCGTCTGGTGGGCCACGGCCCGTCCCTGCGCCTGGAGAACCGCATCCCGGGTGGGGACGTGAACCCCTATCTCGCGACAGCGGCCATCATCGCCGCGGGTTTCGACGGCATCGAGCGTGGGCTCGAGCTCGAGCCGCCGTTCGTGGGCAACGCCTACACGTCGGACTCGGTCCGCGTCCCCGAGAGCCTGCCGCAGGCTCTGCAGCTGTGGGAGTCCAGCGACTTCGCCCGCCGGGTGTTCGGCGACGACGTCGTCGAGCACTACGCCAACATGGCCCGGGTCGAGATCGCGGCGTTCCAGTCCTCGGTGACCGACTGGGAGCGCTACCGGGGGTTCGAGAGGCTGTGAGCGCGACCACCACCGAGGCGCCGTACGACGTGGTCGACCCGTCGACCGAGCAGGTGCTGGCGACCGTCGAGATGTCGGGGGTGGCCGAGACCGACGCCGCCGTCGCGGCCGCCGTTCGGGCCTTCGACACCTGGCGCCACGTCGCACCCGCCGACCGGGCCCGGTTGCTGCGACGCTTCGCCGACCAGGTCGACGCCCACCTCGAGGAGCTCGCGCAGCTCGAGGTCGCTGGCGCCGGGCACACGATCGGCAACGCCCGGTGGGAGGCGGGCAACGTCCGCGACGTGCTCACCTACTACTCGGCGGCCCCCGAACGGCTGTTCGGCCGCCAGATCCCCGTGGCAGGCGGGGTCGACATCACGTTCAAGGAGCCGCTCGGCGTCGTGGGCGTCATCGTGCCCTGGAACTTCCCGATGCCCATCGCCGGCTGGGGCCTGGCCCCGGCCCTGGCGGCCGGCAACACGGTGGTGCTCAAGCCGGCCGAGTACACCCCGCTGACGGCGCTGCGGATCGGTGAGCTCGCGCTGGACGCCGGGATCCCCCCGGGCGTGCTGACGATCCTGCCCGGCCGCGGGGCGGTCGTCGGCGAGCGGCTGGTCCAGCACCCCGACGTCCGCAAGATCGTGTTCACCGGCTCGACCGGGGTGGGCAAGGGCGTCATGCGCGGCTGCGCCGACCAGGTGAAGCGGGTGACCCTCGAGCTGGGCGGCAAGAGCTCGAACATCGTCTTCGACGACTGCGACCTCGAGCTGGCGGCGGCCAGCGCGCCGTCCGCCGTCTTCGACAACGCCGGTCAGGACTGCTGCGCGCGGTCGCGGATCCTGGTGCAGCGCAACGTCTGCGACCGGTTCCTCGAGCTGCTCGAACCTGCTGTCAAGGGATTCCGGGTCGAGGACCCGCGCAGCGAGTCGGCCCAGATGGGTCCGCTGATCTCGAGGCGGCAGTGGCAGACCGTGAGCTCGTACGTGCCGGACGACGCGCCCGTGGCGTTCCGCGGGACGGCCCCCGAGGGCCCCGGCTTCTGGTTCGCCCCCACCGTCCTGACTCCGGAGGTGGGTGATCGCGCGTTCACGGACGAGATCTTCGGCCCGGTCGTCAGCGTCGTGGCGTTCGACGACGAGGCCGACGCCGTGCGGATCGCGAACTCGGGGCCGTACGGCCTGTCCGGCTCGCTGTGGACCCGCGACGTCGGGCGGGCCCTGCGCGTCAGCCGCGCCGTCGAGGCTGGCAACCTGTCGGTCAACAGCCACTCCTCGGTGCGCTACTCGACGCCCTTCGGGGGCTTCAAGCAGTCCGGGTTGGGCCGCGAGCTGGGGCCCGACGCCCTGGACTCGTTCACCGAGGTGAAGAACGTGTTCCTGTCGACGGAAGGATGACCGCGTGACCACCGCAGCAGCCGACGAGACCACCCCGGTCGTCCGCCGCCTCGTCGACCGTGTGGCCGTCGTCACCGGCGGTGGCAGCGGCATCGGGCTCGCGACGGCGAGGCGGCTGGCCAGCGAGGGAGCCCACGTCGTCATCGGCGATCTCGACCCGACGTCCGGCAAGGCCGCCGCCGACGAGGTGGGCGGCCTGTTCGTGCCCGTCGACGTGACGTCGCCCGAGCAGGTCCGCGCCCTCTTCCAGTCCGCGGTCGACACCTACGGCGGGCTGGACATCGCCTTCAACAACGCGGGTATCTCACCGCCCGACGACGACTCGATCCTCACCACGGGTCTGGACGCCTGGCGCCGGGTGCAGGAGGTGAACCTCACGTCGGTCTTCCTCTGCTGCCAGGCAGCGATCCCGCACATGCAGGCCCGTGGGCGCGGGTCGATCATCAACACCGCGTCGTTCGTGGCCCGGATGGGTGCCGCCACCTCGCAGATCTCCTACACCGCGTCCAAGGGCGGGGTGCTGGCCATGTCACGCGAGCTGGGAGTGCAGTTCGCGCGTGAGCGGATCCGGGTGAACGCCCTGTGCCCCGGCCCGGTCGACACCCCGCTGCTGCGCGAGCTGTTCGCGAGCGACCCCGAACGCGCTGCCCGCCGGATGGTGCACATCCCGCTCGGTCGCTTCGCCGACCCGACCGAGATCGCTGCCGCCGTGGCGTTCCTGGCCTCGGACGACTCGTCGTTCATCACCGCCTCGGAGTTCCTGGTCGACGGTGGGATCAGCGGCGCCTACGTGACGCCGCTGTGACCCGGTGGCCGGCTCGCTGATGCCCCCCAGCGCCGCCAACAGCGCGGTCAGCATCGCGTTCCGACCGATCCGCGCCGGCAACGCGTTCGAGGAGTGCGTCGAGCGGCTGCTGCAGTCGGTGACCCTGGGGCTGGTCGAGCCGGGCGAGAAGCTGCCCGCCGAGCGTGACCTGGCGGCGCGGCTGGGGGTGGGTCGCGAGACGCTCCGCGAGGCGATCCGTGAGCTCGCGGCCGCCGGCTGGTTGCAGTCGCGCCGCGGCCGGCACGGCGGGACGTTCGTGCTCGACCGTGCCGCCACCACGAGAACGCGCCGCGCGCCGCCCCCCGCCGCCCCGAGCCGCGCCGACCTCGACGACGTCCTGGTGCTGCGTCGCGTGCTCGAGGTGGGGGCGGCGTCAGCGGCTGCGGCCGCCGAGGTGCCGGCGTCCGATCGTCAGGCGCTGCAGGGCCTGCTGGCGGAGTGCCGCTGCGCGCAGCCGGCACGGTACCGGCCGGCGGACTCGCGGCTGCACCTCGCCATCGCGGCCATGGCCGGGTCGCCGTCGCTGACGGCTGCGGTGGCCGACGTCCGTACGCGTGTCAACGTGCTGCTCGACGCCATCCCGTTGCTGGAGCGGAACATCACGCACAGCAACACGCAGCACGCCAAGGTGGTGCGCGCCGTCGTCCGCCGTCACCCGGCCGAGGCGGCCGCCGCCATGGACGAGCACTTGGCGGGCAGCGCCGCCCTGCTGCGCGGGTTCCTCGGATGACCGACGGCAGGGACGGGTGGGCCTCGGCCGCGGCCGTGCGCGAGGGGTCAGCGAGCGCCGCGAACCTCGTGCAGGACGCCTTCGCCGTCATGGACGCGTCCGAGCCGAGCGTCAACGCGTTCACGGTGCAGCTGCGCGAGCAGGCGCAGGCGCAGGCTGCTCAGGCGGACGTCCGACGTGAGCGGGCGGCTGCCGCCGGGACGCTCGCCGACCTGCCGCCGCTGCTGGGCGTCCCCGTGTCGGTGAAGGACCACATCTGGCTCGCTGGCTCACCTGCCACCAACGGCTCGAAAGCGTTGCGGGACTTCGTCCCTGGCGTGGACGCCGTACCCGTCGCCCGGCTGAGGGCGGCGGGGGCGGTCGTCGTCGGCAAGACCAACAACCCGGAGTTCTGCTACCGCGGCTTCACCGACAACGACGTGTGGGGCCTGACCCGCAACCCGTGGGCGCTCGACCGCACGCCCGGCGGGTCCAGTGGTGGCGCAGGCGCATCGGTCGCGTACGGCGCGACGCCCATCGCGCTCGGGACGGACGGTGGTGGTTCGATCCGCATCCCCGCGGCGTTCTGCGGCATCGTGGGCCACAAGCCCACGTTCGGCCTGGTGCCGAAGATGCCGGGGTTCCGCGGGTGGCCGACCCTGTCGGTGGACGGCCCGCTCACCCGCACCGTCCGTGACGCCGCGCTGGCGCTGTCGGTGATGGCCGGACCCGCGCCCGCCGACGTCCTCACCTGGCCGGTCGACGTCGGCGACCTGCGCTCGGCGGTCGAGCGGGACGTCGACTGGTCGCAGCTGCGGATCGCCGTGTCGGACGACCTGGGCTGGGCGCCGGTCGAGCCGGCCGTGCGCATCGCGTTCCGGCGCGCGCTCGACGTCCTGTCCGACGCCGGGGCGCGGCTGACCGAGGTGCACCCGAGCACGCCGTACCCGACGACCACGTGGAACGACGTCGCCCTGCCCGAGGGGTTCGCGTCAGAGGGGCCGCTGCTCGAGCAGTGGGCCGCCCAGATGACCACCGGCACCGCCGACATCGTGCGGGCGGGCGAGGCTCACTCAGCGCGCGACTACCTCGACGCGCAGGCGCGGGTGGCGGCGGTGACCCGCACGTGGGTCGAGTTCTTCACCCACCACGACCTGATCGTCACCCCGATGATGCAGCTGACGGCCTTCGGCGTCGACGTCTCGGGCCCGGCCGCCATCGACGGCCAGCTCGTCGACCCGTTCTTCGACGACTGGTGCACCCTCGCCCTGCCGGCGAACCTCACCGGCCAACCCGCGTGCTCGGTGCCCACCGGGTTCGCCCCCGACGGCCTGCCGGTGGCCATGCAGGTGATGGGCCCCCGCTGGTCGGACGCCCGGGTGCTCGCTGTCGCAGCGGCGTACGAGCGGCTGGCGCCGTGGGCGCACCGTTGGCCGACCCCCGGATGACAGGGTCGCAGGATCGTCGGGTGGGCCCCGTGGGGATCGAACCCACAACCCGCGGATTAAAAGTCCGCTGCTCTGCCAGTTGAGCTAGAGGCCCCGCCGCTCAGGCTACTCGGCCGGCGGACCGGCTGCCGGTGTCGTGGCCGACGCCTGACCGCCCAGCCGGCTGACCGTCTGCGGGTCATCGACGCCACCGAAGTACTGCTCGAGGACGGCGCGGAAGACCGCGCGCTGTCCGTCGCGTACCGCAGCGTGCGAGAAGAGCGTCATGGACGAGCGGAGCTTCTGGGCGTCGATCCCGCCGAGGACGGCCACCGGGTCGTGGTCGGGAAGGTCGCGCACGGCGGTGGCGCACTCGACGAGGCGGGCGCCGAGAACGGGGTGGTCGAGGTAGGCCCGGGCGTCGTCGATCCCCGCGATGGCGTAGAACCGTGACGTGGGGCTGCTGCCCAGCCCGGCGACCTGGGGGAAGACGAACCACATCCAGTGGCCCTGCTTGCGTCCCGCGCGCAGCTCGGACAGTGCTGTCGCGTACGTTCCCCCGACGTCGTGGGCGGTGAGGAACCGGAGCGTGTCGAGAGCCATGCCGCCATGCTGCCCCACCCGGTGGCCGTGGTCAGGTCACGAGCCGGATCAGCGCGGCAGCGGCTGTCGCCGCGACCACGATGACCAGGAAGGGGGCGCGCAGCAGCGCCGCGACGACTGCGACGGCGAGGCCGGCGGCCCGCGCGTCCAGCACCAGCGTCCGCCCGGTCGTCACGGTCTGCGTCACGACCAGCGCTGCGAGCAGCGCCACCGGCAGGGCGACGGCGACCCGCTGCACCCGCGGGTCGGCGAGCACCCGCGGGGGCACGGACAGCCCCGCGACCTTGGCGGCGTAGCACCCGGCCGCACCGGCGAGCACCGCGAACCAGATCATCGGGCGGCGCCCGTGGCGCTGGGTCGGCGCGCTGCGACGGCGACGACGAGCAGGGCCGCAGCCAGGATCGGTACTCCGGCCGGGACGACCGGTGTCAGCGCGAGCGCGAGCGCGGCCGCAGCGGCAGTCAGCGCCCAGGTGCCGCGGTCACGCAGCCGCGGGGCGAGCAGCGCCAGGAAGGCCGCCGGCGCTGCGGCGTCCAGCCCGAGGACGGTGGGGTCGGCGAGCCGGCCGGCCCCGACCGCCCCGGCGACCGTCGCGAGGTTCCAGAGGACGAAGACCGCCACGCCGGTGGCCCAGAAGGCCAGACGGCTCTCGCGCGGGTCGTCGCGCAGCGTGGCCATCGCCGACGACTCGTCGATCACCAGGTGTGCTGCCAGCAGGCGCCCGGGCCCTCGCTGGCCCAGCACGGACGCGAGCCGCAGGCCGTAGAACGCGTTGCGCGCGCCGAGCAGGGTGGCCGTGGCCGCGGCCGCGAGGGGCGCGCCGCCGCCGGCGATGACTCCCACGAGCGCGAACTGGCTGGCCCCGGTGAACATCAGCAGCGACAGGGCCGACGCCTGGGGCAGCGACAGCCCGGCGGTCGCGGCGACGGCGCCGAACGACAGCCCGTAGGCGCCGGTCGACACGCCCACCGCCAAGGCGTCCCGCAGGACCCTGTGCCGCTGACGCGCCCACCCCGCGTCGTCGGCCGGTGCGGCGCTCGTCCGGTCCATGCTCGGCACCCTACGGGCGCCCCCATTCCGGTTGCCGCTCCGCCGCCGGTGCGGACCGCCGTACTGTCCCACCATGAGCTCACTGGACGAGGTCGGACGCCGGGACGCCTGGCGCTGCTGGTTGTGCGACGAGCCGGTCGACCCCGACGCGTCCGTCAACGCCGACCGCGGCCCGAGCGTCGACTCGGGCGCCGCCCCCAAGGGGAAGAAGCCGGCCGCGGGCACCGAACGGCTGGCGCACCGGGCGTGCAACACCCGCAAGGGGGCGGTCAAGCCGGTCGTGTCGTGGTCGCCCGAGCTGTTCGTCCTCGACCCGGCACCCATCGTGGCCACGGTCGACCGGCTGTCGCGCAAGCCAGGGCGCGAGGTGGTGGCCCGCTGCCCGAGCCAGGCCGACGGCGAGGCTGCCGCCGCCTGGCTGCTGGACCGGCTGTCCCGCCTCGCACCCGGCCTCGCCGTGGCGACCCGGGTCGAGCCCGGCGGCGGTCAGTTCCTGCTGGTGCTGCACACCGTCTGACGCCATCGGCCGGCGACCGCGCCACTGCCACAACGACTCGGACGTGGCGGATACAGTGCGCCATGACCTCCTCCCGGGTGCCGCAGCAGCACAAGTTCGTCCTCGACGAGTCGCAGATGCCGACCCGCTGGTACAACCTGGTCGCCGACCTGCCGAGCCCGCCGCCACCCGCGCTGCACCCCGGGACGCTTCAGCCGGCGGGCCCCGAGGACTTCGCGCCCCTGTTCCCGATGTCGCTCATCGAGCAGGAGGTCACGACCGAGCGGTACGTCGACATCCCGGTCGAGGTGCAGGACGTCTACCGGTCGTGGCGGCCCTCGCCCCTGTACCGGGCGCACCGGCTCGAGCGGGCGCTCGGCACGCCCGCGCACATCTACTTCAAGTACGAGGGCACCTCGCCTGCCGGCTCGCACAAGCCCAACACGGCTGTGCCGCAGGCGTACTACAACGCCCAGGCCGGCGTGACCAAGCTGACGACCGAGACCGGCGCCGGCCAGTGGGGCAGTGCTCTCGCCTACGCCTGCGGCCTGTTCGGTCTCGAGCTCGAGGTGTGGCAGGTCGGTGCGTCGTACGACAGCAAGCCCTACCGCCGCATGCTGATGGAGACCTTCGGGGCGACCGTGCACCGCTCGCCGTCCCGGCTGACGGCCGCCGGGCGCGCCTTCGACGAGGGGCACCCCGGGTCGCTGGGCATCGCCATCTCCGAGGCCGTCGAGGTGGCCGCACCCGATCCGAGCACCCGCTACGCCCTGGGCAGCGTCCTGAACCACGTGCTGATGCACCAGACGATCATCGGTGAGGAGGCGCTGCTGCAGATGGAGATGGCGGGGGAGGCGCCCGACCTGATCGTCGGCTGCACCGGCGGTGGCTCGAACTTCGCGGGCCTCGCGTTCCCGTTCCTGCGCGAGAAGCTCGGTGGGCGCATGTCGCCGACCATCCGCGCCGTCGAGCCGGCCGCCTGTCCCTCGCTGACCCGGGGCGAGTACCGCTACGACTTCGGCGACACGGCGGGCATGACGCCGCTGATGAAGATGCACACCCTCGGCCACGACTTCGTGCCCGACCCGATCCACTCCGGCGGCCTGCGCTACCACGGCATGGCGCCGCTGATCAGCCACGTCTACGAGCTCGGGCTGATGGAGGCCATCGCGCTGCCGCAGCAGGAGTGCTTCGCCGCGGCGCTGCAGTTCGCCCGCACCGAGGGCATCGTGCCGGCTCCGGAGCCGACGCACGCGCTCGCCGCCGTGATCCGCGAGGCGCTGGCGTGCAAGGAGTCCGGCGAGGAGAAGGTCATCCTCACCGCCCTGTGCGGTCACGGGTTCCTCGACCTGCCGGCCTACGACGCGTACCTGTCGGGGCAGATGGTCGACAACGAGCTGAGCGACGCGTCGCTCGCCGAGGCGATGGCGAGCGTCCCGGTCCTGGGCTGACGCGGTTGGACAGTAAAGTAAAGAATCGGTAAAGTCGACCGCGAGGGGAGTACTTCCCAAGCGCCGACCCGAACACCACGGCCGCCCGACGGCGGCCTCGGGCGGTCGCCCGCGCTGCGGGTGAAGGAGACCTCGGACCACTGTCCGAGGAGACCCTTTGTTCCCCGCCGTCGCAGTCACCCCTGCCGTGCAGTCCGTCGCCACGCCAGGCCTGTGGGCCGGCGTCCTGATCGCCGTCATCGGGCTGCTCGTCCTCGACTTCGTCATCACCCGCCGTCCGCACGAGGTGTCGATGAAGGAGGCGGTGGCGTGGTCCGGGTTCTACATCGCGATCCCCCTCGCGTTCGGCGGGTACATCTGGTCCCGCTTCGGTTCGACCACGGGCGTGGAGTACCTGACCGGCTACCTCGTCGAGAAGTCGCTCTCGGTCGACAACCTCTTCGTGTTCATGCTGCTGCTGTCGGCGTTCGCCGTCCCGGTGGTGCTGCAGCAGCGCGTCCTGCTGTACGGCATCGTCGGTGCTCTGGTGCTGCGCGGGGTGTTCATCGCGCTGGGCGCCGCCGCGCTGGACCGGCTCTCGTTCGCCTTCCTGCTCTTCGGCGTCGTCCTGCTGGCCACAGCGGTGAAGATCCTGCGCGACCAGCGGTCCGGGCAGCACGCGGTCGACGTCGAGCAGATGCGCTCGGTGCGGCTCCTGCGGCGGTTCATGCCGGTCACCTCCGACTACCGGGGTCCGCGTCTGTTCGTGCGCGAGAACGGTGTACGGGCGGCCACGCCGTTCGCGCTCGTGACGGTGGCGGTCTTGGCCACCGACATCGTGTTCGCGGTCGACTCGGTCCCGGCGGTCTACGGCATCACCGGCGACCCGTTCCTCGTGTTCGCCACCAACGCCTTCGCGCTGCTGGGGTTGCGGGCGCTGTACTTCGTCCTGCAAGGGGCCCTGTCCCGGTTGGTGCACCTCGGCTACGGCCTGGCCGCGATCCTCGCCTTCATCGGGGTCAAGCTGGTCCTGCACTGGGCGCACGGCATCTGGGCCGCGGTCCCCGAGATCCCCACCCTGCTGTCGCTGGGCGTCATCGTGGCCATCCTCGGACTGGTCACGGCGACCAGCCTGGCGTCGACGCGCAGCGAGGTCGTGCGGCGCTAGTCCGTGGTCGCAGCAGCAGCCAGCAGCTCAGCCAGCAGCTCCTCGACGCGCCGACCGATCTCGTCGCGAATCGGTCGGACGGCGTCGACGCCCTTACCGGCCGGGTCGTCGAGGTCCCAGTCGAGGTAGCGCTTGCCGGGGAAGATCGGGCACGCGTCGCCGCACCCCATCGTGATGACCACGTCGGACGCCTGGACGGCGTCGACCGTCAGGACCTTGGGCGACTGGGCGGAGATGTCGATGCCCACCTCGGCCATCGCCTCGACCGCAGCGGGGTTCACCGCGTCCTTGGGGGCCGACCCGGCCGAGCGCACCTCGACCCGCTCGCCGGCCAGGTGGGTGAGCCAACCGGCCGCCATCTGCGAGCGGCCGGCGTTGTGGACGCAGACGAACAGGACGCTGGGCACGGCCATCACAGGTTCTCCTGGGCGTGGGGATGGGGGACGACGGCGTCGTCGGCGGTCTCAGCGGCGTCGGGGTAGAGCGCGAGCACCAGGGCGAGCCCGACGCCGGCCCCCACGACCTGGGCGCCGACGTACCCGGCCACCGACCCGGGGGCGATGCCGGCGAAGGTGTCGCTGAGCACCCGCCCGACGGTGACGGCGGGGTTGGCGAACGAGGTGGAGCTGGTGAACCAGTACGCCGCACCGATGTAGGCGCCGACGGCCGCCGCCGACAGCGCGGTCCGGCCGGTGCGGGCCAGCGCGAAGATCAGGGCGACGAGCCCGGCGGTGGCGACGACCTCGCCCAGCAGGTGGCCGGTCGTGACCCGGTCGTGCGTCGAGATCTGCAGCGGCGCGAGGTCGAACATGGTGTTGGCCAGCACCGCGCCCCCAATCGCACCGACGGTCTGCGCGACGGTGTACGCCGCGACGTCGCCGCCGCTCATGCCGGTGCCTGCTCGGCGGCCCAGCAGCCAGTCCGCGCCGGACACGACCGGGTTGAAGTGCGCGCCGGACACCGGGCCCAGCATGAGGATCAGGACGGCGAGGCCGAGCACCGTGGCGGTCGAGTTCTCGAGCAGCTGCAGCCCGACGTCGTCCGGCGACAGCTGCTGCGCCGCGATGCCCGAGCCGACGACGGCCGTCACCAGCAGCGCCGTGCCGACGAGCTCGGCGAGCAGCCGCCGCCCCAGCGGGACGCTCAGCACGACCGGCGCCCGGGTGCCCGGTGCGCTGCCGACGCCAGGCCCGCCAGGTCACCTGCCAGGTCGTCCAGGGCGCCGGGCCGCAGCCGGTAGTAGGTGAACCGTCCACACGGTTCGGTCTGCACCAGCCCCGCGTCGCGGAGCACCCGCAGGTGGTGCGACATCACCGGCTGCTTGGTGTCGAGCAGCTCCTGCAGGTGGGTCGTGCACAGCTCCTCGGTGGCCAGGTGCTGCAGGATGCGCCAGCGGGTGGGGTCGCCGAGGGCTTGAAGGAGGGTCGGTGACGCATCGACGTCCGTCGTTCTCACGACGTCAGTAGACATCGACCGGTGTCGATGGGTCAAGCGCGGATCAGCGTCGCAGGTAGCCCAGCGAGCTCACCAGGGCGCGAGCCGCGCGCTGCCGCCAGGCGGGGTCGCGCATGCGTGCCGCGTCGCCGGCGCCCCGCATGTTGCCGCACTCGATGAACACGGTGGGCACGCGCGACAGGTTGAGCCCGGCCAGGTCGCTGCGTCGCGTGAGCCCCTGGCGGCCGGTGTACGTCGCGTAGGGCTCGCTCGTGCCGGCGCGGAACGCGGCGCGCACCGCCAGTGCCAGCCGGTGGGACCGGGCGAGCATGGCCGCGTTGCCGCCGTCCGGAGCCAGCGCGGGGGCGATGACGTGGAACCCCCGGCCGGAGGCGACCGCCCCGTCGGCGTGCACCGAGATGGCGGCGTCGGCGTGGGCGGCGTTGCCGATCGCGGCCCGGCGGTCGACGCAGGGGCCGAAGCCGGTGTCGCTGGTGCGGCTGAGGACGACGGTCGCGCCCTGGGCGCGCAGCAGCGCAGCGGCGCGGGCGACGACGTCGAAGGTGAAGGCGTGCTCGGCGTACCCGCTGTTCGTCGAGGTGCCGGTGGTGTTGCACGGCTTGCGGAAGCCGCCCGCCGGCACCAGAGCCCGCGCCCGGGCCGGTTGCGCTGCGTTGCCACCGTCGTGACCGGCGTCCAGGTGGATCACCCGGCCGGCGAACGGACGCGCACCGACCGCCCCTTCCTCCCCCCGCCCCGCGTTCCTCCCTGCGACCGGGGACGAAAGCCCCAGATGGGTGCCGGGGGACCGGTCGGGGGGAGGAACGGCGGTTGGGGGGAGGAAGGGGGACAGGGTCAGCAGGGCGGTGAGCGCCGCGACCACCAGACGCACTTGCCGGGCCTCAGGACGCGGCGACCGAGTGCGGCGCCGCCGCCCCGGTCGCCGTCACGAGCGGGAAGTGGCAGGCCGTGAAGCGGCTCGGCGCGACCTGCACCAGCGCCGGCCGGTCGGTGCGGCACACGTCCTTGGCGTAGCTGCAGCGCGGGTGGAAGGGGCAGCCGGTGGGCTTGTCGACCGGGTTCGGGACGTCGCCGGTGAGCACGATCCGCTCGCGCGGGATCTCCTCGGTGCCGTCGTCGATCTCGGGGGCGGCCGACAGCAGCGCCTCGGTGTACGGGTGGGCGGGGGCGTCGTACAACGGGTCGGCGTCGGCGATCTCGACGACCTCACCGAGGTACATGACGGCGATCCGGTCCGAGACGTGTCGCACGACGCCGAGGTCGTGGGCGATGAAGACGTAGGTGAGGCCGAGGTCGTCCTGCAGGTCGGCGAACAGGTTGAGCACCTGGGCCTGGATCGAGACGTCGAGGGCCGACACCGGCTCGTCGGCGACGATCAGCTTGGGATCCATGGCCAGGGCCCGGGCGATGCCGATGCGCTGACGCTGGCCGCCTGAGAACTCGTGCGGGTAGCGCTCGACGTGCGCGGCCGAGAGGCCGACCACGTCGAACAGCTCGGCGACCCGGCGCCGGATCTCGGCAGGAGTGCCGAAACCGTGCACCTGCAACGGTTCTGCCACCACGTCACCCACCCGACGACGGGGGTTCAGCGAGGCGTAGGGATCCTGGAACACCAGCTGGACGTCGCGCCGCACCGGTCGCAGCTTGCGGCGCGAGAGCCGGGTGATGTCCTGGCCGGCGTACTCG
>JBBQGB010000052.1:0-23666 GCA_038322575.1 Actinomycetales bacterium
CCCATGGCCAAGTACGCGATCCTCATCTACGACGACCCGTCCGGCTACCAGAACATGTCGCCCGAGGCGTGGCAGGCGACGATCGACGCGCACGGCAAGTTCGTCGAGTCGGTCTTCGCGCTCGGCGGGTCCCTGGCGGGCGGCGAGGCGCTCGCGGCCACGGGGACGGCCACCTCGATCAGGGGTGGCGGCACGGTGACGGACGGCCCGTTCCTCGAGACCAAGGAGGCCCTGGGCGGCTTCTACGTCGTCGAGGCGCGCGACCTCGACCACGCCCTCGAGATCGCCAAGGGGTGCCCGGCCCCCTTCGGCGGCGTCGAGGTCCGCCCGGTCGTGGACCCGACGCAGGCCAACCCGTTCTGACCGCTCCCCGCGACAAGTTGACCGCGTCCGCCGTGCAGGCGGACGCGGTCGCTGCCGCGCTGGCGAAGGCCCACCGCTCCGAGTGGGCTTTCGTGCTGTCCGCCACGGTGCGGGTCGCCGGCGACCTGGACCTCGCGGAGGAGTGCGCGCAGGAGGCGTACGTCCGCGCGCTGCAGGCCTGGACCCGCGACGGCGTCCCGGAGCGGCCCGGCGCGTGGCTGACCACGGCGGCGCGCAACCAGGCGCTGGACCGGTTGCGCCGCGAGGCCACCCTGCGGCGCAAGCTCCCGCTGCTCGTGGAACCGGCGACCGTCGACCCGGACGACCCGGCCGACCCGGACTGGCCCGACGCCGCGGTGCCGGACGACCGGCTCCGGCTGGTGTTCACCTGCTGCCACCCCGCCATCGCCCCCGAGGCCCGCGTCGCCCTCACCCTGCGCCTGGTCTGCGGCGTTCCCACGCCCGACGTCGCCCGGGCCTTCCTGGTGTCGGAGCCGACGATGGCGGCACGGATCACCCGGGCCAAGAAGAAGATCTCCCAAGCGCGGATCCCCTACCGGGTTCCGGGCCGGGCGGAGCTGCCCGAGCGCCTGGACAGCGTGCTCACCGCCGTCCACCTGCTCTTCAGCACCGGCCACACGGCCGGCGCGGGGGACGCGCTCGTCCAAGGCGAGCTCTGCGACCGGGCCTTGCACCTCGCGCGCACCCTCGCCGCGCTGCTCCCCGATCAGGCCGAGACCCGCGGCCTGCTGGGCCTGCTGCTCCTGACCGACGCGCGGCGGGCCACCCGGACCGACGAGCAGGGCCGGCTGCTCCTGCTCGCCGACCAGGACCGGACGCGCTGGGATCAGCGCGCAATCCTGCAAGGGCTCACGGTGACGGCCGGGGCTCTGGCGTCCGGCCCACCGGGGCGGTTCACCCTGCAGGCGGCGATCGCCGGCGTGCACACGATGGCGCCGTCCCTGGAGCAGACCGACTGGCCGCGCATCGTGCACCTCTACGACCGGCTGCTGGCGGTGTGGAACACCCCGGTCGTCGCGCTCAACCGGGCCGCCGCCGTGGCGTTCGCCGACGGTCCGGCCGCCGCCCTGCCGCTCCTCGACGAGCTGGCGACCGACCCCCGGCTCGCCAACTACCCCTACCTTCCCGCCACCCGCGCCGACCTGCTGCGCCGCCTCGGCGACGCCACCGGCGCGGCTCAGTCGTACCGGCGCGCGATGGAGCTCACGGCGAACGCCGCGGAGCACGCCTTCCTGGAGCAGCGCCTGGCCGAGGTCAGCAGCGCCGCCGGCGCCGAGCCCGCGCCCGGCTGAGGACGGCGGGCCACGCACGTCTGTCAAGCGTGACGTTGCCAGGCGTCGGAGGAGACGACATGAGTCGCAGGACGAGGCGCTCACGCGCCGCCATGATGGCCACCGTTCCCGTGGTATTAGCCGTGGGTGGGTTCTGGGCTATGGACTACGAAGCAGCGAATGATTGCTGGCAGGACCTGAGGGTGTCCTGTGTTCCACCTTCCGCTGCGCCAGCTCCAGGACCTGCAGGGCTACGCGGCCTTCGCCGACCTCCTGCTGCTCACGCTGTCGCCACTTCTGCGCGTGGCGGTCGGGGGTGTGCTTCGGGCCGCGCGGTGCAGTGGACCGCCGGGCGGTGGTCGGAGCACTCACCTTCCCCATCGCGTCGCTGGTGTTCACGGTGCTCGTGAACTGCGTTTCTGGTGGCGGCGCTGTTCACCGGGCTGGCCGACGGAGCAGGCCGGCTCGACGGCCATCTCCTGGGCGACGACGTACCCCCGCACCGTCACCTCAGGGGTGACTGCGGCCGTTGGGTTGCGAGAGCTAAGAGGTGGCCGAGTCGAAGGCCGTCGTGTCATGCCGGACCAGCGCACGCACCTCGCCGGCGTCGCTGAGCGTCAGCGCCGTCCGAGCCATCGCCCGGCACCGCTCGAGGTGCAGGGTCCTGACGACCGCCTTCACCGCCGGCACCGCCTGCGGCGAGACGCTCAGCTCACGCACCCCGAGTCCCAGAAGGACGGGGACGGCCGCCTCATCGGACGCCGACTCCCCGCAGACCGCCACGTCGACCGCGCTCCCGGCGCCCTGGCAGACCCGCTGCACCAGCTGCAGCACCCCCGGGTCGAGGGCGTCGTGCAGTGCAGCGACCGCAGGGTTGCCTCGCTCGGCCGCAACGGTGTACTGCGTCAGGTCGTTCGTCCCGATGCTCACGAAGTCCACGTGAGGCAGGAAGGACTCGATCTTCAACGCGGCTGCCGGGACCTCGACCATGATGCCGACGCGCAGCTGCGGTGTGCCACCGACGACCAGCGCGGCGGCGTCCAGCATCCGACGGGCCTGCAGCAGCTCGTCCACGGAGGTCACCATCGGGAACATGACGTCGATCGGGGCCCGTCGCGCGGTGCGGCACAGCGCGGTCAGCTGCTGCTGCAGCAGCAGCGGGCGCTCCAGGCTCAGCCGCAGGCCCCGCCGGCCGAGGAACGGGTTCTGCTCGGCGGGGACCGGCAGGTAGCTCAGGGGTTTGTCCCCGCCCACGTCCAGGGTGCGGAAGACGGTGCGGCGCCCCGACATCGCGGCGCAGATGGCGCCGTAGACCTGTTCCTGCTCGCCCACCTCGGGGGGGTCGACCCGGTCGAGGAAGAGGAACTCGGTGCGCACCAGCCCGACGCCGTCGGCTCCGTTCGACGCGGCGGTGACGGTGTCGGCGGCCGAACCCACGTTGGCCAGCACCTCGATGTGCACCCCGTCGCGAGACACCGCCGGCTGGCCGGCCCCCGCCAGCTGCTGGGTCCGCCGCTGCGCCAGTGCGGCAGCGCGGACGGTGAGCTCCGCGACCACCTCGGGTGAGGGGTCGACGACCAGCTCGCCGGTGCCGCCGTCCAGCGCGACGGGAGTGCCCGCCGGCAGGTCCAGCACCGCACCGCCGGCCGAGACGATCATCGCGATGCCGCGGGCCCGGGCGATGATCGCCGCGTGCGAGCTGGGGCTGCCGTGCGCCAGCACCAGGGCCCGGACGGCGGAGGCGTCCAGTGCCGCGACGTCGGCCGGGGTGATGTCGTCCACGACGACGACACCGGCCGACCACTCGGAGCCTGCGGGTGCGCCGCTCAGGGCGCGCAGGACCTGCTGGGCGACCGCCGCGACGTCGGCCGCCCGCTCGCGCAGGTACGGGTCCGGCAGCTGCGACCACTGGGTCTGCACCGCCGCCAGGCAGGTCGTCCAGGCTCGAGCCGCGCCCATCCCCTCACGGACCTTCGCCTCGACGTCGGTGAGGACGTCCGGGTCGCCGAGCAGGGCTAAGTGGGCGTCGAAGATCGCCGCCTCCGACGACCCGGTCTCGCGACGGGTGCGCTCGCGCAGCTGCTCCACCCCGCGGCGGACGTCGTCCACGGCCGTGACGACCCGACGCCACTGCTCGTCGGGGTCACCCGGGGCGTCCTGCAGCACGTCGTCGCCGACGTCCGCGGTGAGCAGCGCGGCCACCTCGGCGACCACGACACCGGGCGACGCCGGCATCGGCTGCTGGGCACCGGCCGCAGGGGGGTCCGCGACCACGGTGACGTCGGTGGGCCGAGCGGACCGGGCCGGCTGCTCGGGCTCGTCGAAACGTCGGGCCGCCAGCGCCACCACCTGCTCGACCGCCTGCTGAGCCTGTCGACCGCCGGCCCGCACCTCGACGTCGTGGCCGCGCGACGCCCCCAGCATGGCCACCTTGCTCAAGCTGTTGGCCGGGACCGGCCCGGCTCCGGTCGTGAGGTTCACCAGCTGCACCGAGGCATCCAGCCCGCGCACCTCACCCACCAGGCGCGCCGCGGGTCGTGCGTGCAGCCCGTGCTCGTTCAGCACGGTGAACACGGCGACGGCGCTGGGCGCCGCACCGGTCTGCTCGACCGGCGCGCCGGCGTCGGTCGTCGTCCCGAGGTGGGTCGCCTTGGCCATCAGCGCCGCGCTCGCCTCGGCGGCGACCTCGTGCCGGTCGGCGCCGCCTGCGGCAGCGACAGCGGCCACGATGAGCCCCTCGACGATCGGCGCCGACGACAGCACCACCCGCTCGCGCGCCGCGGGGTCGGCCATCAGCTCCAGCGCGAGCTCGGTGCTCAGCACGGCGCTGCCCAGGTCCATCAGCACCACGACGCCCGCCGGGCCGTTGGCGCGCTCGATCGCCTCCTTGATGGCGACGGCGTCGGTGCCCAGGGTCGACTCGTCGAGCCCCGCGGCTGCCTCGATGACCACCGGCCGGCCGCCCAGCATCTCGCCCGCGAGGGCGATCGCCGCTCGAGCGAGCGGACGGCTGTGCGAGACCACGACGATCCCCACTGCCTCGTGCGGAGCCATCGTGGTGCGGGTTCCTCTCGTGGGGGATGCCGTCGTGTCCGGGTCGCGCGTCAGTGGCCGAGCTCGCTCGCCGCCTCGAGCAGCAGGGCCACGCTGGTCGCCCCGGGGTCCTGGTGACCCACGCTGCGTTCACCCAGATAGCTGGCCCTGCCCTTGCGAGCCAGCATGGGCGTCGTGGCGTCCCGGCCGGTCGCCGCCGCCTCGCCGGCGCGAGCCACCGCGGCGGCCAGCGACAGGCCCTCGCCCACGGCCGCGTCCAGCGCGTCGGCCGCCGGTGCGAGCGCGTCGACCATGGTCTTGTCGCCCAGCTCGGCCTTGCCTCGCGCGACGACACCCTCGAGCCCGGCACGCAGCGCGCCGCCCAGCTCTCGCGACGACGCCTCGCTGAGGTCGCCCAGCGTCGTCCCCATCCGCAGGAACAGGGTGCCGAACAGGGGGCCGCTCGCGCCGCCCACGGTGGAGATCAGGGTCATCCCGACCCCCGTCAGGACGGCGCCCGCAGAGGTCGGCTGCGCGTCGTCCAGCGCTGCGACGGCGGCCGTCATGCCGCGGTCCATGTTGGCCCCGTGGTCGGCGTCACCGATGGCTGCGTCCAGCTCGGTGAGGTAGTCGCGATTCTGCGCGATCAGGGTGGCGAACCGCCGGACCCACTGCGCCACCGCAGCCGAGCTGAGGTTCTCGCTCACGTCTCAGGTTCCCCATCGCAGGGCGGGGGTGTTGACCGGTGCGTCCCAGAGCGAGAGCAGGTCGTCGTCCACCTTCAGCAGCGTGATGGACGTGCCGGCCATGTCCAGCGAGGTGATGTACGAACCGACCAGCGAGCGGGCGACCGAGATCCCGTGCTGGCCGAGCACCGTGTTGACCTCGTTGAACATGATGTAGAGCTCGAGCAGCGGAGTCCCGCCGAGCCCGTTGACGAACGCGATGACGCCGTCACCGGAGGCGAACGGGAGGTCGGCCAGGATGGGTTCCAGGAGCATGGCGGCGATGTCCTTGGCGGGCGCGAGGGGAACTCTGCGCCGACCCGGTTCGCCGTGGATCCCCACCCCCAGCTCCATCTCGGTCTCGCCCAGCTCGAACGTCGGCTTGCCGGCGGCCGGCACGGTGCACGAGGTGAGCGCGAGACCCATGCTGCGGGCGTTCGCGTTCACCGCCCTCGCGACATCGGCGACCTGGTCGAGGGTGCGGTCCTGCTCGGCGGCGGCGCCCGCGATCTTCTCCAGCAGCACGGTCGCCCCGACCCCGCGGCGACCAGCGGTCCAGGTGCTGTCCTGGACGGCGACGTCGTCGTCGACGACCACCGAGACGACGCGGGTGCCGCCCTGGCTGGCCGCCATCTCGGCCGCCATGTCGAAGTTCATCACGTCCCCGGTGTAGTTCTTCACGACCTGGAGAACTCCCGCGCCGCCGTCGACGAGCTTGGTGGCGGCCATCATCTGCTGGGGCACCGGCGAGGTGAACACCTCGCCTGCGCATGCGGCGTCGAGCATCCCCAGGCCGACGAACCCGCCGTGCAGCGGCTCGTGACCAGAACCCCCGCCCGAGATGATGCCCACCTTGCCGGGGCGAGGGGGCTGCGCCCGGTGGATGATCTTGTTCGCGTGGTCCACGCTCAGGCCCGCGTGCGCCGCTTCCATGCCCAGCAGCGCCTCGGTCACGACGTCGTTGGGGTCGTTGATGAGCTTCTTCATGAGGTGGCCTCTCTGATGATGTCGTCGCGGGTACGGAGCACGCTGCCCACACGGTGGGTTGCGACCGGGGTCTGCACGCAGGCCGATGCCGCCACCGGCACGAAGGTGGTCACCTCGCCGACAGCCCCCATGTCAGGCTGCCGCAAGGGATCTGCTCACGGCGACCGGGCTCGTCTGGCTGAGCATCGTTGCTCCCGCACCTGATGTCGCATGAGTTCTTCAGGAAGCGGACGCTACCGCCGTGATTCGACGCGGCGCAAGGGTGCCGCCCAGCCGGGAACACCAGCTCGGTGGCACCGAGTTGCCACGAACCGGGCGTCCGACGTCCCTCGAGTGACGGTTTCGTGGCATCTCGGTGGCGTACGGGCCCGGTGCCGCGTCCCGGCGTCCCCTCCGTCAGGTGGTGCGGTCCAGGATCAGCCGGGTGGCTTCCTCCGGCGCATCCCACTGCGGGAAGTGACCGCACCGCTCGAACCAGTGCAGGACGGCGTCCGGGAACAGCTCCGTCGCCCGAGCGGCCTGCCTGGGCACGGTCACCAGGTCACGGCGTCCCCAACCGATCGTGACCCGGCCCGGTGCCGTGCCCGCTGGGGCGCCCTGCTGCTTGGGGCCCTTGGTCAGGGCGTCCAGGGCGGCGGCGGTGGACGGCGCGTCGGCCAGCCCGGCCACGTCCGGCAGCACCGTCTCGGGCGAGAGCGCCCAGGGTCGTGCCGACAGCTGGCCCAGGAGCACCGTCCTGCCGACGGGGCTCGCGAGCAGCGCCGGCAGCCTGCTGCGCAGCGCTCGGACCAGGGCGATCGAGGGCCGCAGCGTCGCCCCGAAGACGGCGAGCTCGCGGTCGGACCAGAAGCCGCCCGGGTCCAAGGCCACCGTGTCACCGCCGACCCCCCGGCGGGCGAGCTCGAGCACCATGCGCCCACCCCTGGACTGGCCGACCGTCGCGACCCCGTCCAGGCCCTGCTCGCGGATGAAGTCCGCCACGGCGTCGGTCAGGGTGGCGACCGAGACCTC
This sequence comes from Actinomycetales bacterium, assembly GCA_038322575.1. Classification (GTDB taxonomy): domain Bacteria; phylum Actinomycetota; class Actinomycetes; order Actinomycetales; family Angustibacteraceae; genus JACMOY01. The sequence continues at coordinate 7,412 of JBBQGB010000052.1, forward strand.
GCCGCTGCGAGGGGCGTCTGGCCGAACCCCGGCAGGTCGACGGCGAAGACCTCACGGTGCTGCGCCAGCCGGTCGATGATCGGGGCCCAGGACCGCCACCCCGCGCCCAGTCCGTGGACGAGGAGCAGCGGCGGGCCGTTGCCGCGACGGACGTGGTGCAGCGTCATGCCCGCGACGCTATCCCGGGCAGGTGTCGCCCGGGACCGCTGCGACCGGTTCGTGGTGCCACGGTGGATGGTCAGCGCCGAGCGGGCCGAGCACGTCCTCACTCACGATGTGCACCCACGGGCGGTGGCCAGCTCGGCGAAAGCGCTCAGCTGCTGCGGGTGCACCTCGACGTACCACCGATGGGGGCCACGGCCGGCGGCACCGTTCCCGCGCGATCTCAGCCCTTCGAGGCGAAAGCCCCGGGTGGCGCTCGACGGTCGAGGACGGCGACGCGCCAGAACCCGCTCGTGGGAACGACGCGGTGCCGCAGCCCAGCGGTCTCCGCGGCCGCGACCAGCTCGTCGGGCGGGTGCGCGCGGAACCGCCACCCCCATCCCTGCAGCGCGGCGCCGGCGTTCACCACGTGCTGCCCCGTCCGGGTGAGCAGGTCGAACCGGGGGTAGGTGAAGACCAGGCGGTGGGTGGCCAGGGCTGCGGCAGCGGCGAGCAGCGCCGGTGCGTCCGGTGTGCAGCACACCACCCGGTGCAGCAGCACGACGTCGGCGGTCGGCACCGACGACGGCTCGTGCAGCAGGTCCGCAACGAGTCGGTCGGCCCGCTCGCGCACCCCGGCGCCTTGGAGCAGGTCGTGGGCGACGGCGTCGTAGGCGGGCGAGATCTCGACTCCCGTGGACCGGGCGGCCCCGCGCCGCAGCACCTCAGCCTGGAGGGCGCCGACACCCGCGCCGATCTCCAGGACCGTTCGCCCAGCGGGATCGGCCAGGTCGACCAGCGCGGCGGCCGCGCGGTCGAGACCGCGGCGGGCGTAGCGACGGGCATCCCGGCGCGCCGTGCCCGTGGTGAACGGCTCAGCCCCGCGCGGCGGGCAGCACCCCATCGCGCGAACCTACCTCGCAACCTGGTCCTGGACCCGCGTCGACGGCGGACCGGGAGTCGGACGCAGCGGCTGACAGCCGGTCGGCACCGGAGGACCATCAGCCTGGGAGATCGTGAACCACCCTGACGCAGAGGGAGCTGAGCCGCCGATGAGCACCGCGGGTACGACCTCGACGTGGCCCACCGGTGTCTGGGTGCTGCTGGTCGCGGCCTACGCCGTCCTGGCGACGGTGTGGACCGGTCACGACCCCGGCTGGTACGCCGGACTGGCGCGCCCGTCGTTCCAGCCCCCCGATCTGGTGTTCGGGGTCATCTGGCCGCTGAACTTCGTGGCTCTGCTCGCGGTCGGGGTCTGGTTCACGCGCTCGGTCGGCGACGCGACGGCGTGGCGGGCGACCGGCGTGCTCGGCGCCTCCGTCGTGGCCGCACTGACCTGGGCCTGGCTCTTCTACGTCCCCCACCGGCTGACGGCGGCAGCGCTGTGCCTCGCCGTCGCCGCCGTGCTGACCTGGGTGCTGGTCGCTCTGGTGGCGCGTCCGGTGCCGTGGGCGGGCATCCTCCTGGTGCCGTACGCCGCGTGGCTGAGCATCGCCACCGCCCTGTCGGTCGAGTACTCGCGGCTGCGTTGACGGGCAGCGAGCTGCCGCCGTCACCTCAGACGGCGAAGGCCGCCAGCTCGCCGGCCAGCGGTGGCAGCACCTTGGCGCGCAGGCGGGTGCCGGACTCCTCGTGCGCCTCGGTGAGCACATGCCCGTCGGCGTGCACCCGGCTGACCAGGTCGCCGCGCCCGTAGGGCAGCAGCACCTCGACCTCGACGTCCGGACGGGGCAGCAGCTCGTCCACCCGGGCGCGCAGCTCGTCCAGACCCTCGCCGGTGCGCGCCGACACCACGATCGCGCTGCGCTCGCGCGAGCGGAGCCGGGCGATCACCTCGGGGTCGGCCGCATCGGCCTTGTTGATGACGATGAGCTCGGGCACGTCGTGCGCGTCGACGTCGGCGAGCACCTCGCGCACGGCCGCGATCTGGCCCTCGGGGTCGGGGTGCGAGCCGTCGACGACGTGCAGCACCAGGTCGCTCTGGGCGACCTCCTCCAGCGTCGAGCGGAACGCCTCGACCAGCTGGTGCGGCAGGTGCCGGACGAACCCGACGGTGTCGGTGAGGGTGTACCCGCGCCCGTCCAGCGTCTCGGCCTTGCGCACCGTCGGGTCGAGGGTGGCGAACAGCGCGTCCTCGACGAGGACGCCGGCGCCGGTGAGCCGGTTGAGGATGCTCGACTTGCCGGCGTTGGTGTAGCCGGCGATCGCGACGCTGGGCACCTGGTGGCGGCGGCGGTCGCTGCGGCCGACGTCGCGGGCGGTCTTCATGCCGGCGATCTCGCGACGCAGCTTGGCCACCCGGGTGCGGATCCGGCGTCGGTCCAGCTCGATCTTGGTCTCACCTGGGCCGCGCGAGCCGATCCCCGCGCCCGCGGCGACCCGGCCGCCGGCCTGACGCGACATCGACTCGCCCCACCCGCGAAGGCGCGGCAGCAGGTACTCGAGCTGGGCGAGCTCGACCTGGGCCTTGCCCTCACGGCTCTTGGCGTGCTGGGCGAAGATGTCCAGGATCAGCGCGGTGCGGTCGATGACCTTGACCTGCACGACGTCCTCGAGCGAACGGCGCTGCGAGGGCGAGAGCTCGCCGTCGCAGATGACCGTGTCGGCGCCCGTCTCGACCACGACGTCGCGCAGCTCCTTGGCCTTGCCCGAGCCGAGGAACGTGCTCGGGTCGGGCTTGTCACGACGCTGCATCAGCCCCTCGAGCACCGTCGACCCGGCGGTCTCGGCCAGCGCCGCGAGCTCGATCATCGAGTTCTCGGCGTCGCGGACGTCGCCCTCGGTCCAGACCCCCGCGAGCACCACCCGCTCGAGCCGCAGCTGGCGGTACTCGACCTCGGTGACGTCCTGCAGCTCCGTCGACAGTCCGGCGACCCGGCGCAGCGCCTGCCGGTCGGCCAGGTCAAGCTGGTCGCCGTCGAAGCCGCCCGAGGCCCCGTTCGCGCCGTCCGGGACCGGGCCCCGGGGCACGAACTGGCGCGCATCGCCAGACGGTCGCGATGGACCGTTCGCCGACGGCTCGACACCGTTCGCCGCGTCCGTGGTGCTGTTCGTCAATCGTCCTCCGTAGATCGGGGCGAGAACCCGTGGCCAACCTGACAGGTCAACGTCGACCCGGTCCACCCGATTCCGGTGGGCGCCTTGTCAGCAGGGGTGCGAAGCCCTACTTTTCGAGGCAACGCGGTCATGGCTCAGAGGCCAGGCCACGATGACGACGACGTCAGCGAGGTGGCGGTGGCCGCCACCAGAGATGGAGACCGATGAAGCTCCCCGACGGCGTGCGCATCACCGCCGACCTCGACTCCGACCCCCAGCTGGCCGCACTGGCCGAGCAGGTGCTGACCCCCGAGGCCCTGGACCTGCTGGCTGCGCTGCACCGCGAGTTCAACCCGCGCCGCCTCGAGCTGCTGGCGGCGCGCGACGTGCGCAGCCGGGCGCTGGAGGCCGGGGGCACCCTGGACTTCCTGCCCGAGACGGCGGGCGTGCGCGAGGACACCGGCTGGCGGGTCGCCGAGCCGGGCCCGGGTCTGGCCGACCGTCGGGTCGAGATCACCGGCCCGACCGACCAGAAGATGACGATCAACGCCCTCAACTCCGGCGCCAAGGTGTGGCTGGCCGACCTCGAGGACGCCAACACCCCCCTGTTCGTCAACATGCTGTCGGGCCAGCTGAACCTGCGCCGCGCCATCACCGGCGACATCGACTTCGAGTCCGGCGGCAAGCAGTACGTGCTCGGCGACGACATCGCCACCATCGTCGTGCGCCCCCGCGGCTGGCACCTGCCCGAGAAGCACGTCGAGGTCGACGGCGAGCCGATGTCGGGGTCGCTGTTCGACTTCGCGCTGTACCTGCTGCACTGCGGGCGGCTGCAGATCGACGCCGGACGCGGGCCGTACTACTACCTGCCCAAGATGGAGAGCCACCTCGAGGCGCGGCTGTGGAACGACGTGTTCGTCGCGGCGCAGCGGGCGGTCGGCATCGACCGCGGCACGATCCGCGCCACCTGCCTGATCGAGACCTACCCCGCGGCGTTCGAGATGGACGAGATCCTCTACGAGCTGCGCGAGCACAGCGCGGGCCTGAACGCGGGCCGCTGGGACTACCTGTTCAGCGTCATCAAGAAGTTCCGCGGCGCCGGACGCGACTTCCTGCTGCCCGACCGCAACGCCGTCACGATGACCGCGCCGTTCATGCGGGCCTACACCGAGCTGCTGGTGAGCACCTGCCACAAGCGCGGCGCCCACGCGATCGGCGGCATGGCCGCCGCGATCCCCAACCGTCGCGACGCCGAAGCCAACCACGCCGCGATGGCCAAGGTCCGCGCCGACAAGACCCGCGAGGCCGGCGACGGCTTCGACGGCTCGTGGGTCGCCCACCCCGACCTCGTGCCGATCTGCCGCGAGGTGTTCGACGCCGTCCTCGGCGAGCGGCCCAACCAGGTCGAGCGCACCCGCGACGACGTGCACGTGACCGCCGACCAGCTGCTCGACGTCCGCAGCACCCCGGGCGAGATCACCGAGGCGGGCCTGCGCGGCAACGTCAGCGTGGGTCTGCAGTACCTGCAGGCGTGGCTGCGCGGCAGCGGCGCCGTCGCGATCTTCGGGCTGATGGAGGACGCCGCCACCGCAGAGATCTCCCGGTCGCAGGTCTGGCAGTGGCAGAGCCTGGGTGTCGAGCTGAGCTCTGGTCAGGTCGTCACCAAGGACCTGGTGAACACCGTCATCGACGAGGAGCTCGCCAAGATCGCCCAGACCGTCGGCGACGAGGCGTTCGCGCAGGGCGGGTGGGACGCCGCCACCGACCTGTACCGCGAGATGGCCACCAGCAAGGACTTCGCCGACTTCCTCACCCTGCCGGCGTACGAGCGCATGCCCTGACCGAGGACCCCCCACCTGGAGGACGGCATGACCACCATCTCGGTGACGACGAGCACCACCAGCGCCGCACTGGACGCCGTCACCGCGGCCGCGCGCGCCGCGTGCGGTGACGTCGCGGTGATCACCGACCACGCCCGGCTGCGCACCTACGAGTGCGACGGGCTGACGGCGTACAAGGTGGTGCCGGCGCTGGTGGTGCTGGCCCGCACCCGCGACCAGATCCGGGACGTCGTGCGGGCCTGCCACGAGCACGGCGTGCCGTTCGTGGCCCGCGGGTCGGGCACCGGCCTGAGCGGCGGCGCGCTGCCGCACGCGCAGGGGGTGCTCATCGTGACGTCGCAGATGCGTCGCATCATCGAGGTGGACGCCGTGGCCGAGCGGGCCGTCGTCGAGCCCGGGGTCATCAACCTGGAGGTCACCGCGGCCGCCGCGCCGCACGGCTACTACTACGCGCCCGACCCCTCGAGCCAGCAGATCTGCTCGATCGGCGGCAACGTGGCCGAGAACTCCGGCGGGGCGCACTGCCTGAAGTACGGGTTCACCACCAACCACGTCCTGGCCGTCGAGCTCGTGACGCCCCAGGGCGAGGTCACCACGCTCGGCACGACCGCGCCCGACAGCCCCGGGTACGACCTGCTCGGCCTGGTCGTCGGGTCCGAGGGGACGCTCGGTGTCGTCACCGAGGTGACCGTGCGGCTGGTGCGCCGCCCCGAGGTCGTGCGCACCCTGCTCGCCGGGTTCGCCAGCACCGACGCGGCGGGTGCGGCGACGTCGGCGATCATCGGCGCGGGCGTCGTCCCGGCCGCGATCGAGATGATGGACGCCCTGGCGATCGAGGCCGCCGAGGCCGCGGTGCACTGCGACTACCCGCAGGGCGCGGGCGCCGTGCTCATCGTCGAGCTCGACGGGCCGGCCGCCGAGGTCGACGCCCAGTTCGACGAGGTGGTGCGCCACTGCGAGCAGGCCGGGGCCTTCGAGGTGCGGGTTGCCGCGGACGACGCCGAGCGCGCCCTGATCTGGAAGGGCCGCAAGTCCGCGTTCGCCGCGGTCGGCCGGATCAGCCCCGACTACATCGTGCAGGACGGGGTGATCCCGCGCACCGCCCTGCCGGAGGTGCTGCGCGACATGAAGCGGCTGGCGGACGAGGCGGGCGTGCGCGTCGCCAACGTCTTCCACGCCGGCGACGGCAACCTGCACCCGCTGGTGCTGTTCGACGCCTCGCACCCCGGTGAGACCGAGCGGGCCGAGAACGTCTCGGCGCAGATCCTGCACCTGTGCCTGTCGCGCGGCGGGTCGATCACCGGCGAGCACGGGGTCGGGTCGGACAAGGCGAAGTACATGGCCGAGATGTTCACCGCCGACGACCTCGACACCATGCAGCTGGTGCGGTGCGCCTTCGACCCCGGCGCCATCGCCAACCCCGGCAAGATCTTCCCCACCCCGCGCCTGTGCGGCGAGCGCCCCGGCCGGGGCACCGGTCCGCACCCGCTGCAGCAGGCCGGTCTGGCCGAGGTCTTCTGATGACCACCGGCACGGCACTGCTCGACGACCTGGCCGCGCTGGTCGGCGGCCGGGCCCGCGCGGGTGGCGAGGCGGACCACGTCGGCGGCGTCCCGGCCCCGGTGGTCGCGGCCCCGTCGTCCACCGACGAGGCGGCAGCGGTCCTGCGCGCGTGCGCCGACCACGACCTCGCGGTGGTCTTCCGCGGCCAGGGCACGGCTCTGCACTGGGGCTCTCCGCCGCGCCGACTCGACGTCCTGCTCGACACCGCGGGGCTCGACCAGGTCGTCGAGCACGTGGCGGGTGACCTGGTCGCGGTGGTGCAGGCCGGGCTGCGCGTCGACGCCCTCAACACCCGCGTCGGCGAGCACGGCCAGCAGCTCGCGCTCGACCAGCCGCGACCGGGCGCGAGCATCGGCGGCACCCTGGCCACCGCCCGCAGCGGGGCACGGCGGGTGCGCTACGGCGCCCCCCGCGACCTCGTCCTAGGGGTCACGATCGTGCGCGCCGACGGTGTCGTCGCCCGCGCCGGCGGCAAGGTCGTCAAGAACGTCGCGGGCTACGACCTGGCGAAGCTGGTCACTGGCGCCTACGGCACCCTCGGCCTGGTCACCGAGGCCGTGTTCCGGCTGCACCCGCTGGCGCAGGCCAGCCGCTGGCTCGCGGTTCGGTGCCCGGACGCCGGCGACGCAGCGCGGCGGGCCCAGCAGCTGGTCGGGTCGCAGCTCACGCCCACGGCCGTCGAGGTGGTGCGCGCACCCGGCGGGCCCGACGTCCAGCTGCTCGTCCTGCTCGAGGGCACCGCCCACGGGGTCGATGAGCGCACGGCGCCCACCCTGGCGCTGCTGGGTGAGGGCGCCGGCGAGGTCGAGCGTGACGCGGCCGAGGTCGCGGCGCTGCCCGGCGACGCCGACGACGTGCTCGTCAAGGTCGCCGTGCCGCTCACCGGCGTGCGCCGGCTGCTGGACGCCGTCGCCGCGGCCGAGGCGAGCCACGGCGTGCCCCTGCAGGTGCGGGGCAGCGCGGGCGTCGGGGTGATGCACGTCAGCGCACCGGCCGGCACGGACGCCGAGACCGTCGCCGCGCTGCTGCGCGACGTACGCGCGGCCTCAGCCGGCGGCAGCGCCGTGCTGCTGCAGGCCGCACCCGCGGTGCACGGCCAGGTCGACGGGTGGGGACCGGTCGACGGCATCGACCTGATGCGGCGCGTGAAGGACCAGTTCGACCCCCAGGGCCGGTTGGCCCCCGGACGCTTCGTCGGAGGGATCTGATGACCAGCACCACCGAGCCCACTCCCCTGGGCCTGCCGGGTATCGGCCGGCCGGCGGGACGCGACGTCAGCCCGGCGTTCGACGGCGACCACCCGCCCGCGCAGGAGCTGATCGACGACTGCGTGCACTGCGGCTTCTGCCTGCCCACCTGCCCGACGTACGTGCTGTGGGGCGAGGAGATGGACAGCCCACGCGGGCGGATCCACCTGATGGACCAGGCCTCGAGCGGTGAGCCGCTCACCGACGCGATGGTCGGTCTCATCGACGCGTGCCTGGTCTTCATGGCCTGCGTCACCGCCTGCCCGTCGGGCGAGCAGTACGACAAGCTCATCGTGGCGACCCGCTCGCAGGTCGAGCGGCGCTTCGAGCGCCCCCGCGCGCAGCGGCTGCTGCGCGAGGCGATCTTCGCCGTCTTCCCCTACCCGCGGCGCCTGCACGCCCTGCGCCTGCCGCTGAAGGCCTACCAGCGTTCCGGCGTCCAGAAGCTGGTGCGCCGCAGCGGGATCCTCGAGCGGATCTCGCCCACGCTCGCGACGATGGAGTCCGTCGCACCACCGGTGGTCGACGACGTCCGCCTGCCCGAGCTCGTGCCCGCGCGCGGGCCCCGACGGGCCGTCGTGGGCATGCTCACCGGCTGCGTGCAGCGCGAGTTCTTCCCCGGCGTCAACGCCGCCACGGCGCGGGTGCTGAGCGCCGAGGGCTGCGACGTCGTCGTGCCGCAGACCCAGGCCTGCTGCGGCGCCCTGAGCGCGCACAACGGCCGGCGCGCCGAGGCGCAAGGCTTCGCGCGCAGGCTCATCGAGGCGTTCGAGACCGCCGAGGTCGAGCACGTCGTCGTCAACTCGGCCGGTTGCGGCTCGACGATGAAGGAGTACGAGGAGCTGCTCGCCGACGACCCGGCGTACGCCGAGCGGGCCGCGGCGTTCAGCGCGAAGGTGCGCGACGTCACCGAGCTGCTGGTCGAGCTCGGACCGGTCGCCGAACGGCACCGCGTCGACGTCACCGTGGCCTACCACGACGCGTGCCACCTGGCCCACGCCCAAGGGGTGCGGACGCCGCCGCGCGAGCTGCTGCGCGCCGTCCCGGGTGTCGAGGTTCGCGAGATCGCCGAGGGCTCGATCTGCTGCGGCAGCGCCGGGGTCTACAACCTCATCAACCCCGGCCCTGCGCGCGAGCTCGGCGACCGCAAGGCGCACAACGTCGCCGCGACCGGCGCCACGCTGCTGGTCACCGCCAACCCCGGGTGCCTGCTGCAGGTCACCGATGCGTTGCGCCGCAGCGGGACCAGCATCGCCACGGCCCACACGGTCGAGGTCCTCGACGCGTCGATCCGGGGGGTGGGAGCCGCGCACCTGGTCGACCGGGCCTGAACGCCTGATCCTGCACTGCCCGCTGCCGACGACGTCGGCGGACTGAGGAACGAGGTACCCCCGTGTACAGACCCGTGCTCGACGCGATCGGCGGCTCGCTGGCGCTGACGTCGATCTTCGCCGCCCTGCCCCTGCTGACCCTGTTCATCATGCTCGGCGCCCTGCGCCTGCGGGCCTGGGTGGCCGCGCTGATCTCGCTCACAGTCGCCGTCGCCGTGGCGGTGCTCGTCTACTCGATGCCGATCGGCCAGGCGCTGCGCGCCGGCACCGAGGGCGCGACCTTCGGCTTCTTCCCGATCCTGTGGATCGTCATCAACGCGATCTGGGTCTACAACATGACCGTCGTGACGGGGCACTTCGACGTGCTGCGCCGCTCGTTCGGCACGATCAGCGACGACCAGCGGATCCAGGGCGTCATCATCGCGTTCTCGTTCGGGGCCTTGCTCGAGGCGCTGGCCGGGTTCGGCACCCCGGTCGCGATCACCAGCGTCATGCTGATCGCGTTGGGCTTCAAGCCGATCAAGGCCGCGACCGTCGCCCTGGTCGCCAACACCGCACCGGTCGCGTTCGGCGCGCTCGCCGTGCCGATCACCACGCTGGCGACGGTGTCCGGGCTGCCGCAGCAGGACCTCGGCTCGATGGTCGGTCGCCAGACCCCGCTGCTCGGCGTCTTCGTGCCGATGGCGCTGGTGTTCATCATCGACCGCGGACGCGGTGTGCGGCAGACGCTCCCGGCGACGCTGGTGTGCGGCGTCGTCTTCGCGCTCGCCCAGTACCTCACCTCGAACTTCCTCTCGGTGCCGTTGACCGACATCGTGGCCGCCCTCGCCTCGGCCGTCGCCGTGGTGCTGGTGCTGCGCGTGTGGCAGCCGGCCCAGACCTACACCGAGGCACCCGAGACGGTGTCCGTCGGCAGCGGCGTGACCAGCACGGCCGCGACCACCCCGGGCTCGGGCCGCGGCACCCGTGGTGTGCCGGCCGCCGGCGGCGACCACCCGGTCGGTCCCGGCTCGGGCACGGTGGACGAGCTCGCCGCCCGCGACGCCGGGATCGTGGACTCACGGGCCGACGTCATGCGGGCGTACGCGCCGTACCTGATCATCATCGCCGTGTTCGTGGTGGCCCAGATCCCGGCCGTCAAGGACGCGCTCGACTCGGTGACCAGGCTCGTCACCTGGCCGGGCCTGGACCTGCAGACCGCGAGCGGCAAGCCGTCGGCGCTGCCCACGTTCAAGGTCAACTGGCTGGCTGCGGCCGGGACGCTGATGGTCATCGCGGGTCTGATCACCATCCCGGTGATCGGCATCAAGCCCGGGGCGGCTGCGCGGGCCTACGTGGCGACGTACCGCCAGCTGGCCACCGCCATCGTCACGGTCATGGCCGTCCTGGGCCTTGCCTACGTGATGAACAGCTCGGGACAGACCGCGACGCTCGGTGCGTGGATGGCCGGGGCCGGGGCGGCCTTCGCCCTCATCTCGCCCATCCTCGGCTGGCTCGGGGTCGCGGTCACCGGGTCGGACACCTCGTCGAACTCCCTGTTCGGCGCGCTGCAGGTGACCGCTGCCGGCAAGGCCGGTCTCGAACCCGTGCTGATGGCGGCGTCGAACTCCTCGGGCGGGGTCCTCGGCAAGATGATCTCACCGCAGAACCTCGCGATCGCCTGTGCCGCAGTGGGGATGAGCGGGCGTGAGGGTGACCTGTTCCGCAAGGTCATCGGGTGGAGCATCGGGTTCCTCGCCTTCATGTGCGTGCTCGTCTACCTGCAGTCGACCCCGCTGCTGAGCTGGATGGTGCCGTGAGGTCGTCGTGACCACCGGGTCGGCTGGGAGGATGGCGCCGTGCCGGACCACTACTTCACCGCCGAGCCGGCGAGCGCCGCCGACCTGCGCCCGCTCGAGGTCTCGCTGGCCGGGCGCACCCTGTCGGTGCACACGGCGCGCGGGGTGTTCAGCCCCGACCGGGTCGACCACGGCACCGCCGTCCTGCTGCGCCACGTCCCGACGCCGCCCGCCGAGGGTGACCTGCTCGACCTCGGCTGCGGGTGGGGTCCGCTGTCGCTGACGCTCGGGATGCGCTCGCCCGGCGCCCGCGTGTGGGCCGTCGACGTCAACGAGCGGGCGCTGGACCTGGTGCGGCGCAACGCTTCTGACCTCGACCTTGGCAACGTGACGGCAGCGCGCCCCGACGACGTACCGGTCGACGTGCGGTTCGCGGCGCTGTGGAGCAACCCCCCGATCCGGGTCGGCAAGCCGGCCCTGCACGCGATGCTGCTGCAGTGGCTGCCCCGCCTCGCGCCGGGCGCGCCGGCGTACCTCGTGGTGCAGCGCAACCTCGGCTCGGACTCGCTGCAGACCTGGCTGACCGACCAGGGCTGGCCCGCGACGAGGGTCGCGTCCGACAAGGGGTTCCGGGTGCTGCAGGTGCTCGCGCCCTGAACGGGCGCAGCGTGAAGGATCGGTCCGGCCAGGGCAGGCCCGATCCTTCACCCTGTCGCGACGACGCCGCACCCGCTGCCACAGCGACGCAGCCGGCCGCTCCACCCGCGCTGCCGCAGCAGGCCTGCGACCTCCGCCGCGCACCCGCACGGGTCTGCGCTGACCTCGCGCCAGCCGTACCGCAGCGCCAGCTCGAGCGACCGGGCCGCCGCATTGTCGCGCTCCCGGTCGCGGAAGGCGGCGGCGGCCGGGTGCGCCGTCCGGCCGTCGAGCTCGGCGACCACTCCGAAGGGGTCGTAGCGCAGGTCGCGATAGCGACGCCGGCCCGCGATGACCATCGCGACGTTGCGGCGGCCCCGCGGCAGGGCGTGGGCCATCTCGACGTCCGTGCGCCATCGACGCTCCAGCGGTGAGGCCACCCCGTCCTCGACCTCGCTGACCAGCTGGTCGAGCAATGCCCGCCAGCGCAACCTCGGCCAGGCCCGCGCCTCCGCCGCCAGGCGGGCCGCCGTCGTGCGACGGCTGGACGTCGCGAGGACGACGACGTCGACAACCTGCTCGGGGGTCGAGCACAGCTCGGTGGCACGAAGCACGGCCGCCTCGAGCCGCAACCGCTGTGGGCTGGCGCTCGGGTGCGTCCATGCAGCCAACCGGCGCGACACCGTGACCGGTGAGCCGGGCTGCGACACCACTCGCCGGTGCATCGGAACCAGCACCGACCACTGCGGCGGCGGTTGCTGCGTCACGCCAGCGAGCCACAGCGAGGGGGCCGCGTCCAAGGACGCTCCGTCGCCAGCGTGCAGCACGGCCGCCCAGGCGGCGCCGAGCGGGGACGGCTCCCCGGTGAACGTGCGGTAGACGCCCGGCATCGCTCGCACCCAGCGACCGGTCACCAACCGGTGCTCGACCGCCGCGCGGCTCAGACCGCACCCCAGGGCCTGCGCACGGGAGAGCAGCCCGGCCTGGGCGTCGGCGATCTCCTGCCACGACATCGACCCAGCCTGACGGGAGCGACCCCTGGTGCGCTCGGACCCTGTGGACAGCGGTCAGCGCGAAGGATCGGTCCGGCCAGGGCAGGCCCGATCTTCCACGGTGAGGCGAGGTCAGCGGGTGGCGACGCCGTCCGCCACGAGCACGGCCGGGCCGACCAGCTCGACCCGCGAGCCGAGCACCCGCACCCAGACCGTGCCGCCGGGGACGTCGACCCGCCACTCGTCCTCCGGCTCACCGCCACCGGCCAGCGCCCACGCGCGGGCGGCCAGCGCCGCTGCTGCGGCGCCGGTACCGCACGACCGGGTCTCGCCGACCCCGCGCTCGTGCACCCGCATGACGACGTGCCCGGGTGCGAGCGGCACGACGAGCTCGACGTTCGTCCCGGTGGGCGGAGTCGGGTCGACCACCGGAGCGCGGGTCAGGTCGGCCAGCGCGAGGTCGGACTCGGCGGGCAGCAGGACGACGGTGTGCGGGTTGCCCAGGTCGAGCGAGACGGCGGCGACCGGGCCGGGCAGCCCGGCGACCTGCACCGAGGCGTCGCCACCGGCCGCCAGCGCCGCGTCCCCACCCACGAGGTGCCACGACCCGAGGTCGACGGCGATCAGGTCGCCCTCGATGCGCACGTCCTTGGGCCCCGAGCGGCTGGCCACCCGCAGCGGCGCTCCGTCGCCGGCCACCAGGCCCTCGCGGCGCAGGTACTGCACCAGCACCCGGACGCCGTTGCCGCACATCTCGGCCGGGCTGCCGTCCGCGTTGCGGTAGTCCATGAACCACTCCGCGACGTCGGCCTGGTCGGCGACCTCGGCGACGGCACGGGTGCGCACGACGCGGATCACGCCGTCACCGCCGACCCCGGCGTGACGGTCGGCCAGCCACCGCACGTCGTCGGAGGTCAGGTCGAGGACGCCGTCGTGGTCGGGCACGAGCACGAAGTCGTTCTGCGTCCCGTGGCCCTTGGTGAACGTCAGCTGCACCCGACCACTATCGGGCACGGACGGCGGCGGTCGCACGCTGCAGCAGGTCAGGGACGTCGTGCGGCAGCCAGGTCACCCGGGCGTCGCGGGCGAACCACGACCGCTGGCGGCGCGCGAGACGCCGGGTCAGCCGGGCCGTCTCGTCCTGCGCCTGCTGCTCGGTCAGGTCGCCGTCGAGCTGGGCCAGGGCCTGCAGGTAGCCGACCGCCCGCGACGCCGTCCGTCCCTGGCGCAGCCCTGCGGCGTCGAGCGCGGCCACCTCGTCGAGCAGCCCGTCCGCCCACATCGCCCGCACCCGGCGGTCGATGCGGTCGGTGAGCACCTCGCGCGGCGCGTCGAGGGCGATGACGCAGGTGGGGCGCAGGTACGTCGGGGCCGGCAGGCTCGCCGCGAACGGCCGGCCGGTGAGCTCGACCACCTCCAGCGCCCGCACCACCCGCCGCACGTTGCCGGGCAGGATGCGGGCCGCCGCGACGGGGTCGGCGAGGGCCAGCCGCCGGTGCATCCGCGCGGCGCCCTCGTCGGCCGCCTGGGCCTCGAGCGACGCGCGCACCTGCGGGTCGGTCGGGGGGATGTCGAGCCGGTCCAGCGCAGCGCTGACGTACAGGCCCGAGCCACCGACGACGACGGCGACCCCACCCCGCCCGGCGATGTCGTCGACCGCCGCCCGGGCCTGCCGCTGGTAGGCCTCGACGCTGGCCTCGTCGCGGACGTCCAGCACGTCGAGCAGGTGGTGCGGCACACCGAGCCGCCCGGCGACGGGCAGCTTCGCGGTGCCGACGTCCATGCCCCGGTACAGCTGCATGGCGTCGGCGTTGACGACCTCACCGCCCAGCTCGAGCGCCAGTGCCACGCCCAGGTCGGACTTGCCGGTGGCCGTCGGCCCGACGACGGCGACGACCGTCACCGCGCCGCCCAGGTGCCGACGACGTAGCCCACCCCGTACGGCGCGCCGGACGACAGCAGGCGGCCGACCCCCGAGCGCCCACCCGCGGCGGACGCGAGCACCTGCCACGGCGCCCACCCGGTGACCCCGAGCGCGGTGGCGAGGTGGGCGTCCAGGGCACCGAGCGCGGACACGTCGCCGTCGCGGACCAGGTCGGCGACGGCGGCGTCGAACGCCGGAGCGCGGTCGTCCTGCGGCAGCGGCGCGTGCGGCCCGTTGGCCGGGCTGCCCTCGCCCAGCACCAGCAGTGTCGTCCGCTCGTCGGACGCGGCGATGCCCCGACCCAGCGCCGGCGCACCGTCCACGTCGACCGTCCACCACGCGTCGTCACCGCCAAGGTGCCCGGTCTGCGCCAGCAGCCACCGCCCCACGGTCAGGGCCAGCGGCAGGCGCGGGCCGCCGTCCGCCGGGCCGGTGAGCGGCGGTACGTCGATCGGCAGGCCGACCGACGCCAAGCCCGCTGGAGCCTGGGTGCACCAGGCGCGGGTTTGGCCCGCCGCGACGACCACCAGCCGACAGTCGCTGTGCCGCAGCAGCTCGGCGATGGCGACGGCGCACGCCGCCCGCACGTCGTCCAGCTCGTGGGCGACGGCGCGGCTGACCGCGGGCACCAGCACGGGGGGTGCGGGGCACAGCGCCGCGGCGACGAGCACCGGTCAGCCGCAGGCGGGTACGGCCGAGACGGCGGGTGCACCCACGGTCGGCAGGCCCAGAGCCACGGACCGGGGGGTCGCGGCGCCGGCGCGCGCGGCCCACGCGTCGCCGGACCGGGTGCGGCGCACCGCGTAGACGCTTCCGTCCGCGACCAGGTGGTGGGGCGCGGCGTGGGTCACCTCGACGGTGGCGACGTCACCGGGCCGCGGCACCGCTGCGCCGGCCGGCACCGCGAAGTGCACCAGCCGGTTGTCGGGGGCGCGGCCCGAGCGCCGGTCGGTGGCGCCGTCCTTGCGCCCCTCGCCCTCGCTGACCAGCACGTCGAGCACCCGCCCCAGCTGCAGGCGGTTCTGGTCCCAGGACACCTTCTCCTGCAACGCCTGCAGCCGCAGGTACCGCTCCTGCACCACGGCCTTGGGCAGCTGGTCAGGCAGGTCGGCGGCCGGCGTCCCGGGCCGGCGCGAGTACTGGAAGGTGTAGGCGCTGGCGAACTCGGCGGCCTCGACCACGCGCAGGGTGTCGGCGAAGTCCTCGTCGGTCTCACCCGGGAACCCGACGATCAGGTCGGTGGTGATCGCCGCGTCCGGCATGGCGGCCCGAACGCGGTCGATGATGGCCAGGTAGCGGTCGCTGCGGTACGAGCGCCGCATCGCCCGCAGCACGCGGTCGGACCCGGACTGCAGCGGCATGTGCAGGCTGGGCATGACGTTCGGCGTCTGCGCCATCGCCTCGATGACGTCGTCGGTGAACGCGGCCGGGTGCGGGCTGGTGAAGCGCACCCGCTCGAGGCCCTCGATGCCACCGCAGGCCCGCAACAGCTTGCCGAAGGCCAGCCGGTCGCCGAACTCGACGCCGTAGGTGTTGACGTTCTGTCCCAGCAGGGTGACCTCGAGCGCGCCGTCCGCGACGAGCGCCTCGATCTCGGCCAGGACGTCGCCGGGGCGGCGGTCCTTCTCGGTGCCGCGCAGGCTCGGGACGATGCAGAACGTGCAGGTGTTGTTGCAGCCCACGCTGATCGAGACCCAGCCGGCGTACACGGACTCGCGGCGCGTCGGCAGGGTCGAGGGGAAGACCTCGAGCGACTCGAGGATCTC
>JBBQGB010000053.1:0-23206 GCA_038322575.1 Actinomycetales bacterium
TCAGCCCGCCAGCAGGCGATCGAGGTCGTCGCGCACGCGGTCGGCGTCCTCGCGGTACTTCAGCACCGAGCCCAGCGTGGCGGCGGCGGTCTCGGTGTCGAGCCGGCGGGCCCCGAGCTCGACCAGGCAGCGCACCCAGTCGAGGGTCTCGGCCACCCCCGGCGGCTTGAGCAGCCCGATGGTGCGCAGCTGCTGGGCTGCGACGACGACCTGGCGGCCGAGCTCGTCGCCGACGTCGGGCAGCCGGGCGTGCACGATCTCGATCTCGCGGGCCAGCGACGGGTGCTCGACCCAGTGGTAGAGGCAGCGTCGCTTGAGTGCGTCGTGCACCTCGCGGGTGCGGTTGGAGGTGAGGACGACGAGCGGCGGGGTGGCCGCGGTGACGGTGCCCAGCTCGGGGATCGTGACGGCGTACGTCGAGAGCACCTCGAGCAGGAACGCCTCGAACTCGTCGTCCGAGCGGTCGACCTCGTCGATCAGCAGCACGGATGGGCTGTGCCGCAACGCTTTCAACACGGGGCGCTCGAGCAGGAACCGTTCGTCGAACAGCGACTGCTCGGCGGCCTCGACGTCGACCCGCTCGCCCTGGCCGCGCGCGACCTCGAGCGCGCGCAGGTGCAGCACCTGGCGCGTGACGTCCCAGTCGTAGAGGGCCTGCGACGCGTCGATGCCCTCGTAGCACTGCAGCCGCACCAGCGCCGACCCCGTGACGGTGGCGAGCGCCTCCGCCAGCGCGGTCTTGCCGGTGCCCGGCTCGCCCTCGAGCAACAGCGGGCGGTGCAGCCGCATCGCGAGCCAGGCGACGGTCGCCAGCCCGGTGTCGGGCAGGTAGCCCGTCGCGAGCAGGGCGTCGGACAGCTCCTGGGGCGAGGCCAGGGGGGCGCTGCGCGTCGTCGCGTCGGCACTCATGGCGACAGCATCGCGCATGCGCGTCGTCACGGCGCAGTGCGGGGCACACTGGCGCGGTGGACGACCTGCTCGAGCGCTGGATGCAGCTGCACCCGCCGGGCCTGGCCGACGAAGCGCGTGTCGCGGGGGCCGACCTGCTGCGGCGGTACGCCGAGCCGCCCCGCCGCTACCACGACGTCCGCCACCTTACCGAGGTGCTGGACGCCGTCGACGAGCTGGCCGGCCACGCGCACGACCCCGACGCGGTCCGGCTGGCAGCGTGGTTCCACGACGCCGTGTACGACGTGCGCGCCCCCGCTGGTGCCAGCGAGGCCGCGAGCGCCGACCTGGCGGCGTCCGTGCTGGGCTCGCTCGACCACCCGTGTGTCGACGCGGTCGTGCGGTTGGTGCTCTTGACGGCCACCCACGACCCCGCAGCCGACGACGCCGACGGGCAGGTGCTGTGCGACGCCGACCTGCGGGTGCTGGCCGCGGACGCCGCCCGGTACGCCGAGTACGCGCGCGACGTCCGTGCCGAGTACGCCCACGTGCCGGATCCCGACTTCGCCGCCGGACGCGCCGCGGTGATGAGCGCGCTGCTGGCCCACGATCGGCTGTACGCGACCGCCATCGCGCACCAGCGGTGGGAGGTGCGCGGGCGCGCCAACGTCACCGCCGAGCTCGCGCGCCTGGCCGAGGGTCAGCGTGGAAGATCGGTCCGGTCAGGGCAGGCGTGATCCTTCACGCTGAGCCGGCGGCGTACCCCACCATCCAGTGCGGGCGGTAGCGGTAGATCCGGACGTCGAGCCCGAAGGTCAGTGGTGAGGTGCCGTAGTGCGCCGTCCAGTGCTCGATCGTCGGCTGCCAGTCGTCGTCGGAGTCGACCAGCGCCTCGACCCGGCCGTGGCTGAACACGCCCAGCGCCTCGCCGTCCACGTGGGCGACGCTCACCGCCGGGCGCGCCCGCATGTGGGCGGCCTTGGCCGCGGTGCCGCTGGTGCCGAACGACCAGGTGCCGTGCAGGAAGTGCCCGTCGACGGCGCTGATCCGCGGTTCGCCAGCGGCCGTGGTGGTGGCCAGGCTCAGCACCTTCATGCCGGTCAGCCGGGCCACGAGGTCACGGGCGGACAGTCGGTGGTCGTGGTCGACGATGCCGCGCAGGTGCTGCGTCGCACCGGCGTAGGACGCGTCCAGCAGCCGCTGGAGCGCCTCGACCTCGGCTTCGGTCTCGTACACCCTGCTCAGGTTAGACCTGTTGCGGCAGTAGCGTCAGGGGACGATCACCGTCATCCCCGCGATGGATGACGCGGAGTCCAGGTCGGCGAGGGCCTGCGGCGCGTCGTCCAGGGTGATCGTGCGGCGCACGAGCAGGTCGGGGCGCAGCGCGCCGGTGGCGACCAGGTCGAGCATCGGCGGGTAGTCGGCGGCCGCCATGCCGTGGCTGCCGAGCAGGTCCAGCTCGTACCCGATCACCCGCTCCATCGGCACCCGCGGGTGGCCGGTCGCGCCGGGCAGCAGGCCCACCTGCACCTGGCGGCCGCGCCGGCGCAGCGAGAGCACCGAGTCGGCGCAGGTGCCCGGCGAGCCCAGCGCGTCGACGCTGACGTGCGCGCCGCCGCCCGTCGCGTCGACCACCGCCGCCGGGACGTCGGTGTCACGCCCGTCCAGCACCACCTCGGCACCGAGCGAGCGGGCCAGGTCGAGGGCTGCGGGCGAGACGTCGACAGCCACCACCCGCGCGCCCAGCGCCACCGCGATCATCACCGCCGACAGCCCGACGCCACCGCAGCCGTGCACCGACAGCCACTGCCCCGGCTGCAGCCGGCCGCGGGCGGTCAGGGCGCGGTACGACGTGGCGAACCGGCAGCCCAGGCTCGCCGCGGCGACGTCGCCGAGGGCGTCGGGCACCGCGACCAGGTTGGTGTCGGCGTGGTCCAGCGCCACCAGGTCGGCGAACGAGCCCCAGCCGGTGAAGCCGGGCTGGGTCTGGTGCGGGCAGACCTGGCCGTCCCCCGCGCGGCACACCTCGCACCGGCCGCAGGCCATGACGAACGGGACGGTGACGCGGTCACCGACCCGCCAGCGGCGGACGTCGGCACCGGCCGCGGCGACCGTGCCGACCAGCTCGTGGCCGGGCACATGCGGCAGGACCACGTCGGTGTCGTGGCCGCGCCAGGCGTGCCAGTCGCTGCGGCACAGCCCGGTCGCGGCAACCCGCACGACGACCCCGTCCGCGGCCGGCGCAGGGTCGGGCACCTGCCGCACCGAAGGGACCTGGGCGAACTGCTCGATCACGACGGCGCGCACGGCCCCATCCTGCCGCCCGTCAGACCAGCCCGAGCAGCGGCCACCAGTGCTCCTGGGCCTGCACGCCCTCGACCCCGGCGAGCGGCACCCACCGGTGACCGCGGGTCGAGAACGACGTCCCGCGGTGCAGCCCGACGTGGTGCCACTGCGGCCCGCGCACCCGCAGGTAGCCCAGCCGGGGCTCGTCGCCCGACGCCGACGGCAGGCGGTCGCCGTCCAGCGCCAGCCGGCCCTCGTCGTCCAGGACGAGCAGCCAGGCGTCCAGCCGCGACCCGACGGGCACCAGCGCCGAGGCGACGCAGTCGACCGTGTGGTCACTGAACCCGACCGGCCAGGTGGCGAGCGGCCAGGTGGCGAGCACCCGCTCACCCTTGCGCTTGGGCAGCCGAAGACCGCTGCGCTGCAACGCCTTCACGACCACCCGACCCTCCACCAGATGGGCGCCCGCTGCGACCACCTCGGCGTGCCGCTCGGCCGGCACGTCGTAGTGGTCGCCCTCGAACGAGCGCGTGGGGATGCCGGCGAGCGCGGCGAAGGCGTGCAGCTCGGCCAGCGAGGTGTCGCTGACCAGGTGGGCCCACAGCCGCCCGTGCGCCGGCCAGCGCGGCGTGTCGATCAGCAGAGCCACGCCGGCAGCGTACGTCCGCCTGTGGACGACGGCAGCGGGGTTCGGCCGTGAGCGCCTAGCGTCGTCCTCGCGTGGGAACCGACGACGAAGGGCAAGCCCATGAGCAGCCAGTTCCAGGTCGACACCGACCGCATCGGCGCGGCGTCCGGCGACGTCGCGCGGATCAGCGCCGACATCGAGGCGCAGGTCGCCGCGATGATGGCCCGCCTGACCTCGCTGCAGGACGCCTGGCGGGGTGAGGCGTCCGGGCGGTTCCAGGGGGTGGTCCACGAGTGGCGCGGCACCCAGGCCCGGG
The DNA here is from genome assembly GCA_038322575.1 of Actinomycetales bacterium. Lineage (GTDB taxonomy): Bacteria > Actinomycetota > Actinomycetes > Actinomycetales > Angustibacteraceae > JACMOY01. The sequence goes on from JBBQGB010000053.1 coordinate 4,119, forward strand.
TGCGCGAGTCGCTCGACCACATCTCGCGCACCCTGCACCAGGCCGGGCAGCAGTACGCCGCGGCCGAGCAGCAGAACGCCGCGATGTTCCGGTAGCTCAGACCAGCAGCTGGGTCGTGGCCAGCTCGCGGTAGAGCCCGCCCGCCGCGACCAGCTCGTCGTGCCGCCCGACGGCCACCACCTGGCCCTGGTCGAGCACGACGATCTGGTCGGCGGTGACGACGGTCGAGAGCCGGTGGGCCACCACCAGCACGCTGCGGTCGACGGCGACCGCGTCGACGGCCGCCGAGAGCGCGGCCTCGTTGCGGGCGTCCAGGCTGGCGGTGGGCTCGTCCAGCAGCAGCAGCGAGGGCGCTGCCAGCAGCACCCTCGCGATCGCCAGCCGCTGGCGCTCGCCACCGGACAGCAGCACCCCCTCGTCGCCGACCTGGCTGTCCAGGCCGAGCGGGGCGCGCTCGACGAGGTCGGTGAGGTTCACCGACGCCAGCACCCGCAGCAGGGCCGGCTCGTCGGCGTCCGGGGCACCCAGCAGCAGGTTGTCGCGCAGCGACCCCGCCAGCACCGGGGCGTCCTGCTCGACGTACCCGAGGCGCGCCCGCACCACCGACCGGTCCAGCTCGCGCACGTCGACACCGTCCAGCCGGATCACCCCGCCGGTCGGGTCGTAGAAGCGCTCGGCGAGCGCCAGCACGGTCGACTTGCCGGCGCCCGACGGCCCGACGAGCGCCACCCGCTCGCCCCGGCGCACCGCCAGGTCGACCCCGCGCAGCACCGCCACCCCGCTGGCGTAGTCGAAGTCGACCCCCTCGAACGACAGCACGGGCGGCTCGACCTCGCGCCGTGCCGGCACCACCAGGGCGATCGGTACCGGCGCCGTCGTGACCGGGGCGCGGACGTCGGACTCGATGGCCAGCGCCGTCACCTCCTCGATCCGGGCCAGCGACCCCAGCCCGGCCTGGATCGCCGTCCAGGCCTGCACCGACTGGGCGATCGGCTGGACGAACAGGAACAGGTACAGCACGAACGCGACCAGGTCGGCGACGGTGATCGCCCCGGACGCGACCCGCGCCCCGCCGATGCCCAGCACGGCCAGGAACGCGCCCTGCACCGCGAGCCCCGACAGCGGCGCGACCACGGCCGAGACCCGGGCGACCTTCAGGCCCGCGTCGTACGCCGCCCGAGCGCTCGTGGTCACCGTCGCGACCTCGCGGTCCTCGGCCCGCGCGGCACGGATCGTCCGCACCGCGCCGAGCGCCCGCTCGACCGACGCGGTCATCGACCCGACGGCCTCCTGCGCCTCGCGGCTCAGCGGCCGGATCCGCCGGCTGAACACCACCAGCGCGGCGGCTCCCAGGCCGATCGACACGACGGTGACCCCGAGCAGCAGCGGGTCGATCAGCGCCATCAGCACGACGGCCCCGACCACCACGACCAGCCCGGACAGCAGGTCGACCAGGCCCGAGGTGACCACGGTCTTGAGCAGCGTCGTGTCGGCGCCCACCCGCGAGATCAGGTCACCGAGCCGGCGTGCCTCGAGCTCGGCGACGGGCAGCCGCAGCAGCCGGTCGACCAGCCGCCGCCGGGTGGCGAGCACCACCCCCTCGGCGGTGCGCTGCAGCAGGTAGCGCTGCACCCCCGACAGCACCACGCCGGCCAGCATCACGAGCACCAGCAGGACCACCGGGCCGGCCAGCGGCGTCTTGGCGGTGACCGAGGCCAGCAACCGGCGCACCAGCAGCGGCTGGGCGAGCGCGGCGCCGGCGGCGACCAGCGAGATCAGGACGACGACGCCGAGCTGGCCGCGGTGGGGACGCAGCAGCGCGACCAGCCCGCTCATCGAGGCGGCGCCTGCAGCGCCCGGGCGTGCCACAGGTCCAGGCCGAGCAGGAACGCGCCCTGCACGAGCACCGCCCCCCCGTCCGCGCGGCGGGCCGCGCCCAGCCGCCCCGACCGCAGCGTCGCGCCGAGGGCCAGGTAGCCGACGTCCAGCCCGGCGTTGACCAGCAGCAGCCGGCGCAGCCGGTGGGCCCGCTCACCCGGGTCGCGTCGGCGGTCCGGTCCCCGCAGCAGGCCGGTCGCGGCGAGGGCGCCGTCGACCGCACCCCAGGCCGCGTGCTGGCGGCCGGCCCCGCCGCGCACCAGCGCGCCGGTCACGACGCTGCCCGCGGACCAGGCGCCGAGCGCCCGGGCGAGGGTGCGCTCGCGCTGGTCGACCTGCTCGTGGGTCCAACCACCGGTCGAGGGCGTCACCTGGGTCCTCACCTGGTCCTTCGCGTCGTGGGTGGGCACCATCGTCACACCGGACCGCGGCCCGTCTCCGAGCACCCTGGTCAGGATCGTCCGGACGGGCCAGGATGGGGGCACCCCCGTGCCGCGGAAGGACGTCCATGACCCGTCGGCCCGGCCTTGCCGCCCACCCGCCGCCGGTGACTGCACCGGACGTGGTCCCCCCGGCCCACGCCCCGTGGCTCGTGCTGACCACCGGCGACCGCGCGGCGCTGCAACCCCCCGTGCGCCTGCGCCGGGTGCTGCTGCAGCTGGGTGCGGCGGCGCTCGTGGTGGTCGCCCTGGTGGCCCTGGCGGGAGCAGCGGCCACGCGGCGTCTGGCCGAGAACGAGGCGGTCATCGAGGCCGGTCGCCATGCCGACCTGATCGCCGAGTCGGTGCTGCAACCGGTGCTGCGCGACGGTCTGCTCGCGGGTGACCCCACCGCGATGCGCGACCTCGACCGGGTCGTCCGGGCGCAGGTCCTTGGCCGCGACGTCGTCCGGGTGAAGATCTGGACGGCCGACGGGCGCATCGTCTACTCCGACGACCCCCGCCTGATCGGTCGGCGCTACCCGCTCGGCGGGCAGGAGCGGGCCGCCCTGGCCGACCACCGCAGCCGCGCCGCGGTCTCGGACCTGCAGCAGCCCGAGAACGCCTTCGAGCGCGGCACGGGCAAGTCCCTCGAGGTCTACCGCCCGGTGCGGACCGTGGTCGCGGGCACGCCGCTGCTGTTCGAGACGTACAGCCCGTACGACGAGGTCGCCCTGCGCAGCGGCGAGCTCTGGCGGGGCTTCTTCAGCCTGTTGCTGACCAGCCTGGTCCTGGTCATCGTCCTGCTCACCCCGCTGCTATGGAGCCTGCTGCGCGCGGTGCGCAAGGCCCGGGCGGGTCGCGAGACGCTGCTGCAGCGCGCCGTCGACGCCTCCGACGCCGAACGTCGACGGATCGCCGGCACCCTGCACGACGGGGTCGTCCAGGAGCTCGCCGCGACCTCGTTCGCCCTGGCCGGGTGCGCCGAGCGAGCCGAGCGTGCGGGCTCGACCCACCTGGCGGACGACGTGCGCGAGTGCGCCGGGACCGTGCGCACCAGCATCGGCGGCCTGCGCTCGCTGCTCGTCGACATCTACCCCCCGAACCTGGCCTCGGCCGGCCTGGTCGCCACCCTCGCCGACCTCGTGGCCCCGCTGCGCAGCCGGGACGTCACCGTCCACCTCCAGATGCCCGCCGACACGGTGCCGATCGATCCCGAGGTCGCCCGGCTGGCCTACCGGATCGCGCACGAGTGCGTCACCAACGTCGCCAAGCACGCCGCGGCGACGAACCTGGTCGTGCGCCTGGAGCACCGCACCCGGTCACTCGTGCTCGACGTGCGGGACGACGGGGTCGGGTTCGACGCCGCGGCCGTCATGGCCGCCGCCCAGCCGGGTCACCTGGGGCTGCGCGTGATGACCGACCTGGCGCACCAGGGGGGTGCGACGCTGGCCGTCGCGACCGGACCGGGAAGGGGTACCCGGTGGCAGCTGCGGATGCCGAACCCGTGACGACGGTGCTGCTCGTCGACGACCACCGGCTGGTGCGCGCCGGCCTCGCGGCCCTGCTCGCCGGCTCACCCGACGTCGAGGTCGTCGGCGAGGCGGCCGACGGCCAGCAGGCGGTCGAGCTGGCCGTCGCGCTGGCGCCGGACGTCGTCCTGATGGACCTGTCCATGCCGGTGCTCGACGGGGTCACGGCCACCCGGCGGCTGCTGGCGGACGCCCCCGGCACCCGGGTGGTCGTGCTCACCTCGTTCGCCGACCCCGGTCGGGTCGTCGACGCCGTCGCCGCGGGAGCCGTCGGTTACCTGCTCAAGGACTGCGACCCCCAGGACGTGGTCCAGGCGATCCGCGCAGCCGCCCGAGGTGAGGTGCCGATCGACCCGCGGGTGGCTCGCGCCCTGCTGCCGGCCGCGGACCCTCGACGGGACGAGACGCTGAGCCCGCGCGAGGAGCAGGTCGTGCGGCTGCTGGCGCAGGGGCTGGCGAACAAGCAGATCGCCCGGTCGCTCGGGATCAGCGAGCGCACCGTGAAGGTGCACGTCAGCAGCATCCTGCGCCGCCTCGGTGTCGCCGACCGCACCAGCGCCGCACTGTGGTCGCGCGACCACCTGCGCAGCGAGCGCGCCGAGTGAGGGGTCGTCACCACCGGGTCCCCGGGTCACCGGGTCACCGGGTCATCGGGTGGCGGGGCCGGCCAGGAGCCAGGCCGTGCCGGTGAGCCGCAGCACCCGCAGCGGTCCTGCGGGCACGCGGTGCACCCGCACCCACCCGCCCCCCGAGAGCGCCTTGCGGTCGGCCTGCACCAGGGGGGCGAGCCCGGCGCAGTCCATGAAGCCGACGCCGCTGAGGTCGACCAGCACCCGGCTGCCCCGGTGCACGACCTGCGCGAGGTGCGCGGCGACCCGGGCGGCGCTCACCAGGTCGAGCTCGCCCACCAGTCGCGTGCGGACCACCGGCCTGGTCCGCGCTGCACAGGGCATCTGCATCGTCTGCTCCCGCCGTCGCGGCGGCCGGTCGTCCGGCGTCGTCCCAGTGTCTCCGCCCGTGGGCCCGAGGGGGCAATAGGACTTTCGGCGTAGTCCCCCGGGGGGCCGCGATGCTCACGGCCCGAACCCGGCGCGGTGCTTCTTGTGGACGGCCTGACGGCTGACCCCGAGCAGGGTGGCGATCTCGGCCCAGCTCAGCCCCCGAACGCGGGCCGCTCGCACCTGCACCGCCTCGAGCCGCTCGAGCTCGCGCCGGGCGCGGGCCGCCGCGGCCAGCCCGCCGACCGGGTCGTCGTCGGCTGCCGATCGCACCAGTGCCACCAGGTCCTCCACGTCCACGTGAGCCTCCGGTGTCAACCATCGTTGACGAGTGGCGATGTGTCAACCCACGTTGACGTCGCCGAGGCGCTGCGACCCGTCGTGGTGCGCCGACCGCGAGGCGGCGCGTCACGGGACGCCGAACGGGCGGCCCCCCGTGGTGGGGAACCGCCCGTCGGGACGTGCGTCAGCAGGCTGGACTCAGAAGTCCATGCCGCCCATGCCGCCGTCGCCGCCACCGGGAGCGCCCGCGGGGGCCTTCTCCGGCTTGTCGGCGATGACCGCCTCGGTGGTGAGGAACAGCGCCGCGATGGACGCCGCGTTCTGCAGCGCCGAGCGGGTGACCTTGGCCGGGTCGATGATGCCGGCCGCGATCAGGTCGACGTACTCGCCGGTCGCGGCGTTCAGGCCGTGACCCGCGGGCAGGTTGCTGACCTTCTCGGCCACGACGCCGCCCTCGAGTCCGGCGTTGATCGCGATCTGCTTCAGCGGGGCCGAGGACGCGACGCGCACGATGTTCGCGCCGGTCGCCTCGTCACCCTCGAGCACGAGGGTCTCGAACACCTTGGCCGTGGCCTGCAGCAGCGCCACGCCGCCGCCGGCGACGATGCCCTCCTCGACGGCCGCCTTCGCGTTGCGAACGGCGTCCTCGATGCGGTGCTTGCGCTCCTTGAGCTCGACCTCGGTGGCCGCGCCCGCCTTGATGACGGCCACGCCGCCGGCGAGCTTGGCGAGCCGCTCCTGCAGCTTCTCGCGGTCGTAGTCCGAGTCCGACTTCTCGATCTCGGCGCGGATCTGCTTGACCCGGCCGGCGATCTGGTCGGCGTCGCCGGAGCCCTCGATGATCGTGGTCTCCTCCTTGGTGACGACGACCTTGCGCGCGCGACCGAGCAGGTCCAGACCCGCGGTCTCGAGCGAGAGGCCGACCTCCTCGGAGATGACCTGGCCACCGGTGAGGATGGCGATGTCGCCGAGCATGGCCTTGCGGCGGTCACCGAAGCCGGGGGCCTTGACGGCGACCGACTTGAAGGTGCCGCGGATCTTGTTGACCACCAGGGTCGACAGCGCCTCGCCGTCGACGTCCTCGGCGATGATCACCAGGGGCTTGCCGGACTGCATGACCTTCTCGAGCAGCGGCAGCAGGTCCTTCACGGTCGAGACCTTGGAGTTGAGGATGAGGACGTAGGGGTCCTCGAGCTCGGTCTCCATGCGCTCGGGGTCGGTCACGAAGTACGCCGAGATGTAGCCCTTGTCGAAGCGCATGCCCTCGGTGAGCTCGAGCTCGAGCCCGAAGGTGTTGCTCTCCTCGACGGTGATGACGCCCTCCTTGCCGACCTTGTCCATGGCCTCGGCGATGAGCTCGCCGATCTGGGGGTCAGCGGCGGAGATGGACGCCGTGGAGGCGATCTGCTCCTTGGTCTCGATCTCGACGGCCATGCTCAGCAGCTCGTCTGAGATGGCCGAGACGGCCTTCTCGATGCCGCGCTTGAGGGCCATCGGGTTCGCGCCGGCCGCGACGTTGCGCAGACCCTCGCGCACCAGCGCCTGGGCGAGCACGGTGGCGGTCGTGGTGCCGTCGCCGGCGACGTCGTCGGTCTTCTTGGCGACCTCCTTGACCAGCTCGGCCCCGATCTTCTCGTACGGGTCGTCGAGCTCGATCTCCTTGGCGATGCTCACACCATCGTTGGTGATGGTGGGCGCGCCCCACTTCTTCTCCAGGACGACGTTGCGGCCACGCGGGCCGAGCGTGACCCGGACGGCGTCAGCGAGGACGTTCATACCCCGCTCGAGGCCGCGACGGGCCTCTTCGTCAAAGGCGATGATCTTGGCCATGCTGGGTGGATCCTCCCGCAGTCGGGTGCTGACCGGCAGGTGCCCGCGACGGACGAGCCGCGACGCCGCGCTCATGTCGCGCGAGGCCGACGACCCTCACCGGTGCCGATCGGGTTCGTGGTGGCACTCTCGTGGTGAGAGTGCTAACTCCATGATGAGCACTCGAGGCCCCCGAGTGCAAATGGCGACGACCCGCGAGGGGTGGCGATGACCGAACCGGCGACCAGCGGACGTCGGGGTGCCCGGCGGGTGCGCCAGGTGGTCAACGCGCTCACCCTGGCCACGCCGCTCGGGCTGCTGCTCGCCCGCGCCGGGGGCGCGACGCTGCGCCCCGGGCCGCACGGCACGCTCGTCGCGGCCGGGTACCGCAGCCGGTTCCCCGCCCCGCGCGCGTCGGCGGTGACGATCGGCGACGTCGTGCTGCTGCGGCTGGACGACGACCAGCTGGCCCGCCGTCCGCAGCTGCTCGAGCACGAGGCGCGGCACGCCACCCAGTGGTCGACGGGCCTGGGGCTGGTCGGGTTCCCGCTCGCGTACGCCCTGGCCGCCGGGTGGTCGTGGCTGCGGTGCGGCGATGGCGCCCGCCGCAACGTCTTCGAGCAGGCGGCCGGGCTGGTGGCGGGTGGTTACCTGCCCGAGGCGACCCGGCCCGAGTGCCCGGCCGACGTAGCCAGCCCGCGTCGTCAGCCCGAGTAGTCGGTGCCGAGCAGCACGGTCAGCCGGGTGCCGTAGCGGCTGGACTGCTCGACGACCCCGACGCCGAGGTCGGACACCAGGGTCTGGGCGGCGGCCTGCTGGTCGGTGGTGGCGTAGAACACCGACGTCGGGGCGCTGGTGCGGCCGTTGCCGACGCTGACGGTCCAGCCGGCGGCCCGCAGCGCGGTGGCCGCCTTGCCGGCCAGGCCCGAGGTGCGGGTGCCGTTGAGCACCGTGACCGGCGCCGTCCGGTCGGCCGGGCCGGTCTGGGTGGGGGTGGGCGTCGCGCTGGGCGAGGGGCTCGCGGTCGCGGTGGGGGTCGCGGTCGGGTCGCCCCCGGCGTCCGTCGCGTCGGTGCCACCGCTGGCGGTCACCGACGCGGCCGTCGACTGGTTCAGCTGCCAGGTGCCGACGCCGACCCCGACGACCGCCAGCAGGACGAGCAGGGCGGGCACCAGGTCGGCCAGCGCCGAGCTGCGGGGCCGGTGGGCTCCGCTGCGCTGACGCGGCGCGGACCCGTTCGCGGCGGGCAGGTCAGACCTTCAGGCCGAGCCGGCGGGCCGAGCGGGCCCGCTGGCGCGAGGCGCGCATCCGGCGCAGCCGCTTGACCAGCATCGGGTCGACGACCAGCGCGTCCGGCCCGTCGATCAAGGCGTTGAGCACCTGGTAGTACCGCGTCGAGGACATGTCGAACAGCTCGCGGATCGCCTGCTCCTTGGCGCCGGCGTACTTCCACCATTGGCGCTCGAAGGCGAGGATCTCGCGGTCGCGGTCGGACAGCCCGACGTCGGCGGTCTGACCGGACGTCGCTCGCGCGGGTCCGGTCGTGGTCGCAGCGTCCATGCGGAGCCTCCAGGCCTCGGGTGCTCGCCCAGGGTAGCCGGTGAACCACACCGGTGTCATTCACACGCCCACCCCCACCGGGGCGCTGGATCGGGGTCGGGGCTCAGGCCATCGTGTCCAGGATGCTCGAGATGTCCGCCTCGGTGGTGCGCGGGTTGACGATCGCGAACCGGGTGACCGTCTCGCCCTCGTGCGTGGTCGGGACGACGAAGGCGAAGTTGGCCAGCAGCAGCCGGTCGCTCCAGCGCTGGTACTGCTGCGGGGTCCAGCCGATCCGGCGGAACACCACGACCGAGGTGTCCGGCTCGCGCAGCAGCTCGACGTAGTCGCGGCGCTCGATCTCGGCGGCGGCGTACCGGCACACGTCCAGGGTGCGCTCGACCGCCTCGGTGTAGGCGTCCGTGCCGTGGGTCGCGAGGCTGAACCACAGCGGCAGCCCACGGGCCCGGCGGGTCAGCCCGATCGAGTAGTCCGCCGGGTTCCAGTCCCCCGCCTCGCTCAGCACGTCCAGGTACCCGGCCCGCTGGGTGTGGGCGGCCCGGGCCAGGGCCGGGTCGCGGTACAGCAGCGCGCAGCAGTCGAACGGGGCGAACAGCCACTTGTGCGGGTCGACGATGAACGAGTCGGCCCGCTCGATGCCGTCGTAGCTGTCCCGGATGCTCGGTGCGGCCAGCCCGGCGCCGCCGTACGCGCCGTCGACGTGGAACCAGGCGCCGAGCTCCTCGCACACCTGCGCCACCGAGGCGAGGTCGTCGACGATCCCGAAGTTCGTGGTGCCGGCGGTGGCCACGACGGCGAACAGCCCGTCGACGCCGGCCGCCTCGACGGTGCGCCGCAGGTTCTCGCCGGTGAGCCGGCCGCGCTCGTCGACGGGGACGCCGAGGAAGTCGACGTCCATGACGTCGCACGCGCTCTTGATCGAGGAGTGCGCCTGGGTGGTGCCGGCGACCGCCCACCGGCGCGGCTCGTCACCGGCGCGACGGGAGCGCGCGGCGTGGCGGGCCGCGACCAGGGCCGAGAGGTTGCCGATGGTGCCGCCGGGGACGAACACCCCGCCCGCGGTGTCGGGCAGGCCGGCCAGGTCGGCGACCCAGCGCAGGGCGGCGTTCTCGGCGTGGACAGCGCCCGCCCCCTCGAGCCAGCTGCCGGCGTACAGGGCCGAGGCGCCGACGACCAGGTCGAACAGCGTGCTGGCCTCGGTGGGCGCGCACGGGATGAACGACAGGAACCGGGGGTGGTCGGTCGAGATGCAGGCCGGGGCGAGCTCGGTGGTGAACAGGTCCAGGGCCTCCAGGCCGCCCAGACCCTTGGGGGTGATGGTGGCGCCGGCGACCTCGTCGAGCTCGGCGGGGGTGCGTGGGCCGTCCAGCGGCACGGGGTCCATCCGCAGCCGGTGGCGGGCGTAGTCCAGCACGGCCTGCCCCAGGGCCTCGGTCTCAGCGTCGTATCGGTGCACGGCGGGAGTGTAGGTGGCCGGTCGACCCCCGCTCGACGCTGCCCGACGCAGCACGACGGCCCTCGGCGTCGCCGGGGGCCGTCTGGTGGTGCGGGAGGTGCGTCAGCGGGGCAGCACCAGGCGCTGTCCGACGCGGATGACGTTCGGGTTCGACCCGACCGCGCCGCGGTTCGAGACGTACAGCGCGTGCCAGCCGCCGGACACGTGGGTGCGGCTGGCGATCCGGCTCAGGGTGTCGCCCGGGCGCACCCGGTAGGTGCCGCGGACGGCGGCGACGGTCGCGCGCTTCTTGGTCGTGCGGGCCGTGCGCGTGCTGGAGGCCTGCTTCACGACGGCCTTCTTGGCCGACCGCTTCACCGACTTCTTGACGACCGCCTTGCGGGTGGTCGAGCGGCTGGTGGTGGCCGAGCCGGCCGCGTCCGCCCGACTCAGGCCGAGTCGGCGCGAGCACGAGGGCCAGGCGCCCCAGCCCTGCGCGTCCAGCACCTTCTCGGCGATCGCGATCTGCTCGGAGCGGCTCGCGCGGTTGGCGGTCGAGGCGTACGCCCCGCCGCCGTAGGCACGCCAGGTGCCACCGGAGAACTGCAGGCCGCCGTAGTAGCCGTTGCCGGTGTTGATGCTCCAGTTGCCGCCCGCCTCGCAGCCGGCGAGCCGGTCCCAGGTGCGGCCGGTGGCGGCCGCAGCCGGGCCGGCCAGGGCGATCGGAGCGGCGATGACGGCACCAGCCGTGCCGATCACCGCCAGGGTGCGTCCGTGGTGGTGGGCGGTCGAGGGCGTGCGGTGACGCCCGGCGTAATGGGACATGGTGTACCTCTCACGGTCGAGCGCCTTCGAGGTCAGCTGTCGGGTTCGGGTCGTGAGCACCCGGCCGGCTCGTGCATCCGGCTTCACCCCGAGGCCACCGTGGTGGCCACCTGCATCGGGTCCCCCGCCTCCACCGGCGGTCCGTCTGGTCGAGACCGTTGGCCCGCCTGGTGGAGTTCGGCGCTGCGGGCGCGGTTTCTGAGGGATTCTCAGCGCACCCTAGAGACTCGACCCCCAGACCCGCAACCTTGAGCCGCTAGCGTGCTCAGATGACGACCCCGTTGGCGCCGGCGCCCCGCACCGACCTGGTCGACCCTTCTTGGGCCGCCGCGCTGGCCCCCGTGCGTGAGCGGATCGGGTCGCTCGGTCGGGAGCTGGCCGCCCGCCCCGGGGGCTACCTGCCCGCCCCTGAGCACGTGCTGCGGGCGTTCTCGCGGCCGCTGCGCGAGGTGCGCGTGCTCGTGGTGGGCCAGGACCCCTACCCCACCCCCGGGCACGCGGTCGGGCTGTCGTTCTCGGTGGCGCCGGGGGCGCGGCCGCTGCCGCGCAGCCTGACGAACGTCCTGACCGAGCTGACGTCGGACGTCGGCGCCGTGCGCCCGCTGGACGGTGACCTGACCCCGTGGGCCGACCAGGGCGTGCTGCTGCTGAACCGTGTGCTGACGGTGGCGCCCGGGGCGGCGGGCAGCCACCGCGGCCTGGGCTGGGAGCAGGTCACCGACCTGGCGGTGCGGGTGCTGGTCGAGCGCGGTGGGCCGCTGGTGGCCGTGCTGTGGGGCCGTGATGCCCAGAGCCTGCGGCCGCTGCTCGGCGACGTCCCGGTGATCGCGAGCGCCCACCCGAGCCCGCTGTCAGCGAGGCGCGGCTTCTTCGGCTCGCGACCCTTCAGCGGGGTGAACGCCCTGCTCGCCCGGCAGGGTGCGGTGCCGATCGACTGGACCCTGGCGCGAGGGGGGACGATGGACGCATGAGCGACACCGTGCCGCAGTGGTCCTGCTACGTCGCCCTCGGTGACTCGTTCAGCGAGGGTCTCGAGGACCCGGCGGACGGCGGGGGCTACCGCGGGTGGGCCGACCGGTTGGCCGAGCTGCTGGCCACGCGGTCGCCGGGTCTGGCCTACGCCAACCTCGCGGTGCGCGGTCGGCTGCTCCCGCAGATCACCGAGCAGCAGGTGCCCGAGGCGATCGCGATCGGCGCCGACCTGGTGAGCCTGGTCGGCGGGGGCAACGACGTGCTGCGCCCCGGCGCCGATCCCGACGCGCTGGGCGAGCGGCTCGAGGCGGCGGTGGCTGCGCTGCGGGCCAGCGGCGCCGACGTCCTGCTGGCCACCGGTGTCGACCCGGTGAAGTCGCCGCTGATCAACCTCACCCGCGGCAAGGTGGCGACGTTCAACTGCCACATCTGGTCGATCGCGCGTCGCCAGCAGGCGTTCGTCCTCGACCTGTGGGGGATGAAGTCGTTGCAGGACAGGCGGATGTGGGCCAGCGACCGCATTCACATGACCGCTGAGGGTCACCGTCGGGTGGCCCTGCACGCCCTCGACGCCCTGGGTGTCGGGGCGGACGAGGACTGGGCCGCGCTGCTGCCGCCCGCGCCCGCCCGCGTGCGGCGCGAGGTTGTCCGCGACGACGCCCAGTGGGTGCGCGAGTACGTCGGGCCGTGGGTGGGTCGGCGTCTGCGCGGCCGGTCCAGCGGTGACGAGGTGCAGGCCAAACGCCCTGCGGCGCAGCCGGTTCAGCCCGGCGACTGAGCCAGGGCCCGCACGACGCGCGAGGGACTGGGCCGACCGAGATGCCCGGCCAGCCAGGTGCTGGTGGCCACCAGCGCGGCGAGGTCGACGCCGGTCCGGATGCCGAGGCCGTGCAGCGCCCACACCAGGTCCTCGGTCGCGAGGTTGCCGGTGGCCGAGCGCGCGAACGGGCAGCCGCCCAGCCCGCCGGCGGAGGAGTCGACGGTGGTGATCCCGTGCTGCAGCGCGACCACGGTGTTGCTGAGCGCCTGGCCGTAGGTGTCGTGGAAGTGCACTGCGAGAACGGATCTGGGCACGCCGCCGTCCTCGAGCGCCTGCAGGGTGGACACCACCTGGCCCGCGGTGGCGACGCCGATCGTGTCGCCGAGCGAGACCTCGGTGCACCCCTGCGCGAGCAGCGAGCGCACCGACTCCACCACCGCGCCGACAGCGACCTCGCCCTCCCACGGGTCACCGAAGCACATCGACACGTAGCCGCGGACGGCCACGCCGGCGTCCGTCGCGCCACGGCAGACGTCGGCCGACATCGCGAGAGCCTGCTCGCGGGAGCAGCCGAGGTTGTTCTGCGCGAACGACTCCGTGGCGCTGACGAAGACGGCGACCTCGCTCACGCCGGCCGCGAGCGCGCGCTCGAGCCCGCGCCGGTTGGGCACCAGGACGGGTGCGCGCAGGCCCGGCAGCGGGCCCAGCTCGCGCAGCAGCTGCTCGGCGTCCGCCAGCTGCGGCACCCGCGCGGGATGCACGAAGCTGGTCAGCTCGACCGCGGTCAGGCCCGCGGCGACCAAGCGGCGCACCAGCTCGGCCTTCACGGCCACCGGCACCAGGGCGGCCTCGTTCTGCAGGCCGTCGCGGGCGCCGACCTCGTACACGGTGACGGACGACGGCACGCCGGCCAGCGCGACGACCTCGGGTGAGCGCATGGCACCGACCCTAGGCCAGCGACCGACGGCACCGTCTCAGAGCACTCTCAGGCTCCCGGGCGCACACTGGGGCGTCCGGGCCCGTGGGCGGGCCGGTGAGAGGGGCGAGCGATGACGCTGCTGTCTGGCACCTTCCTGGGCCTGCTCACCGCCCTCACCCTGGCCGCGATGGCGGCGACCGCGCTGGTCTGGCCGCGCCTCTCGCGCCGCGCCGTGCTGCCGGTGACAGGACGCCTGGCCCTGCTGCTGACCTGCCAGGTGCTCGCCGTGCTGCTCGCCGCCACCGCCCTGAACCGCACCTTCGACTTCTACGCCACCTGGGCCGAGCTCGTCCCAGGAACGGCGAGCACCGACGCGGTCGCAGCCACCCCGGTGGCTCCGGTGACGGGCCCGGCGACCCGCCCGCCGCAGCCGTTCGTGGGTGTCCCCGATCGGCGGCCGGGACGTCTGGTCCCCATCACCGTGCCGGGCACCGGTGGCCTGCAGGAGTCCGGCCTGGCCTACCTGCCGCCGCAGTACGACGAGCCGGCCCACCGGCACGACCGCTTCCCCGCCGTGCTCGTCCTCGCCGGCTACCCGGGGCACGTGCTGTCCCTCGTGAACGCGCTCGGCCTACCGGGGGCGATGAACCGCGGGCTCGCCGCAGGTACCGTGCGACCGATGGTGATGGTGCTCATGTCGCCGACCCTGGTGCCGCCGCGCGACACCGAGTGCGCCGACGTCCCCGGTGGTCCCCAGGTCGAGACCTACCTGGCCAGGGACGTCCCGGCGTGGGTGGCGGCCCACCTGCGCACCACCGGCACGACCGCGGTGCTCGGCGCCTCGACCGGCGGCTTCTGCGCGATCAAGCTCGCCACCCGCCATCCGGCGCAGTTCCGCCAGTCCGTGGCGCTGTCCGGGTACGTCCACCCGCTGCAGGACTCCACGACCGGCGAGCTGTACGGCCACGACCGGTCCCTGCGCGTGCACAGCGACGCGATCTGGCTGCTGCACCACGGCGCCTCACCTGCCGTGGCGTACCTGCTGGCCGCCAGTCGCACCGAGCACCAGGTCTACCCCCAGCTGCTGCAGTTCGCCGACGCCCTGCGCCCACCGGCCAGCCTGTCGACGATCGTGCTGCCCACGGGCGGCCACAACTACGGGGTGTGGCGGACCGAGCTGCCGGCGGCGCTGCGCTGGTTGTCGGCCCGGGTCGTGGGTGCCACGCGTGCCTGACCCTCGCGCGCACGCGGCTCGCCCGGCGGCCAAGGCCCTGCGCCGGTCGCTGCACGCCGTGGTGCTCGCCCTCGCGCTCGCCGGCCTCGTCCCGCTGGCCGTGGCTGCGGTGGCGCCGCCCGCCTCGGCCCGGGCGCAGCCGACGACGGCCCCGCCCGCTCGGCGCACGCTGGCCGAGCCGCAGGCCGCGACCGTCGTCACGAGCCCAGCGCGGCCGGTGTCGCTGCTCGGTCTCGGCGACTCGGTCACCAGCGGGTCCAGCTGCGACTGCACCCCGTTCGTCGACCAGCTGGCCGGCCTGCTGGCCGCCCGCGATCACGTGCGCGTCAGCCCGGTCAACCTGGGAGAGCCGGGGCTGACGGCGGCCGACCTGGCCTCGCGGGTCACCGAGGACCCAGCGGTGCGGCTGGCCGTGCAGCGGGCCGACGTCGTCGTCGTGACGATCGGCGCCAACGACCTGCAGCCGGCCCTGGACCGGTGGGACGCGTCCGCGTCGACCCTGTCGACGGTTGGGGGATGCGCTTCAGGCAGCGAGGGCGCGGCCCTGACGCGGGTCGGGGCGGACGTCGGCCGCGTCCTCGACCAGGTGGCCGCACTGCGGGCCGGCCGGCGCACCCAGGTGCTGGTCTCGGGGTACTGGAACGTGTTCGAGGACGGCGACGTCGCGGCGGCCGACCGAGGGTCGGCGTACCTGCGCTGGAGCGACGCGCTGACCCGCTGCCTCAACGCGCAGATCGCAGCCGCGGTGCGGTCGCACGACGCCATCCCGGTCGACCTGTACGCGCCGTTCAAGGGCGCGGGTGACGTCGACCCGACCCCGCTGCTGGCTGACGACGGCGACCACCCCGACGCCGCCGGGCACGCGCTGATCGCCCGCGTCCTGCTCGCCGCGGTGCCCACGGTGGCCGGGTGAGCCGTGACGCTGACCGGTGACCCGTTCCTGACGCTGGTGCTGCTGGTCACCATCGCCGCGGTCGTCACGACCGTGTGGCTGTGGCCGCGGTGGGCCGGGCCGGGCGTGCGGGCGGTCATCACGCGCACCGTGCTCGTGCTGGGCGTCAACGCCCTGGTGCTGCTCACCGCCGCCACCCAGCTGAACGCCCAGTTCCTGTTCTACGCCGGGTGGGCCGACCTCGGCGGGGCGTTCGGCGGCGCCACCACGAGCGCGGCGCTGCAGCGCGGCGGCTCGGCGTCCGCGGCGACGACGCTCACGCCGTCCGGCCCCGCAGCCACGGTCCCGCCCGGTCCGCTGCCCGCCCTGCCGACGGGCGGGGACGTCCTGACCTTCCAGGTGAGCGGGCCGCTCAGCGGCGTGACGGGCACCGTCGTCGTGCGACTGCCGCCGGGCTACCGCGACGGTGCGCAGGCGGCCGTGCGCTACCCGGTCCTCGAGACCTTCCACGGCTACCCGGGCACCGCCATGCAGTGGCTGGGCCCGATGGACCTGGCGAACGCGGTCGACACCGCGGCGGCGGCGCGCACCATCCGCCCGCTGCTGATCGTCTCGCCCCAGCTGGAAGTGCCCCCCGGCGTCGACACCGAGTGCGTCGACGGCGTCGCCGGCACGCCGGCGATCGAGACCTGGGCGACCCGGGACGTGCCCGACTGGGTCGCGCGCACCCTCCGGGTCGCGCCGCAGCGGTCGTCGTGGGCCACGATCGGGCTGTCGGCGGGCGGCTGGTGCGCGGCGATGGCCACGATGCTGCACCCCGCGCAGTACGCGGCGGCGATCGTCATGGGCGGCTACTTCCGGCCCGACTTCAGCCCCACCTACCTGCCCTACCCGGCCGGCAGCCCCCTGACCGCACGCTACGACCTGATCCGGCTCTCGCGGCGGGCACCGCCGCCGGTGGCCCTGTGGGTCGAGACCTCGCACACCGACGCCGTCTCGTACGGCTCCAGCGCCGCCCTGCTGCGCGGCGTCCGCGCCCCGATGGCCGTCGACGCGACGGTGCTGCAGCACGCTGGGCACCGGATCTCGCTGTGGCAGGGACTGCTGCCGAGCAGCCTGCGCTGGCTCGGCGCGCACGTTCGCGGCTTCGCCCCGCTGCCCTAGCCGAGCCGACCGAAGCTGTTGGTGGCCCAGCACGTGACGGCACCGCCGCTGGTCACCATGCAGGTGTGGTCGTCGTCGGCGCTGATCTGCTGGTACCGGACGACGGTGGGGCTGCGACCACGGCGACCACCCGCACCGAAGTGGCGAACGCGGGCGCGCCGTCCTTGGCCAGCGTCAGCGCCCGGTAGGTCACGAGGCCGGCTGTGGCAGGGGAGGTCCACCTGAAGATGGTGATGCCGGTAGCGGTGCCGCCGTCGGGGTTCTGCCCGTGGGTCACCAGCGTGACCCACGAGCCCGCGCGCAGCTCCTGGAGGGCGACCGGGCGCAGAGAGCGGGCCGGACCGAAGCTGCTGCGAGCGGCGAACTCGGTACCCGCCACCATCGTCGATGGAACCGACAGCGAGCCGGCCTGGGCGACGACCGACCATGGTGTGGCCGGGGTGACGATCGCCGGCCCGCGCCGGCCGGAGACGATGAACGACGGCGCGTAGGCACGCAACGCGTACGACCCGGCGCGCGGTGCCCGCACCGCCGCGACGTAGGAGCCGGACCGGTTCGAGGCGACCCTGGCGACCGTGGTCCACACCGTCGACCCGGCCCTGCGGCGCTGCACCCAGATCTGGCGGACGGCCGTGATGCCCGGCAGGGTCCCCCGGACCTTCGTGACCTCACCGTCGACGATGGCCGGCGACGGGGTCGGGCGCGCGTACGGCTGGTGCGCCCTGACCGTGACCGTCGGGGACGCCGCGGCAGGCAGGCCCTGGTAGGCCTCCGCCACCGCACGGACCCGGTAGGTGCCCCCTGCGGAGAAGAACGTCGTGGTCGCGAAGGCGCCGTCGGCGTTCTCCGGAGTGCTCCGTCTGGGGTGGGCGAGGTGCCAGGTCGTCCCGGACAGGTACCACCGCATCAGCGACACCGGGCGACCCGGGGTGACCGGCAGGACGACCCCCGTGACCGGGACACCGATCGAGGTCTCCACCGTGGTGGGTATCGACAGCGTCAGCGACTGGTGGACGGCGGCCGAGGCGGGCGCAGAGGACGGCGTCAGCAGCGACGCCAGCACCGCAATCACGGCCACCAGGCCACTGCGGGCGGTACGCCCACGCCAGGCCGTCGAGGTGCGACCCGGGCGCATCCAGCCGGGTCGAGTAGCAGTGCGCATCCGATGCAGCCGGGCCTGGGCTGTTGCGGCGCCCGGTCGGGCACCTCGAACCGACGGCCCGTGCTGAGCCTGAGCCTCGTCGTGATGGTCTCCCACAACGCGCTCCCTCCTGCGGCCTCAAGGGTAGTCCCGAAGTCGTGCTGCGGGGTGGGTTCGTCAAGAGGGACGTGACCGTCCTGCTGACTCGACCCCGAACCACCCACGTCGGTGGGTGCAGGCCGGACGGCGTCGGCGCGCCCCCGGCGGTGCGGGCGTGGGTGCAGCCATCCCGGGGTGATCACCCCACCTTCGCTGCACCCACGCCTGCGCCCACGGGCCGGCAATCGTGCACACCCCCGCGGCCGTCGCTGACGGTAGCGGGCGGTCGCCCAAAGTTCTCGAAAGTCGTTGTGCCAGAACGGTTCTGAGGACCTCGGGACTGTCGGTGGTGGCCGCTAGCGTGTGAGACGTGGACAGCAGCAGGGCACTGAGCGAGGCGCTCGTCGCCGTGCGCGACGCGGTGTCCGTGCTGCAGTCCGAGGACCTGCACGGCGTGGACGCCGGGTCGCTGCTCACCGACGTCGCGGACCTGCGGCGCCTGATCGACCAGGCCGAGGGCGAGTGGTTGCGGCGGGTCGGTGAGGTCCACGTCCGCGGCGCGGCCCAGGTGGTGGGGGCTGGGTCCACGAAGGCGTTCCTGCGCGGCACGTGCCTGGTCTCCCCGTCGGAGGCGTCGCGGGCGGTCGACACCGCCGCGGCGCTGCGCACCACTTGCACGCACACCGCGGACGCGGTCGCGTCCGGGGTGATCGGGATCGGTCAGGCGCAGGTGATCACCACAGTTCTCGACAAGCTGCCCTCGGCTCTGCCCGAGGACACGCGCCTGAACGGTGAGCGGGTGCTCCTGGAGCACGCCGCCGCGTTGAACCCGGCCGAGCTGGCCCGCGCCGGGCGGTACTTCGCGTCCCACGTCGACCCGCACGGGACCGCCCGCGACGAGACCGAACAGCGTGAGCGGGCGGGCATCACCTTCGCGTCCACCTTGTACGGCGCCGGGATCGCCCGCGGTGACCTGGACCCGGAGTCCCTCGCCATCATCTGCGCCGCGATCGAACCCCTGTCCGGACCCAACCCCGGCGCCGACGGGGTCGAACGGCGTACCCCGGCCCGGCGCCGGTTGGACGCGATGGTCGAGATCATGCGGCACCACCTGGACTGCCAGCAGCCGGCCGACGTCCGACGCCCCGGCGCGCACCTGACCGTCGTCA
>JBBQGB010000054.1:0-23187 GCA_038322575.1 Actinomycetales bacterium
TCGCGCTTCTCCTTGCACTTCACGCAGTAGAAGCTGCCCGTGTAGGTCTCGCCGGTCTCGGCCATGAGTTCTCCTCTAGGTCTGTGCGGGGTCGTCGGTGGGGTCGTTACCGCGGTGGCGCAGGCGCTGACCTGCGGTCGAGCCGAGCTGGAGGACCGGGTGCCCTCGTGCTCACCGAGCGCCGCCACCATAGACCAGGAGCACGACCGCGTGCAGGACGTGCTCAGCGGCGCCGGTTGTCGGACCCGGTGGGTACGGTGCCGACATGGACTCGCAGATCGAGGTTCGCCGCAGCGCGCGGCGCCGCCGCACGGTCAGCGCCTACCGTGAGGACGGGCGCACGATCGTGCTCATCCCGGCCGGCTTCACCCGCCGCCAGGAGCAGGAGTGGGTCGCCACGATGATCGCCCGGCTGGCGGCCAAGGACCGCCGCACCCGCCCCAGCGACGCCGACCTGGCCGAGCGGGCGGCGACGCTGTCCCGGGCCCACCTGGGCGGGCTGGCCCGGCCGGTCAGCGTGGCCTGGGTCGACAACCAGCGCTCGCGGTGGGGTTCGTGCACGCCCTCGCAGGGCACCATCCGGATCAGCACGCGGTTGCGGTCGATGCCGTCCTGGGTGCTCGACTACGTGCTCGTGCACGAGCTCGCGCACCTGCTGCAGCCCAGCCACGGCCCGCGGTTCTGGGCGCTGGTCGCCGCCTACCCGCGCACCGAGCGGGCCCGCGGGTTCCTCGAGGGCTTCTCGTCCGGCGCGCGCGAGCCGGGGGCCGGCGACCAGGGTGACGTCGACGACGGTGACGACGAGCAGGGTGACGACGAGCAGGGTGACGTCGAGCGTCCGGCCGGGCACGACCTAGGGTCCTGGGCGTGAGCACCCAGCCAGCCCCCGTCCTGACCGCCTCGGCCGTGCGCGACGCCGTCCGGTACGCCGACACCTGGCTGGCGCACCGCCGGCACGCGCTGCGGGTGCCGGGCGTCCAGGCCGCCGTGTGGTTCGACGACGGGCTGGTGCTCTCGAGCGCCCACGGCGTCGCCGACCTGCGCAGCGGGGCGGTGCTGACCCCCGAGCACCTGTTCCGGATCGCCTCGCACTCCAAGACCTTCACCGCCGTTGCGGTGCTGCAGCTGGCCCAGTCCGGTCGCCTGCGCCTGGACGACCCCGCCGCCACCTGGCTGCCGTTCCTCGCCGGGTCGCCGATCGCGGGCGTCACCGTCCGAGAGATGCTCAGCCACTCGGGTGGGGTGGTCCGTGACGGCGCCGACAGCGACCACTGGCAGCTGGCCCGCCCGTTCCCGGACGTGGCGGCGCTGCAGGCGATCGCCCTGGACGACGCCGCGGTCCTGCCGGCCAACGAGCGGTTCAAGTACTCCAACATCACCTACTCGCTGCTGGGGATGGTCATCGAGGCGGTCACCGGCAGCTCCTACGCCGACCACGTCACCGACCACGTCGTGCGTCCGCTGGGGCTGGTGCGCACCGGCCCCGAGCTCGACCCCGCGCGCCTCGGTGAGTACGCCGCGGGCCACACGGCGCTGGCCTACGCCGACGACCGGGCGGTCATCGAGCACGTCGACACCGCGTCGATGGCTGCCGCGACCGGCTTCTTCAGCACCGCGGCCGAGACGGTGGCGTACGCGGCGGCGCACTTCGCCGGCGACGAGCGGCTGCTGGGCGAGCCGGCCAAGCGCCTGATGCGCCGGCCCGAGGTCGAGGTCGGTGGCGACGACGGCCACTACGGGCTCGGCTTCGCCGTCGAGGACGTCGGTGGCCGCCGGGTGGTGGGCCACGGTGGCGGCTACCCCGGCCACATCACCCGCACGGTGCTCGACCCGACGGCTCGGCTGGCGGTGTCGGTGTTCACCAACGCCATCGACGGCCCGGCCCACGCGCTGACCCGCGGCCTGGTCAAGCTGGTCGACCTCGCCGCCCGGCTCGAGGCCGAGCCGGCGCCGGCGTCGGCGCCCGAGGCGCTGGACCGGTTCGTCGGTCGGTTCGCCAACCTGTGGGGCGTCGTCGACGTCGTCCGCTTCGGCGCTCACCTGCTGGTGCTCGACCCGGGCGGCGACGACCCGACCGCGGCGCCGACCCGGCTGGTGGTCGAGGACGACGCGACGCTGCGGGTCACCGAGACCGGCGGGTACGGCGCCCCGGGCGAGAGCCTGCGCTACACCTTCGGGGCCGACGGCCTGGTCCGGCGGGTGCAGGGGCTGGGCGGCATGACGTCCTACCCGATCGAGGCGTTCGCCGCCGCGATGGCCGGCCGCGCGGTGGTCGACCTGGCCGGCGGCGGCGCCATGCTCGCCGACTGACCCCCGAGCCGGTGCGGGGTCAGCGCACGACACCGACCAGGTGGTCGAGGCGCGCGCGCAGGTCCGGCACGGCCGTCGGCGGCAGCTGGTCGACGGGCCACCACGCCACGTCCACGCTCTCGTCGCTCACGATGGGCGGCAGGTCGCCGGACGCGGTCGCGACGTAGGTGACGTCCAGGTGCTCGCGGCAGCGGCCGAAGGCGGCCGACAGCTCGTGCCGGTGCAGGCCCACGGGGTGGGGGCGCAGGTCCAGGTCGGCCAGGCCCGACTCCTCGGTGGCCTCGCGCAGCGCGGCGCCGGCCAGCGTCTGGTCACCGGCCTCGAGGTGGCCGCCGAGCTGCACCCAGAACCCGCCCTTGCGGTGCAGCGTGAGCAGCACCCGTGTGCGGCTGCGGTCGAGCACGAAGCAGCTGGCGGTCAGGTGCGCCGGCGGCCCGTCGCGCCAGATGCCGTCCGGGTGCTCGGCCAGGTGGCGCAGGTACTGGCCGCGCAGCCGCTGCTGGTCCGCCTCGACCGGTCGGTAGCCGGTCAGCACCGCCACCGCGTCCGCGTGCAGGCTCACCGGGCGGGGTCGGCGTCCGGGCGCTCGTCCAGCAGCGCCGCGATCGCGGCGTCCACGTCGGCGGACTGCTGCTCGGCAGCCAGGCGGCGCTCGGTGTAGCCGACCGGGTCGTCCAGGTCCTCGGCGGTGGGCATCAGGTCGGGGTGCGCCCAGACGCCGTCGCGCGCCGCGACGCCCCGCGAGGCCTCGATGACGCTCCACAGCGCCGCGGCGTCGCGCATCCGCCGCGGGCGCAGCTCGAGCCCGACCAGGGCGGCGAACGTGTGCTCGGCGGGGCCGCCGGTCGCGCGCCGTCGGCGGACCGTCTCGCGCAGGGCGTCGGCGTGCGGCAGCTGGCCAGCCGCGGCGGTGACGACCACCTCGACCCAGCCCTCGACCAGCGCGAGCGCGGTCTCGAGCCGCTGCAGGGCCGCGGTCTGCGCCGGGGTGTTCTCGGGCTCGAACAGACCCTCGGCCAGGGCGTGCTGGATGGACGCCGGGTCGCTCGGGTCGGCGCCGCGCACGGCCTCCTCGATCCGGCTGGTGTCGATGACGATCCCACGCGAGTACGCCTCGACGGCGCCGAGCAGGTAGGGCCCGAGCCACGGCACGTGCGCGAACAGCCGCGCGCGGGCCGCCTCGCGCAGGGCCAGGTAGAGCCGCACCTCGTCGGCCGGCACGTCCAGACCCTCACCGAAGGCGGTGACGTTCGCGGGCAGCAGCACCACCGTGCCGTCCGCGACCAGCGGCAGGCCGACCTCGGTGCCGCTGACCACCTCGGTGGCCAGCGCACCCATCGCCTGACCCAGCTGCAGGCCGAACACCGACCCGCCGACCTGGCGCATCATCGCCTCGGCCGAGCCCATCATCGCCGCCAGCTCGGGCGGGGCCTGGTGCTGCAGCTGCTCGGTCATCGCCGCGGTCATCGCGGTCGAGACGCTGGTGGCGACCGGCTCGACCAGGCGCTTCCAGACCGGCAGGGTGCCCTCGACCCACTCGGCGCGGCTCCACGCCAGGGCGCGGGTGGTCGCCGCGGGCAGGGTGGTGCGCTCCTCGAGCCAGACGTCGGCGAGCCGGACGGCGTCCTCGACCGCCCGCCGCTCGGCGGCGCCGATGCTGCTGTCGCCGTGCTCGACGACCGCCTGGCGGGCCATGTCGGTGGCCAGCGCCCAGTTCACCGGCCCCCCGTCACCCGGGGTCGCGAGCATCCGCTGCACCTGGCCGATCATCGCCGTCAGCTGCGAGGGGTCGACCGGCCCGACGCCGGCGGCCTCCATCGCCTTGGCCAGCTCGTCAGCGCCGCCGGGACCCATCAGCTGACCGAGCATCTCGGCCATCGGGTCGGGCGGGGGGGTGCCCTCGTGGCGGTCCCCGTCGTCGTCCCCGTCGCCGCCGTCGTTCGGTCCAAAACCCATCGGCCGCCCGCTCACGTCGCCTCACTCCACCCTCGTGCTGACAAGATGCCCGTGCCGGACATCCACCGTACTGACCAACAGCGGGAGGTCGACGTGAGTTCCCCCGCCCGCTCGCGGGCCCGCCGAGCGGCGCCCGCCCCGAGCGGCCCGACGGTCGCGGTCACCGGTGCGGCGAGTGCGCTCGGCGCGCTGGTCACCGAGCGGCTGGTCGCCCGCGTCGGAGCCGAGGTGGGCCGGGTGGTCGCGGTCGACACGGTGCGCGGGTCCGCGACGGGGGCGACCTGGCGGGTGGGTGCCCTGGACACGCCGGCGGTGGCCGACCTGCTGCGCGGCGCGGACGTCGTCGTGCTGCTCGCCCCCGCGGTCGACCTGCAGTCGACCCTCACCACGCCGGTGGCCGAGCGCCGCGAACACATCGTGCGCCGCGCGCAGGCGGTCACCACCGGCGCGGCGGCGGTCGGCGCCCGGCGCCTGGTCGCCGTCACCAGCGCCATGGTCCTGATCTCGAGCGACCTCGCGAGCGAACCCGGTCCGTCGCCGCTGCCGGACGACGCGCCCGTCCGCGCGCTGCCGGACGCCGGCGTCGTCGGTGACCTGGTCGAGGTCGAGCAGGTGCTGGCGCGCGTGCCGCGCGCCCACCCCGGGCTCGCCGTCACCGTCGTCCGCCCGGCCGCGCTGGTCGGCCCGGACGTCGACACCGTGGTCAGCCGCCACTTCGAGGCCCCGCGGCTGCTGGCGCTGCGCGAGAGCGAGATGACGTGGCAGTTCTGCCACGTCGACGACCTCGCCGAGGCGGTGGCGGTCGCCGTCGCCGCCGAGCTGGACGGCTCGCTCACCGTGGGATCGCCGGGTGTGATGTCGCAGACCGAGATCGAGGGCCTGTCGGGGATGCGGCGGGTCGAGCTGACCCAGGCGATGGCGTTCAGCACCGCCGAGCGGCTGCACCGGATCGGCGTCCTGCCCGCGCCGGCCAGCGACCTCGCCTACGTCGTTCGGCCCTGGGCGGTCTCGTCGCAGCGGCTGGTCGACGCGGGCTGGTCGCCGACGTACGACAACCCGACCTGCCTGGGCGTGCTGCTGGACCAGGTGAGCGGTCACCACGCCGTGGCCTCGCGGCGCCTGGACCGCAAGGACGCGGCGATGGGCGCGGCCGGCGCCGCCGTGGCGCTGGTCGGAACGGCAGCGATCGTGCGGCGGCGACGCCGCCGGGACGGAGGGTCATGAGCGGGCAGCGGGTTCGGCTGACGCAGGTGCGCGAGACGCCGCTGTCGGTGGACGAGGTGCTGGCCGCGGTCGCCGACCCGGCCGCGGGCGGCACCTGCGTGTTCGTCGGCGCGGTCCGCGACGAGGACGGTGACCGGGCGGTCAGCGCCCTCGCCTACTCGGCGCACCCGACGGCGGCGGCGCAGCTGCAGGCGGTGGCCGAGGCCGTGGCGGAGCGGCACGAGGTCACCGCTGTCGCCGCGACCCACCGGGTGGGCGACCTGGCGATCGGCGACCTGGCCGTGGTGGTCGCGGTCAGCGCCCCGCACCGGGCTGAGGCGTTCGCCGCGGCCCGCGACCTGATCGACACCCTGAAGTCCACGGTCCCGATCTGGAAGCACCAGCAGTTCGACGACGGCGCCGACGAGTGGGTCGGGCTGCCCTGAGGGCGGCGGTTACGCTTTTCGGGTGCAGCCCCCCGCGGTCGACGTCCTGGCTCCGCCCGCCGCGCCCGAGCGGTTGAGCGGCCGGTCGACGACGCTGCTGGTGTCCGGGTTCCTCGCCCTGGTCATCGGCGCGGTGATCGCCCTCGTCCCCGCCCCGTACGCCATCTACGCCCCCGGCCCGGTCACCAACGTGCTCGGGGTGGTCGGGTCGACGCGCCTGATCAGCATCACCGGGGCGGCGACCTACCCGGCCAAGGGCACCCTCGACATGACCACCGTGTCGGTCTACGGCGGCCCCGGCCGCACGCTGCGGCTGCCGCAGGTGCTGCAGGCGTGGCTGTCGCGGTCGCAGGCGGTGCTGCCGCAGGACGAGGTGTTCCCGCCCGGCCAGACCGAGGCCCAGGTGAGCACCGAGAACGCCGCCGAGATGTCGGACTCTCAGCAGAGCGCCACCGCTGCGGGCCTGCGCGAGGTCGGGCTCGCCGTCCCCGAGACGGTGACGATCGCCGAGGTGAGCGGGACGGCGCCCGCGGCCTCGGTGCTGAGGGCCGGCGACGTCATCACCGGCGTCGACGGCGTCGACGTCGCCGACTCGGCCGCCGTGCGGGCCGCCGTCAGCGGTCTGCAGCCGGGTGCGCCGGTGACCGTCACGGTCCGCCGCGCGGGCGCGAGCGTGCAGGAGCGGACGACGACCACGAGCCAGGACGGCCGCACGATCCTGGGCGTCGGGCTCGCCCCGACCTTCCGGTTCCCGGTCGACGTGAAGTTCGCCACCCGCGACGTCGGTGGACCCAGCGCCGGGATGATGTTCGCGCTGGGGATCTACGACCTGCTCACCCCCGGTGAGCTCACCGGGGGAGTCCAGGTCGCCGGCACCGGCACGATCGACGCTGCGGGCGTCGTCGGTCCGATCGGTGGCATCGCCCAGAAGCTGGTCGGCGCGAGGTCCGCGGGCGCGCGATGGTTCCTGGCGCCGGCGGCGAACTGCGGCGAGGTCGTCGGCAACGTGCCCGAGGGCCTGCGCGTGGTGCGGACGGCGTCGCTGCACGAGTCCCGCATCGCGGTCCAGGCGATCGCCGCCGGCCGCGGCTCGGCGCTGCCGACCTGCCGCTGAACCCCTAGTCCAGCGTCGCGCGCAGAGCGGCAACCAGTCCCGGCACCAGGTCGGGACCCACGGCGACCGAGCCCGCCTCGTCGTGCCCCCGCTGGCGGATCGCGCACTGCTGCGCTCCCTCGCGCAGCACCGCCGCCAGGATCCGCACGTCCTGTCGCTCGGGATGGGCCGCGAGGTGGTCGATCGCCGCGGCGGCGTCCTGCGGCAGGTCGCGCTCGGCGTCCGGCGGCACCACGAGGCGCTCGACGCACAGCGCGACCCCGTCGACCTCCGGCCCCCACGCGAGCTGGCCCAGCACGGACTCGATCGAGGACGTCGGGGCCAGGCCGTCCTGCTCGACGGCGGTCAGGTGCGAGGGGTCGGCCACCGACATCGCGACGGACTGCGGGTCCAGGTGGGCGCGCAGGCCCGGCTCGCGCTCGAGCAGGGCGGCGGTGCGCACCAGGGCGAACAACCGCGGGGGCTGGTCCCACCCCTGCTGCGCGACGTGGCGCTCGGCCTCCAGGACGGCTCGGGTCAGGGTGTCGCTCACGGCCCCATCGTGCCGCACCGGCTGCGCCGGTCGGGAACCTGTCGGGCCGCCGGTAAGTTGACGCCTGGGATGCGCCGTCGCACATCCTGATGACGGCGTGAGAGGAACGGCGTGAGCTTCAACCCGACCTGGGGTCGACGTCAAGGACCTGGGCGCCCCGTGGTGCCGCCGCGTCGTCGGGGGGCGTTGCTGCCGACGCTGGTGATCGTCGCCTTCCTCGTGGTGCTGCTCGTGGTCGCCACCCGGCTGTGGGTCGACCTGCTGTGGTTCCGGTCGGTGGGGTTCAGCGAGGTCTTCACGACCACCCTCGGGGTGCGCACGCTGCTGTTCCTCGTCGGCGCGCTGCTGGCCGGCGGATCGGTGGCGCTGAGCCTGTCACTGGGGTACCGCACGCGGCCGATCTACGCGCCGGTCTCGCCGGAGCAGGCGAGCCTGGACCGCTACCGCGAGCAGGTCGAGCCCCTGCGGCGCCTCGCGACCATCGTCATCCCGGTCGCGATCGGCCTGATCGCGGGCGCCACCACCTCGCAGGCGTGGCGGGTCGTGCTGCTGTGGGCCAACCGCACGCCGTTCGGGGTGCGCGACCGCCAGTTCAACCTGGACGCCGGGTTCTTCGTCTTCACCCTGCCGCTGCTGCGGTT
The DNA here is from genome assembly GCA_038322575.1 of Actinomycetales bacterium. Classification (GTDB taxonomy): domain Bacteria; phylum Actinomycetota; class Actinomycetes; order Actinomycetales; family Angustibacteraceae; genus JACMOY01. Next base: position 8,203 of record JBBQGB010000054.1, read on the forward strand.
CGTGCTCGGCCTGCTCGTCGCCTGCGTGGTGCTGTCGGCCCTCGCGGCCTTCGTCACGCACTACCTGTACGGCGGGCTGCGGCTGCAGGGCGGCGGCGACCGCACCACCAACGCGGCCCGGGTCCACCTGTCGGTGCTGATCGGGCTGTTCCTGCTGCTGCGCGGGGCGAGCTACTGGCTGGACCGCTACTCCCTGACCACCGCGAGCCACACGCTGGCCAGCGACTTCACCGGCATGACGTACACCGACGTCAACGCCGTGCTCCCGGCAAAGCTGTTCCTGGCCATCGCGGCCGTCGTGGTCGGGCTGCTGTTCGTCGTGTCGATCTGGACCCGCTCGTGGCGGTTGCCCGCGATCGGCGTCAGCCTGCTGCTGATCTGCGCGATCGCGGTCGGGGGCCTGTATCCCGCTGCGGTGCAACGGTTCCAGGTGCGTCCGAGCGAGGGCACCCGAGAGTCGCCGTACATCCAGCGCAACATCGAGGCCACCCGTGCGGCGTACGGGCTGCAGGCGGTCGACGTCGCCGACTACAAGGCCCAGACGACGGCCACGTCCGGCCAGCTGCGCAACGACGCCGAGACGGTGCCGGGCATCCGGTTGCTCGACCCCTCGCTGGTGTCGGACGCGTTCCGCCAGCTCGAGCAGGTGCGCCAGTACTACGCGTTCCCGGACTCCCTCGACGTCGACCGCTACCGCATCGGCGGCGAGTCCCGCGACACGGTGATCGCCGTGCGCGAGCTGCAGCTGGGCGGAATCGCTGCGGGACAGCGCAACTGGGTCAACGACCACACGTACTACACGCACGGGTACGGCCTGGTCGCCGCCTACGGAACGCGGCGCACCACCGACGGCAAGCCGGTGTTCTACGAGGGCGACATCCCGCCGACCGGTGAGCTCGGGACGTACGAGCCGCGGATCTACTTCGGCGAGCAGTCCCCGACGTACTCGATCGTGGGTGCCCCGGCGGGCGCCACGCCGTTCGAGTTCGACTACCCGGACGCCAGCGCGAACGGCAACACGACCACGACGTACGCCGGCAAGGGCGGCGTCGCGCTGAGCTCGTTCGCCCGGCGGGCGGCGTATGCGCTGACGTTCCAGGAGCAGAACATCCTGCTGTCCAACCGGATCAGCAACTCGTCGCGGATCCTGTACGACCGCAACCCGAGGGACCGCGTCGAGAAGGCCGCCCCCTGGCTGACGCTGGACGGTGACCCGTATCCCGCGGTCGTCGATGGCCGGGTCAAGTGGATCCTGGACGGCTACACGACGACCGACGCCTACCCCAACGCCCAGAAGACGACGCTCGACCGGGCCACGGAGGACTCGATCACCGCCCGCCAGGGCGCCGTCGCCGCGCTGCCGGCCGAGCAGATCAACTACATCCGCAACTCGGTCAAGGCCACCGTCGACGCCTTCGACGGCAGCGTCACGCTCTACGCGTGGGACGCGAGCGACCCGATCCTCAAGACGTGGATGAAGGCGTTCCCCGGCAGCGTCAAGCCGCTGTCGCAGGTGTCGTCCGACCTGATGTCGCACCTGCGCTACCCCGAGGACCTGTTCAAGGTGCAGCGCACGCTGTTCGCCCGGTACCACGTCACCAACCCAGGCACCTTCTACGGCGGCAGCGACTTCTGGCGGGTGCCGGACGACCCGACCAAGGCCGCCGGCGTCGACCAGCCGCCGTACTACCTGACGCTGCAGATGCCCGGCACCGACGCTGCGTCGTTCTCGCTGACGTCGACGTTCATCCCCAGCGGCACCGGCACGCGCAACGTGCTGACGGCCTTCGCCGCCGTCGACGCCGACCCGGGGACGACCGCGGGGGTCAAGCGCCCCGGTTACGGCCAGGTGCGCGTGCTGCAGCTGCCGAAGGACACCGTGGTCTCGGGGCCCGGGCAGGTGCAGAACAACTTCAACGCCAACCCGACGGTGTCGCAGAACCTGAACCTGCTGCGATCGGCCGGGGGCAACTCCCGGGTCGAGAGCGGCAACCTGCTCACCCTTCCCGTCGGTGGCGGTCTGCTCTACGTGCAGCCCGTGTACGTGCGCGGCGCCGGCGCGACGTCGTACCCGCTGCTGCAGAAGGTGCTCGTCTCCTTCGGCGACAAGATCGGGTTCGCCGACACGTTGGACGAGGCGCTGAACCAGGTGTTCGGCGGCAACTCCGGTGCGACGGCGCCGGACGGCAACGTGGGGGGTGGCGGGAACAACCCGCCCCCGACCGGCCCGGCCCAGAGCGCATCGCAGCAGCTGAAGGCGGCGCTCGCCGACGCGCAGCAGGCGATCAAGGACGGTCAGGCGGCGCTGGCGAAGCAGGACTTCGCCGCGTACGGCGTGGCCCAGAAGGCGCTGCAGGACGCGCTGGCCCGGGCCGTGGCCGCCGACGCCCAGGTGCCGGTCGCCCCCGCGACCGGCACCCCCACGGCCGCTCCGACGACCACCCCGACGACCACCGCTTCACCCGCGCCGTCGGCCACGGGGACGGCGCTCTCGCAGCCGACCCTCGTCCCGACGACGACGAGGTGAGCCCGGCCGATTTGCCCCTGCCGTACGTCCTGACGTAACCTTCAAGACGTACGGCCGCACGGTCGTTCGGCGCGGGGTGGAGCAGCTCGGTAGCTCGCTGGGCTCATAACCCAGAGGTCGCAGGTTCAAATCCTGCCCCCGCTACGAGGATGTGCGTGAGAGTCAAGGCCCCCAGCCTCTCGGCTGGGGGCCTTGACCTTTTCCCGGGGGCTCAGTGCAGGTCGAGTGCAGTGAGCTCCGCCCGCGAGCTGACGCCGAGCTTCGCGAACACGTGGCGCAGGTGGAAGTCGATCGTCCGCGGCGACAGGAACAGCTGGGCGGCGGCGTCGCGGTTGCTCAGGCCCCGGCGGACCAGCTCGGCGACGTGCCGTTCCTGGGGCGTGAGGTCGGCCGCCTTCCCGAAGTCGCGCTTGCGCGAGGTCTCGCCCGAAGCCCGGAGCTCGTGCCGGGCCCGGGTCGCCCAGCGTTCAGCGCCGAGGTCCTCGAAGGTCCCGAGAGCGGCTCGAAGGTGCTCGCGGGCGTCGACACGACGGCGCGAACGCCGCAGGAACTCGCCGAACGCCAGCTCCGTCCTGGCCCGATCGGGCCGGCGGGGCGAACGCGCGTGCGCGTCCAGGGCGCGCTCGAAGCACGACTGCGCGTCGCTTCCACCGTTGAGCAGGGCACGTCCGTGGGCGGCGGCGGCGCCCACCTCGGCGGGGCCCGGTGCGGTCGCACCGGCGGTCCGCAACGACGTCCTGGTCCACGCCGGCGCCCTCTTCTCGGTCGTGTCGCGCGTCGGCCTCGGTCGTCTGTACGCCCTGGTCTCCTACGGGTCGCTGCCCTCCCCGGCCCGTGAGGAGGTGCGGGCCAGCATCTCGGTGCCAGCGACCCTCCAGTCGACCATCGACGAGTTCGCGCAGGGCAACGCCTCGATGCAGGAGGCGGCGGAGCTGCGCACCCTCGGGGACCTGCCGCTGTTCGTCCTCACCGCGGGCAGCGGAAGCGCCGACGGCTGGTTCGCGACCCAGGACAGGCTGGCGCAGCTGTCGACCAACTCGGTGCACCGGGTCGTCGTCGGCGCCACGCACGAGATGCTCGTCGCGGACGAGACCGCCGCGGCGTCGACGTCCGGGGCCATCCGCGCCGTGGTGTCGTCGGTGCGCACCGGTACGCCGCTCGCCGGGTAGGCCACCAGCTCGGCGCAGGTGAGGGTGAGTCAGCTGCCGGGCTTGCGGCGCTCGCCTGCGACGACCTGACGCCGCAGGGTCTGCTCGAGGCCGTCGAGGATCAGCTCGAGACCGAACTCGAAGTGCTCGACCCGACCGGTCCGGCTGATCCCCGTGACCACCTCGACGACGTACGGGAACTGGGTCGGGTCGAACAGCTCGATGGCGTCGGCCGACACCTGTGCGTTGTCCGCGGCGTCGAACGGCAGCTGCAGCTCCTGCAGGGTGAAGCCGAAGATGTGGCTGTCCAGGGTGTGCCATGCGTCGAGCGCCCCGTGGATCGAGAACCCGCCCTCGCGCAGGCGTCCGAGGGTCGCGTCCAGGTATCGGGTCATGCCGGGACCGATGTTGAAACGGGACATGATCAGCATCGCGGACCAGGGGTGGGCCAGCAGGACGTCGTGTGCGGAGATCGCGCGGTCGTGCATGGCGGTTCGCCAGTCCGTACCGGTCGGGGGCACCTGGATCTCGCCGACCACCAGATCCGTGATGCCGTCGAGAACCTCGTCCTTGTTCGCGACGTGGTGGTAGAGGGACATCGCCTCGACCCCCAGCTCGGTGGCCAACCGCCGCATGGTCAGTGCCGAGATCCCGTCGGCGTCCGCGATCGCCACCGCGGCCCTCAACGCACGCTCCCTGGTCACCGGTACCCGGATCGTGCGGACCTTGCCCGTCTGCTGTCGCGCCACGTCTCTCGCTCGCCCTCCTCGTGCCGCTGGTCAGTTCGACGTTGACAACCTTACAGCGTATGGCTACCTTGTCGTGCATCACCTTACGCCGTAAGGCTCACGGAGTCCGACCGGGCTCACCGACACGAGGGACCCGACATGACGAGCTCAGTGCCTCGAAGCACGACCCACGCCGCAGCACACCAGCAGGCGCCGGCCCGGACGATGCGGGCGATCACCCAGAGCAGATACGGGACGGCGGACACCTGGACCCTGGACACCATCGCCCAGCCGGTGATCGAGGCGACCCAGGTGCTGGTCAAGGTGAGCGCGGCCGGGCTCGACCGCGGCACGTGGCACCTGATGACCGGGAGGCCGTACGCCCTGCGGCTGGCCCTGGGCCTGCGTCGGCCGAAGACAGCGGTCGTCGGGATCGACCTGGCCGGCACCGTCGTCGCGGTCGGCGCCGCGGTGACGCGCTTCCAGGTGGGTGACGAGGTGTTCGGCATCGGCAGGGGCACCTGTGCGCAGTTTGCGGCCGTCCGCGAGGACAAGCTCGCCCACAAGCCTTCGGCTCTGACGTTCGTGCAGGCCGCGGCACTGGGTGTCTCGGGGTCGACTGCGCTGCGTGCCGTCACCGACGTCGGCCGGGTCGAAGCCGGGCAGACGGTGCTCGTCCTCGGTGCGTCCGGCGGCGTCGGCAGCTACGCCGTCCAGATCGCGAAGGCTCTCGGCGCTGAGGTCACCGGCGTGTGCAGCGCGGCCAAGGCCGCCTTCGTGCGCTCGCTCGGCGCGGACCACGTGCTCGACTACGCCCGCGACGACGTCGTCGACGGGCGCACCACCTACGACGTCGTCATCGACATTGCCGGCAACCCCTCGGTCTCACGGCTGCGCAGGGCGCTCACCCCCGACGGGACGGCGGTCATCGTCGGCGGCGAGGACGGCGGACGGCTCACCGGCGGTATGGACCGCCAGCTACGAGCCCTGGTCGTCTCACCGTTCATCGGCCAGCGCATGGCGGTCGTCCCGCCCAAGGAGCACCACTCGTTCCTCGAGCGCCTCGCCGCCCTGGTCGAGGACGGGGCGCTCGTTCCCGCCGTCGAGCGGACCTACCCGCTCAGTGACGCCCCCGAGGCCATGCGGCGGCTCGCCTCCGGCCAGGTATGCGGCAAGCTCGTCATCACGATCTGACCACCCCGCGTCGACCATGACGCGAACGTGGCCGCCTGGCGCGGGACATCGTTAGGGTCCTCGGATCGGGCACGATCGCCGGAGGGGGGCTCGACGTGACCAGCACCCTCGTCACGACCAAGTTCGCCACCCCGCACCTGCGCGGCGCCTTCGTGCCGCGGCCGCGGCTGAGCGAACGCATGGACGTCGGGGCCGAGGCGGCGCTGACCCTCGTCTCGGCCCCCGCAGGCTTCGGCAAGACCACCGTCCTCGCCTCGTGGCTCAGCCGCGTCTCGACCGAGCCACGCGCGGTGGCGTTCGTCTCGCTGGACCAGTCCGACAACCGCGCCACGTCGTTCTGGCGGTACGTCGTGACCGCGCTGAACGCGGTGGCGCCCGGCGTCGGGGCGAGCGTGCTGCCTCTGCTCGACGCGGGGCAGCCTGCGACCAGGACCCTGCTGACCGCCGTCCTCAATGACGTCTCGGCCCAGACCACCGAGGTGGACCTCATCCTCGACGACTACCACCTCGCCGACGGCGCCGAGGTGGCCGAGGGGATGACCTTCCTGCTCGAGCGCCGGCCGCCGAACCTGCATGTCGTCATCAGCACCCGCGCCGACCCCGACCTCCCTCTCGCGCGGCTGCGGGCGCGCGGAGATCTCGTCGAGATCCGAGCCGGGGACCTGCGCTTCACCACCTCCGAGACATCGAGCTACCTCACCGACGTCGGCGGCCTGCCGGTCGCTCCGGCCGCGGTGTCGGTGCTGCAGTCCCGGACCGAGGGGTGGGCGGCAGCACTGCAGCTGGCGGCCCTGTCGATGCAGGGGCGCGAGGACGTCGGCGACTTCATCGCCGGGTTCGCCGGCACCGATCGCCACGTCGTCGACTACCTCGTGGACGAGGTGCTGTCCCAGCTGTCCGACGAGGTCCGCGACTTCCTGGAGCGGACCTCGATCCTCGACCTGCTCGGCGGCGAGCTCTGCGACGCCGTGCTCGAACGGACCGGCGGCAGGGGCATGCTCGAGCAGCTCGAGCGCGCGAACCTGTTCGTCGTGCCGCTGGACGACCAACGCTGCTGGTACCGCTACCACCACCTGTTCGCCGACGTCCTGCAGGCGCGTCTGCGCAGCGAGCGTTCCGACCTCGTCCCGGGACTGCACCTGCGCGCCAGCCGCTGGTACGAGCGCATCGGCGACCCGGTCCACGCGGTGCACCACGCGCTGGGCGCCCGTGATCTCGACCGGGCCGCCGACCTGGTCGAGACCGCCACCCCTGCCCTGCGGCGCGACCGGCACGAGGCCACGCTCCGGCGCTGGGTCGACGACTTCCCCGACGAGGTGGTGCACCGGCGTCCGGTCCTCGCGCTCTGCTTCGTCGGCGCCCTGATGTCCAGCAACGACTTCGCGGACGTGGCGCGGCGGCTGCGCGAGATCGAGCGCCACCTCCCCGCCATCAACGCCTACCTCGCCCCGGACGGCGACGTCGCCACCCGGCTCGGGTCCGGTGTCGTCGCCGTCGACGACGCCGAGCTGGCCCGGGTCCCCGCGGCCGTCGAGCTCTACTGGGCCGGTCTGTCGCTGGTGTCCGGCGAGCTGCCCGCGACCCACCTCCATGCCCAGCGGGCGATCGACATCGCCACGGCCGACGATGACGTCGTCCCTGCCGGCGCGGCCGGACTGTCCGGGCTCGCGCACTGGGCGGGCGGCGGGCTGAAGGACGCGCACCGCTCCTACCTCACCTGCATCGACGGGCTGCTGCGCGCGAGGCACATCTCTGACGCCCTCGGTTGCTACCTGACCGTGGCGGAGATCCAGATGGCCCAGGGTCGGCTGAGGGACGCCCACATCACGTACGACGACGCGACACGCGTCTGCGGCGATCCCATCGGCGAGGTACGGCGCGGCACGGCGGACGTCCACGTCGGGCGCGCGCAGCTGGCGCTGCAGCGCGGCGACCTCACGACCGCTCGCGAGTCCCTCGCGGCCGCGCGCGGTCTGGGCGACGACCGCGGCCTGCCGGCGTACGCCTACCGATCGCGGGCGACTGCGGCAACGCTCGCTGAGGTCGAGGGCGACCTCACCCGAGCGCTCGAGCTCGTGGTGGAGGCCCAACAGGTGTACCTCGGCGACTTCTCGCCGAACGTGCGACCGCTGCACGCCGCGGCCGCCAGGCTGCAGATCCGCCTCGGCGACCTCGACGCCGCCCAGCGATGGGCCCATGACCACGACGTGACGGCGACGCAGGAGCTGTCGTACCTGCGCGAGTTCGAGCACGTGACCTTCGCCGAGGCCCTGCTCGCCCGCTATCGCCTCGCCGACGACCGGGCCGCGCTCGTCGAGGCGGACGGACTCCTGCAGCGACTGCTCGATGCCGCCACCGTCGGCGGCAGGGGCGCCACCGTCATCGAGATCCTCGTCCTGCGCTCGCTGACAGCCCGCGCCGGCGACGACCTGGCTGGTGCGCTGATGTTCATGGACCGAGGCGTCCGCCTCGCCGAGCCGGAGGGCGAGGTGCGCTCATTCGCCAGGCACGGCCCGCTCGTCGTCCCGCTGTTCGAGGCCATGGCGGCGGTGCCGGGAGCCTCGTCGTACGGGCGGACCCTGGCGGTGGCCTGCGCGGTCCCCGCCACGCGAACACCCGGTCGCGGTGCCCTCGGACGGCAGCAGCGCGCCGCACCGAACGGCCTCGTCGAGGTGTTGAGCGCTCGCGAGCTCGACGTCCTGACCCTGCTGGCCACCGAGCTCGACGGTCCCGAGATCGCCAGGCACCTGTTTGTGTCGCTCAACACGGTTCGTACACACACCAAGAGCATCTACGCCAAGCTCGCCGTCAACAACCGCCGTGCCGCCCTGCGTCGTGCCGACGAGCTGGGACTGCTGGCCGGCCGGTGAACCCCCGTCCGGACGGCTCCGCGTCACCCACGGACGACGGGTCGTGGATGCGTGGGCGACGGGCCGATACGGGCGCCCGCTTCCCGACCACCGTCCAGCACCTGGAGCGCCAGCAGGGTGGCGCCGATGTCGCGCAGCCGCGCAAGGACGCCGTGGAGCTGCGCCTGGTCGAGCACCGGTCCGGTCAGCGTGCACGTACCGTCGTCGTGCCCGGTGATCGCGAGATCGCCGAACCACTCGGACCAGCGGTCGTCGAGATGCCCCGCGACCCGCAGCTGGTAGACCTGCTGCCCGGTCGCCGTCATGACGATGATCCCGCGGGGGCGGTGCCACGCAGAGCTCGGTCAGGGCGGCGCGTCGGTTCAGCAACGCTCGAGCGGCGGATCACCCACTGCGCGACGGTGAGGTTGACCACCCACGCCGCACCCATGGCGAGGTCGTGCGTCACCACGCCGGCACCGAACACGGCGGGACCGATACTGCCGGTGAAGGCCTGCGTCCCGGCGGCCAGACCGATGGCGTACGCACGGATCATCCAGGCGCGGTGACCGGCGACATCGCCGCGCGGGATCGTGGTCACGCCCAGAACCAGGCTCGCAGCCAGCGCGGCGGCGAACACCAGACGCAGCACGACCAGCAGCTGACCGGAGCCGGGCTTCTGCGCGTAGAACAGCGTCATCCACAGTGCTGACCCGGCAACAAGGAGCCCGGCTCCGGCGAGGACCCGGCCGGCGCGGCGGTGCCAGTGCCGGTGCCGACGTCGCAAGCGCGGCAGGAACTGGAGGATGCCGACGAGCAGGTACGTACCGGCGCCGACGATGTGCGCGACCAGGGGGAGCGGGAACCTTGCGAACCGGTGGTCGGCCGGGATCAGCTCGGGACCGCCCAGCAGCTGGACCACCCGCAGCAGTCCGGCCAGCAGCGGGATGGCGCTGAGCACGAGCACCCCGACCGGCACCGGCCAGCTGCGCTGGCGGGACGACCGGGACTGGCGGGGCACCTGCGCTGGCAGTCCGGACGTACGCCGGGTGGTCATCACGTGGTCGCGAGCTCGACGCGACGGGCAGCAGCCGTCTCGGTGACCGGCGTCCCCGGGTTCCGGACGAGGGACACGCCGAGGCCGATGAGGGCGATGCCGACCGGGACCGCCATCGGTCGGTTGAAGGACTCCGGCAGCACCGCGAGTGACGCTGTCGCGATGGTGCCGACAGCGAGGAGCGCACAGGCCCAGCGGGCCAGGACGCGAGCTCGGAACAGGGCGATCCCGAAGATCAGGCCGCCGACCATGTAGCCGACGCCGGTGACGGCGAGTACGGTCTTCATCGCGCCGATGTCTGCGGTAGGCGTCCCCCCGGCGGCCGCGACGAGGATGTCGTCGACGTACCCCGGTGCGAGGTTCACCAGGCCCGGAAGGACGTACGCGGAGACGACCTCGGTACCGATCATGAGCACGTAGCCGGCGCCGAAGAGCAGGTAGCCGACGAGCCCGGCCACGCCGACCTGACGGACCTGACGCAGATACGTGCCGGTGATGCCAACGAGGGCCAGCGCACCCATGACGACCTTCGCTGAGTTGCGCACCACCCACTCGGTGGTGGCGACCGAGGTCGCGTCCATCGGCGGGTGGTTGATCTGGACTGCGACGAAGATCAGTCCCGCGGCCGCGGCGCTGAAGCCGGCGGCTCGGGTGAGGCCTCGGGTGGTGATCGTCATGACGGACTCCTTGGTCCCTGAGGGCCGAGCGGGGTGCTGGCCACGTCCAGGACGGTAGGAAGCCAGGTGGGGAGCCCACATCACCAGAGGATGTGACCGAGGTGGTGATCCGGCCGGCTGCCGGGGCGATGAGGTTCAGGTGCTTCTGGAGACCTCGCCGGTGGCCTCGTCCCGGTGGACACGTCACGAAACTGGCGTTCCAGTGCGTTCGGTACGTCTCGCGCTGCACCGTCCCGCAGGGGGACCTTCAGCGCCGCCGGGGCCGTCGAAGTGCCCTGCCTGCCGGTTCCCGGAGGACAGACATTGGTACTGGTTCACCTTTACGGGGAGACCGGGACAGGCAGTTGCTGCCGACACCGGGCTGAGTCGTGAACCCGAGGCGCCGAGCTCGCGAACGCGCCGGGTTCAGGGGATGGGCCGTTCTCTGCGGCTGCCGTGAGGCTCGTCGTGGTTGTCCCCACGTCACTGACGAGACACGAGAAGCGTCGGGGCGAACCGAAGGAAACGACGATGAGCACGACAAGACGACAGGTTCTCAAGCTCGGTCTGGTCGGGGGCGCGGGTCTCGCGGGCTACGGCCTGATGGGCGACGGCTGGGCGCAGGCGGTCACCGGCGCCCTGCCGCTGGACGCATTCACTCAGCCGCTGCAGGTGCCACCCGTCCTGGACATGACCGCAGGGGGCGCGTACACCCTCACGGCGACCCACCTGACCCGTCAGCTGCACCCGCAGCTGCCGCGACCCACGAACGTCTGGAGCTACGTAGCGGACACAGGTGCAGTGGACGTGAACGCGGTTCCGTACAGGGGCTACCTCGGGCCTACGGTCGTGGTTCAGAAGGGCAAGCCGGTGACGGCCACGTACAGGAACGGGCTCGATGTCGCCAGCTACGGGGGTGCGACCTGGCTGCCCTGCGACAGGAACCTCACCGTGGGCAACGACGACGCGGTTCGGCTGCTCACCCACCTGCACGGCGGCTTCGTGCACGGTCAGATGGACGGCAATCCCGCTATCGACGTGGGGTACACGCAGGGGCAGACCCAGACCGTGTGGTACGGCAACGACCAGCGCGGCGGGTTGATCTGGTACCACGACCACGGCATGGGCAACACCCGGTTGAACGTCTGGGCAGGTCTGGCCGGTGGCTATGTCGTCCGTGACGAGTTCGACACCGGCGCAGCGACGAACCCCAACAAGCTTCCGGTGGGGTACGGCGCTGGGCCCGGCAAGTACGAGGTGCCGCTGGTGTTCCAGGACCGTGCGTTCGTGAGCTCGACGACGAGCGGCGACATGCTGTACCCGACGTTCCCCCAGGACGGCGTCCAAGGTTGCTCAGGCATGGCCGGCAGCGCCCCGTACCCGTACGGCGCCGTCAACGGACCGTGGAGCGCGGAGGCCTTCGGTGACCAGGGGCTGGTCAACGGACTGGTGACCCCGTTCTTCACAGTGGAGCCCCGGTTGTACCGGTTCCGCCTCCTCAACGGGTGCAACGCCCGGACCCTTCGTCTGAAGCTGGTCACGGCGGGGGAGGACACGCCGGCTCCGCCGATGTACGTCATCGGCAACGACGGGGGGCTGCTGCCCGCCCCGGTGAAGGTGGCGACGCTGACGATGATGCCCGGTGAGCGCTACGACGTGCTCGTCGATTTCAAGGATTTCACCGGCAGGGTGCGGTTCAAGAACGCCCCGCTGAACGGTTTCTACACCAGCCCGGCCGGCCCGCTGACGGACTTCCTGCGGTTCAACGTCGGCACCGTCGTCACCAGCACCGTCAACAACACGGTCCCGACGACGCTGGTCGGCGGCCAGCTCGCGCGCCCGGGGGCCGTCACGGCCGGGCTCGCCCCACGCACGATCAACCTGCGGGAGATGAACGCGGGGGCCCTGCACTGGTGGATGGGGCTCATCGGCTCCGGTGGAGGCCCGGGTGACGTCGACGTGCCGGCCGGTGGTTTCGCGGACTCGGTCACCGGTTCCAACGCCAACGCGTTCCACCAGGAGATCGGCGAGCGGCCGGCGGAGAACACCGTCCAGGAGTGGGACTTCGTCAACAACACCGAGGACAGCCACCCGATGCACATGCACCTGGTGCAGTTCCAGGTGGTGCACCGGCGCACCATCGGCGTCGCGGCTGCGAGCGTGGCCGTCGGCACCCTGGTCAACGCCTGGGAGAGGGGTTGGAAGGACACCGTGGCGGTGCACCCCGGCCAGATCACCCGGGTTCGGGTGAAGTTCGCGCTACCACCGGTTCCGAACCCGGCTCTGGTGGCGCTCCCGGTCCCTGCCGGCTTCACCCCCGCCGGCACCTCGATGCACTACGACCTGCAACCGGGGCAGGCGCAGCGGTGCTTCGTCTACCACTGCCACATCCTCGAGCACGAGGAGAACGACATGATGCGTCCGTTCCTGGTCACCTGACCAGCGGCCCGAGACCTCAGGACCTCGGACTCTGAACCGGCGCCCGGATCGGGGCCACGCTGGAGCCGACGGGTGACCACCGTGGTCGTCCGCGAGGGGTGGCTGACGTGGACGCACTGGACCTTCACCGCACCACGACCCGGGCGCCGCACGACCGGCGGTCGGTGCTCCGGCCCGGTCGCCGCCCGTACCTGCTGTCGGTGGCGCTGGGCGTGGTCGCGGCCGCGGGCTCGGGCCTGAGCGTGGCGCCGCCGTCCGTGCTGACTGGAGTGCCAGGCAGCAACGGGAACATGCGCGGCACCGCCGTGGTCGTCCTCGTCGTCGGCGTGCCGGTGCTCACCCTCGCCGTGCTCGGCGCGTCGCGAGGGTCGGCGCGGGCGTTCGTGGTCTGGCTGGGCACCCTCGGGTACCTGCTCTACCAGTCGGTGCTGTTCTGCTTCGCGACGCCGTACAACAACCTGTTCCTGCTCTACGTGGCCCATCTCGGCCTGGCGGTGTGGAGCATCGTGATGGTGCTGAGAAGCGCTGACCTGGACGCCTTCGGCGCCCGCCTGTCACCGCGGGCGCCGGTCCGGTTCGTCGCCGGCTTCGCTCTGGTGGTCGTCGCCCTGAACGCGACCGCGTGGCTCGCGGGCATCGTGCCGACGGTGCTCAGCGACCACCCCGGCGAGCTCCTCACCGACACGGGGTTGTCGACCAACCCGGTCTACGTCCAGGACCTGGCGATCTGGCTGCCGCTGCTGGCGACCAGTGCCGTCGCAGCCTGGCGACGTCAGGTCTGGGGTCAGCTGGTCACCGCAGCGATGCTGGCCATGTTCGTCCTGGAGTCCATCAGCATCAGCGTCGACCAGTGGTTCGGCTCGCAGGCGGACCCCGCGTCGTCAGCGTCGTCCATGACGATGGTGCCGGCCTTCGCGGTGGTCGCCCTGGTGATGGCGGTGGCGCTCGTCGCGTTCCTGCGTCACCTGGATCGGCGCTGAACCCGGCCGGTCGTCGCGCAGGTCCACGGCGTCCCAGGCGTCGGGGTCGTCGCGGTGGATGGCGCTGCGGTTGATCGCCCGGGTCAGCGCCTGGGTGTCGCTGCTCCCTGCTACGACGAAGCGCAGCGCCTCGGGCCGGTTCCCGGCGAGTCGGGACCTTCGGCCCTCTCCAACCGTCGCGGTCTGCCCTCTACTGGCCGGATGAGCATGGAGTCCACCGCGGCGCCGACCACGGCGCCGCCGTCTCCAGGTGCCCGCTCGGCGACCAGGTCGCCGTGGCTGATGCTGGCCATGGCGACCATCGGGTTCGCCGTCAACTTCTGGGCGTGGGCCCTGATCAGCCCACTGGGCCCGCTGTTCCGCGCCACCGGCAGCATCGGCACGCTCAACGAGTCCGACGTCGCCCTGCTCGTCGCCGTACCCGTCATCGTCGGCTCCCTGGGCCGCATCATCGTGGGCGGGCTCACCGACAGGTACGGCGGCCGGGTGATGTTCCCCGTGGTCTCGGGGGTCACCATCGTGCCGATCCTGTTCATCGCCTTCGTCGCGCTGAACTCCTACGACCTGCTCCTGGTCGGCGGCTTCTTCCTCGGCATCGCGGGCACGGCGTTCGCCGTCGGGGTCCCCTTCGTCAACGCCTGGTTCCCGCCCGAGCGGCGCGGCCTGGCGATCGGGGTCTTCGGCGCCGGCATGGGCGGCACGGCGATCAGCGCGCTGAGCACCGTCAAGCTCACCGCCCAATTCGGCGCGAAGGCACCCTTCCTGATCACCGCCGTCGTGCTGGCCTGCTACGCAGCGGCGGCCTGGCTGGTCCTGCGCGACGCCCCGGGTCGGGTCGTGCCCACCACCTCGCTGGCGTCGCGGATCTCGGCGAACGCGCGACTGCCGATCACCTGGCAGGCGTGCCTGCTGTACGCCGTCGCGTTCGGTGGCTACGTCGCGTTCTCGGTCTACCTGCCGGCCTACCTCAAGACCGCCCACCAGCTCACCCCCGCCGACGCGGCCAACCGGATGGCCGGGTTCGTGCTGGTCGCGGTGGTCATGCGCCCCGTCGGCGGCTGGCTCGCCGACGAGCTCGGGGCGATCCCGGTGCTCGCCGCGGGGTACGGGGTCGTCGTCGTGTGCGCTGCCGTCTCAGCCGGTACGCCGCCGCTGCACGGCATCGGCACGCTCGCCTTCCTCGCGATGGCCGCCGCCCTGGGCTCCGGCAGCGGCGCAACCTTCGCCCTCATCGCCCGGGTCACCGACCCCTCGCGGGTCGGTGGTGTGACCGGTCTGGTCGGTGCCGCAGGCGGTCTCGGCGGTTTCGCCCCGCCGCTGATCATGGGCTACGTGTACGGCCACACCGCCTCGTACGCGATCGGGCTGTGGATGCTGAGCGCCACCGCTGCGCTGGCCCTGCTGCTG
>JBBQGB010000055.1:0-21767 GCA_038322575.1 Actinomycetales bacterium
ATCGGCCCGTCGGGGTCGGGCAAGTCCACCCTGTGCCGGGCGATCAACCGGCTCGAGACGATCGAGAGCGGGACGATCACCCTGGACGGGGTCGCCCTGCCCGACGAGGGCAAGGAGCTCGCCCGGCTGCGGGCCGACGTCGGCATGGTGTTCCAGTCGTTCAACCTCTTCGCGCACAAGACGATCCTCGAGAACGTCACGCTGGGGCCGATCAAGGTGCGGGGGGCGTCCAAGGCCGAGGCCGAGCAGCGCGCCAACGAGCTGCTCGACCGGGTCGGCATCCGCGCCCAGTCGGCCAAGTACCCCGCTCAGCTCTCGGGCGGCCAGCAGCAGCGGGTCGCGATCGCCCGGGCGCTCGCGATGGAGCCCAAGGTGATGCTCTTCGACGAGCCCACCTCGGCGCTGGACCCCGAGATGATCAACGAGGTCCTGGACGTCATGACCTCGCTGGCGCGCAGCGGCATGACGATGATCGTCGTCACCCACGAGATGGGGTTCGCCCGGCGCGCCGCCGACCGGGTCGTGTTCATGGCCGACGGCGAGATCGTCGAGCAGGCGACCCCGGAGCGGTTCTTCACCGCCCCGAGCAGCGAGCGCGCCAAGGACTTCCTGTCCAAGATCCTCACCCACTGAGCCCGAGACCACCCCCACCACCCGAGCCCGCGACCCACGACCGGAAGGACCGCCATGAGGCTCCCCCGCACCACCACCACCCTGGCCACCCTGGCCACCGCCGCGCTCGCCCTGACCGCCTGCGGCGGCGGCAGCTCGGCCGGCACGGGCAGCGCCCCCGTCGCCGACAAGCCCACGTTCGCCGCCGGCTCGACGATGGCCAAGATCGCCGCGTCGGGCAAGCTGCGCGTCGGCACCAAGTTCGACCAGCCCGGGTTCGGCCTCAAGGGCCTGTCCGGTGCGCCGGAGGGCTTCGACGTCGAGATCGCCAAGATCATCGGCGGTGCGATGGGAGTCAAGGCCGACGCCATCGAGTACGTCGAGGCGCCCTCGAAGGTGCGCGAGGAGGTCATCGAGACCGACAAGGTCGACCTCGTCGCAGCGACCTACACCATCAACGACAAGCGCAAGGAGCGCATCTCCTTCGCCGGTCCGTACTACGTCGCCGGTCAGCAGCTGATGGTCGCCTCGGACAACACGACGATCACCAAGCCCGAGGACCTCAAGACCAACCCCGACGCCAAGGTGTGCTCGGTGACCGGCTCCACCCCGTCCGAGCAGATCGGCGAGTACCTGGCGAGCCCGAGCCAGCTGGTGCTCTTCGACGGGTACGACAAGTGCGCCAACTCGCTGCGCACCGGTCAGGTGCAGGTCGTCACGACCGACAACGTGATCCTGCTCGGCTTCGTCGCCGAGTCCGACGGCAAGTTCAAGCTGGTCGGTGAGCAGTTCACCGAGGAGCCGTACGGCATCGGGGTCAAGAAGGGTGACGTCGCCTTCTGCGAGTTCATCAACACCACGCTGAAGAACAACGTCGAGGCGTACAAGGCGGCGTGGTCGAGCACGGCCGGCAAGGTCGAGGGCGCCGAGGCACCGACCCTGCCGCAAGCCGCCCCCTGCACCTGAGCCGGCCCCCCGACCCCGCGCGCGACGTCATCACCGGGCGCGGACGCCGGCACGTGCCGGTGCCCGCGTCCCGCTCCCGCTCCGTTGGAGGCCAGCAGTGAGCGCCATCACCGACAACCTCGACCTGTACTGGAACGGCTTCCTGCGCTCGCTGGGGCTGGGCCTGTGGGGCCTGGTCGGGTCGCTGCTGCTCGGCACCCTGGTCGCGATCTTCCGGGTCTCCCCCGTGGCGCCGCTGCGCGCGCTGGGCACGGCGTGGGTGACCGTGGTCCGCAACTGCCCGCTGACGGTCGTGCTCTTCTTCTTCGCGTTCGGGCTCCCCGAGATCGGCATCAACGCGGACTTCTACTGGTTCGGCCTGGCCGCGCTGATCGTCTACACGTCGGCGTTCGTCTGCGAGGCGCTGCGATCGGGCATCAACGCGGTGCCCGCCGGCCAGGCCGAGGCGGCGCGCGCGATCGGGCTGGCGTTCACCCAGACGCTCACCCAGGTGATCCTGCCGCAGGCGTTCCGCACGTCGGTGCCGCCGGTGGGGAGCGTGCTCATCGCGATGCTGAAGAACTCCGCGGTCGTCGGCGCCTTCGGTGTCGGGCGTGACATCTTCAGCGTCGGGGAGCGGCTGACCAGTGCCCAGGGGTACGCCGCCCTGCCGGTGGTCACCGGGGTCGCCATCGCCTACCTGCTGATCACCCTTCCCGCCGGCGCCCTGCTCGGCGCCCTGGAGCGCAAGGTGGCGATCCTTCGATGAGCGCAGCAGCCGAGACCGTCCTGTACGACGCCCCGGGCCCCCGCGCCCGACGGCGTCACCTCGTCGCGAGCCTGGTCGCCGCCGTCGCCCTCCTGGCCGTCGCGGCTGTCGTGGTGTCGCGCCTGGACGATCAGGGCCAGTTCGCCGCCGAGCTGTGGAGTCCGCTGCTGAGCCCCTCGGACGAGGACTTCCATGACGTCTGGCGGCTGCTGGGCCTGGGGCTGCTCGCGACCCTGAAGGCGGCCGTGCTCGCCATCGTCCTCTCGCTGGTCATCGGCTCCGTCCTCGGCGTGGCGCGGATGATGCTGGGGCGCCGGGGGCGCGTGCCCCTGGTCGGCCTGGTCGAGCTGCTGCGCGGCCTCCCCGTGGTCATCACGATCTACTTCGTCAGCAAGGTGCTGCCCGAGACCGGCGCCGACCTCGGGTCGCTGCCCGGCGGCGAGGGCCTGTGGATCCTCGTCATCGGCCTGACGCTGTACAACAGCGTCATCATCGCCGAGATCCTGCGGGCCGGGGTCAGCTCGCTGCCCCGCGGCCAGCGCGAGGCCGCGCTGGCCGTGGGCCTGACCCCTGGGGCGACCATGCGGCTGGTGCTGCTGCCGCAGGCGGTGCGCGTGATGCTCCCGGCCCTGATCAGCCAGGTCGTGGTGATCCTCAAGGACACGTCGCTGGCCGCGGTCCTCGGCATCTACATCGAGCTGCTGCGTCAGGGCAACCTCATCGCCCTCACCCTGAAGAACCCCCTCCAGGTGCTGACGGTGGTGGGCCTGATCTTCATCCTGCTGAACTACCTGCTCAGCCGCGTGGCCACGCTGCTCGAGCGCCGGCTGTCCGGCTCGTCCGGAAGCGGCGACGACATCGCGGCCGAGGCCTCCGCCCCGCTGTCCGCGACAGCCCCGGCCTGACCCCTGCCTGGTCGGCACCTCACGGTGGTCCAGGGCGTCGACCCGGTCCGCGCCGGACCAGGGCGTCGACCCGGTCCGCGCCGGAGCGCAGGGCGGCGTCCAGACCCGCGCGGCGGCCTGACTACTCCCCGTCGACGTCATCCAGGGCTGCGAGGACGACCTGCATGATCACCGTGCTCGAGTACCCCTTGCGAGCCAGGATGCCGCCGAGCCGGCGGACCTGGGTGTCGCGCGGCAGTCCCCGGACGCTGGCGACCTTGCGCAGGACGAGCTGCTCGGCGGCCACCCGCTCGGTGTCCGCGTCCATCGCCTCGACCGCCAGACTTGCCACCTCGGGATCGACGCCCTTGACGCGCAGCTCATGGGTCACCGCCCGGGCGGACAGGCCCTTGGCCTGCCGGGCGCTGACCCACGTGCGGGCGAACTCGGCGTCGTCGACCAGTCCGACATCGTGCAGCTGGTCGAGCACGCTCCTCGCGACGTCGGCGCCCACCCCGCGCTGGGCCAACCGGGCGGCGAGCTCGGCGCGGCTGCGCGGGCCCGCGGTCAGGTGGCGCAGCGCGATGGCTCGGGCTTCGGCGTCCTCCGCTGCCCCCGACCCGGTGTCATCCGACCCGGTGCCAGTGGGCCCGGTGCCAGTCGGCCCGGTGGCACCCGACCCGGTGCCAGCCGGCTCGATCGCACCCGGCCCGGTGGCCTCCGGCCCGACGGCGCGCAGGCGCGGACCGCGTGCGGCCGGCACCGGACCGGCGTCGTGCCCGCCACCCCCGGTGAGCAGGCTCAGCACCGGCCGGTCGCCCCGCCGGGCTCGCGGGCCGTCCGAGGACCCCACGCTCAGAAGCTCACCGCGGGCTCGGGCACCGCGAGGTCGATCTCGGCGGGGGCGTCGACCTTGGGGCCGATGCCGAGCTTCTCCTTGATCTTCTTCTCGAGCTCGTCGGACAGGTCGGGGTTGTCGCGCAGGAACGCGCGCGCGTTCTCCTTGCCCTGGCCGAGCTGGTCGCCCTCGTAGGTGTACCAGGCGCCGGACTTGCGCACGAAGCCCTGGTCGACACCCATGTCGATCAGCCCACCCTCGCGCGAGATGCCCTGGCCGTAGAGGATGTCGAACTCGGCCTGCTTGAACGGCGGGGCCATCTTGTTCTTGACGACCTTGCAGCGGGTGCGGTTGCCGACCGGGTCGGTGCCGTCCTTGAGCGTCTCGATCCGGCGCACGTCCAGGCGGATCGAGGCGTAGAACTTCAGCGCCTTGCCACCGGTGGTCGTCTCGGGGCTCCCGAACATCACGCCGATCTTCTCGCGCAGCTGGTTGATGAAGATCGCGGTGGTGTTCGAGTTGCTCAGCGCACCGGTGATCTTGCGCAGCGCCTGCGACATCAGCCGGGCCTGCAGACCCACGTGGCTGTCGCCCATCTCGCCCTCGATCTCGGCGCGCGGCACCAGTGCGGCGACCGAGTCGATGACGATGATGTCGAGCGCGCCCGAGCGGATCAGCATGTCGGCGATCTCGAGCGCCTGCTCACCGGTGTCGGGCTGGGAGACCAGCAGCGCGTCGGTGTCGACGCCGAGCTTCTTGGCGTACTCGGGGTCCAGGGCGTGCTCGGCGTCGATGAACGCCGCAATGCCCCCCATCTTCTGCGCGTTGGCCACGGCGTGCAGCGCGACCGTGGTCTTGCCCGAGGACTCGGGGCCGTAGATCTCGACCACGCGGCCCCGGGGCAGCCCGCCGATGCCGAGCGCGATGTCGAGCGCGACCGAGCCGGTCGGGATGACCTCCAGCGGCGCGCGCACCTCGTCACCCAGGCGCATGACCGAGCCCTTGCCGAACTGCTTGTCGATGTTGGAGAGCGCTGCTTCCAGCGCCTTCTCGCGGTCCGCGGGTGCGGGCATGTCCTCACCTGTCCGTCTGCGGTCGGGCCGGCCGACCGGGGTCCTGTTTGGCGTCAGGAGCGACGCTAGGCGACGCCACCGACATCCCCGCCGACCGACGTCCGGACTGTGGACGACGGGACGGGCCGAGGATCTGTGGACGAGCCTAACCCGAACAGGTGTTCGACCGGCGCAGGTGTCGCGGCGTGTCGTCCAGCCGGGCCGGTCGGCACAGGTCAGGCCGGCGGGTCAGGCGGCGGGTCAGGCCGGCAGGGCGGCCTTGACGGCGACCACGGGGCACTCGGCGTCCAGCAGCACCTGCTGGGCCGTGCTGCCGGTGATCAGCTTGCCGACCGGTGAGCGCCGACGCAGGCCGATGACGATCAGGTCGGCCGCGGACTCGTTCGCCGCCGCGAGGATCTCGTCGGCCGCCGAACGACCCTCGACCGGCTGGCGCACCTCGTGCTCGATCCCGCGTGCGCCCAGCTGAGCGGTCAGCGCGTCCAGGTCGCGCGGGTCGGCGAAGCTGGGGTCGGCGTAGTTGCCGTGGTGCCCGGTGTTGATGACCACGAGGCGGCTGGTGGTCAGGGTCGCCTGGTCGATGGCGTAGTCGACAGCTGCCAGTCCCTCGGCGCTCGGGATGTAGCCCACGACGATGATCATGCGAACCTCCGGTGGTGGACGGGTGACCCGTGACGGGCGCAGCCACCCGCGACATCGTCAGGTGCCGAGGGCATCGTGCTCGCGGCGGGTCACCCGGCGCAAGCGGGGACGGGGGCCCGCGGCGCGCCAGGGGCAGCGCAAATGGTCACGATTCGGTGGTCCGTGCAACCAGGACGGTGACCGACGCGTCATGATTCCAGCAGGGCGCCCCGCGCGGCGCCGTCACGGTCGGCCTAAGGAAGAGATCCATGCCTGTGCACTCCACCACGACTCGCCCCCGACGCCGGGTGTCCCTGCTGGTCGCCGCCACGGTGCTCGCGACCGCCGGGGGCCTGGTTCCCGCGACGGCCGCGACCGCGGCGGGCACCTCGACCCCGGCCACGGTGCGCACCGCCGTCCGGACCGCCGCGACGCCCTGGGCCGCGACCTGGACGACGACCCTGCGCTCGGGCGTCAAGGGCTCGGCCGTGCGCGAGGCCCAGCTGCGGCTGAAGGCGCTCGGCTACTGGGTCGGCCCCACGGACGGCGAGTACGGCTCACAGACCAAGCAGGCGGTGCTCGCGATGCAGAAGACCGCCGGCTCGCCGCGCACCGGGGTCATCGGGCGGGTCGAGCGCAACATCCTGACGGCCGGCATCCGCCCGCAGGCGCGCACCACGACCGGCTCCGCCCTCGAGATCGACCTCAAGCGCCAGCTGCTGCTCGTGGTGGTGGGCGGACGCACCCGGTGGGCGTTCAACACCTCGACGGGCAGCGGCCGCTACTACTACCAGGACGGCGTGCGCCACCTCGCGACCACACCGCGCGGGCGCTTCTCGGTGACCCGCCAGATCGACGGTCCCCGCGTCTCCCCGCTGGGGTTGCTGTACCGGCCCAAGTACTTCTTCGGCGGCTACGCGGTGCACGGGTCGTCGAGCATCCCCGCCTACCCGGCCTCGCACGGCTGCGCCCGGGTCAGCAACGCGGCCATCAACTACCTGTGGGCGTCGGGTCTGATGCCGATCGGCCGCCGCCTGTGGGTGTACTGACCGGGCCGGTCGGCTGACCCGCTAGGTCCCGGCGACCTTGCGCGGTCGGCGCGGGCGCCCGGGCTTCTCGGGCGCCCCCCAACGACGGTCCGCCGGCACCTGCATCGCGTCGCACAGCGCCTCCCACACCTCACGCGGGGTGTCACCGGCGGCCAGGGCCTGCTCCGCGGTGCGGTCACCGAGCCGGTCGACGACCAGGTCGCGGGCCAGCGTCCGCGCGTAGGCGGGCCCGAACTCGCCGTCCATCAGGTCCCAGAAGTGGCTGTGCCGCACCACCCCACCATCGCACGAGGTGTGGCTGTCGGTGCCGGGTGTCACGATGGCCGACGTGAGCGAGACGGGTGGCGCGGCGCCGAGCAGCGAGGACGTGCTGGGCCGGTTCTCGCCGGCGACGCGGGCCTGGTTCACCGGGGCGTTCGCCGCACCCACCCCGGCGCAGGTCGGCGCGTGGGACGCGGTCAGCCGCGGCGAGCACGCCCTCGTGGTCGCACCCACGGGGTCGGGCAAGACGCTCTCGGCGTTCCTGTGGGCGCTGGACCGGGTCGCCTCCAGCCCCCCGCCGGCCGAGCCGCTGCGCCGGTGCCGGGTGGTGTACGTCTCGCCGCTGAAGGCCCTCGCCGTCGACGTCGAGCGCAACCTGCGGGCGCCCCTGACCGGCATCCGGCACGCCGCCTCACGGCTCGGGCTGCCGGTGCCGGACGTCACCGTCGGCGTCCGGTCCGGCGACACCTCCAGCGCCGACCGCCGCACGCTGGCCCGCACGCCCCCCGACGTGCTGATCACCACGCCCGAGTCGCTGTTCCTGCTGCTCACCTCCAAGGCCCGTGAGGCGCTCGCGGGGGTCGACACCGTGGTCCTGGACGAGGTGCACGCGGTGGCCGGCACCAAGCGCGGTGCGCACCTGGCGATCACCCTCGACCGCCTCGACGCGCTGCTCGAGCGCCCCGCCCAGCGGATCGGGCTGTCCGCCACCGTGCGCCCGGTCGAGGAGGTCGGCCGGTTCCTCACCGGCGGCCGCCCGGTCACGATCGTCCAGCCCCCGTCCGCCAAGCAGGTCGAGCTGCGGGTCGTGGTGCCCGTGCCCGACCTCGGGGCGATCGGCGAGCCCACCGACGACCTGTCCGGCGCTGCGGCGGGCGACCCCAAGCGGGCGTCCATCTGGCCGCACGTCGAGGAGCGGGTCGTCGACCTGGTGGCTGAGCACCGGTCGACCATCGTCTTCGCAAACTCGCGGCGCCTGGCCGAGCGGCTGACCGCCCGGCTGAACGAGGTCTGGGCCGAGCGGCTGGCCTCCTGCGAGCCGCCGGACGGTGACCCCGTGCCCCACGCGGGCAGCTCCGCGGCGACACCCGCCCAGGTGATGGCGCAGGCCGGAGCAGCCGCGGGTGCGGCCCCGGTGCTGGCCCGCGCCCACCACGGCTCGGTCAGCAAGGAGCAGCGGGCGCTGATCGAGGACGACCTGAAGTCGGGTCGGCTGCCGGCCGTGGTGGCCACCAGCTCGCTCGAGCTGGGCATCGACATGGGTGCGGTCGACCTCGTCGTCCAGGTCGAGTCGCCCCCCAGCGTCGCCTCGGGCCTGCAGCGGGTGGGCCGCGCCGGTCACCAGGTGGGTGCGATCTCGCGCGGGGTGATGTTCCCGAAGTTCCGCGGCGACCTGGTGCAGACCGCGGTCGTCGTCGAGCGGATGCGCACCGGCGCGATCGAGGCGCTTCGCGTGCCGGCCAACCCCCTGGACGTGCTGGCCCAGCAGATCGTCGCGATGCTCGCGATGGACGACTGGACCGTCGACGACGTCGAGGCGCTCGTGCGTCGCTCGGCGCCGTTCGCGGCCCTGCCGCGCAGCGCCCTCGAGGCCGTGCTCGACATGCTCGCCGGCCGCTACCCCAGCGAGGACTTCGCCGAGCTGCGCCCCCGGATCGTCTGGGACCGGCTCACCGACGTCCTCACCGCCCGGCCCGGCGCGCAGCGACTCGCCGTCACCAGCGGCGGGACGATCCCCGACCGCGGCCTGTACGGCGTGTTCCTCGCCGGCGCCAAGGGTCCCGGCCGCCGGGTCGGTGAGCTGGACGAGGAGATGGTCTACGAGTCCCGGGTCGGTGACGTCTTCACCCTGGGGTCCTCGTCGTGGCGGATCGAGGAGATCACCCACGACCAGGTGCTGGTGACCCCCGCGCCCGGTCAGCCCGGCAAGCTGCCGTTCTGGCACGGCGACGCCCTGGGACGCCCGGCCGAGCTGGGCCGGGCGGTCGGTGCCTTCGTGCGCGAGGTGGTCGCGCTCAGTCCCGACGACGCGCGCGCCCGCGTCGCGGCGGCCGGCCTGGACGAGTGGGCCTGCGACAACCTGCTGGCCTACCTGGCCGAGCAGAAGCTCGCCACCGGCCACGTCCCCGACGACCGCACGATCGTCGTCGAGCGCTTCCGCGACGAGCTGGGCGACTGGCGGGTCGTGGTCCACTCCCCCTTCGGCGCGCAGGTGCACGCCCCCTGGGCCCTG
The DNA here is from genome assembly GCA_038322575.1 of Actinomycetales bacterium. Classification (GTDB taxonomy): domain Bacteria; phylum Actinomycetota; class Actinomycetes; order Actinomycetales; family Angustibacteraceae; genus JACMOY01. The sequence continues at coordinate 9,286 of JBBQGB010000055.1, forward strand.
GCGCTCACGGCGCGCATGCGCGAGCGCTTCGGGGTCGACGTCCAGGCCATGCACGGTGACGACGGGCTGGTGCTGCGCCTGCCCGACGTCGAGCTCGAGGACGGCGCGGCGCCCGACGTCGCCGACCTGGTGGTGCTCGAGGCCGACGACGTCGACGCGGTGGTCACCGAGCAGATCGGCGGCTCGGCGCTGTTCGCCAGCCGCTTCCGCGAGTGCGCCGCGCGGGCGCTGCTGCTGCCCCGCCGGCGTCCCGGAGCACGCTCACCGCTGTGGCAGCAGCGCCAGCGCGCGGCCCAGCTGCTCGAGGTCGCCAGCCGCTACACCGACTTCCCCATCGTGCTCGAGACGGTGCGCGAGGTGCTGCAGGACGTCTTCGACGTGCCCGGCCTCGAGACGCTGATGCGCGACCTGGCCGCGCGCCGGGTGCGCGTGGTCGAGGTCGAGACCAGCTCGCCGTCCCCCTTCGCCCGCAGCCTGCTGTTCGGGTACGTCGCGCAGTTCCTCTACGAGGGCGACTCCCCGCTGGCCGAGCGCCGGGCCGCCGCTCTGTCGCTCGACCCCACCCTGCTGGCCGAGCTGCTCGGCCGCGGCGAGGGGGCCGCGCTGCGCGACCTGCTCGACCCGCAGGCGCTCGAGCGCACCGAGCGCGAGCTGCAGCGGCTGACCGAGGAGCGCCAGGCCCGCCACGGTGAGGACGTCGCCGACCTGCTGCGGGTGCTGGGGCCGCTGACCACCGACGAGGTGGCGCTGCGCTCGCGCACCCCCGACGAGGCCGGCCACCAGCTGGTGGCGCTGGAGGAGACCCGCCGGGTCATCCGCGTCCGGATCGCCGGTGACGAGCGCTGGGCCGCCGTCGAGGACGCCGCCCGGCTGCAGGACGCGCTCGGGGCGCCGCTGCCCGTCGGGGTGCCGGAGGTGTTCCTCGAGCCGGTGCCCGACCCGCTCGGCGACCTGCTCTCGCGGTACGCCCGCACCCACGGTCCGTTCACGGTGGTCGAGGCCGCGGCGAGGTTCGGTCTGGGTACCGCCGTCGCCGGCGCGGCCCTCACCCGCCTGGTCACCTCGGGCCGGCTGGTCGAGGGCGAGCTGCGGCCGGGCGGTCAGGGCCTGGAGCTCTGCGACGCCGAGGTGCTGCGCATCCTGCGCCGTCGGTCGCTGGCCACCCTGCGCTCCCAGGTCGAGCCGGTCGCCGCCGACGACCTGGCCCGGTTCCTGCCGGCGTGGCAGGGCGTCGGCGGCAGCCTGCGCGGCGCCGACGGGCTGCTGCGGGTGGTCGAGCAGCTGGCCGGGGCCGTGCTGCCCGCCAGCGCCCTCGAGACGCTGGTACTCCCCGGTCGCGTCGTGGGGTGGTCACCGGCGCTGCTGGACGAGCTGACCACCGCCGGCGAGGTGCTGTGGTGCGGGCACGGCACGCTGCCCGGCGACGACGGGTGGGTCTCGCTGCACCTGGCCGACAGCGCCCACCTGACCCTGCCCCCGCCCGCCGACCTCGAGCTCGGCGACCTGCACCGCGGCGTGCTGGCCGCGCTCGCCGGGGGCGGCGCGTACTTCTTCCGCTCGCTGTCCGACGCCGTCGGGTCCACCGACGACACCGCCCTGACCAGCGCGCTGTGGGACCTCGTCTGGTCCGGGCGGGTCACCGGCGACAGCCTGGCCCCGCTGCGGGCCCGGCTCGCCGGGGGCCGCACCGCCCACCGCACCTCGCGGGCGGGCCCGCGCACCACCCGGTACGCCGGCCGCCCGGGTCGCGGGCCGGGAAGGCCCGGCCGCCCGAACCTTCCCTCGCGCAGCGGACCCCCCACGACCGCGGGCCGGTGGTCGATGCTGCCGGAGGTCGAGACCGACGCGACCGTGCGCGCCGCGGCGGTCGCCGAGACGCTGCTCGACCGGCACGGCGTGCTCACCCGCGGCGCCGTCGTGGCCGAGCGCACCCCGGGTGGGTTCGCCGCGACCTACCGCGTGCTCAGCGCGTTCGAGGACGCCGGGCGCGTGCGGCGCGGCTACTTCGTCGAGGGCCTGGGCGCGGCGCAGTTCGCCACCGGTGGCGCCGTCGACCGGCTGCGGGCCGGCAGCACCCCGCTCGGACCCACCGCGGGCGACGTCGAGGCCGGGCGCACCCTCGTCCTGGCCGCAGCCGACCCCGCCAACCCCTACGGCGCGGCCCTGCCCTGGCCGCAGCGGCCCACCGTCGAGTCGGCGCCCGACGCGGCGGCCGACGCGGCACCCACGTCGGCCACCGGCCACAAGGCCGCCCGCCAGGCGGGCGCGCTGGTGGTGCTGACCGGGGGCGCCCTGGTGCTCTACGTCGAGCGCGGCGGCAAGTCGCTGCTGTCGTTCACCGACGACCCGGCGGCGCTGGCGGCAGCAGCCGACGCCCTGGCCCTGTCGGTGCGCGACGGTGCCCTGGGCCGCCTGACCGTCGAGCGCGCCGACGGCGCGGGGCTGCTCGGGTCCGACCACCCGCTCGCTGCGGCGCTCGAGCACGCCGGGTTCCACGCCACCCCCCGGGGCCTGCGCCTGCGCGCCTGAGCCGGCTCGCGCGGCGCCCACCGCTGGCCCAGGATGGGGGCATGCCCGAGGGAGACGTGGTCTGGCGCACCGCCGACCGTTTGCACCGGGCGCTGGCCGGACGCGAGCTCATCACCAGCGACCTGCGCTGGCCGTCCCTGGCCACGGTCGACCTGACCGGCCGCACCGTCACCGAGGTCGTCGCCCGCGGCAAGCACGTGCTGCTGCGCACCGACGGCGGCCCGCCGCTGACGCTGCACAGCCACCTGCGGATGGAGGGCTCGTGGCACGTCCACCGCACCGGGCAGCCGTGGGGCACGGCCCGGTCCGAGGACCGCGTGCGCGCGGTGCTGGCCAACACCGAGTGGACCGCCGTGGGTCACCAGCTCGGCATGCTCGACCTGGTCGCGACAGCGGACGAGGCCTCGTTGGTGGGGCACCTGGGTCCGGACCTGCTCGGCCCCGACTGGGACCCGGCCGTCGTGCTGGCCACCTTGCGCTCCCAGCCGGACCGCGCGGTGGGTGACGCGCTGCTCGACCAGCGGGTGCTGGCCGGCGTCGGCACGATGTTCATGGCCGAGACGCTGTTCGTGCGCGGTCTGAGCCCGTGGACGCCGGTCGGCGACGTGGCCGACATCGAGGCCGTCGTCACCACCGCCCACCGCCTGCTGGACGCCAACCGGCACCGGGCGGTGCAGGCCACCACGGGCGACCTGCGGCCGGGTCAGGCGACCTACGTGCACGCCCGCTCGGGTCGACCCTGTCGGCGCTGCGGCACACCGGTGCGGGTGGCGATGATCGGCACGGCGCCCCAGGCGCGCACCGCGTTCTACTGCCCGTCCTGCCAACCCGGGCCGACGCCGACGGACGACGGGCGCCAGCAGCGACCGCTGGGCGCGACCGCGCGACGCACCCGGTCGCCGTACCGAACCTGAGCGGGCCGGCTCTGCTTCAGGCGGCGCTGACGAGCGGGCGGCGGGTGCCGACGGTCGGCAGGGCGCTCAGCGTGGTCTCGACCCGCTCGGCGACGGCGACCTTCTCGCTCACCTGGCTGAGCACGCGCGACAACGGCAGGTCCAGCGCACCGCAGATCGACGCCAGCAGCTCGGAGGACGCCTCCTTTTGACCCCGCTCGACCTCGCTGAGGTAGCCGAGCGAGACCCGTGCGGCAGCAGAGACCTCACGCAGGGTGCGGCTCTGCTGCTGGCGCTGCTCGCGCAGCACGTCGCCGATCTCCTGGCGCAGCAACACCATGACGCCTCCCGGTCGCGAACGGACCCTCGCCCCCACCTCGGGGGTCACACCACGGTACCCCGTACAGCGCTCGGCACACCGGTCGACTCGACCGGATCAGGCCATCGGCTCAACGACTGCGGACCGGGGGACCTTCCCGGTCGCGTCGCACCACCTCGGCGAGCCGGGTGAGGGCGGTCAGCACGGTCTGCTGCCGGACCGCGGCGCGGTCGGCCGGCCCGGTCACCGACGCGTCGACGACGACGGTGGGCCCCGGCGTCGCGATCGCCACCCAGGCGGTGCCGGGCAGGTGGCCGTCCTGGGGGTCCGGGCCGGCGACGCCGGTCGTGGCCACGCCGTAGTCGGCGCCCAGCCGGTCGCGGACGCCCTCGGCCATCGACGCCGCCACGCCCGCGTCGACCGCGCCCACCCGGGCCAGCAGCGCGGCGTCCACCCCGAGCAGCTGGTGCTTCAGCTCGGTCGCGTACGCGATGACGCCACCGCGGTACACGGCGGAGGCGCCCGGGACGGCGGTGACCGCGGCCCCGAGCCCGCCACCGGTGAGGGACTCGGCGGTGGCCACCGTGCGGCCGGCGGCCTGCAGCAGACCCACCACCTGCGCGGCGGCGAGGGCCGGCTCGTCCACGTCGCTCACCGCTCGGTCTGGGCGCGCTCGCGGTCGGCTCGGCGGCGGTCGCGGGCGGCTCGTCGCGCCACCGTCAGGTCGCTGGTGCGTCGCAGCCGGACCGCGCGCAGCAGGTAGTCCGCACCGGTGACGAGGGTCACGAGCACAGCGAGGGCGAGCACCGCGCCCGCGACGTCGTGCAGCAGCTCGCCGAGCGGCAGGACGTACAGCCCGATCGCGATGACCTGCAGCAGCGTCTTGGCCTTGCCACCGCGGCTGGCGGCCATCACCCCGTGCCGGATCACCATCAGACGCAGGACCGTGACAGCCAGCTCGCGTCCCAGGATCAGCACGGTGACCCACCAGGCGACCTCGCCCAGCACACTGAGCCCGACCAGGCCCGCGGCGACCAGCGCCTTGTCGGCGATCGGGTCGGCGATCTTGCCGACGTCGGTGACCAGGCCCCGGCGCCGGGCCAGCTCACCGTCGTACCGGTCGGTGATCGCCGCGAGCGCGAACACCGCGAACGCGGCCACCCGCCACCACGGACGCGTGCCGTCCCCGTGCATCAGCAGCACCCAGAACACCGGCACCAGCAGCAGTCGCAGGCCGGTCAGCCCGTTGGCGAGGTTCCAGTTGCTGACCCCCGCGGGAGTCTTGGGCGACCTCACCCGCGCAGCGGCTCGGCCACGAGGTCGACGCCCTCGCTGGCCACGACCGTGGCGCGGACGACGTCCCCGACCGCGAGATCCCCGGCGGGCAACCGGGTGGTGCCGTCGACGTCGGGGCCCTGGTGCAGGGCGCGACCGTGGGCGGCTGGTCCGTTCTCGTCCAGGGCGTCGATCTCCTCGACGAGCACCTCGACGACCTCGCCGATGCGCTCCTCGGCGCGCTGGGCGGTGAGCTGCTCGACCAGGTCGGTCAGGCGTGCGACGCGCTCGGCGACCACCGCCTCGGGCAGCTTGCCGTCGTACCCCTCGGCCGCCGTGCCGTCCTCGTCGCTGTAGCCGAACACCCCGACGACGTCCAGGCGCGCGGCGGTGAGGAAACCCTCGAGCTCGGCGACGTCGTCCTCGGTCTCACCGGGGAACCCCACGATGACGTTGCTGCGCACCCCGGCCAGCGGCGCGCCCGCGCGCACCTGGTCGAGCAGGGTGAGGAACGACGCGGCGTCACCGAAGCGCTGCATCCGGCGCAGCAGCGGGCCGGACGCGTGCTGGAACGACAGGTCGAAGTACGGCACGACGCCCGGCACCGACGTCATCGCGGTGAGCAGGCTGGGCCGCATCTCGGCGGGCTGCAGGTAGGACACCCGCACCCGCTGGACGCCGGGCACCGCGGTCAGCTCGGGCAGCAGCGTCTCGAGCAGCCGCAGGTCGCCCAGGTCCTTGCCGTACGACGTGGAGTTCTCGCTCACCAGGAACAGCTCGCGCACCCCACGCTCGGCCAGCCACGCCGCCTCGGCGAGCACGTCCGCGGGCCGGCGCGACAGGAACGCCCCTCGGAAGGCCGGGATCGCGCAGAACGCGCACCGCCGGTCACAGCCCGAGGCGATCTTCAGCGGGGCCCAGGGGCGACCGTCGAGCCGGCGGCGCAGCACGCGCGGACCGGACGCCGGTGCCACCCCAGCGGGCAGGTCGGGCTCGGTGCCGTGGCCGGGCACGGCGACGCCGGAGCCCTGGCGGGTGACCGGCGAGATGGGCAGCAGGGTGCGGCGGTCGCGGGGGGTGTGCGACGCGGGACGCTCGCCGTCCAGGATCGCGGTCAGCTGCGCGGACAGGTCGGTGTAGGAGTCGAAGCCCAGCACCGCGTCGGCCTCGGGCAGCGACCCGGCCAGCTGCTCGCCGTACCGCTCGGCCAGGCAGCCCACGGCCACCACGGCCTGGGTGCGGGTGCCGGCGTCGGCCTTGAGGTCGGCTGCCTCGAGCAGCGCGTCGACCGAGTCCTTCTTGGCCGACTCGACGAAGCCGCAGGTGTTCACGACGGCGACGTCGGCGTCCGCGGCGTCCTCGACGAGGGTCCAGCCACCGGCCTCGAGCCGTCCGGCGAGCTCTTCGGAGTCGACCTCGTTGCGGGTGCAGCCCAACGTCACCAGCGCCACCGACCGTGTGCTCACCCGCGTACTCTACGGCGACGGGTGGGCTGGCCGACCACGTCCGGGCCGGCGATGGCAGCGGGTGCTCGGGTCAGGCGCGGCTCACCTGCGCGTCACCGGGACGGCCTTGGCGACGGCGAACCCGGGCAGCACGACATCGACCGTCGTCGCAGCCGGGTCCAGCGGTGGGTACAGGGCGTACATCGGCTCGGCGTCCTCGCCGATGGCACCTGGCACGCCGGTGCAGACGCAGCCGGTGTCGAGGTCCAGGCCCATGGCCTGAGGGACGTAGGTGAAGGGGGTCAGCACCTGCTTGCCCACGGCATCGCGCAGCGACACGCCCCGGGTGTCGAACAGCGGGGGCCGTGAGAGGCCGGAGCCACGGGTGCCGGTCTGCGGGCCGGCCGCACTCTTCAGCCGCCAGCGCAGCAGCGTGCTCGCGGCCCCCGCGCGCACCTCCAGCACCTCGGCGACCGCCGGGAACTCGTCCGCCAGCACCGTCAGGTTGCCCGTGACCGAGGCGATCGGTGCAGTGGTCGGCGGGTTGCCCAGGACCTGCGCGGTGACGTGCTCTGCGCTGGCTGGGGCGGGCGTGGCACTGCCGCTCGCGGTCATCGCGCCAGGCGAGCTCGGTGCCGTCCGCGTGGCGCCATCCCCTGGCGAGCTGGCACCCGAGCAGCCAGCCAGCAGCAGCACACTGGTCACTGCGATCGCGACAGCCGAGGGTGGTCGCAGCCGGTCGACTCTCCCGTCGACGACACGCGCGCGTCTCATCTGGCTGCTCCGACCGGGTAGCTGATGGTGACCCGGCGGTTCAGCCGGCGCCCCTCCGGCGTGCCGTTGTCAGCGACCGGCTCCGACTCGCCCTTGCCCGCGGCGGTGAACGTGACACCCGTCGTGCCCACGGCCGGCTTCAGGCCCGCTACCACCGACTGCGCGCGAGCCTGGGACAACGTCTGGTTGTGGGCCGTGTCACCGGTCGAGTCGGTGAACCCGGTGATCGACACCACCCCGCTGCCGCGGTGGGTGATGTCGGCAGCCACCTGGGCCAGTTTCGTGCTGGCGGCGGGGCTCAGGGCCGACCTGTCGACCGCGAACAGCACATCCGCCGCCAGGTCGACCTCGACCTCGCCGGGTCGCTCCCTGGTGGTCACGGTGCGGTCGGTGTCGGCGATGCTGCGCACGAGGCTCCGTACATACCGCTGGGGATCAGCCACCGACGCGATCGTCGCCTCATCGGGAAGCGCCGGCCACCCCGTCCCCAGCACCGCCGTCGACCTGACGCCGGTGCTCACCGGCGTGAGCGGCCCCGTCCCGACGGGCACGTCCTCGACCTGGGTCCCGTACCCGAAGTTCACGCTCACCGTGGTGACGTCAGCCGGCAGCTCGGGCAGCACCGCGAACCCGGCTGTCAAGACACCGGCAGCAGCCTCGAACTCGTAGTCGGTGCTGCACAGGCAGTCCCCACCGGCAACCATCGGCTGGTAGTACTTCAGACCCGCCGGATCCACCACGGCCACCGAGCCGGCCTCGTTCGGCCCGTAGTCGTCCTTGAGACCAGGCAGTGGGAACACGCCCGACCAGGCGGGCTGGCTGTCGGCCGCGAAGCCCAGCGAGTAGTAGATGACCGTGGCACCGGTCAGTCGGCGCACCGCGTGGACCACGCCGTGGACCAAGGGCAGCTGGGCGTCTTGCCCACTGTGGTAGCTGAACGTGCCAGCCACGGGGACCGCCACCGAGGGGTCGGCGGTCACCGTGGCGGCCGCTGTGCCGGTCGTGACGACCCCGACGCCCGTTGCCAGTGCCGCACCCGCGACGACCGCGGACGTGATCGTCCTGCCTGCTCTCATCGCTGTCCCCCTGCTGGCTTCCCCGGCGGCCGAGCGTAGCCGGGTGGACCGACGTGGTCTGTCCGGGTGTGGACGGGGCCGTACGTCAGCCGGTTCCCCTGCTGGTGCTGGACGTCGTCCGGCCGGCTCAGCCGCGGTCGGTGAGCTCCCAGGCGTCCTGCGACTCGGAGTCGGCCAGCTCGTCGTCGTAGACGTCGCCCGCGCCGGCCGGCGGGTCCTCGCCACGGAGCAGCGCCAGCGTGGCCGGTAGGTCGTCCGGCTTGACCATCACGTCCCGGGCCTTGCTGCCCTCGCTGGGGCCGACGACACCGCGCGACTCCAGCAGGTCCATCAGGCGGCCCGCCTTGGCGAAGCCGACCCGCAGCTTGCGCTGCAGCATCGACGTCGAGCCGAACTGCGTGGTGACGACCAGCTCGGTCGCCTGCACCAGCAGGTCGAGGTCGTCGCCGATGTCGTCCTCGACCTGCTTCTTGGCGGCGACGACCACGACGTCGTCACGGTAGGTCGGCCGCAGCTGGGTCTTGCAGTGCGCGACGGCCTTCTCGATCTCGGACTCGGTGACCCAGGCGCCCTGCACGCGCATCGGCTTGCTCTGGCCCATCGGCAGGAACAGCGCGTCGCCCTGGCCGACCAGCTTCTCGGCGCCGGGCTGGTCGAGCACGACGCGGCTGTCGGTGACCGAGCTGGTCGCGAACGCCATCCGGCTCGGGACGTTCGCCTTGATCAGGCCGGTCACCACGTCGACGCTGGGCCGCTGGGTCGCCAGCACCAGGTGGATGCCGGCCGCACGGGCGAGCTGGGTGATCCGGACGATGCAGTCCTCGACGTCGCGCGGGGCGACCATCATCAAGTCAGCCAGCTCGTCGACGATCACCAGCAGGTAGGGGTAGGGCTGCACGACGCGCTTGCTGCCCGGGGGCGGCACCACCGTGCCGGCGCGCGCAGCCTTGTTGAAGTCGTCGATGTGCTTGAACCCGAAGGCCGCCAGGTCGTCGTACCGCGTGTCCATCTCGCGCACGACCCACTGCAGGGCCTCGGCCGCCTTCTTGGGGCTGGTGATGATCGGGGTGATCAGGTGCGGGCCGCCCTCGTACCCGGTGAGCTCGACCCGCTTGGGGTCGATCAGCACCATCCGCACCTCGTCCGGGGTCGAGCGCATCAGGATCGAGGTGATCATCGAGTTCACGAAGCTGGACTTGCCGGCCCCGGTGGCACCGGCCACGAGCAGGTGCGGCATCTTCGCCAGGTTGGCGATGACGTAGCCACCCTCGACGTCCTTGCCGACCCCCATCACCATGGGGTGCGGGTTGTCGCGCGCCGTCTGGCTGCGCAGGACGTCGCCGAGGCTGACCTTCTCGCGGTCGGTGTTGGGGATCTCGATGCCGATCGCGCTCTTGCCCGGGATCGGCGACAGGATCCGGACGTCGGCGCTGGCCACCGCGTACGCGATGTTCTTGCTCAGGGCGGTGACCCGCTCGACCTTGGTGCCCTTGCCCAGCTCGACCTCGTAGCGCGTGACGGTCGGGCCGCGCATGAACCCGGTGACGTGGGCGTCGATGTCGAACTGCTCGAGCACCCCCGACAGCGCCTCGACCACGCGGTCGTTGGCGGTGCTGCGAGCCTTGTGCGGGCTGCCCGGCGCCAGGATGTCGTTCGGCGGCAACGTGTACGTGACGTCGCCGGCCAGGGCGAGCTGCTCGACGCGCTGCGGCAGGGGCGTCGTCGGCGGCGCCTCGAGGGGGCGCTTCTCCGGCACCCGGGACGCGGCGCTGGCCTCGTCCGCCGGCGGCGCGGCGTCCAGCGGGCCGACCGGGCGCTTCTGCCCGGGTCGCGGACCGTTCGGGTCGACCACGACCGGGGTCTCGAACGGCTCGTCGCCGGCCCGCGGCTCGTCGTCCCCGCCGCGCATCGACCCGATCCGCCGTCGCGGCCGGCCGCGGCGCAGTGGCTCGGGCTGGTCGGGCTCCGCGGTCCCCTCGGTCGGCGCCGCCCGGCCGCCGGTGAGCGTCTCGAGCAGGTGGCGCAGCCGCGCGGGGATGGCGTGGACCGGCGTGGCCGTGAGCACCAGCAGGCCGAAGAACCCCAGCAGCAGCAGGATCACCGTCGCGCCCCAGACGGTGACGGCCTGCTGCAGCGGGCTCGCCGCGACGAAGCCGACGACGCCGCCGGCGTCGCGCACCGCCGGCCAGCCCCGGGCGATGTCCGGCAGCCCGCGAGCCGCGTGCACCAGCCCGGCCCCGGCGATGATCAGGGCCCCGAGCCCGATGCCGACACGGCTGTTGGCGGCCTGGTGGTCCGGCTGGCGCAGCATCCGCAGCCCGAGCGTGAGCAGCACGACCGGCAGCACCAGTGCGACCCGGCCGATGGTGCCCGCGACGACGGCGTGGACGACGTCCCCGACCGGGCCGGCCAGGCCCCACCACTCGCGGGCGGCGACCACGACGGCGAGCGCGATCAGGGTGAAGCCGATGCCGTCGCGGCGGTGGGCGGGGTCCAGGTCTCGCGCGCCGTGGCCGATCCGGCGGGCGGTGCCGCCGACGAGGTGCGCCAGGCCCATCCAGGCTCCGCGCAGGGCGCGCAGCGGCAGCGGCAGCCCGTGCCGCTCGCGCGCCGGCGTGCTCCTGGCCCCGCCGCGGGCGGCGCCCGCCCCGCCCCCGCGGGTGGCGCCCCGAGCACCCGTGGCGCGGGCCGACGTCCGACCGGACGCACCGCCGGGGGTGCTGCCGGTGCGGCGGGTGGGCGCGGGCGTGCGGGTGGCCATGGTGGCCACCGTACCGCCGCAGCCCCTCGCGCACCCCGCGCCACACCCGTCCCACCCCTCCCACCCTGCGCACGCCCATGCCACCTCCCTGCCGCCCCCGGTGATCGCGGGGCCACCCCGCTCCGTTCCTAGTGGAGTGGGGTGCCCCCGCGACAACGTGGGGTTGGAGTGCGGCGCCCCAGGGGGCGGTCCGGTACGGCGGCGCCGGGCCGCCGGGCGCCGGGCCGCCGGGCGTCGGGCGGCCGGCGTCGGACGGCGGCGCCGGGCGCCGGGCGGCCGGGCGTCGGGCGGCCGGGCGTCGGGCGGCCGGCGACGGACGCCGACCGTCCAGCGTCAGGCGCTGATGACCACGGGGATGATCATCGGGCGGCGGCGGATCTTGCCGCCGACCCAGCCGCCGACGACGCGTCGCACGACCTGCTGCAGCTGGTACGGGTCGGTCGACCCCTGCGCGGCGGCCTCGGCCAGAGCCTGCTCGATCTTGGGCTTGACGCTGGCGAACACCTCGTCGCCCTCGGCGAACCCGCGCGCGTGGATCTCGGGCCCGGCCAGCACCTTGCCGCTCACCGAGTCGACGACCACGACGATGGAGATGAACCCCTCCTCGCCGAGCACCCGACGGTCCTTCAGGTCCGCGTCGGTGATCTCGCCGACGCTGCTGCCGTCGACGTACACGTACCCGCACGGGACGGCGCCAACGACCTTCGCGACACCGTCGACCAGGTCGACGACGACGCCGTCCTCGGCCATGACGATGTTCTCGCGCGGCACCCCCGTGCGGAAGGCGATGTCGGCGTTGGCCACCAGGTGGCGGGTCTCGCCGTGCACGGGCATGACGTTCTTGGGCCGCACGATGTTGTAGCAGTACATGAGCTCGCCGCTGCTGGCGTGGCCCGAGACGTGCACCTTGGCGTTGCCCTGGTGCACGACGTTGGCGCCGAGCCGGGTCAGCCCGTTGATGACCCGGAACACCGCGTTCTCGTTGCCGGGGATCAGCGAGGAGGCCAGGATCACGGTGTCGTCGCGGTTGATCCGGATCCGGTGGTCGTTGCCGGCCATCCGCGACAGGGCGGCCATCGGCTCACCCTGCGAGCCGGTGCACATGAGCACGACCTTGTTGTCGGGCAGGTCGCTGACCGCCTTGATGTCGATCAGGACGCCGGCGGGCACGTTGAGGTAGCCCAGCTCCTTGGCGATGCCCATGTTGCGCACCATCGAGCGACCGACCAGGGCCACCCGGCGCTTGTGCCGGTGCGCGGCGTCCAGCACCTGCTGCACCCGGTGCACGTGCGAGGCGAACGAGGCGACGATGATCCGGCGGTCGGCGCCGGCGAACACCCGGTCGAGCACGGGGCCGATCTCGCGCTCGGACGTGGTGAACCCGGGCACCTCGGCGTTGGTGGAGTCGAC
>JBBQGB010000056.1:0-21548 GCA_038322575.1 Actinomycetales bacterium
CCGAGCACGACCTCGCGCAGCACCTCGACCTGACGGGTGCGGCCGTGGCACGCGTGCACCTGGACGCTGCGGTCACCGCCGGCCAGGGGTGGCGGTGACTGCGGCACGCGGTCGGCCGCGAGGTCGTCCTTGAGCCGGCCAAGCAGCGACGCGGTCAGGGGGGACGACTCGTGCTGGACGACGGTGGCGTCCGGCGCGCACCGTCGCACCAGGTGCTGCAGCTCGACCAGGTCGCGGGCCATCGAGGCCAGCAGCGGGTTGGCGAGCCGACGCGTCGTGGGGTCGTCGGCACGCCGGTGCACCTCGCCCGCGGTCGCGGCCAGCTCCCACAGGGCGGGCGAGGGGTGGTGCAGCCACAGGTGGACGTCCCGGTGCTCGGCGAGCGCGGCCAGCACCTGCAGCCGCGCCGGCGACAGCCGGCTGGCGCCGAACACCGAGAGCCGGGCGGGCAGGTCGGCCAAGGCCGGGTCGCCGCGCAGCCGGACGCAAGCGTCGTCCAGCAGCTCGGCGGGCGCGGGCCCGAGGCGCTCGCGCAGCGCTCGCCACAGCTCGGGTTGCCAGCGAAGGTCGGCCGGCAGCGCGGACCCGTCACCGAGCTCGTCGCGGCCCTGGCCCCACGCCTGCAGCATCGTCGGGCGGGCGTGACCGTAGGCGTCGAACGACCTCGCGAGCGCGGCCGAGACGGCGAACCGGCGTCCGTCGACGGCGTGGCTGCCGGCCAGGTGCCGGGCGAGCGTGCGCGCCCACGGCGCGTCCAGGTGGGCGTCGACCACCTCGAGCAGCGGCCAGACGGCCCGGGCCGGCTGCCACCGCTCGACCGAGGCCGCGTGCTCGGGGGAAGCCCGCTGGACGGCCTCGTCGACCAGGGCGGACGGCCCCGGGAACCGCACGTTCGCGCACACCCCGTCGCCGCCGTCCGCGCCCAGGACGTACGAGAGCCGCTGCGCCAACCAGCGCTCGACGCCCTTGGCCGGGACGGCGACCACCTCGGGGGTGAAGGGGTCGGCCGGGGGTGTGGCCAGCACCTGCGCGAGGGCGTGCGCGAGCACCGAGCCGCTCCTCGCGCGGTGCACGATCAGCACGCCATCTCCCCCTTCGCCAGCGCCGCCACCCTATTGAGCGCACGGCGAGGTGGCCTACAGCGGCGGTCCGGGCGGCGATGGCGTCACGGGCGCGCCGTCGTCAGGGCAGGATGTGGGGGTGCAGACGACGGGTGGGCTGACGGCGGACGGGGTCGCCGCAGCGCGACTGCTGCCCCCGGGTGGGCACCTGGCGGCTCTGGACCGGCTGACGGACCTGGCGCAGCGGCTGCTGTCGACTCCTGAGTCGCCGGTGGCGGTGCAGGTGTCGCTGCTGACCGACGTGCAGACGGTCGCCGCAGGCACCGGCCTGGCCCCCGGGGTGGTCGGGGCGCAGAGCCCTGCGGCGGACTCGCTGTGCACCGTCACCGTCGCCGAGCGTGGCCCCCTGGTGGTGCAGGACGCCCGCAGCGACGCGCGCGTGGCCCAGCTCGCACCGGTGACGTCCGGGGCGGTCGGTGCGTACGCCGGGGTGCCACTGACCGTTGACGGCGGTGACGTCGTGGGCGCGCTGTGCGCCTTCGGCCCGGCCTCGCGCCGGTGGACGCCGCAGGACGTCGCGCTGTTGGAGGAGCTCGCGGGCGCGGTCGTGGCCCAGCTCGAGCTGCAGGCGCTGACCGGTGAGTTCGAGGCCAGCCGGTTGCGGTGGGAGATGGCGATCGAGGCTGCCGAGGTCGGCTCGTTCGACGTTAACCTGCCGACCGGTCGGCTGGACTGGGACGCGCGGATGCAGACCCTGTTCGGCTACCCCGCCGGCTCCGTCCAGCCCGACGTGGACGAGGGGTTCAGCCGAATCCACCCGGACGACCGGCCGGCGCTCGATCTGGCCGTCGGTGCGGCGATCCAGACGTGCGGGGCGTTCCGGGCCGAGTACCGCGTGCTGCTGCCCGACGGGGACCAGCGCTGGTTGTCGACGCGAGGTCGAGCCCTGGCCGGCGAGGACGGCGGTGCCGCCGTCCGCCTGCTGGGGGCCGCGCACGACGTCACCGAGATGCACACGGCGCGTGAGCAGGCAGCGCGGTTGGTCGAGACGATGACCACGGGCTTCGTCGCCATCGACGCCCAGTGGCGGCTGACGTACGTGAACCGCACCGCCGAGCGCATCATCGGGACGGCCGCCGCCGAGGTCATCGGCCGCGAGCTGTGGGAGCTGTTCCCCGGCCTGGAGGACACTGACTTCGGCGAGCGCTACCGACACGCCCGACAGACCGGTGAGACCGTCGAGTTCGAGGCGCACTTCGCCCACCTGGGGCGCTGGTTCGAGGCGCGGGCGGTCCCGGACGCGGGTGGCCTCGCGCTGTACTTCCTGGACGTCACGGCGCGCCGTGACGACCGTGCCCGAGCCGAGGCGGCGACCGCCCGGCTCGAGCTGCTGTCGCTGGTCAGCGCCGAGCTCGTCGCGGCCGGGCTGGCCGTCGAGGACGCGGTCGCCCGGCTCGCCGAGCTGGTCGTGCCGGGCCTCGCCGACTGGTGCGTCGTCTCGCTCATCGACGACGGGCAGATCCGCGACGTCGGCAGCTGGCACCGCGAGGCGACCCTGCGTCCGGTGGTCGAGACCTACGTCACGAACCGGCTCGAGGGACGCGTCGACCTCGGTGCGGTGCAACGGGCCTGGCAGACCGGCCGGCCGGAGGTCATCGTCACCCGGGCGACAGCCGTCGTGCTGCCGACGCTGGGGTCAGAGGTGGCCAGGGCCACCCTGTCGCAGCTGGCTCCGGAGTCGGTGGTGGCCGCGCCGATGACCGCGCGTGGCCAGATCACCGGGATCCTCGCGCTGTGCCGTGGGGCGGACCGCCCACCGATGTCGGACGACGAGATCACGACCGCGCTGGAGGTGGCCAACCGCGCCGGCCTGGCGCTGGACAACGCCCGCGTTTACGCCGAGCAGCGCAGCCTGGCCGAGGTGCTGCAGCGCAGCCTGCTCACGACCCCGCCCGAGCCCGACCACTGCCAGATCGTCGTGCGCTACGTGCCCGCGGCCCAGGCGGCCTCGGTCGGCGGCGACTGGTTCGACGCCTTCCTGCAACCCGACGGCGCGACGATCCTGGTGATCGGCGACGTCATGGGACACGACACGGTGGCGGCCGCGGCGATGGGCCAGGTCCGCAGCCTGCTGCGGGGGATCGCCTGGCACAGCGGCGCCGCCCCCGCCGAGGTGCTGTCGGGCCTGGACGCCGCCATGCAGGGCCTGCAGGTCGGCACCACGGCCACTGCCGTCGTCGCCCGGCTCGAGCAGAGCCCGGACGAGCGTGAGCGGGGGATCACGCGACTGCGGTGGTCGAACGCCGGCCATCCGCCGCCGATGGCGATCAACGCGGACGGGACCGTCATGGCGCTGTCCGGCGTCGACCACGACCTGCTACTGGGGTTCGACCCGCTGACCCGGCGCGCGGAGTCCAGCGTCGTGCTCGACCGGGGCGCGACGGTGCTGCTGTACACCGACGGACTGGTCGAGCGCCGTGGCCAGGACCTCGACGAGGGTATGGCGCTGCTGCGCGAGACGCTGATCGAGCTCGTCGACCTCCCGCTGAACGAGCTCTGCGACGTCCTGCTGCGCCGGATGCTCCCGGTCGAGGCCGAGGACGACGTGGCCCTGGTCGCCGTCCGCCTGCACCGCCAGGACGTGCCCCGCCCGGCCGAGGCCGGCCCCGAACGGGTCCCGCCCAACGTCCCCGACGAGCCGTAGCGGCGTCAAGAGGGCGACAAGATCCGCCCCGCCGGCGTGAAGACGGCGTCAAGACCGCACACCCTGAACCCGTTCCAGCGGTGCACTTGCAGCGTCGGTGGGACGGGCCCGCCGCGGCGGGTGGGAGCGGGAGTCGCGTGAGCAGCGTCAGCTGGCCGGGGTCGGCGTCCAAGCGGGTCGTCGTGGGACGGCCGATGCGCAGCAACCAGCTGTCCGACACGCTGCTGCCCAAGCGGCTCGCGCTGCCCGTATTCTGCAGCGACCCGCTCTCGTCGGTGGCCTACGCGACCGAGGAGATCCTGCTGATCCTCAGCCTCGGCGGGCTCGCCTTCCTTCATCTGGCCTGGTGGGTAGCCGCCGTCATTGTCGCGCTGCTCGCGGTGGTCATCGCGTCGTACCGCCAGACCTGCCGCGCCTACCCGAACGGTGGCGGCGCCTACGCGGTCGCCAGCGCCAACCTGGGTCAGGACGCCGGGCTCGCCGCAGCCAGCGCCCTGCTTGTGGACTATGTGCTGACCGGCGTCGAGGCCGTGAGCAACGGCGTCCCCGCGTTCCAGAAGCCCAAGGCGAAGAAGGCTGCCAGCACGTTGGCGCGGCTGGACGTCGGTGCCGATCCTGGTGCTCTCGGCCCGCGAGGGCCAGCGCGACAAGGTCGCCGCACTGGACGCCGGCGCCGACGCCTACGTGGTCAAGCCGTTCGGCATGGACGAGCTGCTGGCCCGGCTGCGGGCGGCCCTGCGGCGGGCGGCCGGCACCGGCGTCCCGGGCGCCAGCGAGGTGGTGACCGACGCGTTCCGGGTCGACCTGGCGGCCAAGAAGGTCACCCGGGACGGCGTCGACGTCCGGTTGACTCCGACCGAGTGGCACCTGCTCGAGCTGCTCGCCCGCAACCCGGGCAAGCTGCTGCCGCAGCGCGACCTGCTGCGCGAGGTGTGGGGGCCGGCGTGCGAGTCCGAGACGCAGTACCTGCGCGTGTACATGCGCACCCTGCGCCAGAAGCTCGAGCCGGTGCCGTCGCGGCCGGTGCACATCGTCACCGAGCCGGGTCGGGGCTACCGGCTGGAGCTGCACGCGGGCCCGGCGGGCCAGCCCACCTGAGGGTGGGGTGCGGTCGGCACGAGCGGTGGGGCACAGGCATGCTGGTGGGGCACCCGTTCCCTGTGAAAGGCACCTTCCGTGACCGGCCCCGCCACCGACTCGGCCACCGCGCCACCCGCTGCGCCCGATGCGCCCGCACCGACGCACGCCCCCCGCGGCGGCAACGCCCTGGTGCTGGCCGCCCTGGGCATCGTGTTCGGCGACATCGGCACCAGCCCGCTGTACGCGCTGCGCACCGTGTTCACCATCGACGGCGGCGCGGTGAAGCCGATCCCTGAGGACGTCTACGGCGTCATCTCGCTGATGTTCTGGTCGATCACGGTGATCGTCTCCATCAAGTACGTCGGCATCCTCATGCGCGCCGACAACGACGGCGAGGGCGGGGTCATGGCGCTCGCCGCACTCGCGCAACGGTTGTACGCCGGGCGCACCCAGCGGGCGGGCCTGCTGCTGGTGATCGGCATCGTCGGCCTGGCGCTGTTCTACGGCGACTCGCTGATCACCCCGGCGATCAGCGTCCTGTCGGCCGTCGAGGGCCTGAAGGTGGTGGCTCCTGGCCTGTCCAGCTACGTCGTCCCGATCGCCGCGGTGATCCTGGCCGTCCTGTTCGCCGCGCAGCGGTACGGCACCGGCAAGGTGGGTTCGTTGTTCGGGCCGGTCACCCTGCTGTGGTTCCTCGCCCTGGCCGCCGTCGGCGTCCCCCAGATAGTCCAGAACCCCGGCGTCGTGCGGGGGCTGTCGCCGACGTACGCGGTGCTGTTCGTGATCGCGCACCCCGCCATCACGTTCATCGCGATGGGGGCGGTGGTGCTCGTCATCACCGGCGCCGAGGCGCTGTACGCCGACATGGGCCACTTCGGTCGACAGCCGATCCTGCGAGCCTGGTTCTTCATCGTGTTCCCCTCCCTGACCCTGAACTACCTGGGCCAGGCGGCGCTGATCCTGGACCGCCCCGAGACCGCCGAGAACCCGTTCTTCCTGCTGGTGCCGACGTGGGCCCGGCTGCCGATGGTCGTCCTCGCCACGATGGCCACGGTGATCGCCAGCCAGGCCGTGATCTCGGGGGCGTTCTCGCTGTCGCGCCAGGCGGTGCAGCTGGGGCTGCTGCCGCCGCTGACCGTGCGGCAGACCTCCGAGCACGAGGGCGGCCAGATCTACCTGCCCGGCGTGAACGCGGTCCTGTTCGTCGGCGTCATGGTCCTGATGGTCGCGTTCCGGTCCTCGGAGAAGCTCGCGACGGCGTACGGGATCTCGGTGACCGGCGCCCTCGTCGTCGACACCGTCCTGATGCTGATCGTCGCCCGGATCCTGTGGGGCTGGCAGCCGTGGAAGCTGGCGCTCGCCGCGGTCGTGTTCGGCGGGGTCGAGGTCACCTTCCTGCTGGCCAACCTCAGCAAGGTGCTGCACGGCGGGTGGCTGCCGCTGCTCATCGCCGCCGTGGTCTTCGCGCTGATGACCACCTGGCGGCGTGGCCGCCAGATCGTCACCGCCAACCGCGGGGCCAAGGAGGGGCCGTTGCAGGACTTCATCGAGGACGTGCGGGCCCACCCGATGCCGCGGGTGCCCGGCATCGCCGTGTTCCCCCACCCCGGCAAGGACACCGTCCCGCTGGCGCTGCGTGCCAACAGCGACCACAACCACGTGCTGCACGAGCAGGTCGTCATCATCTCGGCCAGCTCGGCGAACGTCCCGCACGTGCCGTTGCGCGAGCGACTGACCAAGGACGAGCTCGGCTACGAGGACGACGGGATCGTGCACCTGTCGGCGCGCTTCGGTTTCTCCGACGACCCGAACCTGCCCCAGGCCCTGCGCCAGGCGGTGGACGAGGGGATGCTCGAGGCGCCGGTCGACGCGCTCGACGAGGCGTCGTACTTCCTGTCCCGCGGAGCCGTGCGGCGGACGTCGCAGCCCGGCATGGCGCGCTGGCGCAAGTCGCTGTTCGTCACGTTGGCGCACAACGCCGCCGACCCCACGGCGTACTTCGGCCTGCCGCGCGACCGCACCGTGACGATGGGCAGCGACGTCGACGTCTGAGGCTTCCTCCCCCCGACCCGCCTACGTCCCGCCGCCCCCTCCTCCCGGCCGCTTTCCTCCCCCGCCCCCTTCTCCCGACCGCTTTCCTCCCCCCGACCGCGTTCCTCCCTGCAGCCGGTGTCGGTACCGGACATGTCGGGCATCGGGGCCGGTCGGGGGGAGGAACGAGGGTGGCGGCCACTGCCCTGCACGGGCCGCCATCCGGGGCCGGGCGGCTACGCCGTACGCCGGGACCCTGGCATGGGGCAGAAGGTTCGTCGGTAGGCAGCAGGGGTCGCTCCGACGATGGGCGTGAAGTGGTGCCGCAGCATGGCTGCGGTGCCGAGGCCCGCGCGGCGGGCGACCTCCTCGACCGCGAGATCGGTGTCCTCCAGCAGGCGCCGGGCGAGCAGGACCCGCTGACCGGTCACCCACTGGTGTGGCGTGGTCCCCGTCTCGGCTCGGAACCGACGGGCGAAGGTGCGTTCGGAGGTCGTCGCGCGCCGTGCGAGCCGGGCGATGCTCAGGTCGTCCGTCAGGTGCTCGATCGCCCAGGCGAGAACGGGTTGCAAGGTCTCGCAGGGGACGAGGGCCACCGGGGCCTCGACGTACTGACGCTGACCGCCATCGCGGTGAGGCGGCACGACCATCCGCCGGGCGATCGCGGAAGCGACGACCGAACCGAGCTCGGCGCGGACCAGGTGCAGCGCGGCGTCGATGCCGGCCGCCGTGCCGGCGCTGGTCAGCACCTTGCCGTCAGCGACGTAGAGCATGTCCGTCTCCACGGTGGCGCTCGGTACCCGGGCGGCCAGCTCCTCGACGTGCAACCAGTGCGTCGTGCAGCGCCGGCCGTCCAGCACCCCGGCGGCCGCGAGCGCGAACGCGCCGGTGCACACGCTCATGACCCACGCGCCCCGATCCACGGCTCGACGCAGCTGGTCCAGCAGCTGCGGTGGGTAGTGATCGGTCGTGGCACCGGCGGGAACTGCCACCAGGTCGGCGTCCTCCATCGCGCTGAACGGGTGCTCGGCCACGACGGAGAAGCCTGCCCGCGTGGCCATCGGCCGCCCGGGGCGCTCGGCGCACACTCGGAAGTCCAGGGCGGGCAGCCCCTGGGCCGAGCGGTCGAGCCCGAACACCTCACAGAGGACGCCGAGCTCGAAGGGCGAGACCCCGTCGAGGACGGGGACGGCGACGGTGGTGAGCATCTGGGCATCCTGCCACGACCGTGGCGGTAAGTCGATGAATCCTGGCGATCCTGCCACTGTGGCAGAGATCTGATCAGGCACATGATTACTGCCATGGCTGCTCTGGTGCTTCTCACGATCCTGATCGTCATCGCTGTCGCAGCGCCCCGGTGGGGCTTCGACAGCCACCGCAGCGGGGAGTGGGGCCCCGGCCCGCTGCGCGACCCGTGGGGTTCGGCCGACCGTCCCCGGCACTGACCCTCTCCTCCCTCGGCCCGTCTTTCCTCCCCCTGACCGGTCTCGGTGTCGGACATGTCGGGCATCGGGCCCGGCCGGGGGGAGGAACGGCGCCCGTGGCGGCGCGGGTCAGGGGACGTCGTCGCCGAGGCACCGAGTGAGTCGGCGCGGGGTCGTCCACAGATCCGGTGACGGCCCTGGCGGTTGTCAGTGGTCGAATGTATGTTCGATTCATGGACGCGGCGCTGGATGTCGGAATGGACGGGAAGCACCCGCCCGCCGCCGCCGCGGCGTGGGGTGCGGTCGCCGAGGCTTCCGGCAAGGTCGCCGCGGTGGCGGGGCAGGTGTGGGAGCTGTCCGATGCCGATCTGGTGGCGGTGCTGCACGCCGAGACGGTCGCGGCCGCACAGCGTGATGCGGCCCGGTTGGCGGTGATCCGTGAGCTGGACGCCCGGGGGGTCGCGACCCGCTGGGGCGCGGTGTCGACCGCCTCCTGGCTCTCGCGTGAGCTGCTGGTCGACACCCGGGTCGCGGCCGCCGATGTGCGGGCCGCCCGCCAGCTGGACCCCGACGGCGATCTGCCGCCCCAGCCCGGGGTCTTGGCGCCGGGCCCGCTGCCGGGGCACGTCGCCGTGGCGGCGACGGGTCGGGCCCTGCTCGCCGGTGAGGTGTCGCGCTCGCACGCCGACGTCGTCGCCGCGATGGTGCGCGCCCTGCCCGTCCCGTCGGGCCCCCTGACCCCGTCCGCGGCAGCCGATCGGGCAGATCTGCGGCCGCGGGCGCAGCAGTGGTTGCTGGAGCAGTGCGCGACGTTCGCTCCCTCCGACGTCCGCCGCCTGGGTGTCGCCCTGCGGCACGTCGTTGATCCCGACGGGGTCCTCGCCGACGAACGCGAGGCCAAGGACCGGGCCAGCTTCTGGGTGCGAGCCGACGGGGACGGGATCACCTACCGGTTCGGGGGCACCACCGACCCGGTCACCGCCGCCACCTTGGCCACCTTCATCGACGCCCACTCCGCGCCCCGCCCGTACGTGGACGAGACCACGGGCGCCCGCGCCGCTGACCCCCGCACCGCGGAGACGCGCCGCGGGCACGCGTTCATCGACCTGGTGAACCTGGCGGTGAACGCCGACCCGGCCGTCAGCGGCGGCATCGGGGTGCAGCTGGTCGTCACCATCACAATGGACACCCTGCAAGCCCAGCTGGGTGGGCGCGGGGTGCGGTGCGCGACCACCGAGACCGGCCACCCCCTGTCAGCAGCCACCACGCGGCGCCTGGCGTGCGATGCGACCGTCATCCCGATGGTCCTGGGAGCGGCCAGCGAACTCCTGGACGTCGGACGCGCCACCCGCACCATCCCCATCGGTATCCGCCGCGCCCTGAACGAGCGTGACGGCGGATGCGCCTTCCCCGGCTGCACCCGACCCCGTCGGTGGGCCGACGCCCACCACATCCACCACTGGGCCGACGGCGGACCCACCACCCTCACGAACCTCGTCCTGCTCTGCGGGCACCACCACGACCTCATCCACCACACCCGATGGGCCGTCCGCATCACCGCCGGGCGACCGGTGTTCACCCCTCCACCGGACACCAGGCGATCACCGCAGGCGCATGGACGACCACCATCACCGGACAGCGGACGACCACCACCCCGGGCGCCGGTGTGAGTGCCGAGGGAGCCGCCGCGCTCGTCTCGGGCGTTCGCGCGCCGTCGCGGGGCCTTGCGTCAGCCGGCGGGCCACCCGATGATCAACCTCACTCGTCGATCGGGGGTGCCATGGAGCTCCACGTCGGGTCCGTCTGCGTCGTGGCGTTGCGCCCCGTGGCGCATCGGCCACACCTGGTGGCGCGATGACGCCCCCGGCGCCGGAGCCGCCCAGCGCGCCGGAGTCGCCCAGCGCGCCGGGGTCGCCCAGCGCGCCGGGGTCGCCCAGCGCGCCGGAGTCGACTAGTCCGCCCGGGTCCAGCACGACGCCCGAGGCCGGCGCCTCGACGGCGCCCAAGGCGGCCACCGTGACCGAGCTGCGGTTGGCGCTGGTCTGCTACGGCGGAGTGTCACTGGCGATCTACATGCACGGCGTGACCAAGGAGCTGCACAAGCTGGTCGCGGCCTCGCGCCGCTTCGACGAGCTCGGGCCGGCCGCCGCCAACCCGTTCGACCTCGTCAGTGACACCGAGCACGCGTACTTCGAGGCTCTGGGTGACCTCGCGCGCGAGCACCACCTGCTGTCGGTGAACATCGACATCGTCGCGGGTACGTCGGCTGGCGGGATCAACGGCGTGTGCCTGGCGAAGGTGCTGGCACGCAACGGGTCGCAGGACTCGCTGAAGAAGCTGTGGATCGACGAGGGCGACCTCACCACCCTGCTGCACGCGCCGCCGATCGGGGGGTGGCGGACCCGCGCCGTCCTCGCGTTCGGCCGCGTCCTGGCCGGCCTGCAGCGGCCGATCTCACCGCTGCGGGGTGACCGGATGTCACGGCTGCTCTACGACGCCATCGCGGCGATGGACGACCCGGTGCAGCCGGACCGCCCGACGCTGCTGCTGCCGCAGACGCCGCTGGACCTGTTCGTCACCACGACCGACCTGGACGGGCTGGCCATCCTGGTGCCGAGCGGCACCGGTGGCATCAGCCAGCGCGAGACCGACCACGCCCAGGTGGTGCAGCTGCGATCCTCGGGGAGCGATGACGCCTTCGGCAGCGGCAGCACGGGGGCGCTGGCGTTCGCGGCCCGCGCGACGTCGTCCTTCCCGGGCGCCTTCGCGCCGGTCAGCCTGGACAGCTTCGGGGCCGAGCTCGGCGGCCGTGCCTACGACCCGGCGGGCGTCGAGCCGCTGCTGCGCCGGCGGACGAGCGGCGACGGCACCGGCCAGTCGTGGTTCGTCGACGGTGGCGTTCTCGACAACGCGCCGTTCGACCTGGTCATCGAGGCCATCGGTCGCAAGCGGGCGCAGACCGAGGTGATGCGCCGACTGGTCTACATCCAGCCCGACCCCGGCGTCCGGCTGGGGACGACGGAGCCGGGTGCCAGCACCAGCGGCGACGCGCCCGGTTACCTCTCGGCCCTCGCGCGCAGCGTGGGCACCGTCAAGGGCAGCCACGCGATCCTGCGCGAGCTCGAGGACCTGCGTGACCTGAACCTGCGGATCGCCGAGCTGGGCTCGGTCGCAGCGCTGCAGGCCGAGCAGGTGAGCCGCGCGATCGAGCAGGCCTGGGACACGGTCGCACCGACCTCGACCGAGTCGGGGACGACGCCGCCGCGGACCTCCGAGACACTGCCGACACCACAGCCGCCGGGGACACCAGAGGCGCCGCCGCAACAGGCGCCGGCCCAGGCGTGGAGCATCGAGGACCCCGCCGACGTCAAGCGGCTGGCCGACCAGCTGTACGCCGAGGCCGCGCACTTCGTCGGCGCCGGCTTTCCGACGTACTGCCGGTTGAAGGTCGAGGCCGCGGGGGCCCGGCTGGCCGACGAGGTCGTCGAGCGGTTCGTCTACCCCCCGGGCTCGAGCCGGTCGAGCTTCGTCCGGGCTGCGATCTCGGCCTGGGCGCGCGGTCAGGTCGAGTGGCAGCAGCCCGACCCGACCCGGCTGATGGAGCTGCTGGGGCCGGTCGACGTCCCGTACCGCGAACGACGGCTGATGTTCGTGCTGGCCGGGGTGAACCGCCTGTACGGCGAGGTCGGCACCGGTCCCGACGCGCCGAGACGCACCAGCCTGGACGCCCTGAAGACCCAGGCGTGGCAGCTGCTCGAGCAGCTGCGCGCGGCACCGCGGCTGGCGATGGGAGCGGTGACCGACAGCCAGCTCGCCTTCCTCGGCGCGGACCTGTCCGACGAGGCGGTGTTCGGCAACCCCGAGGTGTTCGGGGCACATTACGACGGCGACTTCCGCGCGCTGTTCTCGAGCTACCGCACCAGCCTCGGCACGCAGCTGGCCGACAGCAGCCTGCCGCTGTGGGACGCGTTCGTCCGGCTCACCGGCGGGTGGACGCCGGCGGATCGGCGCTCGCTGCTCTCGCGGCACCTCGGGTTCCCGCTCTGGGACGCCCTGATCTTCCCCACGGTCGCGTTCAGCGCCCTGCCGCAGTTCACGCCCATCACGGTCAGCCAGTTCAGTCCGCTGACCGCCTCGGCGCTGCCGACCCCGGACGGCGGGAAGCTCAAAGGTGTTTCGCTGCACCACTTCGGAGGCTTCATCGACGCCGCGTGGCGCGAGAACGACTACCTGTGGGGACGTCTGGACGCGGCCGAGCTCATCCTGCGGATGCTGCGTGAGAGTCGGCCCGGCGTCCGGGCGAGCACGCCCAGCAGCCAGGACCAGGCCACCGACCAGGCGGGTCCACGGTTGAAGGCCGCGCTGGCGGCGATCCTGGCGTCCGAGGCCGACCTGGGCCGCATCGCCAGTCTGCGCGGGCAGCTGCAGGCCGACGTGGACGGACTCACCTAGGGCTGCGGGCGCCGCCGGGACCGGGCAGTCGCGGCTCGAGGTCCGGGCGTGGCGCGAGGTCCGGGCGTGGCGCAAGGTCCGGGCGTGGCGCGAGGTCCGGGCCCCGACCTACAGCTGGACGCCGCGGGTGAGGGCGCCGTCGACCACCAGGTTGGTGCCGCTGATCCGGCTCGCGGCGGTGCTGGCGAGGAACACCACGGGCGCGGCGACCTGCTCGGGCGTACCCATGTGGCCGGTCGGGTTGAGCCCGACCGCCGTGGCGAACAGCGCGGGGTCGCCGGTCTCGATGCTCGACCAGACGCCGCCCTCGAAGTAGGTGTTGCCGGGCGAGACGGTGTTGGCGCGGATGCCCTTGTCGGCGAGCTGCAGGGCCAGGCCGTGCACGTACCCGATGATCGCCGTCTTCACCGTCCCGTAGGGGCCGGAGGCGAAGTCCGACTCGCGCCCGGACACGCTCGAGATCGCGATGATCGAGGCGTTCTCGCTGCGCTCGAGATGGGGGAGCGCGGCGCGCACCATCCGGACGGTGTGCATCAGGTCGACGTTCAGGCTGGCCTGCCAATGGTCCTCGGTGTCGGGGATGGCGAGGGCGCTGACGTTCGCGACGACGACGTCGATCCCGCCGAGGTCGGCTGCGCAGGCCTGCACCCAGGCGGCGAGCGCGTCACCGTCGGCCACGTCGACGACCGACCCGGCGACGCGTCCCTTGCCGGCGAGCGCCTCCTGCGTCTGGCGCACCTCGTCGGGGTTGCGCGCGCAGAACGCGACCACCGCACCCTCGTCGAGGAACGCCGAGACGATCGCGCGGCCGATGCCGCGCGACCCGCCCGTGACGAGCACGCGGGTGCCGGTGAGCTGCAGGTCCATGACGGGCCTTTCGTGGAGTGGGGAGGTCAGAGGGTGCGGGCGAGCGAGCGCAGGTGCTGGTGCATCCCGTCGAACGCCGTCGCGTTGGGCAGCAACGCCTTCGCCGCCTTGACCACGACGCTGTAGTTGGCATCGACGACGTTGGCGACCGGCACCTTCGCGATCTGCGAGATCAGCTGGTAGGCGTCCATCGGATCCATGGTGAGCATCTCGGCGACCCAGTGCACCAGCTCGGCGTTCGCGATCCGCCACGAGTCCTCCATCGGGCGGCTGGACCCGACGGCCATCACGTGGGTGTCGTCCTCGAGCCGCGGCCACCCCGGGGCGCGCCCCTTGATGAGCTCGACGATGAGGGTGGTCGTCATCGCCCCCTCGACGGCGGTGCCGCACGCCTCGCCCTCGCCCTGGCGGTAGTGCCCGTCCCCGATCGAGAACAGCGCCCCCTCGACGTTCACCCCGAGGTACACGGTGGTGCCGGCGCGCATCTGCGGGGTGTCCATGTTGCCGCCGAACCGCTCGGGCACCAGGGACGAGCGCACCTCGCCGCCGGCGGGGGCGACGCCGACGGTGCCGAGCATGGGTTCGAGCGGCAGGTCGATCCGGTGCTGGCTGTGCCGCGCCGCGAAGGTGACGACGGCGCGGTCGCGGTCGAGCTCGTAGATCCAGGTGGTGTCGGCCAGCGGCGCCTGCAGCGAGACGGTGCGGTCGGTGCTGGTCATCCCGCCGAAGAACGGGATCGCGGCCGACGCACCCCAGTCGCGGGCGGGCTCGAGCGACACCAGGTGCAGGACGAGGGTGTCGCCGGGCTCGGCGCCCTCGACGTGGAAGGGGCCGGTCTGCGGGTTGACCGCCGACAGGTCGACCTTCGAGGCGGACAGGTCGTCGACGCTGCGCAGCACCCCGCCGAAGGCGTCGTCCGACCACAGCCGCAGCGCGTCGCCCGGCTTGACCCGGAACGCCGGTGCCGCACCGCCGAACGTGTACACGTACTGCTCGCGCGAGGGCACGTACTCTCTGACGTCCATCAGCGGAACCTATCGCTCAGCGCGGTCGGATGACCACGTGTTCGGGGGCGAGGTCGGCAACGGATGTCACGCCCACGAGCGCCATCGTGGTGGCCATCTCGGTGCGCACGATGTCGACGGCGCGCTGCACCCCGCGCTCGCCACCGGCCATCAGCCCGTAGAGGTACAGGCGGCCCACCGACACGGCGCGCGCCCCGAGCGCGACCGCGGCGACGACGTCCGCACCGCTGGTGACACCGCCGTCGAGCAGCACCTCGGCCCGGTCGCCGACCGCGGCCACGACCTCGGGCAGGCGCTCGAGCGTCGTCGGCGCGCGGTCGAGCTGACGACCGCCGTGGTTCGACACCAGGACGGCGTCGGCGCCGGCGTCGACGACCCGGCGCGCGTCAGCTGCGGTCTGGATCCCCTTCACCACCAACGGTCCCTGCCAGATCTCGCGCAGCCACGCCAGGTCGTCCATGGTGGCGGCCGAGTCGAACATCGATGCGACCAGCTCGGCGACGGTGCCGTCGAAGTGGTTGCGGGACGCGAACTCCAGGGCGTCCGTGGTCAGCAGGTCGAACCACCACCGCGGGTGCGTCGCACCCTCGACGAACGTGCGCAGGCTCAGGGTCGGCGGGATCGTCAGGCCGTTGCGGACGTCGCGCTGCCGCAGTCCCGGCACCGGGGTGTCGACCGTGACGACCAGCACGTCGTACCCGGACGCCGCAGCCCGCTCGACCAGGTCGCGGCTGGCTGCGCGGTCGCGCAGCAGGTAGAGCTGGAACCAGCGTCGCGAGCCGGGAACCTCGACCGCGAGCCGCTCGATCGAGGTCGTGCCCATTGTCGACAGCGCGTACGGCACGCCGGCCCGCTCGGCCACGCGTGCCACGGCCGGCTCGCCCTCGGTGTGCATCATCCGGGTGAACCCGGTCGGCCCGAGCAGCAGCGGCATCGACACCGGCCGGCCGAGCAGCGTCGACGACAGGTCGATGGACGACACGTCCTGCAGCACCCGGGGCTGGAACTCGACGCGGGCGAACGCGTCCCGCGAACGAGCCAGGCTGACCTCGTCGCCGGCGGCGCCGTCGGTGTAGTCGAACACCGCGCGCGGAGCACGACGGCGGGCCAGCGCGCGCAGGTCACCGACCGACGCGGCACCGGCCAGCCGGCGCGCCGTCGGGTCGAGCGAGAACGACGTCGCACGCGGCTGCAGCAGCGGGCGCAGCTCGCCCCACCGCGGCCGGTGGCGCTGGGTCATCCGAGGTTCTGCACGTAGCCGTCCGCGACCGTCAGAGCCTCGTCGAGGATCGCCAGCCCCTCCTTGGCCTCGGTGTCGCTGAGGGTGCACGGGGGCACGACGTGCAGCCGGTTGAAGTTCACGAACGGCAGCAGGCCCCGCTCCTTGCAGGCCGCCACCAGAGCGTTCATGCCCGGGGACGTGCCGCCGTACGGGGCGAGCGGCTCGCGGGTCGCCGGGTCGCGCACCAGGTCCAGCGCCCAGAACACCCCGAGACCGCGCACCTCGCCGATGCTCGGGTGGCGCTCGGCGAGCTCGCGCAGGCCTGGGCCGAGGACGTCGGTGCCCAGGCGGGCCGCGTTCTCGATGATGTGCTCGTCCTTCATCGCGCCGATGCTGGCGACCGCGGCGGCGCAGGCGAGCGGGTGACCCGAGTAGGTCAGACCGCCGGGGTAGACCCGGTCGTCGAAGGTCGCGGCGATGCGGTCGGAGATCACCACCCCGCCCAGCGGCACGTAACCGGAGTTCGACCCCTTCGCGAAGGCGATCAGGTCGGGCGTGATGTCCCAGTGGTCGACGGCGAACCACTCGCCGGCGCGGCCGAACCCGGCCATCACCTCGTCGGCGACGTAGACGATGCCGTAGCGGTCGCAGATGTCACGGACGCCGGCCAGGTACCCGTCCGGCGGCACCAGGATCCCCGCGGTGCCGGGGATCGTCTCGAGCACGATGGCGGCGATAGTCGCTGGGCCCTCGAAGGCGACGACCTGCTCGAGGTGCTCCAGCGCGCGCTCGCACTCCTGCTCGACGCTCTGCGACCAGAACGACGAGCGGTACGCGTACGGGCCGAAGAAGTGCACGATCCCGGTGGCGCCGCCGTCGTTGGCCCAGCGGCGCGGGTCGCCGGTCATCTGCACGGCGGTCGTGGTGCCACCGTGGTAGCTGCGGTAGGTCGTCAGCACCTTGTGCCGGCCGGTGTGCAGGCGCGCCATCCGCACCGCGTTCTCGATCGCCTCGGCGCCCCCGTTGGTGAAGAACACCTTGTTCAGGTCGCCGGGCGCGAGCTCGGCGATCAGCCGCGCGGCCTCGGAGCGCTGGGCGTTCGCGTGCTGCGGGGCGATGGTGCACAGCCGCCCCGCCTGCTCCTGGATCGCCGCGACGACGGCGGGGTGCTGGTGGCCGATGTTGGTGTTGACCAGCTGGGACGAGAAGTCCAGGTAGCGCTTGCCGTCGAAGTCCCAGACGTACGAGCCCTCGGCGCCGGCGATGGTCAGCGGGTCGAGCGCGGCCTGGGCCGACCACGAGTGGAAGACGTGAGCCCGGTCGAGCTCGTACGCGCGGGCGCCCTCGGCGTCCAGAGGCTTGTTCGACATGGGTGCTCCTCAGGCGTTCTGCGGGAAGCCGAGGTTCAGGCCGCCGTGGCTGGGGTCGAGCCAGCGCGAGGTGACGACCTTGCCGCGGGTGAAGAAGTGCACGCCCTCGGTGCCGTGGGCGTGGGTGTCGCCGAACAGCGAGTTCTTCCAGCCGCCGAACGAGTAGTAGGCCATCGGGACGGGGATCGGTACGTTGACCCCGATCATGCCGACCTGCACCTCGTTCTGGAACCGGCGCGCCGCACCGCCGTCGTTGGTGAAGATCGCGGTGCCGTTGCCGTACGGGTTGGCGTTGACCAGGTCGAGCGCCTCGTCGTACGAGCCGACCCGCAGCACCGAGAGCACCGGGCCGAAGATCTCGTCGGTGTAGACGCTCATCGAGGTGGTGACGTCGTCGAACAGGGTCGGGCCGAGCCAGAAGCCGTCGTCGGCGCCGTCGAAGTGCTGGTCGCGGCCGTCGACGACGAGCGTGGCGCCGTCCGCCACGCCGGCGTCGAGGTAGGACGCGACCTTGTCGCGGTGGGCCTTGGTGACCAGCGGACCCATGTCGGTGCCGCGGCGGCCGTCGCCGGTGCGCAGGGTCGCGACCCGCGCGGCGATCTTGGCGACCAGGTCGTCCGCGACCGAGTCGACCACGACCAGAGCCGAGATCGCCATGCACCGCTCGCCGGCCGAGCCGAAGCCGGCGTTGACGGCGGCGTCAGCGGCCAGGTCGAGGTCGGCGTCCGGCAGCACGACCATGTGGTTCTTGGCGCCACCCAGCGCCTGCACCCGCTTGCCGTGGGCGGTGCCGGTCTCGTACACGTAGCGCGCGATCGGGGTCGAGCCGACGAACGAGACGGCGGCGACGTCGGGGTGGGTGAGCAGCCGGTCGACGGCCACCTTGTCGCCGTGCACGACGGAGAACACGCCCTCGGGCAGCCCGGCCTCGGCCCACAGCTCGGCCAGCAGCAGCGCCGCCGACGGGTCCTTCTCGCTGGGCTTGAGGACGACGGCGTTGCCGGCGGCGATCGCGACGGGCACGAACCACAGCGGCACCATGGCCGGGAAGTTGAACGGCGAGATCACGGCGACGACGCCGAGCGCCTGGCGGATCGAGTAGACGTCGACCTTGGTCGAGACGTTCTCGCTGAAGCCGCCCTTGAGCAGGTGCGGGATGCCGCAGGCGAACTCGACGACCTCCAGGCCGCGGGTGACCTCGCCGACCGCGTCCGAGAGCACCTTGCCGTGCTCGGCCGTGATCAGTGCGGCTACGTCCTCCTTGCGGGCGTCCAGCAGCTCGCGGAACTTGAACAGCACCTTGGTGCGCGAGGACAGGGACGACGCGCCCCACGCCCGCGCGGCGCTGGAAGCCCCGGCGACGGCGAGGTCGACGGTGGCGTCGTCGGCGAGGTCGACGTGGCCGGTGACCTGGCCGGTCGCGGGGTCGAACACCTCGCCCGAGCGCTCGGTGCCGCCGCCGAAGGGCTTGCCGTCGATCCAGTGCGTGATCCGCTGCGCCATGAGGTGCTCCCGTGTCAAGGGACGCCGGACACCGACGTCCCCTCGAGCGTGCCCGCTCGCCGCCTGGCGGACAAGCGGCACAGTGTCAGCAGATCCACCGCCCGGCTTACACTCTGTCGGTGCTCACCCTGCGCGAGGTGCTGGCCCTGCCCGTGCTGCGCGCGGGTGGCCCCGAGGTGGTGGCCGGCGCGGCGGGACTGGACGCCGAGGTGCGCTGGGTCCACGTCAGCGAGCTGGCCGACATCGCGGCCCTGCTGCGCGGCGGCGAGCTGATCCTCACCACCGGCATCGCGCTGCCGGCGGGGCGCGCGGGCCAGCGGCGGTACGTCGACGAGCTGGCCGGCGCCGGCGCGAGCGGGCTGGTGGTCGAGCTGGGCCGGCGCTGGGAGCAGGTGCCACCGGGCATCGCCCAGCGCGCCGAGGACGTCGGGCTGCCGGTCGCCGCACTGCACGCCGCGGTGCCGTTCGTCCAGGTGACCGAGACCGTGCACGCGCTGATCATCAACGCCCAGTACGCCGCGCTGCAGCAGTCCGAGGAGGCGCACCGGGCGTTCACCGGCCTGTCGGTCGAGGGCGCGCCCGTGGCCGACATCGTCGAGCGGGCGGCGCAGATGAGCGGCCACGCGGTCGTGCTCGAGGACCTCGCCCACCGAGCGGTCGTCACCGCCGCCGGCCCGTCCTCGACCGCCCGGCTGCTCGCCGACTGGGAGGCGCGCTCGCGCGCGCAGGACGACGCCGGCGACCGGGCCGAGCCGTGGCTCGTCGTGCCGGTCGGTCCGCGCTCGCAGCGCTGGGCCCGGCTGGTGGCCCCGCACCCGACACCGGGCGACACCGGCGTCGCCATGGTGCTCGAGCGGGCGGCCGAGGCGCTGGCGCTGAACCGGCTGCTCGAGCGCGACCAGGTGAGCCTGGAGCAGCAGGCCCACCGCGGCGTGGTGGCCGACCTGCTCGCCGACCACGCGGCGTCCCGGCCGACCGACGAGGCCGCGGTGCAGGCCCGGGCGCGCGCCCTGGGCCTCGCGGTCACCGACCGCGAGCTGGTCGGCGTGGCCGTGTGGTCGCCGGCGGCCGTGGCGGTGGACGCCGTGGCCACCGAGCGGCGCGACCGGTCGCTGGTCGAGGCGGTCACCCGCGCCGTCCGATCGACCCGGACGTCGGCGCTGGTCGCCACCGTCGAGCCCGGCCAGGTGCTGCTGCTGTGCTCACTGCCCCCGGCGCGCACGGGCCCGACGGCAGCGCTGCGCCGGCTGAGCCTCGCCGTCCACGACCAGCTGCGAAGCGCCGGGTGGACCCAGCCGCACACGGTCGGCGTCGGCGAGCCGGTGACCAGTCTGGGGGCGGTGTCGGGGTCGCTCGTGCTGGCCGGGCACGTCGCCCAGGTCGCCGCGTCGCTGCCGCCGTCCGCCGACCGGCCGTACTTCGACAGCGGCGACGTCCGGCTGCGGGGGGTGCTCGGGGCCCTGCGCGAGGACCCGCGCCTGGTCGCGTTCGCCGACTCCGAGCTCGGCCGCCTGCGCGCCCACGACACCGGGCACGGCACCGACCTGGTCGCGACCCTGCGCGCGTACCTGCACACCCGGGGCAACGTCAGTG
Organism: Actinomycetales bacterium; assembly: GCA_038322575.1. Classification (GTDB taxonomy): domain Bacteria; phylum Actinomycetota; class Actinomycetes; order Actinomycetales; family Angustibacteraceae; genus JACMOY01. Next base: position 20,333 of record JBBQGB010000056.1, read on the forward strand.
CGCTCGCACGCGCGAGCCACCTGAGCCGCCCGGCGCTCTACGCCCGGCTGGCGCGGATCCAGGACGTGCTCGGCGTCGACCTCGAGGACGCCGAGTCCAACCTGTCGCTGCACGTCGCGCTGCTCGTCAGCGACCTGCGCGCCTGAGAGCTCGGGGGGCGGCTCGCTCAGATCCGGTCGTCGTCCAGCACCGGCGGCTCGATCGAGCGGGGCGCCAGGCCCAGCGAGCGCACGTGCGTCGCGATCTCGCCGAGCGTCGCCACCCAGGACGCCGGGTCGGCCACCACGTGCTCGACCAGCAGCTCGAGCTGGGCGGCGCGCGAGGGTCGGCCGATGAGGAACGGGTGGTTGGTGAGCACCCAGCAGGCGCGCTCGGCCACCAGCGCGTCGTACTCGGCCTGCCACAGCTCGCGGGCCTTGACGGGCGACTCGATCAAGCCGCTGCCGGACACGTCGGGCAGGTAGCAGAACTGCTCCCAGTCGTCCAGGGCCCACTGGATCGGGATCTCGACGACCGAGGTGCCCGACCCCGGCGTCACCGCGAGCTCGTACGGCACGTCCGCGTCCATCAGCGTCGAGTCGTAGAGGAACCCGCGCTCGGCGAGGAGCGCCGGGGTTCGCCACGACAGGTCCCACATCGGGGCGCGGTAGCCGACCGGCCGCACGCCCGCGACCTCCTCGAGGGCCGCGATCCCGCGGTCGAGCGCCTCGACCTCCTGCGCGGCGCTCATCGCCGAGGGCTGCTCGTGCAGGTAGCCGTGGTGGGCGACCTCGTGCCCGGCGGCGACGACGTCGCGCACCACGCCTGGGTAGCGGTGCGCGGTGTAGCCGGGGACGAAGAACGTCGAGCGCACGCCGTGCCGCTCGAGCAGCGCCAGCAGCCGCGGGACGCCGACGAGCGGGCCGTACGCCTGGTGGCTCATCACGCCCATCCGGCGGGCGTTGTGCGGCGCGCCCCACAGCACGGCCGACTCGGCGTCAACGTCGAAGCTGAACGACGCGGCCGCGGTGTGTGCGCCCGGCCAGCTGACCGGCCCGGCCGGCGCCGTCACGACCGCGCCCCGTCGGCCATGATCGTGACCAGCTCGTACGCGACGTTGGCCGCGGCGACGGCGGTGATCTGCGCGTGGTCGTAGGCGGGTGACACCTCGACGACGTCGGCGCCGACGATCGGCAACGAGCGCATCCCGCGCAGCACCGCGAGCAGCTCGCGGCTG
>JBBQGB010000057.1:0-21541 GCA_038322575.1 Actinomycetales bacterium
CGACCACCGCAACCGGACGACCGGTGTTGATCACCAGCCTCACGGCCTCGTCCTTGTACTCAGGAGTGAACTCCCGACGCTGTCTTCCCATGATGAACATCCTCTCTTGCGAGGTGTCCACCAGACGGGGTCAAGGCCACACCCGAGGAGCCCGACGAAGAGCAGCGGTGAGCCCTCGGCTATCGCGAGGTTGCCGAGACCCGCGGCGAGCAGCAGGCTCCCGCCCACCAGGCCCAGCAGTCGCTGCCAAGCCGGAGTCAGCCCGCTCGCGTGCGCGGCCAGGGCCCCGCCGGTGAACGTCATGCCAAGCATCGGTAGCGCGAGCGCGAACGCCGCCGCGTGAACCTGCCAGACGAGCTCAAACTCGGGCGTCGGCTCCGCGAGCCCGCCGGCGGAGAGCGTGAGCCCGATCTGCAGGACGTTGACGAGCACGAAGATCGCCGACAGCGTCGCGCCAGCGGCCAAGGCGAGGCGGGACCAGTCGGCGCCCGCTTCGCCGCGCCGCTCCACGAAGCCGTGCAGGCCCGTCAAGAACATGAGCAGCAGCGGCAGGTACAGCGCCACCAGACCGGACACGATCGCGACCGCGTCGCGGTTGGCCGCGTAGTAATCCAGCACTTCGTCGATCGGAGCGCCATAGGCCGGCGCGCCCGTTCCCGCCAGCAATGCGTTCTCCAAGACCACCGACACCACCAACGCGATCGCTGCGGCGCCGACGAGCCGGCCTCGAACGAACCCGGTGCGGGCTAGCGTGGTGGGGGTGTTCTGGGGTGATCTCATCTCTCGTACTCCTCGTCCAGTTGGATGGCGGGTTGTCGAGCCAGTTCGGGGTGTTCGTTGGGATGGTCATCGGTTCTTCCTTCGACCGGTGCGGTCCGTCCGCCGGAGTGACGGCAGGTCTGAGCGTGCATACGCGTGGGGGGCCCCGACGTAGCGGCGGGCGTCAGCTGCTTCGTAGAGGGGGTGGGTGCGGTCGATGACCGGCGTGACCTGCCTGGTCGCGGGGAGGTCGGCCAGGGTGCGTAGGTGTACTCCTCGATCCGGTGTTGTCCGAGCGGGCAGTCACACCTGCTGCGGCGTGTGCAGTGGCTCGCTGTCGAGGCCCGCTGCCAGGCTCGTCGATGATGCTGTGCGGCGTGGCCAGGTCCAGGCGGAGCGCAGGATGAGGGCGAGAACGATCACTTCCACTGCGACGGCAAGGAGGTAGAAGTACATCCATGGCTCGCCCACCTGGCCCACCGCGTTGAATGCCGCGAAGGGGACCTGCACCGAGGCCACGATGAGGTTGGTGATGCGGTTGGCCCGGGCGGGCAGCGTCATCGACAGCGCGACCATGAGAATCGGGATCGCCAGGAGGGTCAGCGCCGTGATCGCCCAGGTCTGGGTGATGTCGAACTCCCAGACGACGCCGACCAGGATGTCATCGACCACGCCGGGCTTGTAGAAGGCGAGGATGTCCACGTAGACGTAGAGGAACATGAAGCTGGTCCATGCTGCTGCGAGCTTGGCCTGCACGGGCATGCGCAGATCTTCCAGCGCGCTCCGCGACGGCGGATTCTTTCGTGCGGTGTGGGAGTGAGGTGTTCTCATCACTATGCTCCTTGGCTCGCTGGGGTGATCGTGCTTCCACCTTCACGGATGCCGTCGGCGGGGCACATTAGCCCCGGAGCCTGATTCGACCTGGTCGTTGGTCCAGTCGTCCTGTTGTCATTTCGGCGGATACGCCGAGAACTTGGGCTGCCTAGGCTGACCGCATGGTGCCCGACGCTCTCCGCTCGCTGTGGGCCGAACCTCGACCCGCGAACCCCCCAGGCCCTCTGCCACGGGACTGGGTCCTGGTCGCGGTCCTGAGCTGCTGGTCCACGGCCGAGACGGTGCTCCGCCAGGACATGGCGCCGCTCCCGCTCCTGCTCATTGCTGCGTTCGCGGCCGTGGCCCCCCTGCCATGGCGACGTAGGCACACGCTTCTGGCGGTTGCGGTGACTTTCGGCATGTTGACCGTGGTCGACATCGTCAGGATCCTCACCGGATCGCAAGGCGCTCTGCCCTTCAGTGTCTCGGCCACCCTGGTGCTGACCTACTCCTTGTTCCGGTGGGGTTCCGGCCGGGAGGCCGCAGGCGGCCTTGGCGTGATCCTGCTCTGGCTGACCATGACCCTGGTCGCCGAGTCGACCAGCCTGGCTGAGACGGTCGCGGGATACGCGTTCTTCCTGTTCGCTGCAGCGCTCGGCGCCGCGATCCGCTTCCGCGCGAGGATCCGTATCCGCGACATCGACCAGGCCAGGGCCCGCGAGCGTGAACAACTCGCCCGGGAGCTGCACGACGTCGTCGCCCACCATGTCTCGGGTATCGCCATCCAGGCGCAAGCAGGACGTGCCGTCGCGGACTTGCATCCCGAGCGTGCCATCGAGGCCCTCACCATCATCGAGGACGCGGCCACCCGAACGCTCACCGAGCTGCGCGCCATCGTCGGCGTGCTCCGTGCCTCGCAGCACACCGAGTTCGCGCCGCAGCCGGGCGTAGCCGAGGTCGAGCAGCTCGCCGCCGACGGCCATGGGCGTCCGCGCGTCGAGGTGATGCTCGCTGGTGAGCTCGACGACCTCAGCCCGGCGGTCGGAGCCGCGATCTACCGCCTGGCCCAGGAGTCCGTCACCAACGCCAGGCGCCACGCCCGCCACGCCACCCGCGTCACCGTCGCAGTCACCGGCGACGGCGACCGGGTACGACTGACCATCGACGACGACGGCTCCTCCGGCACAGCCAGCCGCGCCCACGCAGGTTACGGACTGGTAGGCATGCACGAGCGCGCCACACTGCTCGGCGGCACCTTCCACGCCGGCCCCACCGCCGGCCATGGCTGGCGGGTCGAAGCCAACCTGCCCCGAACCGGGAGGCCACGATGACCATCAGGGTGCTCATCGCCGACGACCAGCCCATCGTGCGCACCGGACTGACGATGCTGCTCGACGCCCAACCCGACATCGACGTCATCGGCGCAGCCGCCGACGGGCGCGAAGCAGTCCGCCTGGCGCTGCAGCTGCGCCCCGACGTCGGGATCTTCGACATCCGCATGCCGCTGATGGACGGCATCGAAGCCACCCGCCGACTCGCCGGACCCGACGTCACCGACCCCCTGCCGATCGTGGTCATCACCACCTTCGACCTCGACGAGTACGTCCACGGCGCCCTCAAAGCCGGCGCCCGCGGGTTCCTCCTCAAGGATGCCGGACCGGCCCTGCTGACCCAGGCGATCCACGCCGCCGCCGACGGAGACGCACTCATCGCACCCAGCGTGACCGTGCGACTGCTCGCAGCGTTCGCTCACGCACAGCCCTCACCACGCAGGCAGCCGATAGAACCGCTCACCGCCCGCGAGGAGGAAGTCCTCGTGACGGTAGCTCTGGGCCGCACCAACAACGAGATCGCCAGCGAGCTCTACATCACCCCAAGCACCGTCAAGGCCCACCTCGCCAGCCTCATGAGAAAGCTCGGTGCCCGCAACCGCGTCGAGGTCGCCATGTGGGCCCACGAGACCGGGCGCGTCTAGACCCCGTATACGTCTCGCAGAGCGCGTACGGCCTCGGCGCCGCGATCGACGTCACCCCCGGGCAAAGGCCGCGTCTGCTTCGCGGATGTAGGCCAGCGCGTGGGGATCGCTGAGGACCGCGAGCGTCTCCTCCAGCTCTTCCACGTCGGCTGGGCTGATGGTCACGGCCACGGGCCGCCCGTTGCGCGTCACGGTGACGCGCTCGTGCTGGTGCTCGACGCGGTCGACGACGTCACTGAGGTGGTTACGCACATCGCGCAGAGGCTCAACAGACACGGACACGACCGTGGCGCCTAGCGCATCGAAACGCAAGGGACGTCAACGCCTCGTCATCGGGATGAGCGCGCCAGCCGCCTGCCGCTTCACACCGCAAGGGCGTGAGCGGTGGCGCCACGGCCGCTTCCTGCCGGCCCGGACACTCGGCGCGCGGGCTGTCGCTACCGCGGTCCGCGATGGATCATGGATCTATGGATTTTCCGCAGGTCTGGCCGAAACTCACCCCGTTGAGCCGCGCCTGGCTCATCGAGCACAACGGGGAGCCTCTTCCTGACGATCTCATCGGAGAAGTCCTCGGCGTTGCAGGTGGCGAGGCGAACGCCGACTGGTGGACGGGACCCTCGGTGGCTGGGCAGACGCAGCTCGACGACGAGGTGGTCGACTGGATCGAGACCGTGGCTAACGACGACGTGAACTGATCCAACTTCGAGCACCACCACCCGTCGGGCTGTGTCGCCGTCAGCTGTCGAGCCCGAGGAACCCGCTCTCGTAGGCGGTGATCACGGCTTGGGTGCGGTCGCGAGCCCCGAGCTTGGTCAGGATCGACGTCACGTGGGTCTTGATGGTCTGGATGCCGAGGAACAGCTCCGCGGCGATCTCCTGGTTGGTCATGCCTGCGGCGATCAGTGTCAGGACCTCGCGTTCCCGTGGGGTCAGGTTTCGGGTGACCTCCGCTCTCCTGCGTACCTGCAGCACGTCCTCCTCGCGGCTTCTGAGGAGGGTGCGTGCGGTTCGTGGGAGCACCAGGCTCCCTCCAGCGGCGACGGTGCGGATGGCTTGGGCGATGTCCGCGGGCATGGACCGTTTCAGGACGTACCCGCTGGCACCGGCGCGCAGCGCGGACCTGACGTGCTCGTCGTTCTCGAAGGTCGTCAGGATCAGGACGACGATGTCGTCGCGTGCGTCGGCGACGATCTGCTGCGTGGCGCTGATCCCGTCCGTGACGGGCATCCGGATGTCCATGAGCACGACGTCCGGCCGCAGCAGCAGCGCCTCACGCACGGCCTGCTGGCCGTCCGGGGCCTGCCCGACGACCTCGAGGTCCGGTTCGGCGCTGATCAGCGTGACCAGCGCGGCCCGCATCAGGGCCTCGTCCTCGGCGATGAGCACCCGCAGCCGTGCCGAGGCGGCGGGGCCCGCCTGCGTCGTCACCTTGCTGTACCGCGACCGTGGTGCAGGAAGGGCAGGATGGCGACGACGTCCCAGTGGTCACCGTCGGCGACGGGACCGGCCTCGAGCCGCCCGCCCGCGAGGCGCACGCGTTCAGCCAGTCCGACCAGCCCGCGCCCGGTGCCCGCGCGCACCGGTGCGGCGAACCGACCCGGCGTCCGCTCCTGGCCGACGATCCGATTGCGGATCTCGATCCTCACCGCGTCGTCAGCGATCACGATCCGCACCCGTGTTGGCGTCGATCCTGCGTGTCGCAACACGTTCGTGCAGGCTTCCTGCACAACCCGGAAGCCGACGACCGAGGTGGCCGCCGGCAGGGCCTCAAGGTCGCCACTGATCTGGAGGTCGACCGGTAGCCCCGCGCGCTGCGCACCGTCCAGCAGTCGGCTGAGGTCGCTCAGCGACGCGGTCGGGCGCTGGGCCGCGGTCTCGTCTCGCAGCAGCGAGAGGGCGGCGTCCAGCTCGTCCAGCGCCGACCTGGCCGTCGACGCGATCTGCTGCAGTGTGAGTGACACCTCTGCCGTGCTGCTGGCCACGACCACCCTGGCCGCCTCGGCCTGCATCACGACCAGGGTCAGCGAGTGACCGAGGCTGTCGTGCAGGTCGCGGGCCAGCTCGCCTCGTGCGTCGGCGCGCCCGGCGTCCGCCTGCAGGGCGTCGCGCTCGTCAGCGGGGTCAGGCGAGAGCAGGACGTCGGCGACCCGCACCTGGACATCGGCGACGAGGGGAATCAGGTGCAGGCAACCCAACAGCCCGATCAGGCCCACAGGAATGGTCCACGCATTCGCCCATCCGCTCGTGGAGCGCCAGCTGTCGCCCCACCGCAGGTAGCCGTCGCTGAACGGCACCGCCAGCAGTCCGAGCAGGATCACGATCGCAGCGGCCAGGCCCACCAGGACCAGGCCGCCGGCGACCGCTCGGAACAGCAGCCACCCCAAGCTCCGCCACGTCGCCGACCCCTGGACCAGGTCGCGGGCCCACCCAGTCACCGAGCTCTGGTGCGCGCCGGGCGGGTCGGTGGTGATGTTCGCGTCCAGGAGGGTGTTGACCAGACGTCGGTCCAGGTCAGCGGCATACCGGATCAGGGCCAGGGTGGCGATCAGCAGTGGTAGGCCGATGCCGATCACGGCCGTCGCGGTGCCCACCAGCAAACCCGCGGTGACGACGAGGAGCCAGAGGATCGAGATGGGTGCGGCGACGACCAGGTAGAGCAGCGAGGTCCACGTGCGTCGCCTGGTCAGCGGGCCCACGGCTGCTCGGACCCACGACCCCAGGCCCGGACGAGGCGCAGCGGCGGTGCTGCCGTGCGGTGACGCCAGACCCGTCATGAACGTCATCGTGTCAGCCGGCCCGTGGGGCCACCTCCCTCCTGAGAGGGACGGGACCGGTACCTGGGAGGGAGGCGATCACCTCCGCGAGCGCGCGATGGTCGGGTCCATGAGCCCAGCCCAGGTCACCGTTTCGAAGACCCGACGCCCCGTCCTGCGGTTCTGGGTCGTGGCGACCACCGCCGAGGTGGTCCTGGCCGTCCTGCTGCTCCTTACCGGTGGCGACGCCGCCATCGAGTCGGCGCTCGCCGCCACGGGCACAGAGTTCAACACCGATCTCGTCACCGCGTTGCTCCTGGGGGTGGCGTACCCGGCCGCCGCCCTGGGCATCGTGCTCTCGATCGCGCAGGTGGCCGCGCCCGACCTGGCGATCCTGGTCGTCACCCGAGGGGTGCGCTCGGGCCCCGGCTCGCTCTCGGCCGTCATGGCTCGTTTCCGGTTCTGGTCCAAGGACCTCACCCCAGCCCGGGGGCTGCTGATCTGGACCCAGATGCTGGTGCTGTTCGTGGTTCTCGACCTGGCCACCGCCGGTCTGGACCACTGGTGGCTGGGCCCGCAGGAGTACCAGTGGCACGCGCCCAGGTTCACCATCGGGCTGCTGGGGGCCCTGGCGGTGGCCATGTTCCTCGACGCCGGTGCGCTGTTCGAGGAGAACGGCTGGCGTGGCTACGCACTGCCCCAGCTCGTGACCAGGCACAGCCCCATCAGGGCGAGCGTCGTCCTGGGACTCGGCTGGGCTGCGTGGCACTACCCGGTCAAGTACAACGCCATCACCGACTACGGCATCGGCGGGCTCGCCTACCTGGCCGCGTTCACCCTCAAGATCGTCCTGCTGACCATCGTCATGACCTACTTCTGGCAGCGCGCCGGCCAAGCCACGATCATCGCGATCGCGATGCACGGGCTGTCCAACGACTCCCTGCGCCTGCAAGGTGAGCTCATCGGTGACAGCCTCCACCTCTCGATCCTCAGCGAGCTGGCCATCGCCGTACCCCTGGCCATCGCCGCAACGGTCCTGGCGGCGGCGACACGGGGACGGCTGGGAGCCGCCCGAGGGCAGGGCCCCACGTGACCGGTCCAGTACCGCCGATGTCGCAGCAGCGGGGTTTCGGGAGCGTCAGCAGTCCTCAGCGCGTCAGTACGGCGGCAGCGCCGGCTCGTCGGTCGCGGCGGCGCCGATGCGGGCAGCAGCCGAGTCGCGCCCGCGCTTGATCGGCACCAGGTCCGTGGCGGCGGCCAGTCCGTACGGCGGCATGTTGGCGTAGATCGTCTCGATGCTCGCGGTGCTGACGCGGTAGGTCTCGTGCCAGATCCCGACGTCACCCGAGGCCGCGACGCGGCGGTTGAACTCCCGCCACGGCTCGAGGTGAGGATCGTCGCGGTCGCGCGCGAACCGGGCCAGGTGCTCGAACGACCGCCAGTACTGGACGATCAAGGGGGCCGGCAGGAACGCCTGCTCGTACCCCAGCAACCCCTTCTCAGGATGTGCGTCCAGGTACCTCAGCATCGTCGGCATGGCGACGAAGACCGGCCACCAGGCGCGCACCCGCCAGGGCCTGTTGATCCGCATACCGATCAGAAAGACCACCACGTCGTCCCCCAGCGAGCCGGTGTCCGCAGTGAACCGGCCCTTGCGAACTGCTGCCATGACACACCTCCCGCCGCCGATTCTCCCCCCGGCCGAGCCGGCGCGGAAGGGGGATCGGCGCGCACCCACCTCGTCGCGCTTGGCATGCAGGTAGGCGCGCTCGGCACGGTTCTGGGTGGCCGCGATCGCCGCGTCGTAGGACTCCAGCGCTTCGGTGGTCCGGTCGAGGCGGCGGAGCAGGTCGGCACGGGTCGCGTGCCACGCGTGGTACCCCACCAACGGCAGCCGGTCGACCAGCTCCAGGGCGGCCGTCGGGCCGTCCAGCTCCGCGATCGCGACCGCGCGGTTCAGTGCCACGACCGGCGACGGGTCGAACCGGGTCAGCTGGTCGTACAGGGCGACCACCTGCGACCAGTCCGTCTCGGACGCTGCAGGCGCGTCGGTGTGGACGGCGTTGATCGCGGCCAGGATCTGGTACCGGCCGGGTCGGTTGACCTGCAGGCACGAGCGGACGAGGTCGTGCCCCTCGGCGATCAGCGCGCGGTCCCAGCCGGCGCGGTCCTGCTCGCCGAGTGGGACCAGCTGCTCGTCGCGCACGCGCGCCCCGCGCCGGGCCTCGGTGAGCAGCAGGAGCCCCAGCAGACCGACCACCTCCGGCTCCTGCGGGAGCAGCAGGCGCAGGAGCCGGGTCAACCGGATGGCCTCCCGGGTGAGGTCGCCGCGGACCGGGTCGCCGTCGCCGGTCGTGAGGTACCCCTCGTTGAAGACCAGGAACAGCACCACCAGGACGGCGTCCAGGCGCTCGGGCAGGTCTGCGGCCTCGGGCACCCGGTAGGGCACCTTCGCGGCTGCGATCTTCTTCTTCGCCCGCGTGATCCGTTGCGCCATGGTGGTCTCGGGCACCAGGAACGCCTGGGCGGTCTCGGCCACGGTCAACCCACCGAGAAGCCTCAGTGTCAGAGCGATCCGGGCCTCCGGGGCCAGCGCCGGGTGGCAGCAGGTGAAGAGCAGCCGCAACCGGTCGTCCTCGACCGGTCCGCGAGGCGCCGGGGGTGCGGGGTCCTCGTGCACGAGCGCTGCCCGGTGCTTGGCGTCGCGCAGCTGCTCGCGGCGCAGCCGGTCGATCGCGCGGTTGCCCGCGGTGACGGTCAACCAGCCGCCGGGGTTCGGTGGTACGCCGGACTCCGGCCACCTCTCGAGCGCGGCCACGAGCGCCTCGCCCGCCGCCTCCTCGGCGATGTCGATGTCACCGAATCGGCGGACGAGCGAGGCGATCAGGCGGCCGTACTCCTCTCGGAAGACCCGCTCGACGACCGCGGCGGCGCCGGGCATCGGGGGGTGGTCGCGCCCCGGCTCAGGCGAGGCCGTCGAACGGACGGACCTCGACCTTGCCCCGGCAGGCCTTGGATCCCTGCGCCGCGAGCTTGAGCGCCACGTCGAGGTCGGGAGCGTCGATGACCCAGAAACCTCCGATGACCTCCTTGGTCTCGAGGTAGGGCCCATCGGTCATCAACGGTGTCGCACCCTGACCGTCGACGACGGTCGCCGTGGCCGCCGGCGCGAGCCCACCGGCGAACACCCAGTACCCGTCGGAACGGAGCCGGTCGTTGAAGGCGCCCGTCGCCGCGAACGCGTCCTCCATCTCCTCCGCAGAGCCGTAGCTGCCGAACTCGTTCCTCTCGGCGGGGCCGTGAACTGACAGCAGGTAGTGCGTCATCGGACATCTCCTCAGCTCGGGGCGGCCGGTGTGACCGCCTTCCACCCACACCACGAACGGCGGCACCCCGATACGACAACCTGCCACACGTCGCATACCGGTCAGCATGTCGGTGGGCCGCGCAGACGCTCCGGTCCGGACCACGGTTCACGTGGTCGGGAGGTGGTCCGCGTCGTACCGGTAGAGCGTGGCGTGCTCGTGCAGGTCCGGCTTGCCCAGCCGCACCGCCATGTCGTCGCTGAGCGCAGCGAGCTCCAGCAGCCGCTCGTGCAGCACCGCGACGACCTCACCTGGTTCGGCGTCGCTGCCGTAGAAGGCGAGCAGGTGTCCGAGCCGCCGCGCACGCTCCTGGTCGGTGAACCCGTCGCGCCGGTCGCCGTGCGAGAGGGGCACGATCCGGTACGCCAGGTAGGCGAGGTCCCACAGCCGTGGGCCGGGCGAGGCGAAGTCCCAGTCGATGACGCCGACCACGCCCTCACCGTCGAACACGAGGTTGTAGGTGGCGAAGTCGTTGTGGCAGATGACCTCGACCGGTTCGTGGGCCGCTGACCGCCAGGGACCCCCGACGTCCGCGGTCGCGGTCGCGCCGTGGACCCGCCGCAGCAGGTGCGCGCCGGACGGCCGGGTCACCGTGTCGCCCTCGCGGAACACGTCCCCCATGCTGCCGCCGAGCAGCCGCTCCGGATCGTCACCACCCACACCGGGCACGATAGGGGCCGGGTCGACGTCCTGGGTTCCTGCGGTGCCTCACGGCCGGCGGGCTGATGGCAGCGCGAGACCGACCACGGCGGCACCGACGACGATGAACACCGCCTGCAGTGGTTGGAAACCCAGCCACGCCCACTCCACGACCTCGAACACCACGAGGCCGACGCCGGCCAGCGCAGACAGCCGCCTGGCGTACCGATGACGGTGGTGCACCAGGTCGGCGGCCACCAGGAAACCCACCCCGACGAACCCGGCCAGCAACAGCCCCGGCAGACGCCAGCTGGTGAACGGGCTCGCGGCGAGCACGTCGGCAGGAAGCCCCAGCAGCGACCCGTCCGGCCGGATGACCATGAGCACGCCACACAGCAGTGCCGACCCCCCGGTGAGGAGCTCGACCGCCACCAGCGCGCGCCGAGCACGCCCCTGGCCGGCCGTCGACCGGCTCGGTCCCACGGTCCGTGACGTCGTCCGGGCTTCGTTCACGCTCCTGGTCATGACCTCAGCCTCGAACCGGTGCCAGGCCGCCGCCAGGGCCGAACGTCCTCGCCGCGACGGTCCTCGGGTCGGACGTCCCAGCGACCTCGGCGGCGGGCCGACCTAGCCGGGGGCCGGGACGGGCCCGGTGCGGGTCACCCCTGAAGACCCTTGGGGTTCGTCTTGAGCCACTCGTGGACCGCCTGGGACTCCTCGCCCTCGTGGTACGTGTTGATCACGAGGTTCTCGAGGCTGCTCAGCTTGGCGTCGTCGAGCGTGAACCCCGCGATCATCGAGGCGACGTCAGGGAAGTCCTGCGCGAAGCCCTTGCGCCCGATCGCGTGGATCTGCTCGGGTTTGCCGAGCAGGCCCTTCGGGTCCTTGAGGTCGCGGATCGGTAGCGACGAGTACGCCCAGTGCGGACGCCACAGGGCCACGGCCACCGGCTTCTTGGCCGTGATCGATCGCTTGAGCTCGGCCAGCATCGCGGGTGTCGAACCCTCGACGAGCTCGTAGCTCTTCGACAGGCCGTACCCGGGCAGCACGTCGGCCTTGAGCACGCGGTTGAGACCGGAGCCGGGCTCGATGCCCACGATGCGTCCGTCGTACTGGCTGGACGCGGCTGTCAGGTCGGAGATGCTCTGCTCCTTGGCGTACGTGGGCACCGCCACCGAGAGCTGCGCCGAGTCGTACCAGGTGCCGAGATCGCTCAGCTGGCTCCGGTACTTCTTCCAGTAGTCCTCGTGCGTCAGCGGAAGCCAGCCGTCGAGGAACAGGTCGATGTCGCCCTGGGCCATGCCGGCGAAGACGGGGCCGGCGTCGAGCTGCACGAGCTTGACGGTGTAGCCCCTGTCCTGCAACGCCTTCTTGTACAGATGGGTGACCGCGACGTCCTCGTCCCAGGGGATCCAACCGATGGTGATGGTCTTGCCGTTCCCTCCGGCCGTGGCGGCGGTGGGGGTCAGACTCCCCATCAGCCCGGCGACCAGCGCCAGCACCGCGACGCCGCTGACGGCGAAGGCCGCCCGCGGCCGCATCAGCTGCGCCACGACGGTGCCCCGGTTGGCCTGCGTGCTGGTCCGGCTGGTGCGGCCGGAGGCCCGTAGCCCGAGGGCGGTGGTCAGCCGGTCGAGCAGCATGGCCAGGACGACGACGGCGAGTCCACCCTCGACACCGGCGCCGACGTCCAGGCGGGTGATGGCCCGGAAGACCACTGCACCAGGGCCTCCCGCGATGACGACCATCGACAGCGCCAGCATGATGACCTGGTTGATGCCGGCCATGATCGTGGGCAGCGCGAGAGGGAGCTGGACGCGGGTCAGCGTCCGCCACGGCGGCGAGCCGAAGGCGCGCGCGGCCTCGACGGTCTCGGGATCGACCTGCCGGATCCCGAGCTCGGTCAGCCGGACGCCCGGCGGGATCGCGAAGATCATCGTCGCGATGACCCCGGGAACCTCACCGATGCCGAAGAAGAAGATCGCCGGGATCAGGTACACGAAGGCCGGCATCGTCTGCATCAGGTCGAGCAGCGGTCTGACGACCGTGCTGAGACCGCGGTTGCGCGCGGCGAGGATGCCGATCGGCACCGCCACCACGATCGCCGCCAGGCTCGCGACGAGGACCAGGGCGAGGGTGGACATCGCCGCGTCCCACTGCCCCAGCGCATTCACCAGTACGAGACCGGCGAACGCCGAGACGCCGAACAGGGGTCCGCGGGCCCACCACGCGACGATCGCGATCATCACGGCGAGGGCCCACGGAGCGGGACCGCTGAGCACCGCCTCGAGCCCGTGCACCAGCCCACCCATCACGACACCGATCGCGGTGAACAGTCCCTCGAGGTGCGTCTGCGCCCAGCTGACGGCAGAGTCGGCCCACTGGCCGACGTGGATCCTAGGCAACTAGGGTCGCCTCCGTTCCGTTGACGGCGGCCATCAACGCGGTGCGGGGGATCACGCCGAGAAGCCTGTTGTCGTCGTCGATGACCGCGACCGGCACCGGGGAGTCGACGGCGAGCGGGAACACGTCGGCCACGGGTGTCTGCGGCGACACCGTGGTCGCGTCCTCCGTGCTGACGTCGGTGAGCCGCTTCTCGCCGGCGTCGACCGCTGCCGACGCGGACTCCCGGCTCAGCGTGCCCACCAGCGTGTGGTCGCTCGCCAGGACGAAGGCCCGGGAGACCTGCTGGGCGCGCATCACCCGGAGCGCCTCGCGCGGACCGTCGTGCACCGAGACCTGCGCGGCCGGGTCCTGCATGACCGACGAGGCGGTCAGGACCCTGGTGCGGTCGACGTCGGCGACGAACGCTGCGACGTAGTCGGTGGCCGGCTCGTTCAGGATCTCCTCGGCGGTGCCGCTCTAAACGACCTGCCCGTCCCGCATGACCGCCACCCGGTCGCCGAGCCGCATGGCCTCGTTCAGGTCGTGGGTGATGAACACGATCGTCTTGCCCGTCTCGTGCTGCAGCTTGAGCAGCAGCTCCTGCATCTCGCGGCGGATCAGAGGATCCAGCGCACTGAACGCCTCGTCCATCAGCAGGACGTCGCCCTCGGTGGCGAACGCACGGGCCAGGCCGACCCGCTGCTGCATGCCGCCGGACAGCTCGCCGGGGTAGGACGTCGCCCGGTCCGCGAGCCCGACCCGTTCCAGGGCGGTGCGAGCCCGGGCCTCGCGCTCCTGGCGTCCGACGCCTGGCACCTCGAGGCCGAAGGCCGCGTTCTCCAGCACGGTGTGGTGCGGGAACAGGGCGAAGTGCTGGAACACCATGCTCAGCTTCTCGGAACGCAGCCGGCGCAGCCGCTTGCCGTGCATGTTGGTGATGTCCTCACCGTCGACCAGCACCCGGCCGGACGTCGGCTCGACGAGCCCGTTCAGCATCCGGATGAGCGTCGACTTGCCCGATCCCGACAGGCCCATGACGACGAAGATCTCGCCCTCGGCCACCTCGAACGACGCGTCGCTGACGGCGACGGTGCGCCCGTCCTGCACGATCTGCTCGCGGGAGGTTCCCGCCTCCATCCGCTCGACCGCTTCCTGCGGCCGCCGGCCGGACACCTCAGACGTTCTCAACCTGCACCGTGCTCATGGATCTCCCCCACTTGCTCTGGACCCCGCGCAGCAGTGAGCTTGGCTCGACCGTCTCGGGGTGGCCGCGGTTGCGCGGCTCGTGGTGGGGCAGACCATCCAGTATGCGGGCACAACGGGCTCAGCGGTCACCGTGCCCGCCCTGGCCGGGGTCGACGTCCCCCACCCGGGGTGGTGTCAGGGTCGCCTCAGGGTGCGGCTCCGGCGTCTCCCCGATGTGCCCAGATCCCGCCCGGGACAGGCTCTTGCCCATGATCACCGTCGAGTCCATCACCAAGTCCTACGGACGTGGGTCGACTGCCGTCGACCACGTCTCGTTCACCGCCGCCGCGGGCCGGGTCACCGGCTTCCTCGGCCCCAATGGCGCGGGGAAGTCCACGACGATGCGCATCATCGTCGGCCTCACCCCGGCCACCTCCGGAACGGCGACGATCGCCGGACGACGTTTCACCGACCTGCCCAACCCGGGCACCGAGGTGGGTGTCCTGCTGGACGCCTCCGCCCAGCACGCGGGACGCACCGGCCGAGAGCTGCTCGCCCTCGCCCAGCAGACGATGGGCCTGCCGCGGGCCCGGGTCGCGCAGATGCTCGACCTGGTGAGCCTCACGGCGGGCGAGGCGGACCGTCGCGTGCGCGACTACTCGCTCGGGATGCGCCAGCGTCTCGGCATCGGCACCGCGCTGCTCGGCGACCCGCACGTGCTCGTCCTCGACGAGCCGGCCAACGGGCTGGACCCCGCCGGCATCCGCTGGATGCGCGACCTGCTGCGCGGGTTCGCGGACGACGGCGGCACCGTGCTGCTCTCGTCCCACCTCCTGCACGAGATCGAGGTCGTTGCCGACGACCTGGTCGTCATCGGCAACGGGCGCATCGTGGCCCAGGGCAGCAAGGCCGACCTGCTCACCTCGGCCGGCACCGTCGTCCGCGCGAAGGACCCAGCGGCCCTGGCCCGCGAGCTGGAGCGCGCGGGCCTGACGACCACGTCCCACGCCGACGGCAGCCTGCACACCGACGCCGCACCCGACCGGGTCGGTGAGATCGTGCTGGCCGCGCACGTGGTGCTCACCGAGCTCCGCAGTGCCGACGGCGCCGGGCTCGAGGAGCTGTTCCTCGAGCTCACCGCCGACACCCAACGTGAAGGAGCAGCAGCATGACCACCACCGTCTCGACGTCCACCACCACCCACCGCGTGAGCGCCATCAGCCGCACCCGCTCGGCACCGAGCCCGATCCCGCTGTCGCGCCTTGTCGGCGTCGAGCTGCGCAAGATGTTCGACACCCGCTCGGGTTTCTGGCTGATGGCCAGCATCGTCATCACCAGCGTCCTCGCGACGATCGCGATCATCGTGTTCGCACCCGACGACCAGCTGACGTTCGAGAACTTCGCCGCGGCCATCGGGGTGCCGATGACCGTCATCCTGCCGATGATCGGGATCCTCGCCGTGACCAGCGAGTGGAGCCAGCGCGGCGGTCTGACGACGTTCACCCTGGTCCCGAACCGCGGTCGGGTGCTCCGCGCGAAGTTCGTCGCGGCCACAGCGGTCGGTGTCGTGTCGATGCTCGTCGCGCTCGTCGTGGGCGCTCTCGGCACCCTCGTCGGCAGCACCATCGCCGGCGTCGACCCGGTCTGGAACGTCTCGGCCGGCCACTTCGGGCTGATCGTCCTCGGCAGCGTGCTGGGGATGCTCTTCGGCTTCATGCTGGGCCTGCTCATCCGCAACTCGGCGGGCGCCATCGTGACCTACTTCGTCTACACGCTGGTCCTTCCGCCGCTGCTCGGACTGCTCGCGGCCAACCAGAAGTGGTTCGCCGACCTGCAGCCGTGGGTGGACTACAACAACGCGCGGCAGCCGCTGTTCGACGGCGCCGTCACGAGCCAGCAGTGGCAGCAGCTGGCGACCTCGGGTGGGCTGTGGTTCCTGCTGCCCATGTCGGTCGGACTGCTCGTCGTCCGCCGCGCCGAGGTCAAGTGACCGTGAGGTTTGGCTGGGCCCCGGCCGGCCGTGGTGGGGTGAAGGCCCCACCACGGCCGCCGACGGACGGAGCACCCCGATGAGCCGCGAGCTGCAGGTCACCTTCGACGCGCGAGACCCGCGGGCGCTGTCGTGCTTCTGGCGCGACGTCCTGGGTTACGTGCACCCCGCTCCCCCGGGGGTGGACCTGCCCGCGGGCGCCGACCCGCTGGCCGCGTGGGACGAGTTCCTCGAGCGGGCCGGCGTCCCGCTCGAGCTGCGCAACAGCGGCTCGGCGCTGGAGGACCCCGACGGGCCGGGGCCGCGGCTGTTCTTCCAGCAGGTGCCCGAGCACAAGGTGGCGAAGAACCGGGTGCACCTCGACGTCCGGGCGGCGCCGGGTCTGCAGGGCGAGGAGCGGATGGCGGCGCTGGAGGCCGAGTGCACCCGGCTGGTGGCCCTGGGCGCCGCGCGGGTGCGCCGGCACGAGCCGGACCCGCCGATGAGCTCGGGCTTCATCGTGCTGACCGACCCCGAGGGCAACCAGTTCTGCCTGGACTGACCGCCCCCCGGCGGCGACCGCGTCCATGAGGCCGTCCTGGTCGCCGAAGAGACGAAAGATCGCCGGCGCGGACACCCCGGCGAAACCGATCGGTCGCGGGGGCACCCCACTCCACTAGGACCGGAGTGGGGTGCCCCCGCGACACCGGGAGCGGCGTGGACGACGCGGCAGTGAGGCGGGTCAGACCCAGCGCAGGACGCCGCGGCGCCAGGCGTGGGCGAGGCCGACCGCCAGGACGCCGATGAACACGCCCATCTCGGCCAGGGTGCGCCAGCCGAAGCCGGGCAGGGTGAGCACCGTGGCCCACGGCAGCAGGTACATCGCGTCGACGGCGAAGACGACGTACAGGTAGGCGTAGAGGTAGTAGCGCACGTTGGTCTGCGCCCAGCCCTCGCCGACCGGGTCGACGCCGGACTCGTAGGTGAGCAGCTTGTCGCGGGTCGGCGCGGTCGGCCGCAGCAGCCGGGTGCCCTGGGTGCCGGCGACGAACAGCGCGACACCGGCGAGCACGACGAACCCCACGACGGCGTACGGCGGCAGCGGGCTCACGCGCTGAATCTAGCCCAGCAGGTCGATCAGCTCAGCACGTCCTTGCGCTCGAAGTGCCGCCAGGCCAGGGCCAGCAGCACGACGGCGTAGACGAGCGACCAGAGCGCACCGCGGGTGATCTGGCCCCACTGCAGGGTCGGCGCGAGGGCGTCCGCCCAGGCGAACTGGTAGTGCGTCGGCAGCGCCACGCGCAGGTCGCCCAGCGCGGTGATCGTGTCGAGGATCGCCGACACGATCGTCACCATGACCGCCCCGCCGACCGCCGCCAGCGGCGCGTCGGTGTAGACACCGATCACGAACGCGAGCGCGGCCACGAACAGCAGGTTGCTGGCGACCGCCCCTACCACCACGACCAGCCGCAGGGCGAAGACGCCCCACGTGAGCCGGTCGCCGGTCGGGGACGCGTACGGCGCCCAGCCGTACGCGACCCCGCCCACCAGCACCGACCACACCGGCAGCAGCACCAGGGCCAGCAGGCTGGTGCCGGCCCCCACGATCAGCTTGCTGCGCAGCAACCGCCCGCGGGGCACCGGCGCGGCCAGCAGGTACCGCAGGGTCGACCAGCTGGCCTCGGAGGGCACCGGGTCGCCGGTGAACAGCGCCACCAGCACGACCAGCAGGAACGACACCGAGGCGAACAGCGCGAAGACCGCCAGGTTGGCCCCGCCGGTCTGCGCCAGGTCGACGAAGGTGGGCGCGGCGTTCGGCGAGCCGTCCTGGGAGCCGAGGGCGAAGGCCCCCACCAGCAGCAGCGGCAGCGCGATCACCAGCCCGAACGACACCTGCGTACGTCGGCGCCGCAGCTGGCGCACCACCTCGGCGCGCAGCGGCAGGGGCGAGCTCACGCGGATCCCACCAGCTGCATGAAGACCTCCTCGAGTCCCTGCCCCGCGGCGCCGCCGGTCAGCGACTCGACCGAACCCGTGGTCACGACCCGGCCCTGGTGCATCACCACGACGTGGGAGCAGGTCTGCTCGACCTCGCCGAGCAGGTGACTGGACACCACGACGGTGCGGCCGGTGGCGGCGTAGTCGCGCAGCACCTGACGCATCGCGAGGATCTGCGGCGGGTCCAGCCCGTTGGTCGGCTCGTCGAGCAGCAACAGCGGTGGCAGGCCGAGCATGGCCTGCGCGATCCCCAGCCGCTGCCGCATGCCCTGGCTGTACGCCCGGGTCCGGCGGTCGACGGCGCCGCCCAGGCCCGCGATGGCGAGTGCCTCGTCCAGGTGGGCCTCCCCCGCCGGCCGGCCGGTCGCCGCCCAGTACGCCGCCAGGTTCTGCCGCCCGGTCAGGTGCGGCAGGAACCCCGGCCCCTCGATGAACACGCCGACGTCGCCGAGCACGGCAGCGCCCGGGGTGACCGGCCAGCCGAGCACGTGCACCGACCCGGCATCCGGGCGGATCAGCCCGACGACCATCCGCAGCGTGGTCGTCTTGCCGGCCCCGTTCGGCCCGAGCAGGCCCACCACCTGGCCCGGCTCGGCCCGCCACGAGACGTCGTCGACCGCCCGCTGACCGTCGCGGTAGGTCTTCACCAGCCCGGACACCACCAGCGGCACCGCGGCGAGCGAGTCGTCGCGGTGCACCCGGCGCCGCCCGCGGCGACGCCACAGCACCCACCCGACCAGCGCGAGCAGCAGCAGCCCGAGGGCCACGACCAGGCCGACGGGGGCCAGGGTCGTGCCCGACGTGTCCAGGACGCTCGACACGGTGGGGACGGCGACCGTCGCGCCGACCAGCGCGACCGTGTAGCCGCGCGCGTCGCGGGGCACGGCGTACGCCTGGTCGGTGCTGGACACGACGACCTGCAGCCGGTGGCCCTGGGCCACCGTCCGCACCACCCACGGCAGCGCCACCTCGACCTCGACCGGTCGACCCGCCGTCAGTCCCTCGAGCCGCACCGGGGCCACCAGCTGTTGCGGCAGAACGGCTCCACTGGCCGCGACGTCCCACAGCCCGACGAACAGCGTGGCGTCGGTGGTCGTCGAGGTGACCTGCAGGCGCACCGTGGACGAACCCACGACCGTCACCGGGCGCTGCAGCGCGGCAGAGGTGTAGACGGCCGACTGCCCCCGCAGGACGCCGAGCGCCCGCAGGGCGCCGGTGCCGCCCGCCGCGGCCAGCACACCACCCGTGCCGGGCAGGCCGGTGACCGCCGCCGGGCTGCCGCCGGGCGGCGAGACCAGCGTCTGGCCGGCGCCCTGCAGCGCCATCGGGCGCCGGGAGAACGCGGCGCGGGGGCCCAGGCCCGGGTAGGCGGGGGCCACCCGCTGCTCGGCGGGCTGGGCTCCCAGCGTGCTCGCCGGCGGGACGGCGTAGCGGAACGTGGTGTCGGACGGCGAGCCGTCGCGCCGCAGGTAGCGGCCGAACCAGGTCAGCGCCTCGTCCTGCAGACCGCCCAGCGACGCGGCGTCGGCCCCGGTGGCGTCGTGCCCGCCCTCGACCCAGCGCACGGCCAGGGGCGTGCCGGTGGCGGCGATCCCCCGGGCGTTGGCGTCGGCCTGGTCCAGACCGAACAGCGAGTCCTGCTCGCCCTGCACCAGCAGGGTCGGGGCGCGAACGTCCGCGAGCCTCGACTGCGGGCTGGAAGCCTTCAGCAGCGCCAGGATCGCGCTGTTCGGGCGCCCGCTCGTGGCGGCGGCGGTGTACGCGGCACACACGTCCGGTGCGAACCGGCCGCAGACACCGGGCGTCGACCCGGCGCCCGACGCGAAGAACAGCGACGCCCATCGTTGCTTGAACACACCTGGTGCGGGTGTGACGGCGGACTGGGGGAACAGGGCCTGACCCAGGTCGTTCCAGGTGATCGCCGGCACGGCCGCGTCGACCCGAGGGTCGGTCCCGGCCAGCAGCAGGGCCAGCGCGCCGCCGTACGAGCCACCGGCGACGCCGACGCGGGGGTCCCCGGTCGCGTCGAGCAGGACGTCGGGCCGCGCGGCGAGCAGGTCGACGACCTTCGCCGCGTCGGCCACCTCGTACGCGGGAGCGTCGAGGTGGATCAGCCCGCCGGACGCCCCGAAACCGCGCGCGGTGTACGTGACGGCGACGTACCCGGCGCGCGCGAGCCCGCGGGCCCATCCCGCCGAGTCGGCCTTGCTGCCCCCGAAGCCATGGGCGAGGACGACTGCGGGACGACGTCCGGTGGCGCCGCGCGCGGTGAACACCGACACGTCGAGGTCGACGGTCGCGCCGTCCGCCTCGGCGCCGACGGGCAGTCGGGACGACTGCTCGGTGACGTCGGCAGTGGCGGCCACGGCAGGTGCCGCGCTCGCGACGACGACCATCGCCAGCAGCAGCAGCACTGCTGCCACGCCCCCTCGGACCGGACGGCTGGGGCGCGACACCAGCCGAGCATAGGTCGGCGCTAGGAGATGCAGCTGGTCGACGACGCGGTGCGCCGGTGATCAGGTGCTAGCCGCAGCGGCTGACCCGGGCCGGCGCTCGCTGCGACGGTGTCAACCGGCCGGGGTCCCCGGACGCTCGACGAGCACGAAGACGTCACCGGGCTGGCACCCCAACGCCTCGCAGACTGCGGTCAGGGTCGAGAACCGCACGGCCTTGGCGCGCTGGTTCTTCAGCACGCTGAGGTTGACGACGCTGACGCCGATGAGCTCTGCCAGCGCGGTGAGCGTCATCTCGCGCTCGGCGAGCAGGTCGTCGAGGCGGCACGAGATCCGATGTGGTTCCTCGACCGGCATCAGACCAGGCCCGCGACGTCGTCGGCGAGTCGGGTGCCTTGGGCGAAGGCCTCCGCGATCACGCCGACCAGCAGGCCGGTCAGGAGCATCACGAACGCGCCGCCGCTGAACAGGGTGACGGGCAGGACGTCGGGCTCATCGGGGAGCGCGGCCGCCAGCACGGCCGAGCTCGCCACGTTGTCCGCCAGCTGGGTGCACAGCGACGCCATCATGACCAGGAACGCGATGATCCGCAGCGAGCGCACGCTGTCGCTGACGAAGGCCTCCGAGCGCTGCACGCGCCGGGTCAGTCGCAGCAGCAGCACCGCCACGGAGACGACGGCCACTGACAGCACGACGCCCGGCACCAGGCTGTAGATCCACGCACTCGTGGGGGCCTGGCCCACTGACAGGGCCAGATCGCCGGTCCAGTCCACGGTGGCGCCGGGTGCGGCGACGATGCCGCGCAGGTCCGCCCGAGCCGGGTCGACCTGCGCGGTCCACACCAGGGGACGACCGCGGGCCCACGAGAGCAGGGGCATCCCGACCGCGAGGACGGGGGTGGTCACCGCGACGAGGGCGAGGACGCCCCGGGTCGCCAGGAAGTCGAACCGGCTGAACGCCTTCATGGCACTCCTTAACGTTGAGTCAAGGAGGGCTCGGGACGGTGGTCAGCCGTCGGCGTCCAGGCGGAAGGCGAACCACACGACCTTGCCGGACGTCGTGCGACTGATGCCCCACCGGTCCGAGAGCGTGGCGATGAGCATCAGTCCCCGCCCACCCTCGGCGTCCAGGTCGGGGGTGACCATCAGCGACCGCAGTCCGGCCGCCGCCACCGGCGACAGCACTGCCGACGCGTCCAGGTCGGCCACCTCGACCACCAGCTCGCCGCGGTCCTCGTCGCTGTAGCA
>JBBQGB010000058.1:0-21476 GCA_038322575.1 Actinomycetales bacterium
TGCTGTCACAGCTGAACCGCGCGCTGACCGGGATCGAGATCCATCCCGGCGCGGTGATCGGCCGGCGGTTCTTCATCGACCACGGGATGGGCGTGGTCATCGGCGAGACCGCCGAGGTCGGTGACGACGTGATGATCTACCACGGGGTCACGCTCGGCGGCCGCAGCATGGAGCGGGTCAAGCGGCACCCCACGCTCGGCGACGGGGTCACCGTGGGCGCCGGCGCACGCATCCTCGGCCCCATCACCGTCGGCGCGGGGGCCCAGGTGGGCGCCAACTCCGTCGTCGTGAAGGACGTGCCGCCAGGCGCCGTCGTCGTCGGCGTCCCGGGCCAGGTGCGCCGCCCCCCGACGTCCGAGCCGGCCGACCCCTACGACGTCTGGGCCGACCCGGCGATCTACATCTAGACCCTCTCCGCACACCCCCTGCTCGACCCTCCCGATCGTGATGATCACGTTCCGTGGGTGACGTCGTGCCTCCCGCGTCCTGCTGGACGCGGGAGGCACGACCCGACCCCAGAACGTGGTCGTCTCGTGCGTTCACGGGGTTGGGTCGTCCCGTCGACCATCGCGTGCGTCCTCACGCAGCGCTCGACCAGCGGGCTGATGGCCTGACCGGCCCGCGAGGTCGCGCTGTGTCTCGGCAAGGTAACGGCCACTGACCGCTCGTGACCGTTTCGACCCATGGCCTGCCCGTTTGTCCGCAGCTCTTGTCGGGTGACCGGCGGGATGGGTTGTATCAGCGTCCTGGGCCCCGACGACGGAGCCCAACACCAAAGGGGGTGCGACGTGCTCGCTGGACGACGTCGCCGGACCCCCACATCGCTTGCGCGGCAAGCACATCGGACTGCCGTCAGGCGCACCCCGCCGGCCACCTCGGGCGCTCGTCGCGCCGGGGTGATGCGGCGCGTCCGTGTGGTCGGGGAGGGCCGCGCGGGGTCACGAGCCCGTTGACGGGCTGACCGTTCGAGGACCGAGAGCAGCACCGGGCCATCGCGCCCGTCCGTCTGACCGCGACCGCGCGGTTCACGTTCTAGGAGGACAAGTGGCAAGAAACCGCATCAGCTGGCGCCTGGCCGCCCCGGCCGGCCTGATCGCCTCGGTGCTGGTGGCGTCCGGCTGCGCCGGCGCCGGCGGCGGCAGCGGTGCCCCCGTCGCCGGTGGCTCGGGCAAGGGTGGCTCGCTGAACGTCCTGATGGTGGGCAACCCCCAGATGGAGGACATCCAGAAGCTCACCGCCGACGGCTTCACCAAGGACACCGGCATCAAGGTGAACTACACGGTGCTGCCCGAGAACGAGCTGCGCGACAAGGTGACCCAGGACATCGCCACCCAGGCCGGCCAGTACGACGTCGCCACCGTGGGCGCCTACGAGGTGCCGATCTGGGCCAAGAACGGATGGCTGCACGAGGTCGGCAGCTACGCCGACAAGGACACCGCGTTCGACAAGGCCGACGTGCTCAAGCCGATGGTCGACTCGCTCAGCGGCGCGGACGGCAAGCTCTACGCGATCCCGTTCTACGGCGAGTCCTCGATGCTGATGTACCGCAAGGACGTGCTGGCGGCCAAGGGCGTCACGATGCCCGAGCGCCCGACCTGGCAGGAGGTCGCCGACATCGCGGCCAAGGTCGACGGTGCCCAGCCCGGCATGAAGGGCATCTGCCTGCGCGGCCTGCCCGGCTGGGGCGAGATGTTCGCCCCGCTGACGACGGTGGTCAACACCTTCGGTGGCACCTGGTTCGAGAAGGACTACACCCCCAAGGTGAACGCCCCGGAGTTCACCGAGGCCGTGAAGTTCTACGTCGACCTGGTCAAGGCCCACGGTGAGGCCGGTGCCTCGCAGGCCGGGTTCAGCGAGTGCCTGAACGCGCTCAGCCAGGGCAAGGTGGCGATGTGGTACGACGCGACGTCGGCCGCCGGGTCGCTCGAGGACCCCGCCGTCAGCAAGGCAGCGGGCAAGATCGGCTACGCCTTCGCGCCGGTCAACAAGACCAAGAGCTCGGGCTGGCTGTGGACCTGGGCCTGGGCGATGCCCAAGACCACCAAGAAGGCCGACGACGCCGCCAAGTTCATGCTGTGGGCCTCGAGCAAGGACTACGAGAAGCTGGTCGGCGAGAAGCTCGGCTGGTCCCGCGTCCCGGCCGGCAAGCGCGCCAGCACCTACGCGCTGCCCGAGTACATGAAGGCGTCGGCGGCGTTCGGTGACATCACCCTGAAGTCGATCGAGGAGGCGCAGCCCACCAACCCCGGTGTCCAGCCTCGGCCCACGGTCGGCGTCCAGTTCGTCGACATCCCCGAGTTCGCCGACCTCGGCACGAAGGTCTCGCAGGAGATCAGCGCCGTGCTCGCCGGCAAGGGCACCGTCGAGGAGGCTCTGGCCAGTGGTCAGAAGCTCGCCGAGGACGTGGCGACGAAGTACCAGAAGTGAGCTCCGGCACCGGTCAGGGGTCCTCGGGCCCCTGACCGGTGCCGCCCCCAACGGCCTGACCGGCGAGGAGAACCATGGCCACCATCACGCAGGACGCTCAGCGCCGGACGGTCGACGAGCCCGGCCACCGGCCGGCACGCCCCGCCGGCCGGTGGAGCCGACGGGGGCCGTTGCTTCCCGCGCTGATCTTCATGATCGTCATCACCCAGGTGCCCTTCCTGGTGACCATCGCGATCTCGACCCTGAACTGGAACGTGCTGCAGCCCGGCACCAAGAGCTTCGCTGGGCTCGGCAACTACGACAGCTTCGCCGGGCTCAGCAACTACCTGACCGTGTTCACTGACGCCCGGCTGCGCAACGCGGTGCTGAACACCGTGGTGCTCACCGCATCCGTCGTCCTGATCAGCGTGCTGCTCGGACTCGGGCTGGCGGTGCTGCTCGACCGCAAGTTCGCCGGCCGCGGGCTGGCCCGCACGCTGCTGATCGCGCCCTTCCTCGTCATGCCGGTCGCCTCGGCGCTGCTGTGGAAGCACGCGCTCTACAACCCCGACTACGGCCTGTTCAACGGCACGCTGAACGCGATCTGGCGGTTGTTCGGGGCTCAGGAGGGGCCGGTCATCGACTACGTCTCGTCGACCCCGATGCCCGCCGTCATCGCCGCCCTGGTCTGGCAGTGGACGCCGTTCATGATGCTCATCATCCTGTCCGGCCTGCAGGCCCAGCCCGGCGACGTGCTCGAGGCGGCCCGCGTGGACGGCGCGACCGGGCTGCAGACGTTCCGCTACGTGACGTTCCCCCACCTGCGGCAGTACCTCGAGCTGGCCGCCCTGCTCGGTTCGATCTACATCGTCCAGACGTTCGACGCGATCTTCACGATCACCCAGGGCGGCCCCGGCTCGGCGACGACCAACCTGCCGTACGAGATCTACCTGACCATGTTCCGCAAATACGAGTACGGCCAGGCGGCGGCAGCGGGGGTCGTCACGGTCATCGGCACCATCGCCATCGCGACCTTCGCGCTGCGCGTCGTGTCGTCCCTGTTCGACGAGGAGGCCATCAAGTGAGCACCGCCGCCGTCGCCACCCGCCCCACGCGCTCGATCCTGCGGCGCAAGCCGAAGGAGGACACCAGCGTCCAGGCCGGCCGCTGGTGGGCGTTCAGCGCGTGGGTGCTGACCCTGCTGTTCTTCGCGCCCGTGGCCTGGATGGTGCTGACCTCGCTGCACCAGGAGGCCGACGCGGCCACCAACCCGCCGTCGCTGCTCGCCCCGCTGACGCTGTCGAACTACGGGCTGCTCTTCGACCGCGGGGTGACGCCGTTCCTGATCAACTCGGCGACGGCCAGCATCGTCTCGACCCTGCTGGTGCTGGCCCTGTCGATCCCCGCGGCGTACGCGCTGTCGATCAAGCCGGTCGAGAAGTGGACCGACGTGATGTTCTTCTTCCTCTCGACCAAGTTCCTGCCCTCGATCGCCGCGCTGCTGCCGATCTACCTGCTGGTGAAAAGGGCCGGCATGCTCGACAACATCTTCACGCTCGTCATCCTCTACACCTCGATGAACCTGCCGATCGCGGTGTGGATGATGCGCTCGTTCCTCGCCGAGGTGCCCAAGGAGATCCTCGAGGCGGCGCAGATGGACGGCGCGGGGCTGCTGCGGGTGCTCTGGAACGTCATCGCGCCCGTCGCGATGCCCGGCATCGTCGCCACCAGCCTGATTTGCTTCATCTTCAGCTGGAACGAGTTCATGTTCGCCGTGAACCTCACCGCCACGGTGTCGTCGACGGCCCCGATCTTCCTGGTCGGGTTCATCTCCAGCCAGGGCCTGTTCCTCGCCAAGCTCTGTGCCGCAGCCACTCTGGTGTCGCTCCCGGTGCTCATCGCCGGGTTCGCCGCCCAGGACAAGCTGGTGCGCGGTCTGTCGCTCGGTGCGGTGAAGTGAGCGTTCCGACCATGCGCGCCAGTGTCCTTCGGGGAGTCGGCGACCTGCAGGTCGAGGACCGTCCGGTGCCCCGCGCCGGCGCCGGTGAGGTGCTGGTGCGCATCGGGTCGGTCGGCGTGTGCGGCTCCGACGTGCACTACTACGAGCGCGGCCGGATCGGCCCGTACGTCGTCGACCACCCGCTGATGCTGGGCCACGAGGCCGGCGGCAGGGTCGCCGACGTCGGGGACGGAGTCACCTCTCTCGAGGTCGGCCAGCGGGTGTCGATCGAGCCGGGAGTGCCCTGCGGTGGGTGCGTCCAGTGCCTCTCCGGTCGGTACAACCTGTGCCCCGGCATGCGGTTCTTCGCGACTCCGCCCCACGACGGGGCGTTCTGCGAGTACGTCGTCATGCCGGCGGCCTTCGTCCACGCCGTGCCCGACACGGTCAGCGATGACGCGGCCGGGCTGATCGAGCCGCTGTCGGTGGGCATCTGGGCCTGCCGACGCGGCGAGGTGGGGCCCGGCGTCCGCGTCCTGGTGACCGGTGCCGGGCCCATCGGACTGGTCTGCGCCCAGGCCGCGCTGGCGTACGGGGCGACCGAGGTGCTCGTCAGCGACGTCAACCCGCACCGGTTGGCCCTCGCCCGCCGGGTCGGTGCGACGACGTGGGACGTGTCGGTGCAGCCCCTGACGGCCGCGGCGTTCGAGCCGGACGTCCTGCTGGAGTGCTCGGGCCACCCGCAGGCCACGGTGGACGCGATCCGCACCGTCGCGCGGGCCGGGCGCGTCGTGCTGATCGGCATGGGCGCCGACGAGCTGACCGTGCCGTTGCCGTACGTGCAGGACCGCGAGCTCGTCCTGATGGGTGCCTTCCGGTACGCCAACACCTGGCCCACCGCGATCGCGCTCGTCGCGGCCGGTCGGGTCGACCTGGACGTGCTCGTGACCGGGTCACTACGGTCTGGACGACGTGGGCGACGCCCTGACGGCCGGCCGGCGCGACCCCACGACGGTCAAGGCGATGGTCCGGCCGTGACTGTCACGACCAGACAGACCCGCGAACCCACCACGACGCTGCTCCGGACGGGATGACGATGTCGGTTCTGAACGCTGCCAACCTGCCCGCGCTGCGCGCTGAGGTCGCGCGCCCGACGTACGACCGCGCCGCCGTGACGGTGGGGGTGGTGCACGTCGGCGTCGGCGGGTTCCACCGCGCGCACCAGGCGATGTACCTCGACCGGCTGATGAACGAGGGCAAGGCGCTGGACTGGGGCATCTGCGGGGTGGGGGTGCTGGAGTCGGACCGGCGGATGGCCGAGGTCATGGCGACGCAGGACTGCCTCTACACCCTCGTCGTCAAGCACCCGGACGGCCGGCGTGAGCCCCGTGTCATCGGGTCGATCGTGCAGTACCTGCTGGCGCCGGACGACCCGGAGGCCGTCATCGAGAAGATGGCCGACCCCGCCACGCGGGTCGTGTCGCTGACGGTGACCGAGGGCGGCTACAACATCCATGCCGTGACGGCCGAGTTCGACCAGACCAACCCCGACGTCCGCCACGACCTCGCGCCCGGCGCCGTGCCGCGCACGACCTTCGGCCTCGTGACCGAGGCCCTGGTGCGCCGCCGCGACCGCGGCATCGAGCCGTTCACGATCCTGTCGTGCGACAACATCCAAGGCAACGGCGACGTCGCGCGCCGCAGCTTCTCCGCCTTCGCCCGGCTGCGCGACGCCGCGCTGGGCGACTGGGTCGAGCAGCACGTGCGCTTCCCGAACTGCATGGTCGACCGCATCACGCCGGTCACCACCGACGCCGACCGCGCCGAGACCGCCGAGCTGCTCGGGGTGCGGGACGCCTGGCCGGTGGTGTGCGAGCCGTTCA
This sequence comes from Actinomycetales bacterium, assembly GCA_038322575.1. Lineage (GTDB taxonomy): Bacteria > Actinomycetota > Actinomycetes > Actinomycetales > Angustibacteraceae > JACMOY01. Next base: position 6,229 of record JBBQGB010000058.1, read on the forward strand.
CCCAGTGGGTGCTCGAGGACGCGTTCGCGGCCCGGCCGCCGCTGCAGGACGTCGGTGTCCAGCTGGTGCAGGACGTCGAGCCGTACGAGCTGATGAAGCTGCGGCTGCTCAACGCCAGCCACCAGGCCCTGGCCTACTTCGGGCACCTGGCGGGGTACCGGCTGGTGCACGAGGTGTGTCAGGACCCGCTGTTCGCGCGATTCCTGCTGGCCTACATGGAGCTGGAGGCGACCCCCACGCTCGAGCCGGTGCCGGGCATCGACCTGGTGGCCTACCAGCACGAGCTGATCGCGCGGTTCAGCAACGACCAGGTGCGCGACACGGTGGCGCGGCTGTGCGCCGAGAGCTCGGACCGCATCCCCAAGTGGCTGCTGCCGGTGATCCGGCACAACCTCGAGCACGACGGCGACACCGAGCTGGCCACCGCGGTGGTGGCCAGCTGGGCGCGGTACGCCGAGGGCGTCGACGAGCACGGGCAGCCGATCGAGGTGGTCGACCGGCTGCGCGACCAGCTGGTCGCGGCGGCGCGGGCCCAGCACGTCGACCCGCTCTCGTTCGTCCGCGACCGCGAGCTGTTCGGCGACCTCGTCGACGACGAGCGGTTCACGACCGCGTACCTCGCGGTGCTGGACTCCTTGCACAGCAAGGGCGCGCGCACCACGCTCGAGGACCTGCTCGGCGGTCGCCCCTGACCACCGTAGGCTGCGCCTGATGGACGCCGACGCCCGTCAGCAGCGCATCCTGGGCCTCGCGCGCACCAGCGGCCGGGTCGAGGTGGCCGAGCTGGCCGACCAGCTGGCGATCTCGCTCGAGACGGTGCGCCGCGACCTGCGCCGGCTCGAGGAGCACGGGGTGCTGCGTCGGGTGCACGGTGGGGCGTACCCGGTCGAGAACGCGGGGTTCGAGACCCAGCTGAGCGCGCGGGTCGGCGTCCGGGTCGACGAGAAGATCCGGATCGCGCGGGCGGCCATCGGCTGCCTCTCGGACGAGTCCAGCGTGTTCGTCGACGAGGGCTACACCCCGCAGCTGATCGCCGAGTCGCTGCCCCGCGACCGCGGCCTGACCGTCATCACCGCGTCGGTGCCGCTGGCGGCGGCGATCGCCGGGCGCACCGACCTGACCGTAATCCTGCTCGGCGGCCGGGTGCGGCCCAACACCCTCGCGGCCGTCGGGTCGGCGACCACCGGCATGCTGGGTCGCTACGTCATCGACCTGGCGTTCCTCGGCGCCAACGGGATCTCGCTCACCCACGGCCTGACGACGCCCGACCCGGCCGTCGCCGACGTCAAGGCGCAGGCGATCCGGTCCTCCCGGCGCCGGGTGCTGGTCGGCGTGCACAGCAAGTTCGGCATCAGCAGCTTCTGCCGCTTCGGCGACCTCAAGGACATCGAGACGATCGTCACGGACGACGGGCTGTCGCTGGCCGAGGCCCGGCGCTACGCCAAGCGCGGCCCGCACGTCATCCGCGCCTGAGCCCGCCGTCCGGTCGGCTCTGTGACCCGGGCGCGCGTCGTGTGACGCGGAGCCGCGTCACGAAGCGGCACGCGGCGTGCCTGACGTGATCACGTCGGGGGGTAGGTCAGGCCGATCTGGGCGCGGACCTGGTCCATCGTGGTCATGATCGCGACGGTCTCGTCGGCGGGCATGACCGGGCTCTCGAGCAACCCCGCGCGCAGGCAGCGCACGACCTCGGCCGCCTCGTGGCGCAGGCCACCGCCCTCGTGCGGCTCGTCGTACCGGGTGACCTCACCGCTGCGCATCGTCAGCGTGAAGGTGGTGGGGGCGTACCAGGTGGCGTCGATCTCGATCCGGCCCTCGGTGCCGATGATCGCCGCCCGGTTCGAGCCCGCGGCGCGCAGCGTGGTGGTGAGCACCGCGTGCGCTCCGCCCTCGTGCTCGAGCAGGATCGAGGTCTGGGCGTCGACGCCGGTGAAGGCGGCGCTGCTGCGCGCGGTCACCCGGGTGGGGGTGCCCAGCACCATGGACGCCAGCGACACCGGGTAGATGCCCAGGTCGAGCAGCGCACCGCCGCCGAGCTCGGGCGCGAACAGCCGAAAGGCGGGGTCGGGCTCGAACCACTGGGTGTGGTCGGCGACCACGGTGGTGATCGCGCCCAGGACGCCGGACGCCAGGATCTCGCGCACCCGCACCAGGTGCGGGTTGAACCGGGCCCACATGGCCTCCATGACGAAGGTGCCGCGCTCGCGGGCCGCGCTCACCAGGTCGAGGGCCTCGACGGCGTCCATCGTGAACGGCTTCTCGACCAGCACGGCCTTGCCGGCGTCGATCGCCAGCCGGGCCGACGCGTGGTGGTCGGGGTGCGGGGTGCTGACGTACACGACGTCGACCTCGGGGTCGGTGGCCAGCGCGGCGTACGACGCGTGCCGGCGGGCGATGCCGTGCGCGGCGCCGAACGCGTCCGCCGACGCCTGGGTGCGCGACCCGACGGCCACCACCTCGGCGTCCGGCAGCAGCGTCAGGTCGCGCGTGAACGCGGTGGCGATGCCGCCGGTGCCGATGATGCCGAACCGCACGGGCCGGTCGAGGAGGTTCACGAGCGCGAGCCTAGGGGTGGGTCAGCGACCGCTGCGACGCCGTCCGCCGGACGACGCCGGCTTGGGCTGGTGGTAGCCACCCGTGGTGCCGGACGACGATCCCGTCGTCGACGCCGAGCGCGCGGGCGAGCCGCCGCCACCGGAGCGCCGACGGCCCCCGGACGCACCGCCCGCGCCACCGCGGCCACCGCCGGACGAGCGCGGAGCGGACGAGCGGGCTGCGACGACCGGCTCGGGGGCCGGCGTGACGTAGTCGGCGGCGGGGCCGGCGAGCTGCTTGAGCAGCGCGTCCCCGGGCACGACCGCCGCCTGCTGCGGCTTGATACCGGCCTGGCGGGTCAGCGTGCGGACGTCGCCGTGCTGGTCGGGCGTCATCAGCGTGACGACGACGCCGTCCGCACCGGCGCGAGCGGTGCGGCCCGAGCGGTGGGTGTACGCCTTGTGCTCGGCCGGGGGGTCGACGTGGACGACGAGGTTGACGTCGTCGACGTGGATGCCGCGGGCCGCGATGTCGGTGGCGACGAGCACCCGCACGCTGCCGTCGGTGAACGCCGCGAGGTTCCGCTCGCGGGCGTTCTGCGAGAGGTTGCCGTGCAGGTCGACGGCGGGGATGCCCGCGGCGGTCAGCTGGCGGGCCAGCTTCTTGGCCGTGTGCTTGGTGCGCATGAACAGCAGGCTGCGGCCCTGGCCGCCGGCGAGCTCGCGGATCACGGTCGGCTTGTCGTCCTTGCCGACGGCGAGCACGTGGTGGGTCATCGTCGAGGTCTCGGTGGCGACGGGGGCCACCGAGTGGGTGACCGGCGTGCGCATGTAGCGCTTGACGATGACGTCGACGCCGTTGTCGAGCGTGGCCGAGAACAGCAGCCGCTGGGTGCCGGCCGGGGTGCGGTCGAGCAGGCGCTTGACGCCGGGCAGGAACCCCAGGTCGGCCATGTGGTCGGCCTCGTCCAGGACGGTGACCTCGATGGCGTCCAGGTGCACGTGACCCTGGCCGATCAGGTCCTCGAGCCGGCCGGGGCAGGCGATCAGCACGTCGATGCCGCCGCGCAGCGCACTCACCTGCGGGTTCTGACCGACACCGCCGAAGACGGTCGTGACGGTCAGGCCGGCAGCGGTCGCGAGCGGGGTCATCGTCTCGGCGACCTGGGTGGCCAGCTCGCGGGTCGGCAGCAGCACCAGCGCGCGCGGCCGGCTGGGACGGCGGGTCTTGCCGCTGTCGGTCAGGCGGGCGATGGTCGGCACGGCGAACGCGACGGTCTTGCCGCTGCCGGTGCGGCCGCGGCCGAGGACGTCGCGCCCGGCCAGGGAGTCGGGCAGCGTGGCGGCCTGGATCGGGAACGGCGCGGTGATGCCGCGCCCCGCCAGCACCGCGACCAGGGCGTCGGGGACGCCCAGCGCAGCGAAGGTGGGCACAGCAGAAGTGGTGTCGGACAAGGGGTACTGCCTCTCGATGAGAACGTGGTGGCCGCTGATGCGTCGCAGCCCGCGTGCTCTTCGCGGCAGACATCAGGCGCCTCTCGGCGCCTCGCACTCGACCGCGGACCGTGCAGGTGCACGAGATCCGCCACGACCATTGTGCCCCACGCCTGGTCCGGACGCCGAATCGCCCCGCAGGCGCCCGAGGGTGCAGGGTGGTGGCTGCCCCTAGAACCGATGAGAGGACCCACCCGTGGAGTACCGCACCCTCGGCCGCAGCGGCTGCGTCGTCTCGACGCTCGCCCTCGGCACCATGACGTTCGGCGCCGAGACCGACGAGGCCGGCTCGCACGCCCAGCTCGACCGGTTCACCGAGGTCGGCGGAACCCTGATCGACACCGCCGATGTCTACTCCGGCGGGGTTTCCGAGCAGATCATCGGTCGTTGGCTGGCCACCTGCCCGGCCGACGTCCGCGACACCGTGGTGCTGGCCACCAAGGGCCGGTTCCCGATGGGCGAGGGCCAGAACGACGTGGGGATCTCGCGCCGCCACCTGGCCCGGGCCCTGGACGCGTCGCTGACCCGGCTCGGTGTCGAGCACGTCGACCTGTACCAGGTGCACGCGTTCGACCCCCTGACGCCGCTGGACGAGACGCTGCGGTTCCTGGACGACGCCGTGCGCGCGGGCAAGATCTCGTACGTCGGGCTGTCGAACTTCTCCGGCTGGCAGCTGGTCAAAGCCGTTGCGGTGGCCCAGTCCCAGCACCTGACCGTGCCGGTGACCCTGCAGCCGCAGTACAACCTGCTGGTGCGCGAGATCGAGTGGGAGGTCGTGCCCGCGGCGCAGAGCGAGGGGCTGGGCCTGCTGCCGTGGTCGCCGCTCGGCGGGGGGTGGCTGACCGGCAAGTACCGCCGCGACCAGCAGCCGACCGGCGCCACCCGCCTGGGCGAGGACCCCGAGCGCGGGGTCGAGGCGTACGCCGGACGCTCGGCCCAGCAACGCACCTGGGACGTCGTCGACGCGCTTCAGGTCATCGCCGGGCGGCGCGGCGTGAGCATGGCCCAGGTGGCGCTGTCGTGGCTGACCGACCGGCCCGCCGTGACCTCGACGATCCTCGGTGCGCGCACCGTCGAGCAGCTCGACGACAACCTGGCCAGCGCCGGCCTGCACCTGTCGGCCGACGAGACCTCGGCGCTGGACGTCGCGAGCGACCCGGCCCCGGCCGACTACCCGTACGGCGGCCCGGGGCAGGCGCAGCGCAGCCGCAGCCTCACCGGCGGGTGACCAGGCGGATCGGCGTCCGGCTCACAGGGTGGCGATGTTCGCGTAGCCGGACTGCTTGAGGAACGCGGCGTACTCGCTGGGGCACGTCTGCTTGGCCCGGGCGTCGGCGTTGGCGGAGTAGTCGCTGGTGACGTCGGGGCCGCTGGTGAGCAGCTCGGAGACCCCGAGCGTGAACTGGGCCTGGTAGGCGGCCTGCGGCGAACCGGCCGGTAGGTCGGCCTGCACCTTGCGGATGACGCCGCAGATGAACTCACCGGTGACCTTCGAGGCGGCCGCGCTGGTGGGCGAGGCGGAGGTGGCCGAGGTCGTCGGCGCTGACGCCGCGGAGGTCGGGGCCGCCGCGGTGGTGCTGGCGGCGGGCGTGGCCGACCCCCCGCAGCCGGTCAGGACGACCAGCCCGGCGAGGACCGCCGCGGCCGCCGGGCGTGTGGTCGTGCGAGGCATCGCATCCCCGTTCGTCGATGGTGTGACCACGCTAGCGACGTCCGCGGGTGCGCGACAGGGTGTGTTCTGGCGGCGTCCAGGTGGATCACCAGTCCGGCGAACGGATGCCCCCCGCCCCCGCCCTTTCCTCCCCCGCACCGGTTTCCTCCCTGCGACCGGGGACGAAAGCCCCAGATGGGTGCTCGGAGACCGGTCGGGGGGAGGAACGGCGGTCGGGGGGAGGAAGGGGGGGCCGGGTCCCGGTGGCTACTGCACCGCGCCGGGGTCGGTGAGCCGCAGCAGGGCGAAGCCGTTCAGTGCCTGCACCTCGACGGCGGCGATGTCGCTCTCGCGGATCGAGGTCGCGCCGCTGAGCCGCACCTCGTCGCCGGGCACCGCCGTCCACGTGCCGATGCTCTCGCGGCGCCCGTCGGTCGCGAGGACGACGAGGGCGTAGGGCCGCGACACGCCCTTGGGCCCGGAGTACGTGCAGCGCAACCCGATCCGGGTGCCCCACGGCACGGGGGTGAGCCCGACGTCCGCGCGGATCGGGGCGGCGACCACCTGCCGCAGCGCGAGCGGGGTCGGTGCCGCGCTGCGCTGGACGCCGGCCAGCACCGCGAGCAGCGCGGCGCACGCGGCGACGGCGACCAGGGCGGCCGTCGTCCACGTACGGCGGCGCTGGGCCCGGTCGACCGCCCGCAGCAGGTCCGCCAGCAGCGAGGCCGGAACAGGTGGCGTTGCCACGGTTTCGCCGTCCTCGCCGGCCGGGTCGTCGTCCAGCGACGCGATCCCGGCGGGGCCGACGCGCGAGAGCAGCCCCGGCAGCCCGGCCATGTCGTCGACGTGCGCGCGGCACCCGTCGCAGGTGTCCAGGTGATCGACGAACGCCGCCCGCTCGGCCGGCGACAGCGCCCCGAGCACGTACGCCCCGGCCGACATCTCGAACACGTCCCTGCTCACTGCTCGACTCCCATCTCGGCCATCGCCAGCCGCAGTCGCAGCAGTGCGTAGTGCGTACGTGACTTCACGGTGCCCTCGGGGACGCCGAGGGTGGCGGCCGCCTCGGCGACCGAGCACCCGCGGTAGTAGCACTGGACGAGCACGTCACGATGCTCTCGCGAGAGCTGTCGAAGCGCCTCCGCGACCACCCACGACTGCAGCGCGCGCTCGTGCTCGTCGGGCGAGGGCCGCTCGGGCACCGTGTCGGTGATCGTCTCGCTGCGCGAGCGGCGGCTGCGCCAGTCGTCGATCACCAGGCGGCGGGCCACGGTGAACAGCCACCCGCGCACCGGTCCCTTCGCCGGGTCGAGCACCTCGGGGTGGCGCCAGGCGCGCAGCAGCGTCTCCTGCACCACGTCCTGGGCGCTGGCGCGGTCGCCGGTCAGCGACACGACGTACGCCCACAGCGGCGCGGCGTGCTCGTCGTGCAGCGCCTGCATCAGCTGGCTGTCGGTGCGTGGCATCGGGCCCTCCTGACCTGGTCACGAGACGCGGCCCGGATCGGTTCACCCCACTGTGCCGCGAGGGTGAACCGCGCGGCCACCGTTTGCGTGTCCTGGTCACCAGACCCTCGACGACGGGACGAGACCATGACCAACGACCGGACCAGCTCACCCACCAGCAGCACCCACACCACCGGCTCGACGGACGACGCGCTGCTCGGCCGCCGCAGCGTCCTGTCCGGCGGGGCCCTCGCCGTCGGCGGGGCCGTGCTGCTCGCCGGGTGCGGCGGGTCCAGCACGACGGCCACGGCCCCGGCGGGCGCCGCGGCCACAACCCCGGCCGCCCCCACTTCCGCGTCCGTCGAGGACTCGGCCCCGCTGGCCCAGCTCGCCGACATCCCGGTCGGGTCCGCCGTCGCGGCGACCATGGGCGGCAAGGCGGTCGTGGTGGCCCAGCCGACCGCCGGCAACGCCGTCGCGTTCAGCGCGATCTGCACCCACAAGGGGTGCACGGTGGCCCCGGCCGGCGCCAAGCTGAACTGCCCGTGCCACGGCTCGGTCTACGACGCGATGACCGGCAAGGTGCTGTCGGGTCCTGCGCCGCGCGCGCTCACCCCGGTGCCGGTGACCGTCAAGGACGGCGCGGTGGTGGCGAGCAGCGCCTGATGCCGCTGACCTTCATGGGCCTGCCGGTCCACGCGCTGATCCTGCACGCCACGGTGGTGCTGCTGCCGCTGACGGCCGGGCTGCTGGTGCTGTCGGCGTTCTCCGCGAACGTCGCGGCCCGCGCGGGACTGCTGCTGCCCGCGGCCGGCGTGGTCAGCCTGGTGCTGGTGCCGCTGACCACCAGCTCGGGCAACCGGCTGCGGGCCAGGCTGCCGGTCAACCCTGAGATCGACGCGCATGCGGCCGCGGGCCGCGCCCTGCTGCCGTGGGCGGTCGCGCTGACGGTGATGAGCGTCGCGGTCTGGTGGGTCCGGCGCGAGCGCGGCAGCGACGTCGGGCACCGCACGCTCGCTGCGCGCTCGACGACCTCGGTGGCGATCGCCGTCCTGGCCACGGTGGGTGCGGTGGGCGCGGTCGCCGAGGTCGCCTGGATCGGGCACCTGGGCGCCACTGCGACCTGGTCGTACGTCAAGGACCTGCCGCCGCGCTGACCTACCGCGGGGCGTCCTCGCCCACCAGCCCGTCGACGGACTCGCGGATCAGGTCGGCGTGGCCGGTGTGCCGGGCGTACTCCTCGACCAGGTCGACGAGCACGCGCCGCAGGTTCGGCGTCGACGAGCCGTCCGAGATCGCCAGCGGGCGGTCGAGGCCGCCGTCGGCGAGCACCTGGTCCACCGCCGCCTCCGAACGCGCAACCGCCTGCAACCACAGGGTTCTGAGCTCCTCAGGGGAGTCGTCCGCGGCCGACGTCCACTCCCAGTCCGGGTCCTCGCCCGTCGGTGCCCACAGCGTCGGGTAGTCCAGACCCAGCAGCTGGTGGGTGAAATAGTGGTCCTCGACCAGCGCCAGGTGCTTCACCAGTCCGCCCAGGGTCATCGACGAGGGCCCGAGGGTGCGCCGCATGGCTGCCGCGTCCAGCCCGCCGGTCTTCCAGGCGAAGGTGCGCCGGTTGCGGTGCAGCGCACCCAGAAGCGCCTCGACCTCGTCAGGTGCCGCAGGGAAGGGGCGCGCGGCGAGCTCACTCACGGGTCTGCACCGGTGCGTCGGTGGCGGCGCGCAGCTGCTCGAGGCTGACGCCGGGCGCGAGCTCGACCAGCTCGAAGTGGTCGCCACCGACGTCCAGGACGGCCAGGTCGGTGATGACCCGGGTGACCACGCCCTGCCCGGTCAGCGGCAGGGTGCAGGCGCGCAGCAGCTTGGGCGCGCCGTCCCGGGCGGTGTGCTCCATCAGCACGATGACCCGGCGCGCCCCGTGCACCAGGTCCATCGCACCGCCCATGCCCTTCACCATCTTGCCGGGGATCATCCAGTTGGCGATGTCGCCGCCGGTGGAGACCTGCATGGCCCCGAGCACGGCGGCGTCGATGTGGCCGCCGCGGATCATCCCGAAGCTGGTGGCCGAGTCGAAGAAGCTGGCCCCGGGCAGGGTGGTGACGGTCTCCTTGCCGGCGTTGATCAGGTCGGGGTCGACGTCCTCGTCGGCGGGGTAGGGCCCGACACCGAGGATCCCGTTCTCGGACTGCATGACCACGTGGACGCCGGCGGGCAGGAACCCCGGGATCAGCGTCGGCAGGCCGATGCCCAGGTTGACGTACGAGCCGTCGACGAGCTCGCGGGCGGCACGGGCGGCCATCTGGTCGCGGGTCAGTGGCACGTCAGGCCTCCTGGGGGACGGCGGGGGTGACGGTGCGCTTCTCGATCCGCTTGGCGGCGGCCTGCTCGGGCGTCAGCACCACCACCCGCTGGACGTACACGCCGGGCAGGTGCACCTGGTCGGGGTCGATCCGGCCGGGTTCGACCAGCCGCTCGACCTCGGCGATCGTGGTGCGCCCGGCCATTGCGGCGACCGGGTTGAAGTTGCGGGCCGAGGAGTGGAACACCAGGTTGCCGTGCCGGTCGCCGACCGCGGCGCGCACCAGGGCGAAGTCGGTCGTGATCGACTCCTCCAGCACGCACCGGCGGCCACCGATGTCGCGCACCTCCTTGGCGGGCGAGGCGAGCGCGATCGACCCGTCCGCGCCGTACCGCCACGGCAGGCCGCCCTCGGCGATCTGGGTGCCGACCCCGGTCGGGGTGTAGAACGCGGGGATGCCGGCTCCCCCGGCGCGCAGCTTCTCGGCCAGCGTGCCCTGGGGGGTCAGCTCGACCTCGAGCTCGCCGGCGAGGTACTGGCGGGCGAACTCCTTGTTCTCGCCGACGTACGACGCGGTCACCCGGGCGATCCGGTGCGCCCCGAGCAGCAGCCCGAGTCCCGCACCGTCCACGCCGCAGTTGTTCGAGACCACCGACAGGTCGGTGGCCCCCTGCTCCAGAAGCGCCTCGATGAGGAACCACGGGATGCCCGCCAGCCCGAACCCGCCCACGGCGAGGGTCGCGCCGTCGGCCACGTCAGCGACGGCCTCCGCCGCCGATCCGACCACCTTGTCCACGTCAGCTCTCCTCGTCGGTCAGCTCGTCGTCCATCTGGTCCAGAACCCGTTGCGCCACGGCCAGTGCGCTGTTCGCGGCCGGCACCCCGGCGTAGACCGCGGTGTGCACCAGCACCTCGCCGATCTCGTCGTGGGTGACGCCGTTGGTGACGGCCGCGCGCACGTGCAGCGCCAGCTCGGTGTCGTGGCCGAGCGCCGCGAGCAGCGCCACCGTCAGCAGGCTGCGGGTGCGTCGGTCCAGGCCTGGCCGCGACCACACGTCGCCCCAGGCGTAGCGGGTGACGAGGTCCTGGAAGGGGGCGGTGAGTGCGGTCGTCGCGGCCACCGCCCGGTCGACGTGGGCGTCGCCGAGCACCTCTCGTCGCACTCGCGTGCCCTGCCCGGCGCGGGCCTCGTCGTCCACGGGCCGATCCTGTCAGACCGGGTGTGCGGCGACGTGGTCGAGCACCAGCCCGGCGATGGCCGCCGGCTGCTCGAGCACGGCGATGTGGGCGGCTGGTGACAGCACCTCGAGCCGGGCCCCGTCGATGCCGTCGGCGATCAGCCGCAGGTGCTCGGGTGGCGTCGCCGGGTCCTGCTCGCCGGCGATCGCGAGGGTCGGGGCGGTGATCGAGGCGAGGTCGGGGCGCAGGTCCATCGCGGCGATCGCCTCGCAGCACGCGGCGTACCCGTGGTCGGACGAGGACGAGATCATCGCGACGAGAGCGGTCACCAGCGCTGGATCCTGTTGCGCCGCCGCGGGCGTGAGCCACCGCTCGACGATGGTCGGCGCGACCGAAGCCACCCCGCCGGCGCGGACGGCGGCGGCGCGGTCGAGCCAGCCCTGCGCCGGCCCGAGCTGGGCCGAGGTGCAGAGCAGCGTCATCGACCCGACCCGCCGGGGGTCGCGCGCGGCCAGCCGCATGGCGGTCATGCCCCCCATCGACAGGCCACACAGGTGGGCGCGCTCGACGCCGAGGGTGTCGAGCAGCAGCACGAGGTCGTCGGCCAGGTCGTCGATCGCGTACGGCCCGGTGGGTGCGGGTGACTGGCCGTGGCCGCGCGCGTCGTACGTCACGACCCGCAGGTGCTCGGCCAGGGCGGGCACGACGGGGTCCCACATCCGGTGCGTGCTGCCCAGCGAGCCGCCCAGCACCAGCACGGGCGCGTCGGGCGGGCCGTGGGTGACGTGGTGCACGACGACGGCGGTCACGGGGTCTCCTCGGTGGTTGCGGTGTGGGCGGCCAGCGCACGGTCGACGAACAGGCCCGCGTGGCCGACGTCGGCTCGGGCCGGGTCGACCAGAGCGGCGACCTGGTCGGCGTCCAGCAGTTGCCCGACCCGCGGGTCGGCGAGCAGGGCCTGCACCAGTGGCGTTCCGTCGGCCCTCGCCGCGGCGGTCACCTGGGCCAGCAGCTCGTGTGCTTCGGCGCGGCCCAGGTGCGGGGTGAGGAGTCCGGCGACCGCCTCGGCCGCGGACGTCGGGTCGACGCCGTCGCGCATCCGGCCGACGTCGACGACCAGCGACTCAAGACTCGAGCGCAACCACGACACAGCCGAAGAGGTGCAGCGCAACAGGTCTCGCAGTGCCAACCACTCGGCGTGCCAGCCACCCGCGGCGCGCTGGTGCTCGCTGTCGAGGGACGCGAAGAGCGTGGCGACCAGTCCGGGCGCTCGCAGCGCGCCCGCCCGGGCCGAGACGGCGGCGATCGGGTTCGCCTTGTGCGGCATGCTCGACGAGCCACCGCGTCCCGGTGCGTCCTCGCGCAGCTCGGCCACCTCGGTCTGCGCCGACAGCACGATGTCGTGGGCGATCTTGCCCGCGACGCCGGCGGTGGCGCCGAGGGCCCCTGCGAGGTCGGTGATCGGCAGCCGCACCGCGTGCCACGCGAGCACCGGCTCGGCCAGGCCGGTCTCGGCGGCGAACGCCGCGAGCAGGGCGGTCGTGCCCGCGTCGTCCAGGGCGGTCGCTGCCAGGGTGCCGACGGCGCCGCCGAGCTGCACCGGCAGCGTGGCTGCGACGGCGCGCAGCCGGGCCCGGACGCCGTCGACGCCGGTCAGCCAGGTGGCCGCCACGAGCCCGAACGTCGTCGGGGTCGCGGCCTGCATGAGGGTGCGGCCGGTCACGACGTCGTCGCGGTGCCGCCGCGCCAGGGTCGCGAGGGTGTCGGCGACGGCGGCGAGGTCGTCGTCCAGCGCTTCGAGCGAGCGCCGCGCGACGAGCATCCAGGCGGTGTCCATGACGTCCTGGCTGGTGGCCCCCAGGTGCACGTACGCCGTGGCCGAGGTCGGCAGTCGCCGGCCGATCTCACGCACGAGCGGGACGACGGGGTTGCCGCTGGCGGCGGCCGCGTCACCGATCGCCGCGACGTCGCAGTCGCCGGCGCAGGCCGCGGTGATGAGTGCGGCCGCCTCTGCCGGGGCGGACCCGACCGCGGCGTGCGCCCGGGCCAGGGCGGCCTCGGTGTCGAGCAGGGCCCGCAGGACGGCGGCGTCGCTCGTCCGCGAAGCGGCCGCGCCGCGGCCCAGCACCGCCCCGAAGAGCCCGCCGGTGCCAGGGGCCTCAGACGGCGAAGAAGACGGTCTCATGGTCTCCCTGCAGCACGATGTCGAAGCGGTACCCGTCCGGTGACGGCGCGGCGACCAGGGTGGCACGGCGCTCGTCGTCCGCCAGGGCGGCCAGCACCGGGTCTTCGGCGTTCGCCTCCTGCTCGTCACCGAAGTACAGCCGGCTGACCACCCGCTGGGTCAGCCCGCGGGCGAACACCGAGACGTCGACGTGCGGAGCCTGTAGGCCGCCCTGGCCGTCCGGCACCCGGCCGGGCTTCAGGGTGCGCACCGCCCAGGCCCCCGTTGAGTCGGTCGGGCATCGGCCGAAGCCGCGGAACCCCTCTCGCACAACGGGTCCGCGCGGGTCGTCGGGGTGGTCGAACCGGCCGTCCGGGTCGGCCTGCCAGGTCTCGACCAGCGCGTCCGGGACGACGTCACCGGCCCCGTCGAGCACCCGCCCCCGCAGCCAGATCGCACCTGGGGTGCCGTCGGCGACCACGTCGGGGCCGTCGTCCCAGACCAGGCCGATTGCGAGGTAAGGGCCGACGGTCTGCGACGGGGTGCTCGGCCGGCCTGTCACTCGTCGTCCTCGTCCTCGAACGGGGTCGCGTCGCGGCCGCGCAGGACGATGTCGAACGCGAACGCCAGCGCCCACTCGGGCTCGGTGCGCTCGAGGTCGAACCGCGACACCAGCAGGTGCCTCGCGCCCTCGGGCACCGAGCCGAGGATCGGGTCGTGGGCGAGCAGCGGGTCGCCGGGGAAGTACATCTGGGTGACCAGTCGCTGGGTGAACGCCCGGCCGAACAGCGAGAAGTGGATGTGCGCGGGGCGCCAGGCGTTGTGGTGGTTGCGCCAGGGGTAGGCGCCGGGCCGGATCGTCACGAAGCGGTAGCGGCCCTGGCTGTCGGTCGTCGTGCGGCCCAGCCCGTCGAACCCGGGGTCGAGCGGCGAGGCCCACTGGTCGCTGGCGTGCCGGTACCGCCCGCCGGCGTTGGCCTGCCAGACCTCGATCAGGGTGTCGGGCACCGGCCGCCCGTCGCCGTCCAGCACCCGCCCCTGGACGACGATCCGCTGGCCCTGGGGTGCGACGTCGCGCTGGCGGGTGAGGTCGTGGTCGAGCGGGCCGACCCGTTCCGCGCCGAGCACCGGGCCGGTCACCTCGGTGAGCCGCTGGGCCAGGTCGACCGGCGGCCGCAGCGGCGCTCGCAGCGCCGTGCTCGCGTAGGCGGGCGAGCGCAGCGGCGGGTGGGTGCCCTGGGGGTCGGGCCGGTAGTGCGGCAGCCCGGCCACCTCAGGCCTCCAGGACGACGGCCAGGCCCTGGCCGACGCCGATGCAGATCGCGGCCAGACCCCAGCCGCCGCCGCGGGCGCGCAGCGCGTGGGCCAGGTGGCCGAGCACCCGTGCGCCCGACGCGCCGAGCGGGTGACCGATCGCGATGGCGCCGCCGTGCGGGTTGACGATCTCGGGGTCGAGGTCCTTCCACGCCGCGAGGCAGGCCAGCGACTGGGCGGCGAACGCCTCGTTCAGCTCGACGTGCACCAGGTCGGCCCAGCCGATCCCGGCGCGCTGCAGCGCGACCTCGGCCGCCCGCACCGGCCCGATGCCGAAGACGTCGGGGTCGACCCCCGCTGCGGCGGCGGACGCGATCCGGGCCAGCGGCTCGCGGCCGACCTCGCGGGCCGCAGCCTCGTCGCCCACGAGCAGCGCACCGGCGCCGTCGTTCATCGGTGAGGCGTTGCCCGCCGTGACCGTGCCGTCGGCCCGGAACACCGGCTTGAGCCCGGCCAGCTTCTCTGCGCTAGTGGTGGCGCGGATCGACTCGTCGCGGTCCAGGTCGGTGCCCGGCACGAGGGTGATCTCGGCGTCGTACCGGCCCTCGTTCCACGCCTGGTCGGCCAGCCGGTGGCTGCGGGCAGCGAACGCGTCCTGGTCTGCGCGGGTGATGCCGCCGAGGTCGGCGAGGTGCTCGGTGCTCTCGCCCAGCGAGATGGTCCAGGCCGAGGGCATCCGCGGGTTGACCATCCGCCAGCCCAGCGTCGTCGAGTGCAGGGTCTCGTGCCCGCGCGGGTACGGCGTCTCGGGCTTGGTCAGCACCCACGGCGCGCGGCTCATCGACTCGACGCCACCCGCGACCACCAGCGAGGCGTCCCCGGCCACGACGGCCCGCCGCGCCTGGATCGCGGCCTCCAGCCCCGAGCCGCAGAGCCGGTTGACGGTGGCCCCCGGGACGCTGGTCGGCCAGCCGGCCAGCAGCACCGCCATCCGGGCCACGTCGCGGTTGTCCTCGCCTGCGGCGTTGGCCGCCCCGAAGATGACGTCGTTGACGCGGGCCGGGTCCAGGCCCGGGGTCCGCTCGCCCAGGGTGCGGACGACGTGGGCGGCCAGGTCGTCCGGTCGCACCCCGGCCAGCGCCCCGCCGTACCGGCCGAAGGGGGTGCGCACGGCGTCGATGACGTAGGCCTCGCGCAGGCTCATGGGACCTCCGGTGTCGGGTACGCG
>JBBQGB010000059.1:0-19858 GCA_038322575.1 Actinomycetales bacterium
CCGGTGCTGAACGGCGGGAAGTTGTAGTTGTGCATGTAGCGCTTGCGCGTCTCGGGCGAGAGCGTGTCGAGCTGCTGCTCCATGCGCAGCATGTTCAGCGTGGTGATGCCCAGGATCTGGGTCTCGCCGCGCTCGAACAGCGCCGAGCCGTGCACGCGCGGGACGACCTCGACCTCGGCGGACAGCTGACGGATGTCGGAAAGCCCGCGGCCGTCGATGCGGACGCTGTCGCGCAGGATGCGCTGACGGATCAGCGCCTTCTGCACGCTGCGGTAGGCCGCCGAGATCTCCTTCTCGCGGCCGGCGAAGCGCTCGGCCAGCTCGGCCTGCACGGCGGTCTTGATCTCGTCGATCCGTGTCTCGCGCTCGGCCTTGCCGGCGATCCGCAGGGCCTGCTCGAGGTCGGTCGCCACCGAGGACTGGACCGCGGTGAACGCGTCGTCCTGGTAGTCGGGGAACGTCGGGAAGACGACCGGGGGCTTGGTGGCCACGGCGGCCAGCTCGCGCTGCGCGCGGCACAGCTCGGCGATGAACGGCTTGGCGGCGTCCAGACCCTGGGCGACGACCTCCTCGGTCGGCGCGGTGACGCCGTCACCCTTGATCAGCGACCACGAGTTCTCGGTGGCCTCGGCCTCGACCATCATGATCGCGACGTCGGGGCCCGAGCTGGTCTCGACGACGCGGCCGGCGACGACCATGTCGAAGACGGCGCGCTCGAGCTGGGAGAAGTTCGGGAACGCCACCCACTGGCCGTCGATCAGCGCGACGCGGACGCCGCCGATCGGGCCGCTGAACGGCAGGCCGGACAGCTGGGTCGACATCGACGCCGCGTTGATCGCGATGACGTCGTACATGTGGTCGGGGTTCAGCGCCATCACCGTGATGACGACCTGGACCTCGTTGCGCAGGCCCTTGACGAAGGACGGGCGCAGCGGGCGGTCGATCAGGCGGCAGGTGAGGATCGCGTCCGTGCTGGGGCGGCCCTCACGACGGAAGAACGAGCCGGGGATCTTGCCCGCGGCGTACATCCGCTCCTCGACGTCGATCGTCAGGGGGAAGAAGTCGAAGTGGTCCTTGGGGTTCTTGCCGGCCGTCGTGGCCGACAGGAGCATCGTGTCGTCGTCCAGGTAGGCGACGGCCGCGCCGGCGGCCTGCTTGGCCAGCCGACCGGTCTCGAAGCGGATCGTGCGCGTGCCGAAGCTGCCGTTGTCGATGGTGGCTTCTGCGAACTGCGTGTCGGGACCCTCCATGGTGGGGTCACCCTCGCTTTCATCGTCGTGTCGTCCTCGGGCCGCCGACCCGACGCGGGCTGGCGGTTGGAGCTGGTGGTGCGGGTTGCGTCGAACGACGAAAGGAGCGGCCCCGAGGATCTCGGGGCCGCTCCCCCCGTGCGGGAACGTCAGCGACGCAGGCCGAGCCGCTCGATCAGCGAGCGGTACCGGTTGATGTCGGTCTTCTTCAGGTAGTTCAGCAGCCGGCGACGCTGACCCACCAGCAGGAGCAGACCACGACGGCTGTGGTGGTCGTGCTTGTGCTCCTTCAGGTGCTCGGTCAGGTCCTTGATCCGGCGGCTCAGCATCGCCACCTGCACCTCGGGCGACCCGGTGTCACCCTCGTGCGTCGCGTACTCGGTCATGATGCTGGTCTTGGTTGCGGCGTCGAGCGGCACTGGTCTCCTCGGTGGGTCGTTGCGCGGCGCTACGGGGCATGTCCACCCGAGCTCTCTCGTGATCCGCGGCCGTTCGTACGGCGTCCCCAGGGTAGCAGCCCCCGAGCACGCGCCCGTGCGCGTCAGGCGCCGTGCAGGTCAGGCGCCGTCGTGGATGATCGAGCTGCCCAGCAGAGCGCGGCACTGCGCGACGTCGCGCTCCATCTGCTCGACCAGCGCCTGGACGCCGTCGTAGCGCAGCGTGGGCCGAAGCCGGCTGACCAGCTCGAGCGAGACCGTCTCGCCGTACAGGTCGAGGTCGGTGCGGTCCAGGACGTAGGCCTCGACCCGTCGGCTGACGCCGTCGAAGGTCGGGTTGGTGCCGATGCTCACCGCGGCCGGCAGCAGGCGGTCGGGGTCGTCGTCCGCCAGGGTGGTGCGCAGCATCCACCCGGCGTAGACGCCGTCGGCGGGCACCAGCCCCTCGCTGTGCGGCTCGAGGTTGGCGGTGGGGTAGCCGAGCTCACGGCCGCGGTGGTCGCCGTGGACGACCTCGCCCGAGAGCCGGTGCGGGCGACCCAGCACCGCGGCCGCGGTCGCGACGTCGCCCTCGGCGAGCAGCTCGCGGGCCCACGAGGACGACGAGCGCCGGGGTGCTTCGTCCGGAGCGAGGTCGTCGACGACCTCGACGACGAACCCGTGCGCGGCACCGAGCTGGGCCAGGGTGCCGACGTCGCCGCTGTTGCGGTGGCCGAACCGGGTGTCGTGCCCGACGACGATGGCGCTGGCGCTCAACGCCTGGACGAACACCTCGGTGACGAACCGCTCGGGGCTCCACTGGGCGAGCTCGGTCGTGAACCGCATCACCAGGACCGCGTCGACCCCGGTGGCCTCGATCAGGGCCAGCCGCTGCTCGAGCCCGGTGATCAGCTCGGGCGCCGTGTCTGGGTACAGCACCTGCAGCGGGTGGGGGTCGAAGGTCACCACGACCGCCTGCGCCCCGGCGGCCCGCGCCGCCTCGACCACGCGGCCCAGCACCACCCGGTGCCCTGCGTGCACCCCGTCGAAGTTGCCGAGGGTGACCACCGACGGGCCGAAGCCCTCAGGGACCTCGTTGAGGTCGTTCCATCGCTGCACGTCAGCAGCCTAGGTCCTCGCCCACAGGGCGGCGCTGCACCGTGTCAGCCCGCCCCGGTGTCAGGACGCAAGGGTCCTGAGCGACCGGTGCCTGTGCCAGGCTCGCGCCATGGACGACTACGTGGCGCTGAACAAGGCGAGCTGGGACGAGCGGGCGCCGGCGCACGCCGCCTCCCCGGGGTACTCGGTCGACCGGTTCGTGGCCGACCCGACGTTCCTGAGCGACGTCGTGCGGTTCGACCTGCCGCTGCTCGGGGACGTCACGGGTCTGCGCGGGGTGCACCTGCAGTGCCACATCGGCACCGACACGATCTCGCTGTCGCGCCTGGGTGCCCGGATGACCGGTCTGGACTTCTCGTCGGCCGCGCTCGAGCAGGGCCGCGCGCTCGCCGCCGCGACGGACAGCGACGTCGACTTCGTCGAGGCCGACGTGTACGACGCCGCCGCGGTTCTCGAACCCGGCTCGTTCGACCTGGTCTTCACCGGCATCGGCGCGCTGTGCTGGCTGCCCGACGTACGCCGGTGGGCGGGCGTGGTCGCCGACCTGCTCGCCCCGGGCGGCCGGCTGTTCATCCGCGAGGGCCACCCGATGCTGTGGGCGCTGGCCGACGCGCGCCCCGACCACCTGCTGGTGGTCGACCACCCGTACTTCGAGCAGGTCGAGCCGCTGGTCTGGGACGAGGGCGGCACCTACGTCGAGACCGACGTCGAGTTCGTCCACAACACCACCCACGAGTGGAACCACGGGCTCGGTGAGATCGTGACGGCGCTGATGGACGCCGGGCTGACCGTCACCGGCCTCGCCGAGCACGACAGCGTGCCGTGGGAGGCGCTGCCCGGCCAGATGGCGTCGGGGCCGGACGGCGAGTGGCGGCTGAGCGAGCGCCCCGAGCGGCTCGCGTGCAGCTACACCCTGCAGGCCCGACGACCAGACAACGTTCACGTAACGGTCAAGCCCACCTCTTGACGGGGTAACGACCCCTGCGGTCTGATCCGAGGACGCCCGGCGCTGGCACTGCCCGCCGTCCGGCTCGTCCATCGTCCTTCCGTCAGGAGACCAGCGTGTCGAGATCGACCAGAAGCGCGCGGCTGCGCCAGATCGTCGTGGTCAGCGCAGCCGTCGCCACCGTGAGCGGCGGGCTGATCGCCACGCCGTCCGTGGCAGCGCCCCGAGGCCCGGAGCTGGCCAGCGGCAACTACGTGGTGGTCCTCAAGGACGAGCCGTCGGCGACGTACACCGGCGACGTGGCCGGGTTCCCGGCCACCCAGGCGCCCCGCGGGTCGCGGTTCGACCACCGCCGGGGCGAGGTGTCGCGGTACGAGGCCCGGCTGCTGAAGCGGCAGGACTCCCTGCTCGGTGCCGTCGGCGCCAAGGCGCGGCAGCGGTACGCGACGGTCGTCAACGGGTTCTCCGCGACACTCACCGGCGCCCAGGCCACCAAGCTGTCGAGCGCCAAGGACGTCTTGTTCGTGCAGAAGGACGAGGCGCGCAAGGTCGACACCGTCGCGTCCCCCGAGTTCCTCGGGCTCACCAACGCCAAGGGCAACAAGGGGGTCTGGAAGGACGTCGGCGGCGTCGACGAAGCCGGCAAGGGCGTCGTCGTCGGTGTCATCGACTCCGGCATCTGGCCCGAGAACCCCAGCTTCCGCGGTGCCCGCCTCGGCACCAAGGTCCAGAACGGGGTCGGTCGGCCGTACGTGACGGGGACGACGGCCAACGGCTCGACGACGGTCACGATGCGCAAGAGCGACGGCGGCACCTTCGTCGGGGCCTGCCAGGCCGGCGAGAGCTTCTCGGGCGCCAACTGCGGCACCAAGCTCATCTCGGCCCGGTACTTCGCCACCGGCTTCCTGGCGAGCGTTCCGCCCGCCAACCGGAGCCAGTACGAGTTCATCTCCCCGCGGGACGGGGACGGACACGGCTCGCACACCGCCGGCACCGCCGTCGGCAACAACGGCGTCGACGTGACCATCGACGGTCAGGGCTTCGGCAGGGCGTCGGGCATGGCGCCGGCAGCCAAGCTCGCCGTCTACAAGGTGTGCTGGGAGGACGACGACCCCGACACCGGCGGGTGCTACACCTCCGACTCGGTGGCCGCCATCAACCAGTCGGTGGTGGACGGCGTCGACGTCCTCAACTACTCCATCTCGGGCGCGCTGGCCACGGTCGTCGACTCGGTCGAGTACGCGTTCTTCAACGCCGCCGCCGCCGGGGTGTTCGTCGCCGCGTCCGCGGGCAACGACGGCCCCACCGCGTCGACGGTCGCCCACAACAGCCCGTGGCTCACCACGGTGGCGGCCGGTACCCACCGGGCGCTCGAGGGCACGGTGAAGACCGGTGACGGCGCCACCTACAAGGGCGCGAGCCTGGTGAGCGCCCCCGTCACGGGCCCGCTCGTCCTGTCCACGGCCGTCGGGCTCGCTGGGGCGACCGCGAACGACGTCCGGCTCTGCGCGCCCGGCTCGCTGGATCCTGCCACCACGACCGGCAGGATCGTCGTCTGCGACCGCGGGGTCATCGCCCGCACCGACAAGTCCGCCGCCGTCAAGGCGGCCGGGGGCATCGGGATGATCCTGGCCAACACCTCGTCGTCCAGCCTGGACTCCGACCTGCACTTCGTGCCGACCGTGCACGTCGACCAGGTGGCCGGTGCCGCCATCAAGACGTACCTCGCGGCCACCGCCGCACCGACCGCAACCCTGCTGCCGGGTGACCAGACCGGCGGTGCACCGACCCCGGTGCCCCAGGTCGCCGGCTTCAGCTCACGCGGCCCGGCCCTGTCGAGCGACAGCGACGTGCTCAAGCCCGACATCACCGCGCCCGGCGTCAGCGTGATCGCTGCCGTCGCCCCGGGGCCCAACTCGGGCCGCAACTGGGACTTCCTGTCGGGCACCTCGATGTCGTCGCCGCACATCGCCGGCCTCGCGGCGCTCTACCTCGGGGTGCACCCGACCTGGTCGCCGATGGCCGTCAAGTCGGCCATGATGACCACCGCCTACGACACGAGGAACGCGGACGGGACGGCGAACACCGACCCGTTCGCGCAGGGGGCCGGCTTCGTCGACCCGACCAGGTTCTTCACCCCCGGCCTGGTCCTGGAGTCCGGGCTGCGGGACTGGATCGGGTTCTACGCGGGCCAGGGCCTGACCCTGGTGGACGCCGACGGTGACGGCGTCAGCGACATCCCGGCCATCGACGGGACGGACCTCAACACCCCGTCCATCGCCGTCGGCCAGCTCGCGGGCAGCCGGACCGTGCGGCGTACCTTCACGGCCGTCAAGCGCGGCACCTACCGCGTGTCGGCCGACGTCCCCGGGTTCACGGTGACCGGCACCCGCCGGGTCACCTTCTCGCGGGTCGGCGAGACGCGGCCGGTCGACCTGACCTTCACCCGCACGTCTGCCCCGCTGACGCAGTGGGCCAAAGGCTCCGTCACCCTGCAAGGGCCCTCGACGGTCCGGTTGCCCGTCGCCGTCCGGCCGGTGGCCGTCGCGGCACCGGGTGAGGTCAGCGGCACCGGGACGACCGGCAGCGTGCCGGTCACCGTGACCGCCGGCTTCTCGGGCTCGCTGCCCGTCGGAACGGTCGGTCTGGCGGCGGGTAGCAGGAGCACCGGATCGCTCGCGGTGAGCACGACGTCCGAGTCCGACGTGACGATCCCCGAAGGCACCCAGCTCGCCAGGTTCGACGTCGACGCGTCGAACGACGCAGGTGACTTCGACCTCACCGTCTACCAGTACGACCCGTCGGGCACGACGCTGGTGGCGGTGGCGGGCCAGTCCGCGACGGGTGCGGCGGACGAGCGCGTCGACCTGGTCGCGCCGGCCGCCGGCAAGTACCTCGTCGAGGTGGTCAACTACGCGAACGCACCGGGTGAGACGGCCGGCGCATACTCGCTGACCAGCTACCTCGTGGGTGACTCCAGCAACGAGGGGGGTCTGACGGTGACCCCGAACCCGGTCCCGGTGACCCAGGGCCAGGATGCGACGTTCACCGCGTCGTGGTCGGGTCTGACCCCGGGCACGCCCTACCTCGGGCTGCTCACGTACGAGGGCGCCCTGGCGCCGACGGTGCTCAGCATCGGCTGACGCACGAGCAGCACCGACGGGCCCCGGCAGCGTGACGCCGGGGCCCGTCGGCGTCCCAGCGGATTTCCCTTGACCCTCACGTTGCGTCAGGCAGCACGCTGGGGGTGCACGAAGGAGGAGCGATGGACCGGACCATCGGGCAGCTGGCGGCGCTGGCCGGTGTCACCGTGCGCACGCTGCACCACTACGACGAGGTCGGTCTGCTGCGCCCGAGCGGGCGCAGCACCGGCGGCTACCGCGTGTACGACGATGCCGACCTCGAGCGGCTGCACCGGGTGCTCGCCTACCGCGAGCTCGGGTTCAGCCTCGAGCAGGTGGCCGGGATCCTGGACGACCCGAAAGCCGACACCGCGTCGCACCTGCGCCGCCAGCACGCCGTGGTCCGCCGGCGGATCGAGCGCCTGACCCGGGTGCTCGACCACATCGAGCACGAGATGGAGGCACAGCAGATGGGGATCAGCCTGACACCGCAGGAGCAGTTCGAGCTGTTCGGCGACCTGCCCAGCGCGGACTACGCCGCCGAGGCCGAGCAGCGGTGGGGCACCTCGCAGGAGTGGGCCCAGAGCAGCGCGCGGACGACGGCGTACACCAAGCAGGACTGGCTGGCGATCAAGGCCGAGGCCGAGGCGATCGAGGTCGGGCTGGGCGAAGCGCTGGAGGCCGGCGTCCCGACGTCCGACGTGCGCGCGATGGACCTGGCGCGGGCGCACCGGCAGCACATCAGCACCTGGTTCTACGACTGCCCGCCGCAGATGCACCGCGGGCTGGGCGACATGGTCGTCGCCGACCCCCGCTTCGCCGCGCACTACGACGAGCGGGTGGCGGGCCTGGCGCAGTACGTCCGGGACGCCATCCACGCCGACGCCGACCGCACGGGCTGAGACGACGCGATCGGCCCACCTGAGGATCTCAGGTGGGCCGATCGTGGGTTCTCGTGAGGGTCACGACGTGGTGTCGTCACCCGCGAGGATCCGGTACAGCGACGTGCGGGCCGCGGTCAGCACCTGAGCGGCCTGCGCCGCCTGCTCTCGCGTGCCCACGTGGGCGACCTGGTGGACCGCCTGCATCAGCGTCCCGACCAGCTCGCGCAGGTCGCGGACCTCGGTCGTGACGCCACCGCTGACGTCGTCCCACGGCGAGCCGAGCTCGGCCCGGTGGGCCTGGACGTGCTCGCGACCGGCGTCGGTCAGGCTCGCGGTCTTGCGACCCTCGACCCGCTCGAACGCCACGAGCCCCTCGTCCTCGAGCTGCTGCAGGGCGGGGTAGACCGAACCGGGGCTCGGCGTCCACACCCCCCCGCTGCGCTCGACGATCTGCTGGATCAGCTGGTAGCCGTGCCGGGGCTGGTCGGCGAGCAGCAGCAGGATCGCCGCCCGGACGTCGCCCCGGCCACCTCGGCCGCCGCGCCGTCCACCGCCGCGCGGACCGCGCGGACCGAAGCCGGGGCCGAAGCCGGGACCGCCGAAACCGGGACCGCCGAAGCGTCCCCGGCCGCGCGGGCCACCACGGCCTGGCCGGTCCTGCGGCCCGTCCTGCGGCCCATCGTGCGGACCGTGGTCGTGACCCGGCCCGTCCTGCGGGCCGTTCATCGCCATCACCCAGGCGAGTCGGGCGCCGTGTCCACGGCGAGGCCTGGCGAAGCCAGGAGCAGCTGCATAGCTGGTCATGATGTTCTCCTCGTTGTTGTCGATGCGTTGACGATATATCGACGACGCATCGATGAGAAGGCCCGACGAGAGACTTTCATTCCCGGGGTCAGTCGGTCGCGATGACCAGCAGCGACCGGGCCTGCTCGCCGCGGTCGCTCAGCAGGGCCACGAGCGAGCCGTCCGGCCCGAACGCCGCCACCGGCGCGTCGCCGGTGCCGGTCGCCGCCACCCGCTGGCCGAACCGCAGCGTGCTGACCTCGGTGGCGCTCAGCTCGCGGGCGGCGAACACCCGGCGCGCGGCGTCCGCCATCGGCACGACGTCGAACGCCTCGCCGAGCTGCTCGAGCGAGCGGGCGGTGTCGAGCAGCCACGGGCCGACCGCCGTACGGCGCAGCGCCGTCAGGTGGCCCCCGACGCCGAGCGCCGTGCCCAGGTCACGGGCCAGGGCGCGCACGTAGGTGCCCGAGCTGACGTCGACCTCGACGTCCACGTCGAGCACCTCGCCCTCGTGACGGGCCGCGAGGACGTCGAACCGCCGGACGCACACGCTGCGAGCCGCCAGCTCGACCTGCTCGCCGGCCCGCACCAGCGCGTGCGCCCGACGTCCGTCGATCTTGATCGCGCTGACCGTGCTGGGCACCTGCTCGAGCGGCCCGGTCAGGGCGCGGACGCCGGCCGCCACCTGCTCGTCGGTGACGCGCGAGGCGTCGGCCCGGGCCACGACCTGGCCCTGCGCGTCGTCGCTGACGGTCGAGGCGCCCAGGCGGATGGTGGCCGTGTAGGTCTTGTCGGCGCCGACCAGGTAGGTGAGCAGCTTGGTGGCGCGCCCGACGCCGAGGACGAGCACGCCGGTCGCCATCGGGTCCAGCGTGCCGGCGTGGCCG
This sequence comes from Actinomycetales bacterium, assembly GCA_038322575.1. GTDB lineage: Bacteria > Actinomycetota > Actinomycetes > Actinomycetales > Angustibacteraceae > JACMOY01. The sequence continues at coordinate 9,408 of JBBQGB010000059.1, forward strand.
ACCCGGCGGGTGTCGGCCAGCCGGCGCACCCGCGCCACGACGTCGTGGCTGGTCAGCCCGGCCGGCTTGTCGACGACCACCAGCCCGTCGTACGCGCTGGGTGCCGCGCGGCGGCTCACGTCCGGTCGGCCTCGGGGGTGTCGTCGTCCGGCTGCCGATCGCCGTGGTCCTCGGCGTCGCCGTGGTCCTCGGCGTCGCCGTGGTCCTCGGTGTCGGCGTCGGCGTCGTCGATGACCACCGGCTTCCTGTACGGGTCGGCGTCGCCCGCGAACCTGCCGACCGCTGCGCGGGCGGCGAGCTCGGCGTCCCGGGCGGCGGTCTGGGCGAGCAGGTCGGCCATGTGCGCGGCACCCTCGGGCAGCGCGTCGGCGATGAACTCCAGCGAGGGGGTCAGGCGGATGCCGATACCGCGACCGACCTCGCGGCGCACCACGCCCTTGGCGCTCTCGAGCGCCGCGGCCGTGCCCTCGCGGTCCTCGTCCGAGCCGAAGACGGTGTAGAAGATCGTGGCGTGCTGCAGGTCGCCGGTGACCTTGACGTCGGTGACCGTGACGAACCCCAGCCGCGGGTCCTTGACCCGCCGCTCGAGGGTCTCGGCGACGATCACCTGGATCCGTTCGGCGATCTTGCGGGAGCGTGGGTGGTCGATCATGGCGGGTCCTTGCCGGTCGGGGGGCCTGACCGCGACGTGCCCGCGGGGGTCCCCTCCTACGGTCGGACCGTAGTAGGGGGCCCCCGCGAGCGTCACGGGTGGTGCGTCGAGCTCAGACGCGCGGCTTCTCGCGCATCTCGGAGGTCTCGATCACGTCGTCGACCTGGACGTCGTTGAACGAGCCCAGGTTGATGCCGCACTCGTACCCCTCGCGGACCTCGGTGACGTCGTCCTTGAAGCGGCGCAGACCGGCCACCTCGACGTTCTCGGCCACCACGACACCGCCGCGCAGGATCTTGGCCCGCGTGCCGCGCCGGATCTCGCCCGAGCGCACCAGCGAACCCGCGACGTTGCCGAACTTGCTCGAGCGGAAGACCTCGCGCACCTCGGCGGTGCCGAGCTGCACCTCCTCGTACTCGGGCTTGAGCATGCCCTTGAGGGCAGCCTCGACCTCGTCGATGGCCTGGTAGATCACCGAGTAGAACCGGACGTCGACGCCTTCGCGCTCGGCCAGCTCACCCACCCGCTCGGCGGGCTTGACGTTGAAGCCGATGATGACCGCGCTGTCGACCGTGGCGAGGTTGACGTCGTTCTGCGTGATGGCACCGACGCCGCGGTGGATCACCCGCAGCTCGACCTCGTTGCCGACCTCGATCTTGAGCAGGGCGTCCTCGAGCGCCTCGACCGAGCCGGACACGTCGCCCTTGAGGATGAGGTTGAGCGTCTCGACCTTGCCGGCCGCGAGCGCCTCGTTGAGGTCCTCGAGGCTGATCCGCTTGCGCGAACGAGCCAGCAGGGCCTGACGGTCCGCCGCCTCGCGCTTCTCGGCGATCTGGCGGGCGGTGCGGTCGTCGGGTGCCACCAGGAAGGTGTCACCGGCGCCGGGCACCGCGGTCAGGCCGAGCACCATGACCGGCCGCGAGGGGCCGGCGTGCTCGACGTGCTCGCCGTGCTCGTCGAGCATGGCCCGGACGCGTCCGTACGCGTGGCCGGCGACGATCGAGTCGCCGACGTTCAGCGTGCCGGACTGCACGAGCACCGTGGCGACCGAGCCGCGGCCCTTGTCCAGGTGGGCCTCGATGGCCACGCCGCGGGCGTCCTTGTCGGCGATGGCCCGAAGGTCCAGCGCCGCGTCGGCGGTGAGCAGCACGGCCTCGAGCAGCTTGTCGATGTTGGTGCCCTGCTTGGCCGACACGTCGACGAACATCGTGTCGCCGCCGTACTCCTCGGCCACCAGGTTGTACTCGGTGAGCTGCTGGCGGATCTTGTCGGGGTTGGCCCCCTCCTTGTCCACCTTGTTGACCGCGACGACGATCGGGACGCCGGCCGCCTGGGCGTGGTTGAGCGCCTCGATGGTCTGGGGCATCACGCCGTCGTCCGCCGCCACGACGAGCACGACGATGTCGGTGACCCGAGCACCACGCACGCGCATCGCGGTGAAGGCCTCGTGGCCGGGGGTGTCGATGAAGGTGATCGCGCGCTCTTCACCCTCGTGCTCGGTGCGCACCTGGTAGGCACCGATGTGCTGGGTGATGCCACCGGCCTCGTCGGCCATGACGTCGGCCGAGCGGATGGCGTCCAGCAGCCGGGTCTTGCCGTGGTCGACGTGACCCATGACGGTGACGACCGGCGGGCGGGCGATCAAGTCGGCGTCGTCCTCGTCCGCCAGCTCGGCGTCCAGGTCGATGTTGAACTGGCCGAGCAGCTCGCGCTCCTCGTCCTCGGGCGAGACGACCTGGATGTCGTAGCCGAGCTCGGCGCCCAGCAGTCGGAAGGTGTCCTCGTCCAGCGACTGGGTCGCGGTGGCCATCTCACCGAGGTGGAACAGCACCGTCACCAGGCTCGCCGGGTTGGCGCCGATCTTGTCGGCGAAGTCGGCGAGGCTCGAGCCACGACGCACCCGGATCGTGCTGGTGCCGTCGCCGCGGGGGACGGTGACGCCGCCCAGCGACGGCGCCTGCATCTGCTCGAACTCCTGGCGCTTCGCACGCTTGCTCTTGCGACCGCGGACGGGACGACCGCCACCGCGACCGAACGCACCCTGGGTGCCGCCGCGGCTGTTCGGGCCGCGACCGCCGCCACCGGGACGGCCGGCGAAACCGCCGCCACCCGCGGGTGCACCGCCACCGGGACGGCCGGCGAACCCGCCGCCACCGCCGGGACGGGCGCCGGGACGGGCCGCACCACCGGGTGCGCCGCCGGGGCCACCGCGACCGGCCGGGCCGGGACGGCCCACGCTCGGACGGGTCGGCATCATGCCCGGGTTGGGGCGCGGACCGCCGGAGGACGCCGGGGGCCGGGGCGCGCCGCCGGGTGCGGCGGGCGGCCGGGGGGCTGCGCTGCCGGGACGGGGCATCCCCTGGCTGGGCGCGAACGGGTTGTTGCCGGGACGGGCCGAGCCCGACCGGGGCATGCCCTGGCTGGGCGCGAACGGGTTGTTGCCCGGGCGAGGCGCACCGGGACGGGCGCCCTCGGGCGCTGCGGCCGGTGCTGCCGGAGCGGCGCTGGCTGCGGCCGGAGCCACCGGCTCGGGTGCGGACGGCGCTGCGACGGGGGGTGCTGCTGCGGGCGGTGCCGCGGCGGCAGGGGCCTCGGGGGCGGCCGGAGCCGGGCGCGGGCCCGGGGTGGGGCCGGCGGGGCGCTCGACCGCGGGGGCGACCGGGGCCGCGGCGACCGGGGGCGCTGCGACAGGGGCCGCCTCGACCGGTGCGGGGGCGGCCTTCGTGGCCACCGGCGCGGCGGCGGGGGCCGCCGCGGGCATCTCGGCGCGCAGCTTGCGCACCACGGGTGCCTCGACCGTCGAGGAGGCGGAGCGGACGAACTCGCCCATCTCCTGGAGCTTGGTCATGACGACCTTGCTCTCGATTCCGAGCTCTTTGGCCAGCTCGTAGACCCGGACCTTCGCCACGTCTCTCCTTCTCTGGGTCCGAGCCAGAGAAGGCGCGGACCGTCGTCAGTGCAGGGGGGTGTTCATCGCTGGGTGCTCATGGGGTGCTCATCAGCGTTCTGCTCTCGATCGGTCGTGCCCGGACCCGAGGGGCCGGACGTGGGTGCCCCGGGCGGGTGGCCCGAGGCTCGTGCACCATCCTGCAGCATCGCCCGCAGCTGCTCGACGACGCGGTCGGTGTCGACCGGGCCCGTACGGCGCAGCGCCCGGGCCAGCGCCTTGCGGCGGACGGCGAGGGCGAGGCACTGCTCGTCGGGGTGCAGCCACAGGCCACGCCCCGGCATGCGCCGACGTCGGTCGAGCACCAGGGTCACCCCGTCGTGCTCGTCCACCGCCAGTCGCAGCAGGTCCGACCGCCCGCCCGTGCCGCGGCACCCCACGCACGTCCGCTGCGGCCCCGAGGGGGACGCGTCGACCGGTGCTGTGGGACCCGCGCCTGGGCGCTCGGTCTCCCTCAGTCTACCGCGTCCGGTCGACAGGGGGTCCCGCCTCGGGGTCGACCTCGTGGTCGGGGTGGATGTCGATCCGCCAGCCGGTGAGCTTGGCGGCCAGCCGGGCGTTCTGGCCCTCCTTGCCGATGGCCAGCGAGAGCTGGTAGTCCGGGACCGTCACCCGGGCCGCCCGCGCGACCGGGTCGACGACGACGACCTCGGTGACCCGGGCCGGCGACAGGGCGTGAGCGACGAAGGCCGCGGGGTCGTCGTCCCAGTCGACGATGTCCATCTTCTCGCCGTGCAGCTCGGACATCACGGCCCGCACCCGCTGCCCCATCGGGCCGATGCAGGCGCCCTTGGCGTTCAGCCCCGGGACGCGGGTGGTGACGGCGAGCTTGGTGCGGTGCCCGGCCTCGCGGGCCAGCGCCATGATCTCGACGGTGCCGTCGGCGATCTCGGGCACCTCGAGGGCGAACAGCTTGCGCACCAGGTTGGGGTGCGTGCGCGAGAGCTGGATGGACGGCCCGCGCAGACCCTTGCGGACGGCGATGACGTAGCAGCGCAACCGCTCGCCGTGAACGTACTTCTCGCCCGGCACCTGCTCGGACGCCGGCAGCACGCCCTCGACGGTGCCGAGGTCGACCAGCACGGTGCGGGCGTCGGGCCCTTGCTGGATGATCCCGCCGACGATGTCGCCCTCGCGGCCGACGAACTCCCCGAGGACGCGGTCGTCGTCGGCGTCGCGCAGCCGCTGCAGGATCACCTGGCGCGCGGTCGTGGCCGCGACGCGGCCGAAGCCGGTCGGGGTGTCGTCGTACTCGCGGGTCGTGCCGTCGGCGAGGTCCTCGCGGGCGAGGACGGTGACGTGACCGGTCGTGCGGTCGAGCTCCACGCGCGCCCCGGGGACGGCGCCGTCGGTGTGGTGGTACGCCGTCAGCAGGGCCTGCTCGATCGCGCCGATCAGCACCCCGATCGGGATGTCCTTCTCGCGCACCAGCATCCGCAGTGCGGCCAGGTCGATGTCCACGGGTCAGCTCCTGCCGGTCTCGTCGTCGTCGTCCAGCTCGTCGTCCGCGTCGTCGTCGTCCACGCCGTCGTCGTCCACGCCGTCGTCGTCGGCTTCGTCGTCGAGGTCGTCGCCGCCGTCGGGGCGGTTGAACTCGACCTGCACCACGCCCAGCACCACGTCGGCCCAGGCGATGACGCGCTGCTTGGTCGCGGGCATCCCCTTCTTGGCGCCGTTGAGCAGCAGCACGAGCGCGTCGTCGTCCTGCACCGAGAGCACCCGCCCGGTCGCGACGCCACCGTCGACCAGCGTGAGCTGCACGACCCGGCCGACGTTGCGCCGCAGGTGCCGTGGCTCGGTCAGCGGGCGCTCGACCCCCGGTGAGCTGACCTCGAGCGTGTACGGCGACTGGCCCATCGGGTCGGCCTCGTCCAGGGCGCCCGAGACGGCGCGGGCGGCGTCCGCGATGGCGTCCAGCGACAGCGACCCGGCCTGCTCGTCGGGCAGGTCGAGCACCACGCGCAGCAGCAGGCGGTCGCCGACGGTGGTCACGGCGACGTCGTCCAGCACCAGTCCCAGGTCGCGGACGACGGGGTCGAGCTGGTCGCGGACGACCTCGTCGGCCGGCCCGTCCGGGCGTCGGGTTGCCATCGTGACTCCGTTCGCCGCTGTTCTCGTGTGGGGTGCTGGTCGAGGGGGTCCAGGGTAGCGACTCGCGGGCACGGCTCTCACCGACGACGGCTGGGCGGCGGCCCGCGTGCGACGATGCGGTCGTGCCGACGTCGTCCCGGCCGTGGCATCCCGATCGCCCGGTCACCACCCGCCGCCAGGCCCTGGCGGCCGGTGGGGGCGGCGCGATGCTGCTGCTGACGTCGGGGTGCGGGCTGCGGCTGGAGTCCGACCCGCCCGCCCCGTTGCCGCCCGCCCCGCCCACCGTGGACGAGCTGGCCCGCGAGCGCGCGGCCACCCGGGCGGCGCTGCTGATCGACCTCGTCGCCGCCGTCCGCAGACAACGGCCGGACGCCGCGCGCGCCCTCGCCGCGCTCGGGGCCGATCACCGGGCGCACCTGGCCGCGCTGCGCCCGGTGCCGGCCGCGCCCACTCCCACGCCCACTCCCACGCCCACACCCACGCCCACACCCACACCCACGGCGCCGGCTGCCGCACTCCCCCGGCTGCTGTCAGCCGAACGGTCGGCCGCTGCGGCTGCGCTGGCCGACGTCACCGGCACCGGCGCCACGACGGCCCGGCTGCTGGCCTCGGTGGCCGCGTCCCTGCAGGTGCACGTGGCCGTCCTGCGCGAACTGCCCCCGGCAGCCCCGTGACCACCACGCCGAGCATCCCGCCGACGGCCGACCCGCGCCCGGCAGCTCGACCGGCGCCGCCCGAGCTCGCCGCGCTGGCCGACGTCCTCGCCGGTGAGCAGGCCGCGGTGTACGCGTACGGCGTGGTGGGCGGTCAGGCCGGGCCCGCGCACCGAAAGGCCGCGATGGCGGGCCTGTCCGCCCACGCGCTGCAGCGCGACCTGCTCGCCGCCCGCCTCTCGACCGCCGGGGCGCCCCCGACCGCCGCGCCCCCGGCGTACCCGCTGCCGTTCGACGTGTCGTCGGTCGCGGATGCGCGCCGCCTCGCGGTGCACGTCGAGCTCACGCTGGCCGCCGGGTACGCCGACCTGGTGGGTGCGGCCGCTGCGGCCCGACGCGGTGAGGTGGCCGGCTGGCTGGCCCGCTGCGCGGTGCAGGCGCGCAGCTGGGGGGCTGAACCGCAGCCGTTCCCCGGACTGCCTGAACGCGGGCCGGTCAGCCCGTGACGACCTGGTAACCCAGGCGCAGCACCAGCACCGACGAGACGGCGACGAACACGATCCGCACGAAGCCGGCCCCTCGGGCCACGGCGGTGCGCGCCCCGACGTACCCGCCGAGCATGTTGGCCGCGCCCATCGCCAGCCCCAGTCGACCGAGCACCACGCCCTGGGGCACGAAGACGATGAGCGCACCCAGGTTGGTCGCGACGTTCGCGATCTTGGCCTTCGCGCTGGCCTGCACGAAGCCGTACCCCAGCAGGCTCACCAGCCCGAACACCAGGAACGACCCCGTGCCCGGGCCGACGGCACCGTCGTACACCCCGATGACCAGACCCAGACCACCCGCGGTCACGTGGTGCCGAGAACCGTCGTGCCGCAACGCCGTCACCTGGCCGAGCGCCGGCCGTCTGAGCGTGTGGACGAGGACGCACACCAGGGCCACCAGCACGATCGGCACGATCGCGGACGACGGCAGCACCGTGGCCAGGCCGGCACCGGCGAGCGCTCCGGTCAGGGCGAAGGCGGCCATCGGCAGTGCGGTGCGCAGGTCGGGTCGGACGCGGCCGTAGTAGGTGACGGCGCTCGTCACGGTGCCGCAGATGCTGGCCAGCTTGTTGGTGCCGAGCGCCATCACGGCCGGGCTGCCGGTGCCCAGACCGAGCAGCAGCGCGGGCAGCTGGATCAGCCCGCCGCCGCCGACCACCGCGTCGACCCAGCCGGCGGTGAGCCCGGCGAGCAGCAGCAGGACGAGCGTCCCGGTCCCCGCGCCGGTCGGGAGGTCGAACCAGGCGGCGAGGTCGGTCACCGGCCGGCGTTCCAGCCGGTCACCACGTCGAGCACGTCGGACAGCTGGTGGACCGTGGCGTCCGGCGTCGCGTCGACGCTCACCTGCTGGTCGAGCGGGATGTCCGAGTGCGGGACGAAGATCGCCCGCATCCCCGCCTGCTGCGCCCCGTGGACGTCCTCGAACGGCCGGTCGCCGACGAACGCGACCTGCCCCGGCTCGGCGCCGACCGCGCGGGCGGCGGCCAGGAACGCCTCGGGGTGCGGCTTGGTGACGGCGATCTCGCTGGAGTAGACCGCGCCGTCGATCAGGTGCAGGACCCCGTCGCGCTCGAACACCTGCTCGTGCCGCTCACGCGACCAGATGGTGTTCGACAGCACGCCGACCTTGAAGCCGTTGTCGCGCAACGCCTCCAGCAGCATCGGGGCCTGCGGGTCGATCCAGGTGTGCGGGTCCCACCACTGGTGGTAGGCGTCGAGCGCCGCCGCCAGCCGCGGGTGGTCACCGACGCCCAGGTGGTCGAGCAGGTGCTCGAGCCGCCCGCTGCTGTGGTCGGTGCGCGCCCGGCGCCACACGTCGTCCTCGATGGACGTGGCGCGTGCGGCGAGCCCGTCGGCGGCGTCCTCGTCGTCCGGGTGCAGCACCTGGGCCAGACCCCGCCACTGCTCGGCGAGGTCGACGCGGTGCCAGGGGGTGAGCGTGCCGGCCCAGTCGAAGACGACGGCGGTGATCACCCCCGCACCACCGACCGCAGGTGCGCCACCACCTCGGTCACCGGGACGTCGGTGCGCTCGCCGCTCGCACGATCCTTGACCTCGACCGTCCCGTCGGCCAGGCCCTTGCCCACCACGACCGTCGTCGGGACGCCGATCAGCTCGGCGTCCTTGAACTTCACCCCGGGAGACACCTTGCGGCGGTCGTCCAGCAGGACGCTGATGCCGGCGGCCTCGAGGTCGGCAGCGACCTGGTCGGCGACGGCGAAGACCTGCTCGTCCTTGCCGTGGGCGGCCACGACGTGCACGTCAGCGGGGGCGATCGACCGCGGCCAGACCAGACCGGCCTCGTCGTGGCACGACTCGGCGATCGCCGCGACAGCGCGTGAGACGCCGATCCCGTACGAGCCCATCGTCACCGTCACCTGCTTGCCGTTCTCGTTCAGCACCTTCAACCCGAGCGCCTCGGCGTACTTGCGGCCGAGCTGGAAGATGTGGCCGACCTCGATGCCCCGGGCCGTCTCGAGCGGCGCGCCGTCGACCGGACACGCGTCACCGGCCCGCACCTCGGCGGCCTCGATCGTGCCGTCGGGGGTGAAGTCCCGGCCGGCGACCAGGCCGATGACGTGGCGGCCGGGCTCGTTCGCGCCGGTGACCCACGTCGTGCCGTCGGCGACCCGCGGGTCGACGAGGTAGCGCAGCTTCGTGGGCGACTGCTCGCCGAGCGCCTGCGGACCGATGTACCCCTTGACCAGCAACGGGTTGGCGGCGAAGTCCTCCTCGGTGAAGGCCTCGATCGCGGCGGGCTCGACCTGCGCCTCGAGTCGCTTGGCGTCGACCTCGCGGTCGCCGGGCAGCCCGATCACCAGCGGCTCCCGCCGTCCGTCGGGGTGACGGATCACGACGACGACGTTCTTCAGCGTGTCCGCTGCGGTCCACGACCGGTCCGCACGCAGGTGCTTCTCGTTCAGCAGCTCGACCAGCGAGGCGATGGTCGGAGTGTCGGGGGTGGGCTCGGCGTGGGCGGCGGGGGCGTCGTCCCACGACACGGCGGCGGGCGCGGGCACGCGCACCGCCTCGACGTTGGCGGCGTAGTCGCAGCTCGTGCAGCGGACGTAGGTGTCCTCACCGTTGACCGCGGGCGCCAGGAACTCCTCGCTGGCACTGCCGCCCATGGCCCCCGACATCGCGGCGACGACGACGTACTCGATGCCCAGCCGGTCGAAGACGCGCACGTAGGCGGCCCGGTGGGCGTCGTACGAGCGCTGCAGGCCCGCGTCGTCGACGTCGAACGAGTACGAGTCCTTCATCAGGAACTCGCGCCCGCGCAGGATGCCCGCGCGCGGGCGCGCCTCGTCGCGGTACTTGGTCTGGATCTGGTAGATCGACAGCGGCAGGTCCTTGTAGGACGAGTACAGGTCCTTCACCGCGAGGGTGAACATCTCCTCGTGCGTGGGGCCGAGCAGGTAGTCGGCGCCCTTGCGGTCCTGGAGGCGGAAGATGTTGTCGCCGTACTCGTTCCAGCGCCCGGACGCCTCGAAGGGCTCCTTGGGCAGCAGCGCCGGGAACAGCAGCTCCTGGGCACCGATCCGGTCCATCTCCTCGCGGACGATGTGCTCCACCTTGCGCAGGACCCGCAGGCCCAGCGGCAGCCACGTGTAGATGCCGGGGCTGACGCGACGGATGTAGCCGGCCCGGACGAGCAGCCGGTGGCTCGGCACCTCGGCATCGGCCGGGTCCTCGCGAAGGGTTCGCAGGAACAGGGTCGACATGCGCAGTGCCACTTCGGACTCCTCAGGTGGTGGACAACCACCAGAGGATATCGGGGCGTGCGGCGCGGGCTCACCCCAGTTGTCCGCGCGGGCGCCCGAGGGGCCTCACCGACACGCACCCGGAGCCGACGGGTGGCGCTGGCAGACTGGGGCCATGAGCCCTGCTGACGCCGTGGACCACCACCTCATCGAGACCGCCGAGCAGCTGCGCGAGCTCGTCGGTGATCCGGTCCCCCGCGTCCGCGACAAGGTGCGGACGTCGCTGCACGAGCTCGACCGTGACTGGATCGCGGCGTCACCGTTCTGCATCGTGTCGACCGCCGACGCCGGTGGCAGCTG
>JBBQGB010000060.1:0-19403 GCA_038322575.1 Actinomycetales bacterium
CGCGCAGCCGCCACAGCAGCAGCGGCGCGAAGTAGGCGGCCTGAACCTCGGTGAGCGTGGTGAGGAGGGCCAGCACACCGAGCAGCCACGCGCCGCCACGCGAGCGGGCTCGGCACAGCAGCAGCCACGGCGTCGCCCACAGGAAGAACCAGTGCAGGTTGGCGATGTTGCCGAGCACCTCGCGGGCCACCGACGGAACGAGGACCGGGACGACCGCGATGACCAGGCGCAGCGGCAGCGAGCGAACGAGGTCACGCGACAGGACGAAGACCACGGCACACAGCCCCGCGGCGACGAGGCAGGACGCCGCACTGAGGGCGACGGCATACCGCTCGGGGGCCACCCAGAAGGTGACGAGCTCGGCGATGATCCGCGGACCGACGTGCAGATAGCCGTCGTAGGGGAACGCCACGGTCCCCCACGGGTCCCGGGTGCGCAGGGCCGCGACGAGGAAGATCGGCCCGTCCTCGGCCCAGATCGTCGACCGCGTGATCGCGCTCATCCGCAACCAGGCGAGTGCGGCGACGACCACGGCGACCACGGCGGCGAGCGGCAGGTCGTCACGACGGCCGGCCGGCTCGACGGTGCCTCGCTCGCCCCGCTCACCGGGCTCACCCGGCTCACCCTGCTCGACTGCGGCGAGCGGGTCGGCGCCGGGCCTCAGCCCGGGCTCGGTGGTCGCCACCGCAGCAGGCTACCCACTGGGCCGGTACGCCTGCCGTCGCGGCTCGCAGATCCGTCACCGGATCCGCCGCAGCCGCTGGGACGGTCTGCTTCGGGCTCAGACCGCGGCGACCCGACGGTCGAGGACGCGGATGAGGGCCTCGACGACGCGCGGGTCGTACTCGTAGCCGAGGCCGAGGTGGATCCGCTCGATGGCCGAGGTCTCCTTGCGGGCCCGCCGCGACCGGGCCTCCCCGACGAGGTCGTCGTAGGCGTTGGCCACCTTGATGATGCGGCTGGCCAGCGGGACGTCGTCCCCGCCCTCACGCCGGTATGAGGCGGTCTGCAGCTCGACGATGGTCGCGACCGCGTCCAGGACGCCGGCCTGCCGGACGACCTCGGCCCCGAGTCCCGCGATCCGTCGCTGCTCGCCGGGCGCGGCCATCAGCGTGGCCCCGCCGGGGATCGGCTCGGTCAGCGACAGCTGACCGATGTCGTGCAGCAGTGCGGCGTACTCGAGGTCGCGCAGGTCGCGCTCACCGAGCCCGAGGTCGCGGCCCATCGCCAGGGCGAGCTCGGCGACGCGCACCGAGTGCCCCGTCTCGGTGTAGCCCCCGAGCTCGGTGACCCGCGACAGCGACCGGATGGTCTGGTTGTAGGTCTCGCGCACCGTCGCGAACCGACGGAACGCGAACTGGGTCAGCATCAGCGGGGCCAGGAACACCGGCAGCGCCACCAGGTGCATGGGCCGGGTGGCCAGGGCGATCAGGATGCCGGTCGAGCCGATCGCGCTGCCCATCCCGACGATGCTGCGCAGCTCGTCGCGCAGCACCGACCCGAGCCGGGAGCGGTCGCGAGCGGACCGCAGCACCGCCGCCAGCGCGGTGTCGACCAGCATGGTCAGGGCGACCAGCCCGACCATCACCAGCGCCACCGCCCACCGGTTGCGGGTCCACAGCTCGACCACGGCCGACAGCGGACCCTGCGGCCCGGCGGGGACGCTGCGGAACAGGACCGCGAGCACACTGGTCGTGATCAACCGGTGCGCCACTCCGTCACGGTCGACGAACCGACCCGAAAGCAGGTGCGGGCTGACCCCGACGAGCGTGGCCGCCGTCACCACGACGATGACCGTGCCGCTGCCGTAGTCGCTCCAGCCGCCCTGCTGGGGAAGCAGGGCGAACGCCAGTGCCGCCGCAGTCCCGATCGGTGCCGCGTCACGATCCCCGGGCAGCCACACGCGCAGGCACTCGCCGATCGCGATGGCGACGAAGAACGCGGCCACGACCTCCAGGTGGTGCGGTGTCTGGCCGCGCTGGATCGCGGTGACCGACGTGGTGAGGGCCGTCACCACCACGAGCGCGGCGACAGCCGTGACCAGGGCGCTGACCGTCAGACGCGGTGACCTCGCGCGACGCACCGAGGTGGACGAGTCGGAGCCCGGCCTCACCCGACGACTCGGTGCGGGGTGGCGACCTGAGGCCGGATCGGCGCCCGAGGGTCGTCGTGGTCCAGCTCGTCGACACCCTCGACCACGGCGGGGACGGGCTGGACCGCCGTGGCCGGCTGCCACGCCGTCCGCGCCAGCGCCGTGTGCAAGGCGTCGACGTAGGTGGGGTCGAACTGCGTCCCGACGCAACGGTCCAGCTCGGCCAGGGCCTGCTCCACGTCGCGGGCCTGACGGTAGGACCTGGTCGACGTCATCGAGTCGAACGCGTCGGCCACGGCGATGATCCGCGCGAACTCGGGGATCGACGTCCCGGACAGTCCCATCGGGTACCCGCGACCGTCCAGACGCTCGTGGTGGTGCAGGATCCCCTCGAACGCCTCGCCGAGGAACTCGATCTCGCGCACCATCTCCAGGCCGCGCACGGGGTGGCGGGCGATCGCCGCGAACTCCTCGTCCGACAGCGCACCGGACTTCTGCAGCACCCTCGTCGGGACGCCGAGCTTGCCCACGTCGTGCAGCATCCCGGCGAAGTGCAAGGTGGAGGTGCGCTGCTGCGAGAGCCCCCGCACCCGGGCGATCAGCACGGACGCCTTGGCCACCCGCTCGCTGTGACCACGGGTGTAGAAGTCCTTGGCCTCGACCGCACCGACCAGCGCGGCGACCGTGCGGTCGTGCGCGGCGTGCTCCTCGGCGTACTGGGCGAAGGCCCAGCGTGCGACGAACAGGGGTGCCAGCACGAGCACCGCTGACAGCGGGCCGATCTCGGCGCCGTCCCACAGCACCGCGAGCAGCAGGCCGAAGATGCCGTACCCGACGTAGGCCACCCCCCCGCTGCGCAGGATGCCGACGATCACCTCGCGGTAGGGCACCTTCTGGTCCAACGAGATCACGCCCGCGAGCAGGGCCGCGTTCGCGAGGCACTGCGCCGAGTTGGCAAGCATCAAGGGAACTGCCACGTGCACCAGGATGAGCGTCGACGAGAATCCTCGTCCCTGTCCCCAGACGCCACCGAACAGGTGGTACGAGGTGCCTGCCACGAGCGTCACCACGGCCATCATGGCCACGTTGAACACCTGCGTGACGAGTCGCCGGTTGCGGAGGGCGAAGAGGGCAGGCGAGGCAGCCACGATGAGGGCCGCTACCGGGCCAGCCAGGACCAGCGCAGCCAGCTGGACGATGGCATTGAAGGAGAGGTCGGTGTCATTGGGGAGGCGCCTCACCCGCCACTGATCCCCGACGATGCAGAGGGCCGACAGCGCAAGGACGGGCAGCCATCGCTGAACGGGCCAGTTGCAAGCCGCTACGACGGTTCCGATGACGGCGACGAGAGCGACAACCAGGACGAACACGTGAACGCGCCGCGACTCGCTCGCCAACACTCCTCCTGTCTCGTCGAGCCAGCACGCGTGACGGGGACCGGCGATCAGACCTGCTCTGCTGTCACGGCTTACCCCAGGTCCAACCGGCCTGCGGGGCAAGGAACTTCTCGACTGCGGAGACGATCGTGCTCACGAAACATCACTCCTCGCTTGGGATGTCATGAGCCCGCTGGTGCTCATGCGCTCTCCGCTCCGCTGGGAACGACGGTGGTGCTGGGGACGAGGGAACAGGGGATCCTTCGTCCCTGTGAACCTCGCCGGTCCCCGTCACGCGCTCTGGAGTTGTCAACGGCCGGTCAGCCGGCCAAGTGCTTGCTGAGCCGAACATTAGCCACAGCCGATCATGATCAGGCGACGTTTCATGATCTTCGTCCCGCCGATCCACGACGATCCTGGACATAACGACGGTGACGTCCGGTCACGCTGCGCCGAACGGGTGTCACTCGATGCACACGCGATGACGAAGTCCAGGGCCGTTCTCAGCGGGCGGGTAGGGACGATACGGTCGAGTGACCCGCCGATCCCAGGAGACCGCATGGCCGCTCTGCGCCTACTGCCCGAGCTCGAGGACGCGCTGTGCGCGCTGCCCGGCGTCCAGGCCGTCAGCATCGTCACGACCGGTGAGTCGGTGCCCACCGAGGTGCACGTGCTCGCGGCGCCGGGCAAGGCGGCCAAGCAGATCGTCCGCGACGTCCAGTCGCTGGCCATGGCCAGCTTCGACCAGGAGATCGACCACCGGATCATCAGCGTGGTGCAGATCGGTGCCGCTCCCGGGGTCACCGACCTCGACGGGGTCGGCACCGCACCGGCGGACGCGACCGCGGCCTCACGCCGTCCGGTGATCGCTGCCGTCAGCATGCTGACGTCCTCGGACCAGGATGCGACGGCGACGGTCGCCCTGCGGGTGGGACCCGACCTGCACGAGGGCTCGGCGAGCGGGTCGACCGCGCTCAGCCAGCGTCCGCGCCTGGTGGCCCGCGCCACCCTCGAGGCGCTGCGCGAGCTGCTCGGCATGCGGTGCGAGATCGAGGCCGCCCAGGTCACCGACGCCGGGACCCTGCAGGTGGCGCTGGTCGTCCTGTCGCTGTCGGTGCCGCGCCTGGGCCAGCAGCTGCTCACCGGCAGCGCCGTCGTCCGGGCCGACCCCACGGACGCCGTCGCCCGGGCGGTGCTGTCGGCCCTGAACCGCCAGCTGGCCGGCTGAGCGGCTCACCCACCGAGCGGCGCACGAGGCGCCCGCCCTGTGGGACACTGGAGGTCGAGCACGTCCACCCGCACCCGTCGGTGCCGGGCACCGACCACCACGAGGAGCGAGCGATGAGCAAGCGCGCCCGCAAGCGTCGCAGCCGCAAGGGCAACGCCGCCAACCACGGCAAGAAGCCCAACGCCTGAGCATCCGCGCCCAGGGAAGGACGACGAAGGCCCCGACCATCTGGTCGGGGCCTTCGTCGTCGTTCCCTGTTCAGGCTTCGAGCTGGGTCCGCACCTGGGTGATCCTCCCGAGGATCTTCAGCCGAAGCTGGTCGGGGGCGGCCTCGCTGCAGCTACGTCGGACCAGCGCCTTGACCGCCTCGTCGAGGTCGAACTGGCGCAGGCACGGCCCGCACTCGACCAGGTGCTGCTTGATCTTCGCGTAGTCCGGCTCGCCGAGCTCGTTGTCGAGGAACTCGTACACCCGGTCCAGGACGTCGCGGCAGCTGGTGTCGTGGTGGTTGCCGCAGCTCATGACGCAGCGTCCGGCGCGGTCGTGCCCACGGGGGCCAGGTTGCGGTCGGCCGCGTAGTCCTGCAGCAGGGCGCGCAGCTGACGCCGGCCACGGTGCAGCCGCGACATCACGGTGCCGATCGGCGTCCCCATGATCTCGGCGATCTCCTTGTAGGCGAACCCCTCGACGTCGGCGTAGTACACCGCCATCCGGAAGTCCTCGGGGATCGACTGCAGCGCTTCCTTCACGTCGCTGTCGGGCAGGTGGTCGAGCGCCTCGGTCTCGGCCGAGCGCAGACCGGTCGAGGTGTGGGACTCGGCGCGCGCCAGCTGGTAGTCCTCGATGTTCTCGCTGTCGGACTGCAGTGGCTCACGCTGCTTCTTGCGATACGTGTTGATGTAGGTGTTCGTGAGGATGCGGTACAGCCACGCCTTGAGGTTCGTGCCCGGCCGGTACTGGTGGAACGCGGCGAACGCCTTCGCGAACGTCTCCTGCACCAGGTCCTCGGCGTCGGCGGGGTTGCGCGTCATCCGCAGCGCAGCCGAGTACAGCTGGTCGATGTACTGCAGGGCATCGCGCTCGAACCGCTCGCCGCGTGCCGCGGCGGTCTCGGTCTGGGGTGCCCTGCTCGTCTCGTCGGTCATCGTCGCCAAGGGTAGACCCGACGTGCCGCCCTGACCCGATCGCCCGAATGCTGGGCCGTCCACCGCTCTGGCCAGCTGTGCCACCAGCACGCGTGCCTCCCTGACTGCTCGACTCCACCGACTGCTTCTCGGTGACGTGAACGCCTGCCCCACCAGGGGCATTCCGCCCGCAGGCGCCGCACTCAGCTCCCGATGACCTCGCCGGTCATCGGGTCGACGACGCCGACGAGCTCCTCGGGCGCCGCGGGGTCGAGCAGCCCGGCGTCCACGCTGGCGACGTTTCCGACGCGTCGCGACACCGGGTGCGCGGCGAACCTGCCCGGCGTCGGCGGGGTCAGCAGCGACCGCACCCGGTCGGGGTCGTCCAGGCGCGGGTCGAGCCAGGGCCCCCAGCGGTCCGGGGTCAGCACCACGGGCATCCGGTCGTGGATGCGGTCCAGCCCGGGCTCGGCCTCGGTCGTGACGATGGCGTACGTCGTCCGCCACGCCAGCGGGTCGTCGTCCGCCAGCGCAGGGTCGCGCCAGAACTCGTAGACGCCGGCGAAGACCAGCCCGCCGCCGGTGCCGAGGTGGATGAAGAACGGTTGCTTGCGAGGCTTGCCCTTGGCGTCCACGGCCGTGGGACTGGCCTGCCACTCGTACCAGCCGTCGGCCGGGACCAGGCACCGGCGGGTCAGGGCCGCACGTCGGTAGGCGGGCTTGTCGAGCAGCGTGTCGGCCCGGGCGTTGATCATCCGGCTGCCGATCCTCGGGTCCTTGGCCCACGAGGGCACCAGTCCCCAGGTCAGCAGCCTCAGCTGGCGCACCGGGTCGGCGTCCGGCTGGTCGCGGGGGGCCCGCTCGAGGACCACCGGCGCGGCCTGCGTCGGAGCCAGGTTGAAGTTCGCCGTCATCAGCCCACCGCTCTGGTCGGACTCGACGTCGAGCTCCTCGACCAGGTCCTCGGGCGAGGCGCTCGCCGCGTACCTGCCGCACATGCGCCCCACCCTGCCACTCGGCCCCGGTTCGCGCGGCGGTGGGCGAGTGGGCAGGATGGGGCCGTCCGCCGATCGGGAGGTCCCACCATGTCCGCCGTACGCCGCATCGCCCGTCCGCTGCTCGCCGCGACCTTCGTCACCGGCGGCCTGGACTCCTACCGCCACCCGGCGCCGCGGGCCCAGATGGCGGCACCCGTCATCGCCAAGATCCCCCCGCAGCTGGGTCTGCCGAACGACCCCGAGCTGCTGGTGCGCGCCAACGGCGCAGCCATGGCCGGCGCCGGCACGCTGCTGGCGCTCGGCAAGCTGCCCCGGCTGTCCGCGCTGGTGCTCGCCGCGACCATCGTGCCCACAACCCTTGCGGGACACCGGTTCTGGGAGGTCAAGGACCCGGCGGCCCGCAAGCAGCAGCAGCTGCACTTCATGAAGAACCTGGGCCTGCTCGGTGGCGTGCTCCTCGCCGTCGTCGACACCGAGGGCCGGCCCGGCCTGACCTGGCGGGCCCGTCGCGCGAACCGCGACCTGCACCGCACGGCCCACCTGGCGAGCAAGGAGGCCAAGCACGCCAAGCGGGCCGCCAAGCGCGAGGCCAAGCTCGCCGTCCGCCAGGTGGCCAGCGCGCTGCCGTTCGACTGAGGTGACCGAACCCGTCGACTGGCCAGCACCCCGGGCCGTCAGGCCGGTCGAGGCAGCCGTGCAGCTGCCCGGCAGCAAGTCGCTCACCAACCGCTTCCTGGTGCTCTCGGCGATCGCCGAGAGCACCAGCCGGCTGCGCTCGCCGCTGCGCTCGCGCGACACGCTGCTGATGGCGGACGCACTGCGGGCGCTGGGCGTGCGGGTCGACGACGACGGCGAGGACTGGGTGGTCACCCCGCGGCCGCTGCGCGGGGGCAGCCGGGTCGACTGCGGCCTCGCGGGCACCGTGATGCGCTTCGTCCCCGGTGTCGCGGCGTTGGCCGACGGTGACGTCGCGTTCGACGGCGACGCCGGTGCCCGCGTGCGCCCGATGGGCCCGGTCCTCGCTGCGCTGCGCACCCTCGGCGTCCAGGTGGACGACGGGGACCGGGGGACGCTGCCGTTCACCGTGGCCGGGCGCGGGCACGTGCCCGGTGGGGCGGTGACGCTCGACGCCTCGGAGTCCAGCCAGTTCGTCTCCGGGCTGCTGCTCGTCGGTGCGCGGTACGACGAGGGCGTGACGGTGCACCACGTCGGCAAGCCGGTGCCCTCCGAACCGCACATCGCCATGACCATCGAGGTGCTGCGCGACTGCGGTGTGGTCGTGGACGACGGCGAACCGAACACGTGGCGGGTCGAGCCGGGCCCGGTGGCCGCGCTGGACGTCCAGGTCGAGCCCGACCTCTCGAACGCCGCGCCCTTCTTAGCCGCCGCGCTCGTGACCGGGGGGCGGGTCACGGTGGCCGGTTGGCCCTCGCGCACCACCCAGGCCGGCGACGGGATCCGCGACATCCTGGACGCCATGGGCGCCGACGTCACGCTCGACCGCGAGGGCCTGACCGTCGCCGGCACCGGCGACATCGAGGGCATCGACGTCGACCTGCACGACGTCGGTGAGCTCACCCCCGTCGTCGCAGCCGTCGCGGCGCTGGCGCACTCGACGTCCTGGCTGCGCGGCATCGCGCACCTGCGCGGTCACGAGACCGACCGCCTAGCGGCCCTGGCCACCGAGATCACCGCGCTCGGCGGCGACGTCACCGAGACGGCCGACGGGCTGCGGATCCGGCCCCGCCCGCTGCACGGCGGTCTGGTGCGCACGTACCACGACCACCGGATGGCGATGGCTGCCGCGGTGATCGGGCTCGCGGTCGACGGCATCGTCATCCAGGACGTCGACACGACGGCGAAGACGTTGCCGCAGTTCACCTCTCGCTGGTCGGCGCTGGTCGCGCCACGATGACGCCCAAGCCTCGCGAGTACGACGAGAGCGACGTCCGCGTGCGTCCTGGCCGGCGCGGGTCACGGCCCCGCACGAAGGACCGCCCCAAGCACGAGGACGCCGAGGAGGGGTTCGTGGTCGGTGTCGACCGCGGCCGCTACACGACGCTGGTCGGGACGGGGCGCCAGGAGCGCAGCGTCACCGCGATGCGGGCGCGCGAGCTGGGCCGCAAGGGGATCGTCATCGGCGACGAGGTCGACGTCGTCGGCGAGACCAGCGGCGACGCCGACACCCTCGCGCGGATCGTCCGCGTCCACCCGCGCCGGTCGGTGCTGCGCCGCACCGCCGACGACACCGACCCGTTCGAGCGCGTCGTCGTGGCCAACGCCGACCAGCTGGCCGTCGTCACGGCGCTGGCCGAGCCCGAGCCCCGGCCGCGGATGGTCGACCGCTGCCTGGTGGCGGCGTACGACGCGGGCATGGTGCCGCTGCTCGTGCTGACCAAGGCCGACCTGGCCGACGCCGCACCGTTCGTCGCCGCCTACGCCCCGCTCGACGTCCCGTGGGTCGTGACGCACGTCGAGCCGGACGGCGAGATCGTCGGCCTGGACGCCGTCCGCGAGCGCCTCGACGGCCGCCGCACGGTGCTGGTCGGGCACAGCGGGGTGGGCAAGTCCACGCTCGTCAACGCGCTGGTGCCCGGCACCGACCGGTCGACGGGGGTCGTCAACGACGTCACCGGACGCGGCCGGCACACCTCGACGTCCGCGGTGGCGCTGCGGCTCCCCCATCGGGCCGGCTGGGTGATCGACACCCCCGGCATCCGCTCGTTCGGGTTGGCGCACATCGACTTCGCGCGGATCATCAACGCGTTCCCCGACCTCGAGCCGGGCACGGCGGCCTGCCCGCGCGGCTGCACCCACGACGAACCGGAGTGCGCGCTGGACGCCTGGGTGGCCGACGGCCACGCTGGCAGCCCCGGCCGGTCGCGGCTGGACTCGCTGCGGCGGGTGCTGCGGGCGCGCAGCGGCTCACCCGACCACGACTGACGGGCGTCAGTCGCCGCCGCGCTGGGTGGTGCTCGCGATGACGTCCTTCCACACCGCGTTCGCGCCCGTGTGCCCGACGACCACGACCCAGGCGGTGGCGGCGACCGCCGCGACGACGGCCAGGACCCCCACCCCCGCGACCAGCCCACCCGAGCGGCGGCGCACCAGCGCCACCAGCACCGAGGCCACCAGCAGCCCGATCATGAAGACCGTCATGGCCCCGCCGAGCTCGGCGTGCTGGCTGATCAGCTCGGTCTCGGGCAGCCGGTGCTGCAGCGCCTCGCCGCTCTGCTGGGCCACGACGACGGACCCGAGGACGACGACGTTGCCGGCCACCACGGGCCACGCGCCCCGCACCCGCCACCGCCGCAGCACCGCGACGACCACGGTCAGCACCGCCATGAGCGGGACGAGGACGACGGCGGCGTGCACGGCGATCGCATGCACGGGCAGGCCGAGGACGGTGTCGAACACGGTGGCTCCCTAGTCGGGGTCTGACGAGGTGATCGGGCTCTCGGGGTGCAGGTCGACCGACCCACCCGAGCGCCAGTAGACACCGTCGGCGCGGCTGAGGAACCCCTCGTCGACCAGGTTGCGACGCAGCGCGGCGACGTCGTGGTCGAACCCCCGCAGCACGGTGTTGACCTCCGGCTCGCTGAACCGGCGGCCGACCTCGAAGTCCCGTGCCACGTGGTCGAGCACCACGAGCCGCTTGGCCCGCCGCCGGGGCAGCCCACGCAGCCGCCCGTCGGGCGCCACGAAGATACGCAGCACCGTCTGGTCCGGGCTCTCGTCGGGCACCGCTGCAGGCTAACCCGGACGGTAGGTTGCGCTGGTGCCCACCTACGACGACGACCTCCGCCTCGCGCACGTCATCGCCGACTCCGTGGACGGGCTCACCACCGACCGCTTCCGGGCCGCGGACCTCGCCGTCGACACCAAGCCCGACCTGACGCCGGTCACCGACGCCGACCTCGCCGCCGAGCAGCTGGTGCGCTCGCAGCTCAAGCGCACCCGCCCGCGCGACGCCGTCGTGGGCGAGGAGATGGACGACACCGGGCACGGTCCGCGCCGCTGGGTGGTCGACCCGATCGACGGCACCAAGAACTTCGTCCGCGGGGTGCCGGTGTGGGCCACCCTGATCGCGCTGGTCGACGAGGGTGAGCCGGTGCTCGGCGTCGTCTCGGCGCCCGCGCTGTCGCGCCGGTGGTGGGCGGCCGGCGGATCCGGCGCCTGGACCGGGCGCAGCCTCTCGGCCGCCCGACGGCTGCGCGTGTCCGAGGTGAGCACCCTCGCCGACGCCTCGCTCTCGTACTCCAGCCTGGCCGGGTGGGAGGACCAGGAGCGGCTGGACACCTTCCTGGACCTCACCCGGCAGTGCTGGCGGACGCGGGCGTACGGCGACTTCTGGTCGTACATGCTGCTCGCCGAGGGCGCCGTCGACATCGCCTGCGAGCCCGAGCTGGGCGTCCACGACATGGCCGCGCTGGTGCCGATCGTCACCGAGGCCGGGGGCCGCTTCACCTCTCTGGACGGCGAGCCCGGGCCGTGGGGCGGCAGCGCGCTGGCCACCAACGGCGCCCTGCACGAGGACGCCCTGCGGCACTTCGCGCGACACCCGGCCGACTGACCGCGGGGCGCGTCGCCGCCGGCGTGCGACCATCGACGACGTGCGCGACGTGATGCTTGACCGGGACGGCATCCGCCTGGGCCAGTTCCTCAAGCTCGCCGGCCTGATCGAGTCCGGCGCCGACGCCAAGCTGCTGCTCGCCGAGGGCTCGGTCACCGTCAACGACGCACCCGAGACCCGCCGCGGCCGTCAGCTGCAGCGCGGGGACGTCGTCCGGCTGGGTGACCAGGGCGCCCGGGTGGCCTGAGGGCTGCTCGACCCCGGGTCGTCAGCGCCGCTGCCCGAGCCGCACGCGAGCGAGCACCGGCCCGAACAGCA
Organism: Actinomycetales bacterium; assembly: GCA_038322575.1. Lineage (GTDB taxonomy): Bacteria > Actinomycetota > Actinomycetes > Actinomycetales > Angustibacteraceae > JACMOY01. The sequence continues at coordinate 11,710 of JBBQGB010000060.1, forward strand.
ACCACGCGGCCAGGGCGAGGGTCAGGCCCCACAGCCACGATCTGAGCTCCGCGGCGCGCTCGGCGTCCTCGACCAGGACGATCGCCGCCGCGAGCAGGGCGCTGGCGACGGCCCAGCCGAGGGCCGCCCGCCGCCACTGCTGCCACTCGTGCTGCACCCCGGCCACGCCGGCGCGCGGCGCCTTCGGCGGCGCTGCCGCACCGGCGTAGCGGTGGGCGACCCGCGCGTCCAGGGCCCGGATGGTGCTGTGCCCGAACGCGACGGAGAAGCCCAGGTAGGCAGCGGCGAGCCCGTGGGCCCCGGTGGCCGTGGCCCCACCGCGCAGGTCCACCACGGTTGCGGCGAGCAGGACCAGGTCCACCAGGGGGACGCAGACCAGCAGCATCGCGCTCAACCTGGCCCGACGCAGGCCGTAGCGGGCCAGCAGCCCGGCCGCCAGGAGCACCCAGAAACCGACCTCGCACGCGACGATCACCGCGACGATCATGGCCACCTCCATACAGTCGTATTGTCCGAGGTCCGCAACTGTACAGTCGTATGGTGGCGACGACGAGAGCAGCAGATCGGGCGCCTGCCGACACTGCGCAGCGGGTGGCCGCGGCCGCGGTCTCGGTGGTCGCACGCGATGGTTTCGACGCGTTGAGCGTGCGGACGGTGGCGCGCGAGGCGGCGCTGTCCGGTGGAGCCGTGCAGTACCACTACGCGACCCGCTCGCACCTGCTGCTGGCCGCGTTCGAGCTGACCGTGCGCAGCATCACCGACCGCCTGATGGGGACCGACCTGCAGGGCCCGGTCGCCACGGTGCTCGGGCGGCTGTGCCGTGAGGCCCTGCCGCTGGACGCCGAGCGTCACCGCGAGTGCGCGGTCTGGGTGGCGCTCAGCTCAGCTGCCGCCGCCCACCCCGAGCTGGCCGCCCAGCAGGCCCGCGCGCTGACGACGCTGCGCGGATGGTTCGCCGCGACCATCACGGCGGCACAGGCGACGGGCGAGCTGTCCGACCGCGTCCAGCCGCGCCGCGCGGCCCGGATCTTGGCTGCGGTGCTGGACGGGCTGACGCTGCACGGGATCACCGGCAGCCAGACCCCACACGAGCTGGTGACCACCCTCGACGACACCATCGCCCTGGTCCTGCGCGATGCGGGGCCGCGCGCGTGACTCGCTCACCGTCGGTCGTCGACCGGCTCGGCCACCACGACCAGGTTGTCCGCGTAGTGCCGGGCCACGGGGTCGAACGCCCCGCCGCAGGTGATCAGCACCAGCCGCTCGGCGACCACCTGGTCGAACACCCCGAGCTCGGCGCTGAGCCGGGCCTTGGGCACCTGGGTGATCGTGCTGACGCGGTACGTCCGCTCGACGCCCGCCCCGCTGAGCACCACCGCGGCTGCCTTGGCGACGTCGTTCAGCTCGGCCATGGCGCCGATGCCGAGGCGCGCCGAGTCGACGTGACCGGCCACCACGATCCCCCCGAACGGGTCACCCGCCCTGGCGCCGCCGGTCCACCAGCCCGCCCGGTCCACGGGGACCGGTACCTGCAGGACGCCGGTCGCGTCGACGCCGGCCGGGTCGATGGGGACGACGGTGCCAGACGGCAGGCGCATCGAGACGGGGGCGAACGGATGGCGCTGGCTGGTCGGCACACCGGCGGTCGCGATCGCCGAGGGAGCAGCCGGCGCGGCCGCCGACGTGTTGCCGGACGACGTGCCCACCGGCCCGGACGGCGCGGGAGCCCCGCACGCCGCAGCCGCCAGCAGGACGACGCCGGCGGCACCGACCCTGCGCACCGTCAGCCGCGCGCGGCGGCGAGCAGCGCAGCGACCTGACCGCCGTCGCCGGTCTGCACCGACGACGGCACCGCGGCGCCCTGCTGGGTGAGCGGCAGGCGGTGGACGAGCACGTCCATCGTCCCGTCCGCCGGGCTGCCCAGGGCGAAGACCCGGGTCAGCGTGCCCGCCGAGACGGACAGCTCGACCGGGCCGAAGAAGCTGGGCGACGTCGTCCCCGTGGCGACGATGTCGACGCTGTACACGCGCTGCGGCACGTCGACGCTGAGCACCTCGGAGTTGGCCACGTTGGTCAGCAGCGCGGCGCCGTCGATGCGGATGTCGGCGGGCGGCACCTGGGCGGTGTGGGCCACCGCGAGGCGCACCTTGCCACGCCCGACGGGGCTCAGGTCGTTCGGGAACGCCGTCAGCAGTGGCGAGCCCCCGAGGGCTGCGGGCAGGTGGGCCACCACGTCGACGCTGCCACCGCCGTCGACGTCGACGGTCCCGGCGATCGCCGGCCGGCCCTTCGCCACCAGCGACACCGTGTGGCGCCCGGCGGTCACGGCGATCGGGCCCACGACCGAGCCCTGGCTCACGTGGGTCTTCCTGGTGCGCCCGTCCACGACCACGTCGGCGACCACGCCGGGCAGCCCGTGCAGCACGAAGACCTGGGCGGAGGTCGCGCGCGCCTGGGCGGGCGCGCTGGCCACCCCCCCGGCCGCGAGCACCGCGAGCAGCAGCAGGCTGGTGGGACGTCGACGCAGCATGGAGTCCTCGTTCACTCGGTGCAGGGGCGCACGCGGGCCGCAGCGGGACGGGTGCTGCACGGCGCGGGTGGTTAGGGCAATGTAGGTCATGACCTCGGGCGTCGCTCGAGGCGGCCCACCCACCGAGAGCGACGACCACCATGGCCCGGCCCGACCAGGACGCGCGGTGAGCGCGGCCGGACAGCCGAGCGTTCGGCGCGTGGTCGAGGCAGGTGCCATCGTGGCCGTCCTGGTCGCCGCGTTCGTGATCGGCTACCTCACGCTGGGACGGCCGGCGCCCCTGCCGCAGGCCGTCGCTGTTCCCGCGATCGGGCCGGCTGCCGGCCCACCGCGTCCGACGTCGGCCACCGCCGTCGCGGATGTTGATGCCGCGGGCACCATCACCCTCATCCAGCAGCTGGGCTGGGCCGCGAACCTGCCGGCGACGATCGATGTCTCGCAACCCGACCTGGCCGGCGTCAGCGGTGTCCCGAGCGACGTCTCCGCCCTGCTGGGCCGCCCGACGGCGACGATGGATGGCCGCGAGCTCGCGGTCACGGCGTCCGCCGCCGGGTGGCGGGTCACGCTGCCCGCCCGCCCCAGCGGCGTCGTCGCGCTGCGCTACACCGTGAGCAACGCCCTTCACAGCGACCCGCAGGCTCCTTCGGGGCGGGCTCTGGCCGTGATCCCCCTGCCCCCGGTCGTGCTGGGGGACGGCGTCACGCGCCGGCTCGAGCTGCCCGCCGCGACCGTGCTGAACGTGTCGTGCCCCCCCGCTGCGCCCGGGGGTGCGGTCTCACTGTGCGGCCGCGAGGACGGGACGACCTGGGTCGTCGACGTCCCCCGCGGCAGCCGCGTGGTGCTCGCCCAGGTGGATGTGCAGGTGGACGTGCCCTCGACGCCGTCCGGCTGAGCGCCGTTCGGGTCAGTCGGTCGCGGCGCGGTCGTGCACCCCGACCAGGGGCCGCGGCAGCACCGGCGCCGCACGCACGGCGATGACGGGGGGCTGAGCGTGCGAGAGCACGTAGTGCGACACCGAGCCCGTCAGCAGCCGGCGCAGCCCGTGGTGCTCACCGGTTCCCAGCACCACGGCCGCCGCGTGCCGGGACCGCTCGGTCAGCACCGCGCCGGTGGGGCCCTCGGCCACGTCCAGCATCCAGGGCACGGTCGTCGCGCGCTCCTGCAGGGCCGACTGCACCCAGCGGGTGGCCCGCGCCCGGGCGTCCGCCACCGACGCCTCGTAGAACGACGGCGTCGTCGACTCGACCTGGGCGGCGCCCAGCTGCCACACGTGGACGATCCGGATCGGCGCCCCGGTGGCCACCGAGTGGTCGGCAGCCCAGTTCAGCGCAGCCGCCGCGGCGGAGCTGCCGTCCATCCCCACCACGAGCTCACGGGTCTGTGCCACCTGGTCGTTCATGGTTCCTCCACTCGTCGTCGCAGCGACGTCGCCGCGACCTCGCCCTCATCGTGCGGCGCGCCCGTGGCGCCACGTCAGCGGCGTTGGCCCTGCCACCACGGGCCTTTGGACCCCTCCCGGCGGGCCAGCCGTGGTGTTCACTGACGTCATGAGCGACGACGCCACGGGCGGGGACCGCGTCCCTGCCGCCCAGATCCGGGTCTTTCTGCTCGACGACCACGAGGTCGTGCGCCGAGGGCTGCGCGAGCTGCTCGAGGCGGACGGCGACATCGTCGTCGTCGGCGAGTCCGGCCTGGCCGAGGAGGCCGTCCGGCGGATCCCCGCGATGCGTCCCGACGTCGCCATCCTGGACGGTCGCCTGCCCGACGGGTCGGGCATCGACGTCTGCCGCGAGGTGCGCTCGCGCCACCCCGAGATCGCGACCTTGATCCTCACGTCCTACGACGACGACGAGGCCCTGTTCGCGGCCATCATGGCCGGCGCCGCGGGGTACGTCCTGAAGCAGATCCGCGGCAACGACCTGGTCGACGCCGTGCGCCGGATCGCGGCCGGGCAGTCGCTGCTCGACCCGGCGGTGACCGAGCGGGTGCTCGACCGGCTGCGCTCGGGGCCCACCCGCGACGACGCCCTCGCGCCCCTGACCGACCAGGAGCGCCGGATCCTCGAGCTCATCGGCGAGGGCCTCACCAACCGCCAGATCGCCGAGCGGATGTTCCTCGCCGAGAAGACGGTCAAGAACTACGTGTCCTCACTGCTGGGCAAGCTGGGCATGCAGCGACGCACCCAGGCCGCCGTCTTCGCGAGCAAGCACCCCTCGACCTGAGTGCGCACACTGACCGAGAACGACCTGTCCACCGTCCTGCGCCGCCTGCCCTGGGTGCCGCGCGTCGTCGCGGGCGGCAACGGTGCCACGCCCCGCGCACTGCTGGGGCTGCTCGACGCCTGCGTGCCGACGTACCGCCTGTTCGCGCTGAACGCCCACGTGGGCGCAGTGCCCACCCGTCCCGAGGTGGTGCACGAGACACCCTTCGTCGGCCCCGGGGTGCGCCACAGTCCGTCGCTCTCGTACGTCCCGGCTCGCCTGTCGCTGGTGCCCCGGCTGTTCACCAGCACGCTGGTGCCGGACGTCGTGTGCGTGAACGTGGCGCCGCCGTACGACGGCGCCCTCTCGCTCGGCACCGAGGTCAACGTGCTGCCGGCCGCGATCGAGGCGTGTCGCAGTCGCGGCGGGCTGGTCCTCGCCCAGGTGAACCGGCACGTGCCGTGGACCTACGGCGACGGGCGGCTGGACCCCGACCTGGTCGACTACGCCATCGAGGCCGACGAGCCGCTGGACCAGCCGGTGACGGTCGCTCCGGACGACGCCGCCACCCGGATCGGCGAGCTCGTGGCCGCCCGCGTGCCGGACGGGGCGACCCTGCAGCTGGGGATCGGCACGGTGCCGGACGCGACGCTGGCCGGTTTGCTGGATCGGCGCGGGCTGCGGCTGTGGACCGAGATGTTCTCGGACGGCGTCCTCGAGCTGGACCGGGCCGGAGCCCTGGACCCCCAGGCGGTGCTGACCGCCTCGTTCCTGCTGGGGTCGCAGCGGTTGTACTCGTGGGTCGACCGCAACCCGCGGGTGCAGCTGCTGCGCACCGAGACGACGAACGCGCCGGCGCGCATCAGCGAGCAGCGGTCGATGACCTCGATCAACACCGCGCTGCAGGTCGACCTGTTCGGTCAGGCGAACGCCTCGCGGATCCGGGCGCGCATCCACTCCGGATTCGGCGGCCAGACCGACTTCGTGGTCGGCGCGCTGCACGCCGTGGGCGGCCAGGCCCTGATGGCCCTGCGCTCGTGGCACCCGCGGGCGGACGTCTCGACCGTGGTCGCCCTCGTCGACGAGCCCGTGACCTCGGTGCAGCACACCGCGATCATCACCGAGCAGGGCACCGCCGAGATGTTCGGGCACGACGAGCGCGCGCAGGCCGAGCACCTGATCGAGCGGGCCGCGCACCCGCGGGTGCGCGAGGAGCTGCGTGAGGAGGCGGTCGCCCTGGGGCTGCGGCGGCCCGCGCCGGGACGCCTGGTGCCTTCCGGCGGGCCGGCGGGGGACGTTGGTCCCTAGGGCCGCGCACCGGCCCGCGTCAGGATCGAGGTGCCCCGACGTGAGGGGCACCGACGAACTGGAGACGACCATGAGCAGCACCGGCAAGGCCACCAGGCAGCAGCAGGCCTCCCTGCGCGTCGACGACCCCTTCATCGCCGAGCCGACCGTCGAGGAGACCAGCCGGCACCGCGCCTACCGATACACGCTGGCCGCCATCCGGCTGAGCCTCGGCTGGATCTTCGTGTGGGCGTTCCTCGACAAGATGTTCGGCCTGGGCCACGACACACCGAGCGCGAAGGCGTGGGTCAACGGCGGCAACCCGACCGCAGGGTTCCTCGGCAAGGCGACCGCAGGGCCGTTCGCGAGCACCTACCAGTCGATCGCCGGCGCCACCTGGGTCAACGTCGCCTTCATGGCCGCTCTCGCGGCGATCGGGGTGGCCCTGATGCTCGGCGTCGCGATGCGACTGGCTGCCGCCGGTGGCGCCCTGCTGCTCGTGATGATGTGGACCGCGGTGCTGCCGCCGGCCAACAACCCCTTCATGGACGACCACCTCATCTACGCCCTCGTCGTGGTGCTGCTGGCCCTGACCGGGGCCGGGCGCACCCTCGGGCTCGGCCGCCGCTGGGAGCGCATCTCGGTGGTCAACCGGTACGGCATCCTGCACTAGCCCCCGGACCCGTGCGGCCCGTCACCCGAGCAGGGTGTCGGGCCGCTCGGCTGTCTCCGCACAGGCGTTGCCGTTCGGTCAGCTGGCGTGCTCGAGCAGCACCTCGAGGGTCCACTCCTCGAGCCAGGAGGAATCGACTCTGTAGTGACCGGGTCGGCCCCGCGGTAGGGGCCTGGGTGTTGGTGGTGCGGTGGAGTCGTACGTCGCGCCCGTCGGGGTCGTCAGCATGACCGTGTGCACCGGCGTGTTGCTGGCGGTGGTGGCCCAGCCGGGCGCGGCCTTGGCGTGGTTGCAGGCCTCGCACAGGCCCTGGGCGTTTTCCGCGGTGGTCTGCCCGCCGTCGGCGTGCGCGCGGACGTGGTCGACGTGACGGATCGGGGCGTCGCACCAGGGTGTGCGGCAGGTGCGGTCGCGCAGCCGGATGAGCTCGGCCAGCGCCGGCGGGAAGCACCGCGACCTCGAGTCCATCGAGACCAGCGCCCCGCTGTCCGGGGTGGCGTACAACCGGCGGATGGCCACCTGCGCGTCCGGGGCCGCGCCGGCCAGCTGACGGGCCAGGCTCGCGGGCACCACCCCATACCCCTGCACCTCGGCGGTGTCCGGGCTCGGGCCCCGGCCGAGCAGGACCTCATCGGAAACCACCACGTTCACCGTCACCGGCACCCGCGGCGCGCCGCCGTCGGCCTGGCCGAGGAGCCGGGTGGCCAGGGTGTCGGCCATCACCTGACCCCGACCCCGCTCATCACCGCCAGCGCGGGCGGTGTCGGCGGCGCGGGTCAGCTCGGCGAACACCCCCACCCCGGTCACGACCGGCAACAACGCGGTCAGGTACGTCATGGCGTCCGGGGCCGGGCGAAGCGACACCGACCGCTGCGACTCCGCCCGCCGGCGCCGCGCCACCACCGACGCCGGGTCCAAGCGGTAGGCCCGGCGGCGCAGCTCCCCGACCAGCTCACGCTCACCCCACCGCGCCCACACCTCCGGCTGGGAGCCGAGCTCACGG
>JBBQGB010000061.1:0-19052 GCA_038322575.1 Actinomycetales bacterium
ACGTCGACGGGGGTGCCGTCCTCGAGGAAGGGCATGTCCTCGACCGGGAGGATCTTGGAGATGACGCCCTTGTTGCCGTGCCGGCCGGCGAGCTTGTCGCCGTCGGTGATCTTGCGCTTGTTGGCCACGTAGACGCGGACCAGCTGGTTGACGCCCGGCGGCAGCTCGTCGCCCTCGTCGCGGTCGAACACCTTGACGCCGATCACCGTGCCGGTCTCGCCGTGCGGCACCTTCAGCGAGGTGTCGCGCACCTCGCGCGCCTTCTCGCCGAAGATGGCTCGCAGCAGGCGCTCCTCGGGGGTGAGCTCGGTCTCGCCCTTGGGCGTGACCTTGCCGACCAGCAGGTCGCCGTCGCGGACCTCCGCGCCGATCCGGATGATCCCGCGCTCGTCGAGGTCGGCCAGCATCTCCTCGGAGACGTTCGGGATGTCGCGGGTGATCTCCTCCGGGCCCAGCTTGGTGTCGCGCGCGTCGACCTCGTGCTCCTCGATGTGGATCGAGGAGAGCAGGTCGTCCTGCACGACCCGCTGGGACAGGATGATCGCGTCCTCGTAGTTGTGGCCCTCCCACGGCATGAACGCCACGAGCAGGTTGCGCCCCAGCGCCATCTCGCCACCGTCGGTGGACGGGCCGTCGGCCACCAGGGAACCGGCCTCCAGGCGGGCGCCCTCGGTGACGGCGACCCGCTGGTTGTACGCGGTGCCCTGGTTGGAGCGGACGAACTTGGCCACCCGGTAGGTGGTGTAGGTCCCGTCGTCGTTGGCCACGGTCACCGCGTCGGCGGAGACCTCCTGCACGACCCCGGCCTTCTCTGCGCGGACGACGTCCCCGCTGTCGAGGGCGGCGCGGTACTCCATGCCGGTGCCGACGAGCGGCGCCTCGGCCTTGACCAGCGGCACCGCCTGACGCTGCATGTTCGAGCCCATCAGGGCCCGGTTGACGTCGTCGTGCTCGAGGAACGGGATCATCGCGGTGGCCGCGGAGACCATCTGGCGGGCCGCGACGTCCATGTAGTCGACGTCCTCGGCCGCCACGAGCTCGACCTCGCCGCCCTTGACGCGCACGGTGACGCGCTCCTCGGTGAAGTGGCTGTCGTCGTTCAGCGGCGCGTTGGCCTGAGCGATGACGAACTCGTCCTCCTCGTCGGCGGTGAGGTAGTCGACCTCGTCGCTGACGACACCCTTGAGCACCTTGCGGTACGGGGTCTCGACGAACCCGAACGCGTTGATCCGGGCGTACGTCGACAGCGACCCGATCAGGCCGATGTTCGGGCCCTCCGGGGTCTCGATCGGGCACATCCGGCCGTAGTGCGAGGGGTGGACGTCGCGGACCTCGAAGCCGGCCCGGTCGCGGGAAAGACCACCTGGGCCGAGCGCGGACAGCCGCCGCTTGTGGGTCAGACCGGCGATCGGGTTGGTATGGTCCATGAACTGCGAGAGCTGGCTGGTGCCGAATAACTCCTTGATGGAGGCGACGACTGGCCGGATGTTGATCAGGGTCTGCGGCGTGATGGCCTCGACGTCCTGGGTCGTCATCCGCTCGCGCACGACGCGCTCCATGCGGGACAGGCCCGTGCGGACCTGGTTCTGGATCAGCTCGCCGACCGTGCGCAGGCGCCGGTTGCCGAAGTGGTCGATGTCGTCGACCTCGACCCGCAGGTCGACGTCCTTGCCCTCGCGGACGCCGGGCATGGTCGCCGTGCCGCCGTGCAGGGCCACGATGAACTTGATCGTCGCGACGATGTCGTCGACGTCGAGCACGCTGGCGTTCGGCGCCTTGGCGGTGCCGAGCTTCTTGTTCACCTTGTAGCGGCCGACCTTGGCCAGGTCGTAGCGCTTGGGGTTGAAGTACAGGTTCTCGAGCAGCGTCTGGGCCGCCTCGCGCGTCGGCGGCTCGCCCGGGCGCAGCTTGCGGTAGATGTCGAGCAGCGCGTCGTCCTGACCCGTGGTGTGGTCCTTCTCCAGGGTCTGGCGGATCGACTCGTACTCGCCGAACTCCTCCAGGATGCGCGCCTCGGTCCAGCCGAGGGCCTTGAGCAGCACCGTGACGGACTGCTTGCGCTTGCGGTCGATGCGCACACCGACCATGTCGCGCTTGTCGATCTCGAACTCCAGCCACGCGCCACGGCTCGGGATCACCTTGGCCGTGTAGACGTCCTTGTCGGACGTCTTGTCGGCGGTGCGCTCGAAGTAGACGCCCGGCGAGCGGACCAGCTGCGAGACGACGACGCGCTCGGTGCCGTTCACGACGAAGGTGCCGCGCTCGGTCATCAGCGGGAAGTCACCCATGAACACCGTCTGGCTCTTGATCTCGCCGGTGGTGGTGTTCATGAACTCGGCCGTGACGAACAGGGGCGCGGCGTAGGTCATGTCGCGCTCCTTGCACTCGTCGATCGAGTACTTGGGCGGCTCGAAGCGGTGGTCGCGGAACGACAGCGACATCGACCCCGAGAAGTCCTCGATCGGCGAGATCTCCTCGAAGATCTCCTCCAGACCGGACTTCTCGTGGATGTGGCTGTCGCCGGAGCCGGCGGCCACGCGGGCCAGCCAGCGCTCGTTGCCGAGCAGCCAGTCGAAGCTCTCGGTCTGCAGAGCCAGCAGGTCGGGGACCTCTAGCGGTTCATGGATCTTGCCGAAGCTGATTCGGCCAGAGGCCGTCAAAGCGGTGGACACTGTCGCGGGAGCGGTGCGCGAGGCAGCCAAGGAGGGTCCTTCCACGGGCCTTATGGACGTACGGTGCGCATGACGATCGCCCCGGATCCCGGGAGAGCACAGCAGTGCTCACCCGCGAGACGGGAGAAGTTGGGCAGCGCAAACCACTAGCATACGTCACGGCGCGCACGGAAGTAAACCGGCCCCGTGCAGGCTGGCGCCACGAGGATGACGCGCCGCGGCGTCCGCGTCAAGGGCCCGCGCCGCGGCCTGTGCACGATCGCCCTCCCCCGGACCCTGCGGACCGACGCCGAACGGCCGGCCCCGCGGGTGCGGGAGCCGGCCGTTCGCGGTGCTGGTCGAGCGGTGGTGAGGTGAGCTACTTGACGGTCACCGTGGCGCCGGCGCCCTCGAGGGCGGCCTTCGCCTTCTCGGCGGCGGCCTTGTCGACCTTCTCCAGGACGGCCTTGGGGGCGCCGTCCACGAGGTCCTTGGCCTCCTTCAGGCCCAGGCTGGTGAGCGCGCGGACCTCCTTGATGACCTGGATCTTCTTGTCACCGGCGGCCTCGAGGACGACGTCGAACTCGTCCTGCTCCTCCTCGGCCTCGGCCGGGGCGGCCGGGCCACCCGCGGCGGCGACCGCGACGGGAGCGGCTGCGGTGACCTCGAAGGTCTCCTCGAACTTCTTCACGAACTCGCTGAGCTCGATCAGGGTCATCTCCTTGAAGGACTCCAGGAGATCGTCGGTGCTGAGCTTGGCCATGGTGGCTGGTCCTCTCGGTGGGTGCTGCTGGGGGTGGAGCGGGTGTGGTGCTGGTCAGGCCTCGCCGGCAGGCGCGTCGGCTGCAGCCGGCGCGTCGTCGACGGGTGCGTCGACAGCGGGTGCCGAGTCGGCGGGCGCCGAGTCAACGGGTGCGTCGTCGGCGGGTGAGTCCTCGGGTGCGGCGGCCGCGATCGGCCCCTGCTCCTGCTCGCGCTTGGCGCGCAGCGCCTCGATGACGCGGGCGGTCTGCGACAGCGGCGCGGCGAACAGCGCTGCGGCGTTGCTCAGCGAGGCCTTCATGGCCCCGGCGAGCTTGGCGAGCAGCACCTCGCGCGGCTCCAGGTCGGCGAGCTGGGTGACCTCGGCCGCGGTGAGCGGCTTGCCGTCCAGGTAGCCGCCCCGGATCACCAGGGCCGGGTTGGCCTTGGCGAAGTCGCGCATCGACTTGGCGGTCTCGACCGGGTCGCCGGTGATGAAGGCGATGGCCGAGGGGCCGGCGAGCTGGCCGTCGAAGGCCGTGACACCGGCCTGCTTGGCGGCGATGCCGGTGAGGGTGTTCTTCACGACGGCGTACGTCGCGTGGTCGCTGATCGAGGCGCGCAGCCGCGTCAGCTGGGCCACCGTGAGACCGCGGTACTCGGTCAGCACGGCGGCGTTGGACTCGCGGAAGCGGTCGGCGAGCTCGGTGACCGCTGCAGCCTTGTCGGGCCTGGCCATGGGCCTCCTTCGGTCGGGGGCCGCTGGCGGTCGGGCCCGGCACGACGAACGCCCCGGCGCGAGGCGCACGGGGCGTGGCACGGGTCGGCCGGGGCCGACGTCCGTGGACGACTCGGGTCACCTGCGCGGGCCGCTCGCGGTGCGAGCTTTCGGACGACGGGCCGCGGGGGCCCGTCCTCGACCAACGGTCTGGGGTGGTGGAGCGGGTGCTTCGTGGATGAGGGTACGGCCCGCACCGGGCGGCGGCCAAATCGCCGCCGCCCGGTGAGGTGTCGCTCAGCTCGGGGCGTCCGCGCCCTCTTCGAGGGTGATGTTGCGGGTGCGGGACGGGTCGACCGGGATGCCGGGGCCCATCGTGGTCGCCACCGTGCACTTGGCCAGGTAGCGGCCCTTGGACGAGGACGGCTTCAGCCGCAGGACCTCGTCGAGGGCGGCGGCGTAGTTCTCGATCAGCTGCTGCTCGGTGAACGAGGTCTTGCCGATGATGAAGTGCAGGTTGGCGTGCTTGTCGGTGCGGAACTCGATCTTGCCGCCCTTGATCTCGGTGACGGCCTTGGCGACGTCCATCGTGACGGTGCCGGTCTTCGGGTTGGGCATCAGCCCGCGCGGGCCGAGCACCTTGCCGAGCCGGCCGACCTTGCCCATCAGGTCGGGCGTCGCGACGACGGCGTCGAAGTCGTGCCAGCCCTTCTGGATCCGCTCGAGCAGGTCGTCGCTGCCGACGTAGTCGGCGCCGGCGGCGGTGGCCTGCTCGGCGCGCTCACCGGTGGCGAAGACCAGGACGCGCGCGGTCTTGCCGGTGCCGTGCGGCAGGTTGACGGTGCCGCGCACCATCTGGTCGGACTTGCGGGGGTCGACGCCCAGGCGGAAGGCGACCTCGACGGTCGAGTCGTACTTCGTCGTCGAGGTGTCCTTGGCCAGGCGGACGGCGTCCAGGGGGGCGTACAGGCGCTCGGCGTCGATCTTGTCGGCGGCGGCGCGGTAGGACTTGCTGCGCTTCATGACTGCTCCATCGTGGTCGTAGCCGGAGGTGTGGTCGGACGGGCCGCGCTCGGCCCTGCCACGGTGCTGCTGGGTGCTGCTGGGTCGTGCTGGGTCGTGCTGGGTGGCGCTCAGCCCTCGACGGTGATGCCCATCGAGCGAGCGGTGCCGGCGATGATCTTGGTGGCGGCGTCCAGGTCGTTCGCGTTCAGGTCCTCGAGCTTGGTCTGGGCGATCTCGCGCACCTGCGCGGTGGTGAGCTTGGCGACCTTGGTCTTGTGCGGCTCGCCCGAACCCTTGGCGACGCCGGCGGCCTTCTTGATCAGCTCGGCCGCGGGCGGGGTCTTGGTGATGAAGGTGAACGAGCGGTCCTCGTACACCGTGATCTCGACCGGGATGACGTTGCCGCGCTGGGCCTCGGTCGCGGCGTTGTAGGCCTTGACGAACTCCATGATGTTGACGCCGTGCTGACCCAGGGCGGGGCCGACGGGCGGCGCCGGCGTCGCGGCGCCGGCCTGGATCTGGAGCTTGATGAGTCCGGAGACCCTCTTCTTGGGGGGCATGTCTGCTGGTCCTCACGTGCCGGGTGGTGGTGTGGCGGGCTCGGCTGAGCACGCCGGTGGGGCTGGGCTCAGATCTTGGCGACCTGGGCGAACGAGAGCTCGACGGGCGTCTCGCGGCCGAAGATCGACACGAGCACCTTGAGCTTCTGGGCGTCCGGGCTGATCTCGGAGATCGTGGCGGGCAGGGTCTCGAACGGACCCTCCATCACCGTGACCGACTCGCCGACCTCGAAGTCGACGATCCGCACCGGCTCGGCGGCCTTGGCGCCCGGGCGGTCCTTGACCTCGAGGGTGGGGGCGAGCATCGAGAACACCTCGTTGGTGCTCAGCGGCACCGGCTGGTGGGTGTTGCCCACGAACCCGGTGACCCCGGGGGTGTGGCGCACGGCGCCCCACGACTCGTCGGTGAGGTCCATCCGCACCAGGACGTAGCCGGGCATCCGCACCCGGCGCACGAGCTTGCGGACGCCGTTCTTGATCTCCTGGACCTCTTCCATGGGCACCTCGACCTGGAAGATGTAGTCCTCCATGGTCAGGTTCTGCACCCGGGTCTCGAGGTTGGTCTTCACCCGGTTCTCGTAGCCGGCGTAGGAGTGGATGACGAACCACTCGCCCGGCGCGCGGCGCAGGCCGGCCTTGAACTCCTCGATCGGGTCGACGTCGTCCTCGTCGTCGCCCGCGGCGTCCCCGCCCGCAGCGTCCTCGGCGGGAGCGGCGTCGGCGGGCGCCTCGTCAGCGGGCGTCTCGGCTGCGGGCGCCGGCTCGGCGTCGTACGCCTCGGCGGCGGCCAGGTCGGCCTGCTGGACGGTCAGCTCGGAGGTGTCGGTGTCCGTCGCGTCGGCGCTGTCCGTCGGGTCGGGGCTGTCGGGCACGGGGATGTCCTGCTTCCTTGTCGTCGTACGTGCTGTCTGCTCGGGGCGCGCCCCGGGGTGTGGCGGTCGGGCTCAGCCGCCGCCGAACACCAGCAGGACGAGCTTGCCCAGGCCGATGTCGAGCGCGGAGACGAACGCCATCACCACGACGACGAACACCATGACCACCGAGGTGTAGGTGATCAGCTCGGTGCGCGTGGGTCGCACGACCTTGCGCAGCTCGGCGATGACCTGACGGATGAACAGCGCGAGGCCGGCCCGACGTCCGACGCGGGCGGACGTCGAAGCCGAGCGCCGAGGCGTGCTCGCGTCGTCGTCCGTGCTGGTCTGCGTCACGTCGTCCTCACCTGGTTCGCCGTCATCACGCCCCCGGACGGGGGCACCCGCGCAGGGCAGGAGGGACTCGAACCCCCAACCGCCGGTTTTGGAGACCGGTGCTCTACCAATTGAGCCACTGCCCTACGGGTGGAGCGACGACCCTGGGCCGGTGCACCGCGGATCGCAGGGCATGGCTCAGCGTGGCGGTCGTCAACCACCCACCGAGGGAGTGTACGCGAGAGCGGGGACGGGGGTCGAACCGGCGACGGGGGGGTGGGAGGATCAGCGGGTGAGCACCGACACCCCCGCCTCCCCCACCTCCCGCCGGCGCGTGTCGCAGCGCGTGGGCAGCATCGCCGAGTCGGCGACGCTGGCCGTCGACGCCAAGGCCAAGGCGCTCAAGGCCCAGGGCCGTCCGGTCGTCGGGTTCGGCGCGGGCGAGCCGGACTTCCCGACCCCCGCGTACGTCGTCGCGGCGGCCGTCGAGGCGTGCGCCGTCCCCGCGAACCACCGCTACACCCCCGCCGGCGGGCTGCCCGAGCTCAAGGCGGCCATCGTGGCCAAGACCGCGCGCGACAGCGGCTACCACGTGACCCCCGAGCAGGTCCTGGTGACCAACGGGGGCAAGCAGGCGGTCTACCAGGCGTTCGCGACGCTGCTCGACCCCGGCGACGAGGTGCTGCTGCCCGCGCCGTACTGGACGACGTACCCCGAGGCGATCCGGCTCGCGGGTGGGGTGCCCGTCGAGGTGTTCGCCGGTGAGGACCAGGGCTACCTGGTCACCGTCGAGCAGCTCGAGGCCGCGCGCACCGACCGCACCAAGGTGCTGCTGTTCTGCTCGCCGTCCAACCCGACCGGGGCGGTCTACCCGCCCGAGCAGGTGCGCGCCATCGGGCAGTGGGCGCTCGAGCACGGCATCTGGGTCGTCGCGGACGAGATCTACGAGCACCTGGTGTACGACGGCGCGCGCTTCGCCTCGATGCCGGTCGAGGTGCCCGAGCTGGCCGACACCTGCGTCGTGCTCAACGGGGTGGCCAAGACGTACGCGATGACCGGCTGGCGGGTGGGCTGGATGATCGGCCCGCGCGACGTGGTCAAGGCCGCCACCAACCTGCAGTCGCACGCCACGTCCAACGTCGCCAACGTCTCGCAGCGGGCGGCGATCGCCGCCCTGACCGGTGACCTGTCGGCGGTCGAGGAGATGCGCGTGGCGTTCGACCGTCGCCGCCGGGCCATCGTCGGCATGCTCAACGACATCGAGGGCGTCGTCTGCCCGGTGCCGACCGGCGCGTTCTACGTCTACCCCTCGGTGCGCGGGGTGCTCGGCAAGACGATCCGCGGCCGCACGCCCACGACGTCCGCCGAGCTCGCCGAGCTGATCCTGGACGAGGTCGAGGTGGCCGTCGTCCCCGGTGAGGCGTTCGGGCCCAGCGGCTACCTGCGCCTGTCCTACGCCCTCGGCGACGCCGACCTGACCGAGGGTGTCGGCCGGATCCAGCGCCTGCTCGCCGAAGCCCGCTGACCGCCGTCCGCGCGCGGCACGCGGTGACCGCGGGGGCACCCCACTCCGGTCGGACCGGAGTGGGGTGCCCCCGCGACACCGGCGGGTTGGAGTGCAACGCCCCAGGGCGGGTGCCGTGGCTCCACGCGGCGGGGCCGCCATGAGGGGACGCCGCGACCTGGCGACCTTGCCCAAGGCGCACCTGCACCTGCACTTCACCGGGTCGATGCGCCCAGCCACGCTGCTCGAGCTGGCGGCCAGGCACGGGGTGCGCCTGCCCGCGGCCCTGACCAGCGGCGCGCCCCCGCAGCTGCACGCGACCGACGAGAAGGGCTGGTTCAGGTTCCAGCGGCTGTACGACGTCGCCCGCTCGTGCGTGCGCGACGAGGCCGACGTCCGCCGTCTGGTGCACGAGGCGGCGCAGGACGACGCCGCCGAGGGCTCGCGGTGGCTGGAGATCCAGGTCGACCCGACGTCGTACGCCGTGCACCTGGGCGGGCTGACGCCGACCCTCGAGATCGTCCTGGACGCCGCGCGCGAGGCCAGCGCCGAGACGGGGGTGGGCCTGGCCGTGGTCGTCGCCGCCAGCCGGATCCGGCACCCGCTGGACGCGAGGACGCTGGCCCGCCTCGCCGCGCGGTACGCCGACGCCGGGGTCGTCGGGTTCGGCCTGAGCAACGACGAGCGCCGCGGCAGCACGGAGGAGTTCGCGCCCGCCTTCCGGATCGCGCGCGCGGCGGGCCTGGCCAGCGTCCCGCACAGCGGTGAGCTGCTCGGCCCGCAGAACGTCCGCGCGGCCCTGGACCACCTCGCCCCCGACCGGATCGGCCACGGCGTGCGCAGCGTCGAGGACCCCGCCGTGCTCGCCGAGGTGGTGCGGCGCGGGATCGTGCTCGAGGTGTGCCCAGGCAGCAACGTGTCGCTGGGGGTGTACGCCGGGCCGGACGCCGTGCCGCTGGCCGCCCTCGTCGACGCCGGCGCCCGCATCGCCCTGGGCGCCGACGACCCGCTGCTGTTCGGCACCCGCCTGCTCGACCAGTACGTCACCGCCCGCGAGGTGCACGGGCTCGACGACGCTGCGCTGGCCGGGCTGGCCCGCGCCTCGATCCGCGGCTCGCGCGCCCCCGACGTCCTGCAGGCCGCCCTGCTCGCGGACGTCGACGCCTGGCTGGCCGCCCCGCCGGCATGACCACCGACAATGGCCCGATGAGCCTCGACGAGCCCGTGCTGATCGCCTGCGCCCACGGCACCCGCGAGCCGGCCGGACGCCGGGTGGTCGGCTCGCTCGTCGCGGCGCTGCGGGCGGCGCGCCCGGGGCTGGTGGTCGAGACCGCGTTCGTCGACGTCCAGCCGCCGCGGGTGGGTGACGTCGTGCGCCAGGTGACGCGGGACGGCCGGCGCGCGGTCGTCGTCCCGCTGCTGCTGTCGGGCGGGTACCACGTGCACGTCGACATCGCCGAGGCCGTGGCCCAGGCCGGGCAGGCCGCAACGGCGGCGCGGGCCCTGGGCCCGGACCACCGGCTGGCCGCCGCGCTGGTCGACCGGCTGCGCGAGGCGGGCGCGACGTCCGCGGACGCCGTGGTGCTCGCGGCCGCGGGCAGCAGCGACGCCCGGGCGGCCGCCGACGTCGAGCAGGTGCTGGCCAGGGTGCGCGCCGACTGGGGCGGGCCCGTGTCGGTCGGGTACGGCGCCAAGGCCGCGCCCGACGTCCGGACGGCGATCGCGGCCGCCCGCGCCGAGCACCCTGGACGCCGGGTCGTGGTCGCGTCGTACCTGCTGGCGCCCGGGTTCTTCCACGACCGGCTGCTCGCCTCGGGCGCCGACCTGGTCACCGCGCCGCTGGGCGCCGACCGGCGGGTGGCCGAGGTCGTGCTCGACCGCTTCGACACCGCCCGTTCCTCCGCCCACCCCGCGCCGATGTCCGACATGTCCGACTGAGACACCGGCCGGGGGGAGGAAGGCGGGGCGGGGGGAGGAAGGGTCAGAGGGTGCAGCCGACCAGGGTGGGTTCGGGCTCGAGGGTGACACCGAAGGTCGCCTGGACGCCGTCGCGCACGTCGCGCGCGATGGCGAGGACGTCGGACGCCGTGGCCCCGCCGCGGTTGGTCACCGCCAGGGTGTGCTTGGTCGACAGCGACGCCGGGCCGGGCAGCCCGTAGCCGCGGGCGAAGCCCGAGTGCTCGATCAGCCACGCCGCGCTGGTCTTGACACCGCGCGCAGCGGGCCAGGACGGCGGGTCGCCCGGCAGCGCGGCGAACGCGGCCTCGGGCAGCACCGGGTTGGTGAAGAACGAGCCGGCGCTCCAGGTGTCGTGGTCGGCGGCGTCGAGCACCATGCCGCGCCGGCGACGCTGGGCCAGCACCGCCTCGCGGGCGACGTCGAGCGGCACCCGGGTGCCGGCGTCCACGCCCAGGCCCCGGGCCAGCGCCTCGTAGCGCACCGGCTCGCTGAGGCTGCCGAGCCGCAGCTGGAACAGGACGTCGAGGACGACGTAGCGCGCGTCGGCCTTGAACGCGCTGGTGCGGTAGCCGAACCGGCACTCCGCGTTGGCCACGGTGACGACCTGCTGGCCCAGCCGGTCCCACACGCGCACCGACGCGATCGTGTCGGCGACCTCCTGGCCGTACGCGCCGACGTTCTGCACGGGCGTCGCGCCGACGCTGCCGGGGATGCCGGACAGCGCCTCGACGCCGATCCACCCCTCGGCGACCGCGCGCACGACCAGCGCGTCCCACGACTCCCCCGCCGCGACCCGCACGTTGGCCCCGCCGCACGCGTCGGCGGACTCGACCGTGATCCCCGACGTCGCGACGCGGACGACGGTGCCGGGCACGGGCGCGTCGCCCACCAGCAGGTTGGACCCCCCGGCCACCAGCAGCAGGGGCTCGTCGGCGTCGTCGACCTCGCGGACGGCGTCGACCAGCTCGTCGGTGGTGGTCGCGGTGACCACCCGCTCGGCCGGGCCGCCGACCCGCAGGGTGGTGAGCTCTGCGAGCGTCATGAGCGAGACGGCTCGCGGGCGGCCCCCGCCGTCACCAGCCCGGTCGCGAGGACGGCGATCACGACCCACAGCGCGGACAGCACGCCGATCCGGTCGGCGAGGAACCCGATCAGCGGCGGCCCGGCGAGGAACGCGGTGTAGCCGATCGAGGACACGACGCTGACCCGGGCGGCCGAGTGCTCGGGGTCGTCGGCACCTGCGCTCATGCCGACCGGGAAGCCCAGCGAGGCCCCGATCCCCCACAGCACCGCGCCCAGCGCGGCGAGCGGCACCGACCCGCCGAGGACGACGAGCAGCAGCCCGGCCACGGCGAGGACGGCGGTCGCGCGCAGCACCGCGACCCGGCCGTGCCGGTCGAGCAGCACCGTGCCGACCATCCGGCCGACGGTCATGGCCATGACGAACACCGCGAACACCAGGACGCCGGTGGCGTGCGGCACGTCGTAGCCCTCGACGACCGCGACGGCCAGCCAGTCGTTCGCCGACCCCTCGGCGAACGCGAAGGCGAGCACCATCAGCCCGACGACGAGGGTGCGCGGCTCGCGCCACGCCAGCAACGGGTTGCGGCGCTGCGGCTGCGGCTCGCCCTCGGGGTGCGGCACCGCCGGCAGGAAGTCGCGGCAGATCAGCACCGCGACCACCACGACCACGACGGCCACACTCACCAGGTGGACCCACGTCGGGACGTCGACCGCGACCAGGCCCGCGCCCACCAGCGCCCCCAGGACGGTGCCCGCCGAGAACCCGGCGTGGAAGCGCGGCATGATCGAGCGCTCGAGCCGGCGCTCGACCTCGGCGCCCTCGACGTTCATCGCGACGTCCCAGTTGCCCGAGCCCAGCCCCATCAGGAACAGGCCGACCACCAGCACGGGGACGTCGGGCGCCAGGCCCGCGAGCGCCAGCCCGAGGCAGGTGACCACGGACGCGAGCCGGACGGTCCAGGCGGCGCCGATCCGGGCGATGACGGTGCCGGACGACGGCAGCGCCAGCACGGCGCCGATCGCCATGGCCAGCAGCACCAGCCCCAGCCGGCCGGGCGACAGGCCCAGGTCGGCCTTGACGGCGGGGATCCGCGAGACCCAGGTGGCGAACACCAGCCCGTTCGCGCCGAAGGCGAGCGAGACCGACACCCGGGCGCGGTCGACCGGCACCACCCGGGGCGGTGCGGTGGTGCTCACGCCAGACGGACGACGGCGCGCGCCCGGCCGAGGACGCCGACCGGGTCGGTGCCGTCCGGGCCGGGGATCGTGGCGGTCAGGTCGACGCGCACCGTGCGGGCCGCGTCGTCCTTGACCGCGACGACGGCGGTGACGTCGATCAGCGCGCCGCCGACGTCCGGGACGGGCACCGGCTTGGTGAACCGGACGCCGTACTCGACGACCGCGCCGGGGTCGCCGCACCAGTCGGTGACCACGCGGACCGCGGTGGCCATCGTGAACATGCCGTGGGCGATGACGTCGGGCAGGCCGACCTCGCGGGCGATGCGCTCGCTCCAGTGGATGGTGTTGAAGTCGCCGCTGGCGCCGCAGTAGCGCACGAGGTGCTCGCGGGTGACCGGGAAGCTCGCGCCGGGCAGGGCGTCACCGACGGCGACGTCGTCGAAGGAGGTCACGCGTCACCCCGGACGACGATGGTCGAGCTGGCCGTGCAGACCGGCTCGCCCGCCTCGGTGGCGATCTCGCTGCGGGTCGTCACCATGGCGTGGCCGCCGGTCGCGCGCACGCCGTCGACGTGCAGCACCGCGACCAGGCGGTCGCCGGCGACGATCGGGCGGTGGTGGACGAAGGTCTGCTCGCCGTGGACGACGCGGCTGTAGTCGATGCCCGCCTCGGGGTCGCGCACCAGCTGGGCGTCGCAGCGCTGCGCGATCAGCACCGCGAAGGTCGGCGGGGCGATGACGTCGGAGTACCCCAGGGCGCGCGCGGCGGCCGGGTCGGTGTGGGCCGGGTGGGCACCGGTGGCCTCGGCGAACTCGCGGATCTTCTCGCGGCCCACCTCGTACGCCGGCATCGGCGGGTAGGTGCGGCCGGCGAACGCGGGGTTGACCATGCGGGCTCCTTCGGGGCCGGGTCCGACACGAGAACGGCCACCCCCGGTGGACGGGAGTGGCCGTGAGCGGACTGCGCTCAGCGGGTCTCGCGGTGCACGGTGTGCTTGCCGTCGCGGGGGCAGTACTTCTTCATCTCGAGCCGGTCGGGGTCGTTGCGCCGGTTCTTCTTGGTGATGTAATTGCGCTCCTTGCAGTCCACGCACGCCAGCGTGATCTTGGGGCGGACATCGGCGCTCTTGCTGGCCACGGGAATGCCTCTCTGCGAACTGACGTGTGACGGTCGGGTGGGTCCGAGGGTACGCGACCCCGAGCCGGGTAGCGGAGGCCGGACTCGAACCGACGACACAGCGATTATGAGCCGCTTGCTCTACCAACTGAGCTACTCCGCCGGGACGTCGTCCGGGCCCCCACGCCGGTGCCCGGACGACGACGCCGATCCTCGAGCCCCAATACGGAATCGAACCGTAGACCTTCTCCTTACCATGGAGACGCTCTACCGACTGAGCTATTGGGGCAGCAGTCGCCGAGGTTACACGGTGCCGGTCCCCCACGAGAAATCGGCCCGGACGCGCTCAGGTCAGCAGCCCGGCGACGACCCTCGACCTTGTCCGCCGGCGGTGACTGATCATCGCTCTACATCGCGCCATGGCAGGCTCAGACAGCAGCACCCGCCGGCTACACACGTCTACAGTCGCCGCCACCCAGAAGCAAGGCACTCGTCTCACTCCAGGCCCTCGAGAACCTCCGTCAGGGTCTCTATGCGCGTTAGTAGCCGGTTGGATCCCAACAGGCCGTGAAGCTCGCCTCGTCAAGGCGCGTGTTCCAAAGTCGGATCGAACGGTCCGTGGGATGCAACTGGTACCCGCGCCGTTGCGTCTCGTCCCACCAGCAGCAGGTCTCGACCTTGGCCGCACCCATTCGAAGAGCTTCGTCCAGCGCAGGCGCGAGGTCAGAATCCGAGGAGGCCACGATGACCAGATCGGTTGCCGAGTCCTGAGCCTCACGGATCGTCGCGAGGGCGCACAGGACGTCCACGCCCTTTTCCTGCGGCTTGCCACGGACGATCTTGTTACCGGATGCGTCGGTCGCGACCCGGCCATCTGCGTCGCGTTCATACAAATACTTCAGGGGACGAAGCGTGACCTGGACGCGCCGGTCTCGCTCCCAGTGTGACTTCTGTGCCTGGTTGCGCGCGTAGCCGCCTGGGTCGTGTTCGCTGCTCGGCTGCCCCCGGAACACGAGCACCCTCCGCAGTACGGCGTGCTGTCGTCCAGGCGCCTGCTTGGCGTTCCGCGCCTGTAGCAGACGCTGCGCGAATAGCAACGGGTCGATGAGCGTTTCGTGCCTCGGCCGCAGGCGAGTCGAGGAGAAGAGACCGTGGCCTGTGAGGTGGACATTCTGGTAGTCGACGATGACCGCAGCCCGCAGTTCTTCCCCCACAGCATCCCCCTGGCAAAAAATGCCCCACCAGTCCCGGAGGACGGTGGGGAGCTAGGCCCTCATCACAGCACAAGCATCAGCACTGGTCAACCGAGCGCCCATCTCCATCGCCCAAAAGGGCTACCGGACGCCGGCAACGTCGCGCGGAAGGATCCAGCAGTTGCAAACACGCCCTGGCTCCAGTCGTTACCCGCCTGGCCAACGGATGTCGAGACGTCTCTCCGGCCGACCACGGTCGCAGTCAGGTCAGCAGCCCGGCGACGACCCTCAGGTCGGCCACCAGGGCGGCGAACGCGGCCGGCCGGTCGGGGTCGGGCGTGCGCAGGACCGACGACGGGTGGACGGTCGGGACGTGCGCGACACCGTCCAGCCGCACCACCTGCCCGCGCTCGCGCGTCACCCGGACGCCGGGCCCCATCAGCGAGCGCGCGGCGGTGGCACCCAGCACGACGACCACCTCGGGGGCGACCGCCGCGAGCTCGGCCACCAGCCACGGCCGGCACGCGGTGATGTGCGCCAGCTCGGGCGTCTGGTGGATGCGGCGCTTGCCTGACGGGGTGAACCGGAAGTGCTTCACGGCGTTGGTGACGTACAGGTCCCCCCGCGCGAGACCCGCCTCGTCCAGGGCCTGCTGCAGCAGGACGCCGGCCGGTCCGACGAACGGGATGCCGCGTTGGTCCTCGACGTCGCCGGGCTGCTCACCGACCAGCGCCACCCGCGCCGCCGGGTTGCCGGCCGAGAACACCACCTGGGACGCCGGCTCCCACAGCTCGCAGCCCCGACAGGCCGGTGCCGCCGCCTTGAGCGCGTCCACCGCCGCCTCGGCCGGCACCCACTGGTCGGCACCCGGTCGCGCCACGTCGTCGGCCATGTCCCCCAGCCTGCCCAGGTGGCGGCGCCCGCGCCACGCGAACGGCCCGTGACCCCTGGGGGTCACGGGCCGACGTCCGACTCGGTGGCAGGTGAAGGATTCGAACCTTCGAAGCTTTCGCGACGGATTTACAGTCCGCTCCCATTGGCCGCTCGGGCAACCTGCCGCGCTGAGGGGGTCGCCCCCTGACCAGCGGGTGGAAGGATAGCAAGCGCAGCGCCCGCACCCGAACACCCGGAGGACACCGTGGCCGACTCCTCGATGGACGTCGTCAGCAAGATCGACCGGCAGGAGGTCGACAACGCCCTGAACCAGGCCGCGAAGGAGGTCGCCCAGCGCTACGACTTCAAGGGCACCGACGCGTCGGTGGGGTGGAGCGGCGAGGCGATCCTGATGAAGGCCACCAGCGAGGAGCGCGTCAAGGCGGTGCTCGACGTCCTGCAGACCAAGCTCGTGCACCGAGGCGTCTCGCTCAAGGCCCTGGACACCGGCGAGCCCAAGGCGTTCGGCAAGGAGTACCGGATCGAGGCCACCCTGCAGGAGGGGCTGACCCAGGAGAACGCCAAGAAGCTCGGCAAGATCATCCGCGACCAGGGCCCCAAGGGCGTCAAGGTGCTGATCCAGGGCGACGAGCTGCGGGTCACGAGCAAGTCGCGCGACGACCTGCAGGCCGTGCAGTCGCTGCTGCGCGGCGCCGACCTCGACGTCGCCGTGCAGTTCACCAACTACCGGTGAGCCCCGGCCGGACGTCGGCCCGCACCCGAGCGCGGTGACCGTGGCACGGCGCGGTTTCGTCCTCGGCTCGATCTGGTCGGCCCTGGTCGCCGCGCGCTCGCGCGCACCCGCCTCCGTACCGGGCGAGCGGCGGCAGACGTACGCGTACGGCCCGGCCAAGGCCCAGGTCGCCGAGCTCCGGCTGCCGCCCGGCACCCCCCGCGGGGTCGTCGTCCTGGTGCACGGCGGCTACTGGCAGGCGGGCTACGACCTGCACCTGGAGGACGCCGTCGCCGCCGACCTGGTCGGCGCCGGCTGGGCGGTCTGGAACCTGGACTACCGCGCGGTCGGCGACGGCGGCGGCTGGCCGACCACGTTCACCGACGTCGCGGCGGGGGCCGACCACCTGGCCGTGGCGGCGCGCGAGCACGACCTCAGCCTGGCGCGGGTCGTCGGCGTCGGGCACTCGGCCGGCGGCGCGCTGGCGCTGTGGCTGGCGGCGCGAGCGGGCCTGCCGGCCGGTGCGCCCGGGGGGCGGCCCGACGTCCGGCTGACGGCCGTGGCGACCCAGGCGGGCGTCAACGACCTGGCCACCGGCTCGCGCGACGGCCTCGGGGGTGCGGCGGTCGACTCCGTCGTGGGTGGGACGCCGGCGACCGTGCCCGAGCGCTACGCCCAGGTCGACCCGACGGCCCTGCTGCCGCTCGGGGTGCCCGTGCTGGTGGTCACCGGCGCGGACGACGTCACCGTGCCGCCGTCCCAGTCACGCGGGTTCGCGGCGGCCGCGACGAATGCCGGGGACGGCGTCCGGCTCGAGGTCGTGCCCGGTGAGGCGCACTTCGAGCACCTCGACCCGACGTCCGCCGTGTGGAAGGTCGTGCGCGACTGGCTGGATGCCCAGCCCCGGTAGCTCAGCGCTCGTAGCCGGCCATCGACTCGAGCCGGTAGATGCGGTCGGCCATCGGCGGGTGGGTGGCGAACATCCGGCTCATCCCCTCGGTGCGGAAGGGGTTGGCGATCATCAGGTGGCTGGTGTTGACCAGCTCGCGGTCCGGCGGCAGGGGCAGCGCCTGGGTGCCGGCCTCGAGCTTGCGCAGGGCCGACGCCAGGGCCAGCGGGTCGCCGGTGAGCCGGGCGCCGTCCTCGTCGGCGTCGTACTCGCGGGTGCGGCTGATCGCCATCTGGATCAGCATCGCGGCGAACGGTGCGGCGATCGCCATCAGGATCAGCGCGAACGGGTTGGGGCGGTCCTCGTTGTCACCGCCGCCGAACCCGCCGCCGAAGAACAGCCCGATCTGGGCCACCGACGTCACGACGCCCGCGATCGCCGCGGCCACCGACGAGGTGAGGATGTCGCGGTTGTAGACGTGCATGAGCTCGTGGCCCAGCACCCCGCGCAGCTCGCGCTCGTCCAGGATGGCCAGGATCCCGTCGGTGCAGCAGACGGCGGCGTTGGCCGGGTTGCGCCCGGTGGCGAACGCGTTGGGCGCCATGGTCGGCGAGACGAACAGCCGCGGCATCGGCTGGCGGGCCGTCGTCGACAGCTCGCGCACGATGCGGTGCATCACGGGCTGCTCGGCCTCGCTCACCGGCCGCGCGCGCATGGCCCGGATCGCGATCTTGTCGCTGTTCCAGTACCCGTACGCCGTCATCCCCACGCCCAGCAACGCGAACGCCCAGATGAACCGGCCGCGGCCGATCACCGACCCGAGCAGCAGGAGCAGCCCGAAGATGCCGCCGAGCAGCGCTGCGGTCTTGAGCCCGTTGAAGTGCTGGTGGCGCATGGGGACCTTCCTCGAGGTGGCGTTCCCCTGCTGAACGCTCACCCGACCCCCGGACGTTCCCGCCCCCGATCGGGGCAACGGCGCGTCACCCTTGACGCGCCGTCGCCCCGTTGATGCTGCGCCCCAGCTGGAGGATGGCCGACCCGTCGGGCAGTGTCGACGTCCGACCGCTGCGCGCCCACCCGGCGGAGGCGTAGAGGGCGAGCGCCCGGTCGTTGGACCGCCGGGTCCACAGCGTCAGGTCCTGGCACCTGCGATCGGCCGCCTGCCGGTGCAGCTCGGCCATCGTCCGGCCACCCACGCCGCGGCCCCACAGCTCGGGGCGGACGAACACCATCGACACGTGACCCCAGCCGGGGCGCTGGACGCCGGCACCGTCGTCCTCGCACCAGGGCTCGGCCAGGGCCATCGAGACGACGTCGCCGGCCTCACGCAGCCAGACAACGCACGCAGCGGCATCCATCAGCTTGGCCCGCACCCGCGCCACCCGCTCGGGTGTGGCGGGCTGACCGCGCGCGGCGTTGGCCCGCTGCCACACGTCCACCAGCTCGTCCGTCGTCGCGGGCTCGTCCATGGCTCCCCCGTCGCACCGCCACACCAACAGGCACAAGTCTGCCGGCGCCGCCGTCGTCGTGCTCAAGACAGTGACGGACGGACAGTTGTGCCTGTCGGTGTGGCGGCTCGTGGCTCAGGGCGTGAAGGCGGCGCGACCGGCGTCGGCGACCCGGTGGTCGTCCTCGACCGAGCCGGCGCTGACCCCCACGCCGCCGGCGACCTCACCGGAGGCGTCGCGCAGCAGCACCCCGCCGCCGAAGACCGCGAGCCG
>JBBQGB010000062.1:0-18780 GCA_038322575.1 Actinomycetales bacterium
GGGCCGCGCGCACGTCGTACGGCGGGGCGAGCGGGTCAGGGCCGCCACGCCACTGCCCGTAGCGGAACCGGTTGCCGGCCACGCCTCAGCCCCGGCCGCCGTAGACGGTACGGCCCGACTCGGTGACGTCCTTGCCGAGCCGGCGGGTCAGGTGCAGCCCCTCCAGCACGAACTCGACGCCTGCGGCGGCCTGCTCCGGGGTGGGCGCGTCGCCCAGCCCCAACCGGTCGAGCGCCTTGGCCAGCCCCGGCACCGTGCCGACCTGGCGCAGCAGCTCGGCCGAGGAGACCAGCTCACCGGTCTCGACGGTGGCGTCCTCGGCCACCAGCGTGGTGAAGCCGGCCAGGTCCAGCCCGGCGAGACGGGCCCGGAAGGTCTCCGCGGTGGCGGTCCGCAGCAGGTGGGCGAGGACCTCGATCTCCCGCCCCTCCTCGCCGCTCTCGAACTCGACCTTGCCGCGCAGGGTGCCGACCACCTGCTCGGCGTCACCGACCCGGGCCACGGCGTCGTCCTCACCGCGCAGTGCGGCCCGGCGCAGGGCCGCCGCGGCCACCGACTCGGCTGCGGCGACGGCGAACCGGGCCGAGACCCCCGAGCGCGAGTCGACGGCCGGCGACTCCCGCACGCCGCGGGTGAACCGGGCGACGACCTCGAGCACGTGCTCAGGGACCTCCGCCACCAGTGCGGCCTCCTGGCGCAGCAG
This sequence comes from Actinomycetales bacterium, assembly GCA_038322575.1. GTDB lineage: Bacteria > Actinomycetota > Actinomycetes > Actinomycetales > Angustibacteraceae > JACMOY01. The sequence continues at coordinate 704 of JBBQGB010000062.1, forward strand.
GTCGAGCTCGTCACCGAGGTCGAGCGGGTAGTGGGTGCGCACCTCGGCGCCGAACCGGTCCTTCAGGGGGGTGATGATCCGGCCGCGGTTGGTGTAGTCCTCGGGGTTGGCGCTGGCCACGAGCAGCAGGTCCAGAGGCAGGCGCAGCCGGTAGCCGCGCACCTGGATGTCGCGCTCCTCCAGCACGTTCAGCAGCGCCACCTGGATCCGCTCGGCGAGGTCCGGCAGCTCGTTGACCGCGAAGACGCCGCGGTTGGTGCGCGGCACCAGCCCGAAGTGGATCGTCTCGGGGTCGCCCAGGGTGCGGCCCTGCGCGACCCGCACCGGGTCGACGTCGCCGACCAGGTCGCCGACGCTGGTGTCGGGGGTGGCCAGCTTCTCGCCGTACCGCAGCGAGCGGTGCAGCCAGCCGACCGGCAGGTCGTCGCCGAGCTCGCCCGCCCGACGTAGCGACGCCGGGGTCAGCGGCTCGTAGGGGTGCTCGTTGAGCTCGGAGCCCTCGATGACCGGCGTCCACTCGTCCAGCAGCCCCACCAGGCTGCGGATCAGCCGGGTCTTGCCCTGGCCGCGCTCGCCCAGCAGCACCATGTCGTGGCCGGCCAGCAGCGCCCGCTCGACCTCGGGCAGCACGGTGTCGTCGAAGCCCACGATCCCCTCGAACCGCGGCAGCCCCGCCCGCATGCGCTGCAGCAGGTTGTGCCGCAGCTCGGCCTTGACGGTGCGCTGCTCGTGTCCGCTGGCGCGCAGCGCGCCGAGGGTGCGGGGCAGGGCGTCGGGCTCAGGGGGTGCGATGGTCACCGTCCAACCGTACGTCGGCCCGCCCGGGGCGGCGGCTCGGGTGACCCGCTCCCCCACCCGTCTCCCCTGAAGAACGAACCTTCGCCACAGGGTGCCTCCCACAGCGCCCAGAAACGGCACCTTGTGGCGAAGGTGCCGTAAGGGGGGCCTACCCCAGACGGCACTTTGTGCCCCAAGTGCGGATGGCGGAGCACGCGGGAACGGCACTTAGTGAGCAAAGTGCGGGAATCCGGGAATCCGGGGGGGTCAGTCGGCGGCGGCGACGAGGGGCTCGAGGACGACGTCGGGCAGCTGGCGCTCGACCGAGCGCACCCGCCAGATGTCGGTGAACAGCGCGAGCAGCGCCCCGTCGCCGCGGGTGAGCACCTCGACGCCGCGCTCACCGCTCAGGGCCACGACGTCCTGCGGCTGCACCCGCCGGGCCACCGAGTAGTCCAGCCGGTCCAGGCGCACCGGCGAGCTGAACTCACCGCCCATCCGGTGCTCGACCACCTCGAACTGCATCGGCCCGACCGCCGCGAGCACCGGCGCCTGCGAGCTGCGCAGGTCCGAGCGCAGCACCTGGACCACGCCCTCCTGCTCGAGCTGGCTGATGCCGCGCGCGAACTGCTTGTAGCGGCTGACGTCCTGGGCGCGCACCGACGCGAAGTGCTCGGGGGCGAAGCTCGGGATCGGTGGGAAGGCGACCGCGTCCTCGCTGTACAGGGTGTCGCCGGCGCGCAGCGACCCGGCGTTGACCAGCCCGATCACGTCGCCCGGGAACGCCTGGTCGAGGGTGGTGCGCTCGCGACCGAACACCGAGTGCGCGTACTTGGTCGTGAACGGCCGGCCGGTGGCGGCGTGCGTGACGACCATGCCGCGCTCGAACACACCGGAGCAGACCCGGGCGAACGCCAGCCGGTCGCGGTGCGCGCGATCCATGCCCGCCTGCACCTTGAACACCAGCGCGCTGAACGGGGCCTGGATCGGCCGCGGCACACCGGCTTCGTCCGGGCGGTCCTCGGGCGAGGGCGCCAGCTCGAGCAGGACGTCGAGCAGCTGCCCGACGCCGAAGTTGAGGAAGGCCGACGCGAACAGCACCGGCGTGGTCCGTCCCGCAAGGAACGCGGCCTGGTCGTGGTCGGACCCGTCGGACGAGAGCAGCTCGCCGGTGTCGACGGCCTCGGCGAACGCGTCGCCCTCGCGCTCGAGGGCGGCGTCGGCGTCCAGGTGCTCCTCGCCGGCGATGCCCGCGCCGCCGACGGTGCGGGTGAACGCCACCATGTCGCCGGTACGTCGGTCGAGCACTCCGCGGAAGTCGCCGGCCTCGCCCACGGGCCACGTCAGCGGGGTGGGCTTGAGGCCGATCCGGGTCGAGATCTCGTCCATCAGGTCGAGGGCGTCGCGGCCCGGCCGGTCCCACTTGTTGACCACGGTGATCACCGGGATGCCGCGGTGCCGGCAGACCTGGAACAGCTTGAGCGTCTGCGGTTCGAGCCCCTTCGCGGCGTCTAGCAGCATGACCGCGGCGTCGACCGCCGACAGCACGCGGTAGGTGTCCTCGCTGAAGTCGGCGTGGCCGGGGGTGTCGAGCAGGTTGACCACGTGGTCGCGGTAGGAGAACTGCAGCGCGGCCGAGGTGATCGAGATGCCGCGGTCCTGCTCCATGTCCTGCCAGTCCGAGACCGTGCCGCGTCGGCCGGCCTTGCCGTGGACGGCGCCCGCCTGGCCGATGACGTGGGCGTGCAGGGCGAGCGCCTCGGTCAGCGTCGACTTGCCGGCGTCGGGGTGGCTGATCACGGCGAAGGTGCGCCGACGCGCGGCCTCGCGGCTCACCTCACCGGTCGACGCGCCCGCCGCGGTCGTCGTGGGTGTCGTGGTCACCCGCCCAGGTTACCGGCGGCGGAACGTCGTCACGGTCACGGCGGCGGTCACCTCGACCACCTCGGGCAGCCCTGCCACTCGCCGCCGCAGGTCGTCGGGGCTGGTGTGGAACGCACTGGGACCCATGGCGGCCAGGCGCCCGACGTCCGCCGTCGTCAGGTGCATCGACCGGCGCAGGGCCACCTCGTCCACGACGTCGAACGCGGGGTCCAGTGCAGCGTGCAGCCGCTCCCCCTTGCGGTCGTCGACCCCCAGCAGGCCGAGCACGTAGACCAGCTCAGTCAGGTGCTGCGGCCCCGGGGTGAGGACGACGAGCCGTCCCCCGGGGCGCAGCACCCGGGCGATCTCGGCCGCGCCGCGCGGTGCGAACACCACCAGCGCCACCTCGGCGCACCCGTCGACCACCGGCAGCGTCGACCACGCGTCGGCCACGACCGCTCCCGCCCTGGTGTGGGCGCGGGCGGCCCGACGCGCCGCCGGCACCGAGATGTCGAGCGCCAGACCCACTGACGACGGCCGGGCGTCGAGGGTCGCCGCGAGGTAGTACGCCGTGCCCGCACCGATCTCGACGACCGGGCCGTCGCCCTCCCCGGCGGCCCCCGCCACCGCGCCGGCGAGCGGCGCGTAGTGACCGGCGGCCAGGAACTCCTCGCGCGCCCGCACCATCGCGGCCGTGTCGGCGCTGCCGTGCTCGGCTGCGCCGAGGAGGTTCACGTACCCCTGGCGGGCGACGTCGAAGGTGTGGTTCTCGTTGCAGCGCAACGACCCTGGGGTCGGCTGGAGCGCACCGCCGCAGGTGGGGCAGCGCAGCAGCCGGACGACGTCAGCGAGCACACCGCACCGGTGGGCTCACCACTCGACGAGGTCGTCCATACCGGCGGGCAGGTCCTGCCCGTGGACGACGACGAGCCGGCGGGTGGGGCGGGACAGGGCGACGTACAGGTCGCTGCGCCCGCGGCTGGACGCGGCGATGATCGTCGCGGGTTCGACCACGACGACGTCGTCGAACTCCAGTCCCTTGACCTCCTCGGGGCCCAGCACGCTGACCCGCGCCGACAGGGCCCGGCGGTGCCCGTCGCCGACCTGACCGGGCAGCGCGGCGTCCAGGGCGGCGGACAGCCGCGGTACGTCGCGGGTGGGGGCGACGACGGCGAGGGTGCCCTCGTCGGCGTCGGCGAGCAGCCGGCGCACCACCGACACCACCGCGTCGTCGTCGCCCACGTCCCGGCGGTGCGAGCGGGGCGGGTCGGTCCCCTCGCGCACCGACACCACGGGGGTGACCGGCAGCCCGGCGGCGGTGGCCATGCCGTCCGCGACGGCCATGACGCGGGCCGGCGTCCGGTAGCTGACGCTCAGCTCGCGCACCCGCCAGCGACCGGCCGCCACTGGGTCGAGGGCACCGGCCCAGGACGCCGCGCCCGCGACCGAGCCGCGCTGGGCCAGGTCGCCGACGACGGTCCACGACCGGGCCGGGCAGCGTCGACCGAGCAGTCGCCACATCATCGGCGAGAGCTCCTGCGCCTCGTCGACGACCAGGTGCCCGAACGCCCAGGTGCGGTCGGCGGCGGCCCGGTCGACCACCGACATCGCGGCGCCGGTCGAGGCGAACTGGTCGGCGAGCATGTCGACCGACACGCCCGAGGCGCGGTCGCCGGTCATCTCCAGCACGCCGCGGGCGTACTCCAGGGCCGTGGCTCGCTCGGCCTGGCGGTGGTGGGCGGTGACCCGGTCGGCCTCGCCGTCGTCCCCGACCAGCTCGGCGACCTCGTCGAGCAGGGGGACGTCGGACAGCGTCCACGGCGCACCGCGGTCGCGCTGCAGGGCCGCGCGCTCAGCGGCGGTCAGCTCCTGACCTGCCGACTCCAGCCGCACCGGGGTGGCGAACAGGTCGGCGAGGAACCGCTGCGGTGACAGGGGCATCCACAGCAGGTTCAGCGTGACCCGCACGTCCCGGGTGTCACGCAGGTCGGCGTCCAGCTCGGAGCGCAGGTCCTCGCTGAGCGGCTGGCCCATCGAGTCGGCGAGTCGGCCGGCGAGGTGACGCAGCAGGTCCTTGACGAAGCCCACCCGGGCCTCGTTGTGGGGCGCACCGGTCGAGCGGGCGCGCGCCCGCGCGGCGGCCACGGCCGAGCGCGTCAGCGTGATCCGGTGCGAGCCGACCTTGAGCTCGAGGTCCTCGTCGGGCAGCCGCTGCCGGTCGCTCACGGCGCGCTGCAGCACCGCCGCCATCCGCGCGTCGCCCTTGACCGCGGCGACGTCGTCCGCGTCGTCGCCGGTCGCCTCGACCCCCGGGAACAGGGTGCCGGGCGTGGCCATGACCACCCCGGACTCCCCCAGCGAGGGCAGCACCTGCTCGATGTAGCGCAGGAACAGCGGCCCGGGGCCGACCACGAGGACGCCGCTGCGCTCCAGCCGCTGCCGGTGGGTGAACAGCAGGTACGCCGCCCGGTGCAGCGCGACGGCGGTCTTGCCGGTGCCCGGCCCGCCCTGGACGACGAGCACCCCGCCGAGCTCGTCGCGGACGATGCGGTCCTGCTCACCCTGGATGGTGGCGACGATGTCGCCCATCCGGCCGGTGCGCGGGGCGCGCACCGCCGCCATGAGCGCACCCTCGCCGTGCAGCGCCGCCCGCTGCTCGTCGTCGATGGCGTCCAGGTCCATCACCTCGTCGTCCAGACCGACGACGCTGCGCCCGCGCGTGGTCAGGTGACGGCGCAGCAGCACGCCGGCGGGCGCGGCGGGCGTGGCCTGGTAGAACGGCGCGGCCACCGGGGCGCGCCAGTCCACCAGCAGCTTCTCCTGGTGCTCGTCCGACAGGCCCACCCGGCCGATGTGGTGCCGCTCGCCGGTCAGCAGGTCGAGGCGCCCGAAGCACAGCCGGTCCTGGACGTTGCGCAGCTGAGCGAGGCGCTGCTCGAGGGTCTGGGCGAACGCGTCCCGCTCGGACCGAGCCTGGGGGGTGCCCTGCGACCCCGCCGACCGCACCCGGCCCAGCTGCTGCTCGGTCGATGCGCTCAGCTCGTCGATCCGCTGGTAGAGACGGTCGAGGTGGGCTTGTTCGGCTGCGATCTGCGGCCGGGCCTCGCTCACGGGAATGACCACTCCTTGCTGGGGTCGGGCTCGCCGGTCCGGCAGCGGCCATCGAGTCTATGCGGTGCCCGCCCGGTAGCGTGCGGCGGATGACGCTGGGCAGCCTCACGACGCGACCCGCGCTGCAGGTGACGCACCTGCTCGCCGACCCCGTCGCGGCGGCGCTCGCCGCGTGGGCCGGCACCGCACCGACGGACGCCGCACGCGTGCTGGTCGCCGACATCGACCCCGAGCTCGCCGACACCGCTGCCTTCACAGCGGCGTACGGCGTCGCGCCGAGCGCATCCGCGAACTGCGTCGTGGTGGGTGGTCGCCGCGACGGGGTCGAGCGGATCGCTGCCTGCGTGGTGCTGGCGACGACGCGCGCCGACGTCAACGGTGTGGTGCGCCGTCTGCTCGACGTGCGCAAGGCCTCGTTCCTGTCCACCGACCGCGCCGTCGAGCTGACGGCCATGCAGTACGGGGGGATCACGCCGATCGGGCTGCCGCCGACCTGGCTGGTGCTGGTCGACGCGGCGGTCGCGGCCACGCCGCTGGTCGTCGTCGGGTCGGGGCTGCGGGGCAGCAAGATCGTGCTGCCGGGTGAGCTGCTGGCCCGGTTGAGCGGCGCGAGGGTCGTCGATGCGCTCGCGATGCCCACGGAGGGGCTTAACTGGGACTAGTCACCCGTTCGGCGCAACGAGGTTCACACGGGGCGCAGGGTGACCGAGCACAGATCTACCGCACCACTACCTCGGAGGACCCTCATGACCGTCTCGACCCTCGCCCGGACCCTCGCCGCCGTGGCCGTCACCGCCGTCCTGGCCGTCAGCGCCCACGCCCCGTCCGCCGCCCCCGTCGCCGCCAAGGCCCCCACCGGGCTGTCGCTGAACGGACTGTCCCTCAACGGGCTCTCGCTGAACGGGCTCTCGCTGAACGGGCTGTCACTGAACTGAACCACCCGCTGAACTGACCGTTCAGCCGCGGGGAGCCGTCCACGGGGGGACCATCATGAGGGTGAGTGCCCCACAGGTCGGCGTCGCGCGCCTGTTCATCGTGCTCTGCTGGGCGCTCGCCCTGCTTGGTCTGGCCCTGACGGTGACGACGGCCGAGCCCCCCGACGGTGCGCAGGAGCACCGGACCGTGCTGCTGCTCGGCGTCCTGGTGGCCTACCTGGTGGCCGACAGCAGCCAGATCCACGTCAACGTCCGTCAGCACGTCCTGTCGGTCGCCCTCAGCGACCTGCCGCTGGTGGTGGGCCTGCTCCTGCTCGACCACCGGTGGCTGCTGGCGGCCCGGCTGCTCAGCGCGGTCTCCGTCTTCGTCCTGCAGCGCCGGGCCGTGAGCAAGTCGGTCTTCAACCTGTGCCTGTTCGCCGCCGAGATCGGCCTGGGCAGCATGCTGGTCGGCCTGCTGCCGATCACCGACGCCGCGACACCCGGCCAGTGGGTGGCCACCTACCTGTTGGTGCTGACCGTCGCGTCGGTCGTCGCCTTGGTCATCGGTCTGGCGATCCGGCTCCTCGGCACCCACCTGGCCGCCCGCGACCTCGCCGTCCTGCTCGTGTCGGGGTGGGGCTCGGCCCTGCTCGGCACCACGCTCGCGCTGATCGCCCTGCTCGTGCTGGGCACCTCGATCGCCGGGCTGGCGCTGCTCACGGTGCTGTTCGTGGTGGCGGCGCTCAGCCACCGCGCCTACGGTCGCCTGCTGCGACGCCACACCGACCTGGGGCAGCTGTTCAGCTTCACCCAGACCGTCGGGGCGGCGCAGACCACCGACGACGTGGTCACCACGTTGCGCGAACGCGCCCGCGCGCTGCTGCGGGCCGAGTCGGCGGTGCTGCTGCGGCTGGACGACGAGCCCCCGCCGCTGCTGCCCGACGTCGGGGACGCCGCGCTGATCGTGGCGCGCGACACCCGCGACCCACGGCTGCGGGCCTGGCTGTCGGCCACCGGCCTCAAGGACGCCCTGCTGGTGCCGCTGCAGGACCAGGGCCGGGTCTTCGGCGTGCTCCAGGTCAGCAACCGCACCGACCAGACCAGCACGTTCGGCTTCGAGGACCTGCGGCTGCTGCAGACCCTCGCCGCCCACGCCGAGCTCATCTGGGACAAGGGCAAGCTGGTCGACCAGCTGCGGTTCGACGCGCACCACGACAGCCTCACCGGCCTCGGCAACCGCACCCACTTCCGCCTGGCCCTGGACGGTCGTCTCGCCGCCCACGCCAGGTCGACGAACGACGTCGGCACCGCCGTCCTGCTGCTGGACCTGGACCGGTTCAAGGACGTCAACGACACCCTGGGCCACCCGGTCGGCGACCGCCTGCTGCGCAAGGTCGCCGAGCGGATCACCGAGCTGGTCCCGGTCGGCAGCGTGGTGGCTCGGCTCGGCGGTGACGAGTTCGCGGTGCTGCTGCCGGACGGCGGTGAAGACGGTGTCGAGGTGGCGCAGGCGGTGCGCGCGGGCCTGTCGCAGCCCTACGTCGTGCAGAGCACGTCCCTGGAGGTGGGCGCCTCCATCGGGGTCGCCGTCCTGGGCGAGGACGGCGAGGACGCCTCGACGGTGCTGCAGCACGCGGACGTCGCGATGTACGCGGCCAAGCGGCTGGCGCAGGGGGTGGCGCGCTACGCCGCGGAGGACGACCGCAGCAGCGTCGACCAGCTGGCGATGGCCGGTGACCTGCGTCGCGGGCTGGAGTCGGGCCAGGTCGAGATGCACCTGCAGCCGCAGTCCCATCCCAGCGGCCGGCCGCTGGTCTCCTTCGAGGCGCTCGCCCGGTGGAACCACCCGACGCGCGGCCTGGTGATGCCGGACGACTTCATCCCGCTGGCCGAGCAGACCGGGCTGATCAACCAGCTGACCTACGTCGCCCTGAGCGGCGCGCTGACCGCCTGCGCGACATGGCGGTCGCGCTGGCCGGACGTCGGCGTGGCCGTCAACCTCTCACCGCGCCAGCTGCTCGACCCCGAGCTGCCCCCGGCGATCGCTGCGCTGCTGCAGCAGCACCCGGTCGCGCCCCGGTTGCTGACCCTCGAGATCACCGAGGGGAGCCTGCTGGTCGACTCGACCGCGGCGGCCCGGGCACTGGCCCAGCTGCGGGAGCTCGGCGTCCGGTTGTCCATCGACGACTTCGGCACCGGCTACTCGGCGCTGGCCTACCTGCAGCGGCTGCCCATCGACGAGCTCAAGATCGACAAGTCGTTCGTGCTCGCCATGACCACCGACGACAGCGCCCGCGCGATCGTCCGGGCCATCATCGACCTGGCGCACACCCTGGGCCTCAGCGTGGTCGCCGAGGGGGTCGAGGACGAGGCGACGCGGGCCCTGCTCGCGGGCTTCGGCTGCGACCTCGTGCAGGGGTTCTGGCTCAGCCAACCGCTGTCGCCGCAGGCACTGCCCGGCTGGCTGCGCCAGCGCCAGAGCGGCTCAGCGGTCCTCGGCTGAGCGACCCCGGTCAGGGCGCAGCGCCCAGAACGCGACCGCCGCCGCCGCCGCGACGTTCAGGCTGTCGACACCGCCGGCCATCGGGATCCGCACGCTGAGGTCGGACGCCGCCACCGTGCCCTCACGCAGCCCGTCGCCCTCGGTGCCCAGCACCAGGGCGAGGCGCTCCGGCGGGTCGGCTGCCAGCTCGTCGAGCGACACCGACGTCTGCGCCAGCGCGAGCGAGGCGACAGTGAAACCGCTGTCCCGCAACGTCTGCAGCGACCCCGGCCAGGGATCGGCCCGGCCCCAAGGCACCTGGAACACCGTCCCCATCGAGACCCTGACGCTGCGTCGGTAGAGCGGGTCGGCGCACCGCGGCGTGACCAGCACCGCATCGACACCCAGCGCCGCGGCCGACCTGAACACCGCGCCCACGTTGGTGTGGTCGACGACGTCCTCGAGCACCGCGACGCGGCGGGCACCGGCGAGCAGCTCGTCGAGGGCGCGAGGCGGCGGGCGGTGCATGGCGGCGATCGCCCCGCGGTGCAGGTGGAACCCGGTGATCGACTCCAGGACGGCGCGGTCCGCGACGTACACGGGGACGTCGGCGCGCTCGGCCTCGCGGACGAGGTCGGCCAGCTCGTCGACCCACCGCTCGCCCATCAGGAACGACCGGGGGCGGTGCCCCGCGGCCAGCGCACGCCGGATCACCTTGTCGCTCTCGGCGAGGTAGAGGCCCTCCGCCGGCTCGCGGCGGGTGCGCAGCGCCATGTCGGTCAGACCCACGTACTCGTGCACCCGTGGGTCGTGGGGGTCGTGCACGTGGTGGACGGTCAACTCGTGAGCACCCGCACGATGGCCACCACGCCCACGACGACGATGAGCCCGCGCAGCACCCGCGGCGGCAGCCGGCGTCCGTAGCGGGCCCCGAGAACCCCCCCGACCGTCGAGCCGAGGGCGATGAGCAGGACCACCCGCCAGTCGATCCGGTCGCGCGCCACCGTCAGGAACACCAGTGCTGCAACGGAGTTGACGACCAGCGACAGCAGGTTCTTCAGCGCGTTCACCCGCTGCAGGGGCTCGGGCAGCAGCGACCCGAGCAGGCCCATCAGCAGAACCCCCTGCGCCGCACCGAAGTAGCCGCCGTAGGCGCCCGCGACGTACGTCCCCGCCATCGCCAGCGACTGGTGGCCGCGCCCGGACGCCTCGGGGTCCAGCTCGCGGCGGCGGGCCACGGCGGCCTGCATCCGCGGCTGGGTCACCACCAGCACCAGCGAGATGGCGAGCAGCACGGGGACGATGGCGCTGAACGCCGCCGCCGGAAGGCGCAGCAGCAGCAGCGCCCCCGTCACCGCGCCGAGCAGCGACATCGGCGCCAGCAACCTGATCCGTCGCCCCTGGCCGCTCAGCTCGGCCCGGTAGCCGAGCGTCCCCGACACCCCACCCGAGACCAGACCCACGTTGTTCGAGACGTTCGCGACGATGGGGTTGAACCCGAACGCCAGCAGCACCGGGAACGTGATCAGCGTGCCGGAACCCACGACGGCGTTGATGGTGCCGGCGCCGACCCCGGCCGCGAAGATCGCGACCAGCTCGAACCACGACACGCGGTGACCCTATCCCGATGCGCGACCTGTCGAGCGCGCGGTTTGGGCCGACTGGTTCTCTCCGACGAGGGCGTGACTGGTCGGTGGCTGCGTGGACCGGTTCGGCACCCACGACGTGAGGGATCCGCGGGACGACGCGCGGGACGGCTGCGTCTGCCGATGGCTGATAGGGGCAACGGCGCGTCAGGTGTGACGCCCCGTTGCCCCGATCCTGGAGATTCACCCGTGGGTTCACCCGCCGGGTGACCACAGGGGTGGCAGGGGAACTCCGCGCCGTCCGGTCCAGAGGGGTGGGTCGAACACGGGCCGGCCGGTGTGTGGTCGACCGGACCGTCCAGCGGTCGTGGTGCTGGTCGTCGTTCGCGGGTGCAGCGAAGGTGGGGTGATCACCCCGGGTTGGCTGCACCATCACCTGCAACCACACGTGCACTCACCGGGCAGACCGGAGCTGCGCCCGACGGCGCTCGCGGACCCGCGCGACGGTTGGCCGATGGCGTCCTGCGTGACCGTGACGCCCCCTCGCCGAGACGGCACGACACGCCCACCGGACGCCGTCCGGTGGGCGTGTCGTGGGATCTCGCGGTGGGAGCGACCTGACCACACACCAACAGAAGCACCACTAGACACCGGCGGGTCCAGGGCCGGACCGGACGCCGGATCGTGCCCTCGACGAGCTCGGCCCCGGCGTCCTTGCCGCCGGCCAGGCGCGGCGTCATCGCGGTGGTCCGCCCTCAGAGCAGCTCGGGGGCCGACCCCTCCCCCGGGCCGTCTGCCGGAGAGTCGACCGGGCCCAGCTGGTCGGGCTGACCGGCCGAGCGGGACGGCATCGGCCCCGGGTCGACCCCGCCGCTCGCCGCGCCCTCGGCCTCGGCGCTGGCACCGGCGGCCTCGCGACGGGCCGCGGCCAGCGCCTCGTTGGGGTCCTGCAGCACCGGCTCGTCGAAGAGCACCTCAGGGTGCTCGGGGGTCTGGCCGCCGCGGTCGGGGCGCGGCCCGGCGTCCGGCGTCAGGGTGCCGAGGACGCCACCGATGCCCTTGAGCGCCTCACCCAGCTCGCTGGGGATGATCCACAGCTTGTTGGAGTCGCCGCGCGCCAGCTGGGGCAGCATCTGCAGGTACTGGTAGGCGAGCAGCTTCTGGTCGGGGTCACCGCGGTGGATCGCCTCGAACACCTGGGTGATGGCCCGGGACTCGCCCTGCGCGTTGAGGATCGCGGCCTGGGCGGTGCCCTCGGCGCGCAGGATGTTCGACTGCTTCTCGCCCTCGGCGGTGAGGATCTGGGACTGCTTGACGCCCTCCGCGGTCAGGATCGTGGCCCGGCGCTGCCGCTCGGCCCGCATCTGCTGCTCCATCGAGTCCTGCACCGACGCGGGCGGGTCGATGGCCTTGAGCTCGACCCGGTTGACGCGGATCCCCCACTTGCCGGTGGCCTCGTCGAGGACGCCGCGCAGCTGGCCGTTGATCTGGTCGCGGCTGGTCAGCGTCTGCTCCAGGTCGAGCGAGCCGATGACGTTGCGCAGCGTCGTGACCGTCAGCTGCTCGATGCCCTGGATGTAGTTGTAGATCTCGTAGACCGCCGACTTGGGGTCCGTGACCTGGAAGTAGATGACCGTGTCGATGCTCACGACCAGGTTGTCCGAGGTGATCACCGGCTGCGGCGGGAACGAGACGACCTGCTCGCGCAGGTCGACGTTCGCGCGGACCTTGTCGATGAACGGGATCAGCAGGTGCAGGCCCGCGTCCAGCGTCCGCGAGTAGCGGCCGAGCCGCTCGATCAGCTGGGCGGTCGCCTGCGGCACGATCCGCACCGTGCGGGCCACCACGAACAGCGCGAACAGCACGAGCAGGGCCAGCACCACCAGGGTGGCGCTTCCGGCAGGGGTCACGAGGTCCTCATCTCAGGCAGGGTCGGGACGACGACTGCCGTCGCCCCGTCGATCGACTGCACCCGGACGCCGTACCCGGGCAGCAGGGCGTCGTGCTCGGGCACCGGCGCGAGCCGCGCGGACCACACCTCGCCGGCCAGCCGGATCCTGCCGCCGGTGACGGTCACGGTCTCGATGACCAGCGCGTCGCGACCGACCAGGGCCGCCGCACCGGTGAGCGTGGCATCGCCGGACCGGGCCCGGCGCACGACGACCGGCCGCACCAGCCCGAGCAGCAGCAGGGCGACGGCCACCGCCACCAGCACCTGACCGACGAAGCCCAGGCCCAGGCCCGCGGCGAGGGCGCCGCCCAGGGCGCCGCCCATCAGCATCAGGAAGACGAACGTCAGGGTGGCCATCTCGACCACGCCCAGCGCGAGCGCCAGCCCTAGCCAGCCGAGCACCGGGTGGTCGGTCAACCAGCTCATCCCTGCCCCCCTCGTCCAGCATCGCGTCGTCCAGCACAGCGTCCGGCGGTTCGACGCCGGTGGCGACCGGCCGGTTCCCCGCCCGCTGCCCGCCACCGTAGTCCGGTGCCGCCACCAGGGCCGTGAGGACCGACCAGCCGCGAGGATCAAGAAGGCGGGCCCGGCTGCCGACGACACCCTCGTGAGCCCCCTGCCGGCTGTGCTGCGCCGCGCCGGCGCCACCGCGACGTGCCTGCTCCTCGCCGCGCCGCTCGCCCTGGCCCTCGGACCACCGGCGGCGGCCGAGGACGCGTCGACCGCGCGCGCGCAGGCCCGGGCCGCCGGGGCGCAGGTGAGTGCACTGACCGCCGACGTACGGCGGGCGCAGGCCGCGTACGACGCCGCCCTGGCGGCCGTGGGCCAGCAGGTGACCGGCAGCGTCATCGCGCAGACGATGCGCGACGACTCGCGGGCCGCGGCCCGCCAGGCTCAGGACGAGCAGACCAACACGGCGCGGGCGCTGTACATGACCGGCGGGCCGGGCGCCCTGCTCTCGACCCTGTTCGCCGCCGACGACGTCAACGACCTCGCGGCCCGCAGCGTCGCCGTCGACCGCGTGCTCCAGGCCGCGCAGGACACCGCCCTCTCGGCAGCCACCGCCAGAGGCGCTGCCGACGCCGGCGCCGAGGCCGCCGCCACCGCCGCTGACTCGTCCGTGGTGACGGCGGCGCTGATCGGTGAGCGCGCCGCCGCGGTCGAGTCCCTGGTGGCCGAGGCCCAGCAGCGTCTGGACCGGCTGTCGGTGCGGGCCCGCCGGATGAGTGAGGCCGAGGCCGCCGCCGCGGCGCTGGCCCGGGCCCGAGCGGCGGCCGCTGCCGCCACGGCGCAGTCCATCGGGTCGGTCGCGGCCAAGGCGCCGCCGTCGGCGTACTTCGCGCTCTACCGGGCCGCTGCGCCCACCTGCCCGGGCCTGAGCTGGACGCTGCTCGCCGCGGTCGGCCAGGTCGAGAGCGGCCACGGGCGCAACAACGGGCCGAGCTCGGCGGGCGCGGTCGGCCCGATGCAGTTCATGCCGGGCACCTTCGCGACCTACGCCGTCGACGGAGACCGCGACGGACGGCGCGACCCGTGGTCACCCGCGGACGCGATCTACACCGCCGCGCGGTTCCTGTGCAGCAACGGCGCCGGATCGCCGGACGGCGTCCAGCGGGCCCTGCTGCGCTACAACAACGCCCAGTGGTACGTCGACCTGGTGCTCGGCGTCCAGACCCGCCTCGAGGCGCTCGCGGTGCAGGGCCAGCTGCCGGGCGCGTAGCGTCGCGGGCATGAAGACACGCACCCTCGGACCACTGACCGTCTCGGCCCTGGGCCTCGGCTGCATGGGCATGAGCGAGTTCTACGGCACACCGGACGACCAGGAGTCGATCGCCACCGTGCACGCCGCGCTGGACGCGGGCGTCACCCTGCTCGACACGGCCGACATGTACGGCCCCTTCACGAACGAGGTGCTCGTGGGCCAGGCGATCGCCGGACGCCGCGACGAGGTCGTCATCGCGACCAAGTTCGGCAACGAGCGCCGCGAGGACGGCTCGTGGGTCGGCGTCAACGGCTCGCCCGACTACGTCCGCAGCGCCTGCGACGCCAGCCTGCGTCGCCTCGGGGTCGACACCATCGACCTGTACTACCAGCACCGGGTCGACAAGACCGTGCCGATCGAGGAGACCGTCGGCGCCATGGCCGGGCTCGTCGCGGCCGGCAAGGTGCGCGCGCTCGGCCTGTCCGAGGCGTCGGAGGCGACCATCCGACGGGCGCACGCGGTGCACCCGATCGCGGCGCTGCAGACCGAGTACTCGCTGTGGGAGCGCGAGCCCGAGACCAAGGTGCTGCCGGTGCTGCGCGAGCTCGGCATCGGGTTCGTTCCCTACAGCCCGCTGGGCCGGGGGTTCCTCAGCGGCCAGATCAAGACCGAGGCCGACATCCCCGAGGGCGACTTCCGCCGCAACGGGCCGAGGTTCCAGGGCGAGAACCTGCGCCGCAACGTCGAGCTGGTCGCTCGCGTCGAGCAGCTGGCCGCCGAGAAGGGCTGCACCGCAGCGCAGCTGGCGCTGGCCTGGCTGCTCGCGCAGGGAGAGGACGTCGTCCCGATCCCGGGCACCAAGAAGCGCAGCCGCCTCGCCGAGAACGTGGGCGCCCGCGGGCGCCAGCTCACCGCGCGCGACCTGGCCCGGATCGCCGAGCTGGCGCCCGCGGGCGCCACCGCCGGGGCGCGCTACCCCGACATGGGCAGCATCGACGTGTGAGGTCAGCGGGCGCGGGCGCTCCAGCGGTCGCCGTGCCGGTCGAGCACCAGCGGCAGCCCGAAGGTCGTCTCGAGGTTGGCCTCGGTGAGGGTGATCTCGATCGGCCCAGCGGCCACGACCCGCCCGGCCCGCAGCAGCAGCACGTCGGTGAAGTTCGGCGGGATCTCCTCGACGTGGTGGGTCACCAGCACCAGCGCGGGGGCGTAGACGTCCGCCGCGATGACGCCGAGGCGCCGCACGAGGTCCTCGCGGCCGCCGAGGTCCAGGCCCGCGGCCGGCTCGTCGAGCAGCATCAGCTCGGGGTCGGTCATCAGCGCGCGGGCGATCTGCACCCGCTTGCGCTCGCCCTCGCTGAGCGTGCCGAAGGTGCGGTCGGCCAGGTGGGCCACCCCCAGCGCCGCGAGCAGCTCGTGGGCCCTCGCCAGGTCGAGCTCGTCGTACGCCTCGATCCAGCGCCCGGTGACGCCGTACGACGCGGTCACGACGACGTCGCTGACCCGCTCGTGGGCGGGGATGCGCTCGGACAGCGACGCGCTCGCCAGCCCGATGCGCGGGCGCAGCTCGAACACGTCCACCGTGCCGAGCACCTCACCGAGGATGCCCGCGACACCGCGCGTGGGGTGCATCCGCGCGGCCGCGATCTGCAGCAGCGTCGTCTTGCCCGCGCCGTTGGGGCCGAGCACCACCCACCGCTCGCCCTCGCTGACCGACCAGTCGACGTCCTCGACGAGCGTGGTCTGCCCGCGCACCACCGTCACGCCGGCCAGCTCGAGCACGTCACTCATGGCTCGACCCTATCCAGCGCGCCGCCGCCCCCTGCGCCGCCGCACCGCCGCCCTTCCGTTGTCGCGGGGGCACCCTGCTCCGTTCTGACCGTAGTGGGGGTGCCCCCCCGACAACCGGGTGTCGTCGTAGCGGGACCCAGGGTGGGGCGCCGGACGCCGGACGCCGGGCGGCCGGCTCGGCGCGACCCCGGCGCCGTAGCCTGGCGCGGTGACCTCGCTGCCGCGATCGGTGCTGCTGGCCGCCTGGGGCGGTGCGGCCCTGGCCGGACGGGTGGGCGTCGACCAGGCGGTCCGCGCCGTCCAGGGCGAGGACGAGCCGCACGCGGTCGAGCCGGTCGGCGACCTGCCGCTACCCGAGTGCGCGGACGTCCGCTCGCTGGTCCTGGCCCTGCGGGACGCCGGCTCGACCGGGTTGCGGGTGGTGCTGCCGGCGCCGGGCGACGCCCTGGGGCTGCCCGGCCCGGCCGACGTCAACCACGAGGCGCTGGACGCCGGCGAGTGCGTCCTGGTCGTCGGCGGCGCCCCGCTGGCGCTGGTGCCGGTCATCGAGGAGTTCGGGTCGGCGTACGAGACGGGCCACCTGGTGACCTGGCGGCTGCACGCCACAGCGCCGCAGCGGGTGACCGACGTCGGCAGCCTGGCCGAGGCCGAGCGCGCCCTGCGCGAGGCCCTGCTGGAGGCGACGGCGGCGCTGGACGGCCTGGACGTCTCGCGCTGGCGCCCGGACGCCGCCGACCGGATCGGCGGCCTGCGCTCGGGCCGCGGGCCGACCGGGATGCTGCCGCCGGACTGCCCCCCGCGCTCGGCGCGGGTGCTCGACCTGGCCTGGCGGGTGCGCGGCATCGTCGAGCTGGCCCGCGAGGACGACGGCGGCGCCGTCACGGGGTGGGAGGCCGGCCGCCGGGCGCAGGCGCTGCGCGGCCTGGACGACGTCGGCCGGCGGGCCGTCGTCGCCGCCATCAACGCGGCGCTGGAGCCCCGCCCCTGACGGTGCGCGTCAGCGCGCGATGGTGCCGTAGACCTGCAGGGTGCGCTCGGCCACGGTGTCCCACGCGAACTCCTCGACGGCGCGGGCCCGCCCGGCGACGCCCATCGCCCGGGCGCGCTTCGGGTCGGCGACGACCTCGGCCAGCGTCGCGGCCATGTCGCGGACGAACGCCTCGGGGTCCACGGGTGTGCCCGTGCCGTCGTCGGACTGCTCGATCTGCACCAGGCGCCCGGTGACGCCGTCCGCCACGACCTCGGGGATCCCGCCGGTCGCGGTGCCGACGACCGGCGCCTCGCACGCCATCGCCTCGAGGTTGACGATCCCCAGCGGCTCGTAGACCGACGGGCAGGCGAACGCGGTGGCCGACGACAGCAGCGCCACGACGTCCTCGCGCTCGAGCATCCGGTCGATCCACACCACTCCCTGGCGCTCCTGCCGAAGGCCGGCGACGAGCCCCTCGACCTCGGCCATGATCTCGGCGGTGTCGGGGGCGCCCGCGCACAGCACGATCTGGACATCGGGGTCGAGCGCGGCGACGGCGCGCAGGAAGTACGGCAGGCCCTTCTGGCGGGTGATGCGCCCGACGAAGACGACCGAGGGCTTCTCGGGGTCGATCCCGAGCCCGCGCAGCGCCTCGTGCGCCTGGGGGCTGTCGTCGGGGCGCCACGCGCTCGAGTCGATCCCGTTGTGGACCACGTGGACCCTGGCGGGGTCCACGGCGGGGTAGCAGCGCAGGATGTCGGCGCGCATCCCGGCCGAGACCGCGATCACGGCGGCAGCCCCGTGGTAGGCCGTGGACTCCGCCCAGGAGGACACCGCGTAGCCGCCCCCGAGCTGCTCGGCCTTCCAGGGGCGCAGGGGCTCCAGGCTGTGGGCGGACAGGACGTGGGGGACGCCCTGGAGCAGCCCGCC
>JBBQGB010000063.1:0-18524 GCA_038322575.1 Actinomycetales bacterium
GGGCGCGGACGGCGAGCTGGTCGTCGGGCGGGTAGTCGACCCGCTCGAGGGTCAGGCCGCCGGGGGCCACGACGTCGACGCGGGAGTCGCGGGCCCGCCCGGCCAGCACCTGGGCGGGCCACTGGACGTCGTGCCGGCCCAGCCCCACCGGCACCAGCGCACCGACCAGGGCCCGCACCATCGAGTGGCAGAAGGCGTCGGCCACCACGGTGGCCACGACCAGGCCGGCGTCGGGCTCGCCCGGCGCGGGCCGCCGCCACGAGTACTCGAGCAGCGTGCGCACCGTCGTCGCTCCCTCGCGGCGGCGGCAGAACGCGGCGAAGTCGTTCAGGCCGACCAGGGTCGCCGACGCGGCCACCATGGCCTCGACGTCCAGCGGACGGCGCAGGTCGAGCACCTCGTGCCGGCGCAGCGGGTCGGGCCCGGACTCGGTCTCGCTGACGCGGTAGGCGTAGTGCCGGCGCAGCGCCGAGAACCGGGCGTCGAACCCCGCGGGGGCGACCTCGGCCCGGCGCACGCGGACGTCGCGCGGCAGCACCCCGGTCAGCCGGCGCACCAGCGCCCGACCCGGCGGTGCGTCGGAGCGCCCGGGGGCTGCGGCCCACAAGGAGGCAGGCAGGTCGACGTGGGCCACCTGCTGTCGCGCGTGCACCCCCGAGTCGGTGCGCCCGGCCACGACCAGGCGCGGGACGTCGGGCAGCCGCAGCACCTGGGCCAGTGCCCGGGCCAGGACGGCCTCGACCGTCCGCTGCGCGGGCTGGGCGGCCCACCCGGCGAACGCCGACCCGTCGTACCCGAGGTCCAGGCGCACGCGCACGAACCCGCCGTCCCCCTTACGGGGGGCGGCGGGTTCGTCGTGCGGGGTGTCCTGGGTCAGGCCTTGCCGTCCGTCGACTCGTCGATGGCGGCCGTGGCCTCGTCGTCGGCGATGTCGGCCGCGGCGTCGGCGTGCGCGGCGTCGTCGGTGCCCGGCGTCTGCTCCTCGACGACCTCGGCGACCTGCTCGGCCTCGGCAGCGGCGTCGACCGCTGCCTCGACGTCACCCTCGCGGTGCGCGTCGGCAGCCTCCTGCGCCTTGGCCTCGGCCTCGGCCGCCGCGGCGGCCGTCGTGCTGGTCTTGCGCGAGGTGCGCCGGGTGGCGGCCTCGGCCTCGCGCACGGTCGCCTGCTTGGCCGACAGCGGCTCGCGGACCAGCTCGATGACGGCCATCGGGGCGTTGTCGCCCTTGCGCGGGGCGATCTTGGTGATCCGGGTGTAGCCGCCCTCGCGCTCGGCGACGTCCGGCGCGATCTCGGTGAACAGGCGGTGCACGACACCCTTGTCGCTGATCACCGCGAGCACCCGACGTCGGGCGTGCAGATCACCGCGCTTGGCGAAGGTCACCAGGCGCTCGGCGAGCGGGCGCAGCCGCTTGGCCTTGGCCTGGGTGGTGGTGATGCGGTCGTTCTCGAACAGCGCCTGGGCCAGGTTGCCGAGGATCAGCCGCTCGTGGGCGGGGCCGCCGCCGAGACGCGGACCCTTCGTGGGCTGGGGCATGGTGGTCGATCTCCTACCGGTCGGTCAGGACGCGCCAGGCGGCGCACCCCGGGGGGAAGGTCAGTACTGCTCGTCCTCGGCGTACGCCGCGTCGTCGTCGCCGTAGTTCTCGACGACCGCGGTGGGGTCGAACCCGGGCGGGCTGTCCTTGAGCTGCAGCCCCATGCCGACGAGCTTGGCCTTGACCTCGTCGATCGACTTGGCACCGAAGTTGCGGATGTCGAGCAGGTCGGCCTCGCTGCGCCCGACCAGCTCACCGACGGTGTGGATGCCCTCGCGCTTGAGGCAGTTGTACGAGCGCACCGTGAGCTCGAGCTCCTCGATCGGCAGCGCCAGGTCGGCGGCCAGGGCCGCGTCGGTCGGCGAGGGGCCCATGTCGATGCCCTCGGCCTCGACGTTGAGGTCGCGGGCCAGACCGAACAGCTCGACCAGGGTCTTGCCGGCCGAGGCCATCGCGTCGCGCGGGGCGATGCTGGACTTGGTCTCGACGTCGACGACCAGCCGGTCGAAGTCGGTGCGCTGCTCGACGCGGGTCGCCTCGACCTTGTAGGTCACCTTGAGCACCGGTGAGTAGATCGAGTCGACCGGGATGCGGCCGATCTCGGCGTCGCCGGACTTGTTCTGGGTGGCCGACACGTAGCCGCGGCCGCGCTCGACGGTCAGCTCCATCTCGAGCTTGCCCTTGGCGTTCAGCGTCGCGATGTGCAGGTCGCTGTTGATGACCTCGACACCGGCGGGCGGCGCGATGTCAGCGGCCGTGACGGCGCCGGGGCCCTGCTTGCGCAGGTACATCACGACGGGCTCGTCGTGCTCGCTGGAGACCACCAGCTGCTTGATGTTCAGGATGATCTCGGTGATGTCCTCCTTGACGCCCGGCACGGTGGAGAACTCGTGCAGGACGCCGTCGATGCGCAGGCTCGTGACCGAGGCACCGGGGATCGACGACAGCAGGGTGCGGCGCAGGGAGTTGCCGAGGGTGTAGCCGAAGCCGGGCTCGAGCGGCTCGATGACGAACCGCGAGCGCGAGTCGTCGATGACGTCTTCGGTGAGCTGGGGACGCTGTGCGATGAGCACGGGGTGATTCCTTCCCACGGGTGCCCGCTATATGGCACCTCATGACTTCCGTGCCCACCCGGGCTCTGTCTGCCGGGTGGGTGCGCCGGACGTCGGTCCGCGGGCTGGCCGCGGCGCCGACGTCCGGCGGTCGATCAGTTCTTGCTGTAGAGCTCGACGATCAGCTGCTCCTGCACCTGGGTGTCGATGACCTGCCGCGAGGGCAGGGAGTGCACCAGGATCCGCAGCTGGCTGGGGATGGCCTCGAGCCACGCGGGGACGGTGCGCTCGCCGGCGGTCTCACGCGCGATGACGAACGGCGTCATCTCGTGGGACTTGACCCGCACCTCGACGATGTCCTTCTCGCGGACCCGGTACGAGGGGATGTCGACCTTGATGCCGTTCACGGTGACGTGGCCGTGCCGGACGAACTGGCGGGCCATGTCGCGCGAGGCGGCGAAGCCGGCGCGGTAGACGACGTTGTCGAGCCGCAGCTCGAGCAGGCGCAGCAGGTTCTCACCGGTCTTGCCGGTGCCGCGGTGGGCCTCGTCGTAGTAGTTGCGGAACTGCTTCTCGAGCACCCCGTAGATGCGCGCGGCCTTCTGCTTCTCACGCATCTGCAGGAGGTACTCGCTCTCCTTGGTGCGCGCGCGGCCGTGCATGCCCGGCGGGTAGGGCCGGATCTCGATGGGGCACTTGGGGGAGTCGCACTTGGCTCCCTTGAGGAACAGCTTGGTCTTCTCACGCCGACAGCGCTTGCAGTCGGGGCCGGTGTAACGCGCCATGTGGCTGGTTCTCCTAGGTCTCGCCGCGCGTCAGACGCGGCGACGCTTGGACGGGCGGACGCCGTTGTGCGGCACGGGGGTGACGTCCGAGATCGAGCCGACCTCGAGGCCGGTCGCGGTCAGCGATCGGATCGCGGTCTCGCGCCCGGAGCCCGGGCCCTTGACGAACACGTCGACCTTGCGCATGCCGTGCTCCATCGCGCGCCGGGCAGCGGCCTCGGCGGCCATCTGCGCGGCGAACGGCGTCGACTTACGCGAGCCCTTGAAGCCCACCTGGCCGGCTGAGGCCCAGGCGATGACGGCCCCGGCGGGGTCGGTGATCGAGACGATCGTGTTGTTGAACGTGCTCTTGATGTGAGCGTGCCCGTGGGCGATGTTCTTCTTCTCCTTGCGGCGCACCTTCTTGGTGCCCGCAGCCGTACGGCTCTTGGGAGGCATGTGCAGATAGCTCCTGTGCTGAGGGGAGGTCGTCGGTCCGCCGTGCGAGGGATCGACAGGGCGGACTACTTGCGGGCGGCCTTCTTCTTGCCGGCCACGGTGCGCTTGGGGCCCTTGCGGGTCCGAGCGTTGGTCTTGGTGCGCTGGCCGCGGACGGGCAGGCCGCGGCGGTGCCGGATGCCCTCGTAGCTGCCGATCTCGACCTTGCGGCGGATGTCGGCGGCGACCTCGCGACGCAGGTCGCCCTCGAGCTTGAAGCTGGCCTCGAGATGGTCGCGCAGAGCGACCAGGTCGTCGTCGGTCAGGTCCTTGACCCGCACGTCGGGGCTGACGCCCGTCGCGGTGAGGGTCTCGGCGGCGCGGGTGCGACCCACGCCGTAGATGTAGGTGAGCGCGACCTCGAGGCGCTTGTCGCGCGGGAGGTCGACGCCGATCAGACGAGCCATGGTTCTCCTCATCGTGCTGCGGAGGTCTGGTGCACCACCGGTCCGCTCCCGGGTGGGGAGCGGTCCCCGGCCTCCGCGGCCGGGGGTGACGTCCCGGGCGAGCCCGGGGGTCGGGTGGTGCTTCGAGGGTGGTGCTGGTCGATCGGACCTGCTGGTGCGGGTGGTGGCTGCTCAGCCCTGGCGCTGCTTGTGGCGCAGGTTCTCGCAGATCACCATGACCCGCCCGTGACGGCGGATCACCTTGCACTTGTCGCAGATCTTCTTGACGCTGGGCTTGACCTTCATCTGCCTGCCGTCTGCTCGTGGTGGTCAGGGTGGACGTCGTACGCCGGGAAACGGGGTCTAGCGGTAACGGAAGACGATGCGTCCGCGGGTGAGGTCATAGGGACTGAGCTCGACCACGACCCGGTCCTCGGGCAGGATCCGGATGTAGTGCTGACGCATCTTGCCCGAGATGTGCGCGAGAACCTTGTGACCGTTGCTCAGCTCGACGCGGAACATCGCGTTGGGCAGAGCCTCGATGATCGTGCCCTCGATCTCGATGACACCGTCCTTCTTCGCCATGTCCTCCGCATTCCGTGCTGTCGACGTGCGTGGGCCGGCCATTCGGCCGGACCCACGGGGATGGGTGAATCATCGTGCACGCGAACGACCGTCCTCCAACCGCCAGAACCAGCCGCGGGACGGGGGTGAGGACGAGACGTCGTGCGCCGACACGCCAGGATACGCCAGAGCGGCACGAGATCCCAAATGCGCCCGCCCGGCCGGGGCTGCCTGAGGGTGCGGTGCGCTCAGTCCCGCCCGGCGTACGGCGCGCCCAGCCGGGCCAGCTGCTCGCGGCCGCCGTCCAGGGCGGTCAGCACCCACAGCCCGTCGTCGGCGACGGCGACGGTGTGCTCGAAGTGCGCGGCCCGCGAGGAGTCGGTGCTGACGACGGTCCAGTCGTCGTCCAGAACCCGGGTCGCGGCCGAGCCGCGGGTGAGCATCGGCTCGATCGCGACCACCAGCCCGGCGCGCACCCGCACACCCTTGTCGCGCACCCGGTAGTTGGGCACCTGGGGGTCCTGGTGCATCTGCGTCCCGATCCCGTGGCCGACGTACTCCTCGACGATGCCGTACCCCTCGGGGCCCAGCGCTCCCCCGTCCTGCGCCCGCGACTCGACCAGGTCCTCGACCGCCGAGCCCACCTCGTGCAGTCGGCGTCCGGCGAGCAGCGCCGCGATGCCGTGCCACATGGCCTGCTCGGTGGTGTCGACCAGCTGCTCGTCGGCGGGGTCGGCGTGACCCACGACCAACGAGACGGCGGCGTCGCCGTGCCAGCCCTCGACGATCGCGCCGCAGTCGATCGAGACCACGTCGCCGTCGGCGAGCACCCGGTCACCGGGGATGCCGTGCACGATCTCGTCGTTGACCGAGACGCAGAGCGTCGCGGGGAACCCGTGGTAGCCCATGAACGAGGGCACCGCCCCCGCCCCGCGGATGCGCTTCTCGGCGATCGCGTCCAGGTCGCGGGTCGTCATGCCGACCTCGGCGGACGCGCGCAGCAGTGCGAGCGTCTCACCCACGACCAGGCCCGCTCGACGCATGGCCCGCACCTGGTCGGGCGTCTTGTACTGGATCCGGTCGCGGCCGATCACGCGGCGGGACCGCCGTTCACCGCTGGACCGTGGCGGCCCGGCCGTCGATGGCCTGCTGGAGGCGGGTGCTGACCTCGTCGACCTCGCCCATGCCGTCAACCTGCACGAGCAGCCCGCGCTCGCCGTACACCGCCGTCAGGGGGGCGGTCTGCTCGATGTAGACCTCCTGGCGGTGCCGCACGGTCTCTTCGGCGTCGTCGCTGCGTCCGGCCGTCTCGGCCCGCTTCACCAGCCGGGCCACGATCTCGTCGGGGTCGACGGTCAGCTCGGCGACGGCGTCCAGCGCCGAGCCGGCGGCGGCGAGCATCTGGTCGAGCTCGTCGACCTGGGCGCGGGTGCGGGGGTAGCCGTCCAGCAGGAACCCGCCGGACGCGTCGTCCTGGGCCAGCCGGTCGCGCACCATCGCGTTGGTGACCTCGTCGGGGACGTACCCGCCGGCGTCCACGATCGCCTTGACCTGGACGCCGAGCTCGGTGCCGTCGGCGATGTTGGACCGGAAGATGTCGCCGGTCGAGATCGCCGGGATGCCGTAGTGCTGGGCCAGCAGCGCCGCCTGGGTGCCCTTGCCCGCACCGGGAGGGCCGAGGATGACGAGGCGCATCAGCGCAGGAACCCTTCGTAGTGCCGCTGCTGCAGCTGGGACTCGATCTGCTTCACCGTTTCGAGGCCGACGCCCACGATGATGAGGATCGAGGTGCCACCGAACGGGAAGTTCTGGTTCGCGTTGACCAGCGCCAGGGCGATGAGCGGGATCAGCGAGAGCAGACCCAGGTAGATGGCGCCCGGCAGCGTGATGCGGGTCAGGATGTAGTCGAGGTACTCGGCGGTGGGACGGCCGGCGCGGATGCCGGGGATGAAGCCGCCGTACTTCTTCATGTTGTCGGCGACCTCGTCGGGGTTGAACGTGATCGCGACGTAGAAGTAGGTGAAGAACACGATCAGCCCGAAGTACAGCGCCATGTAGAGCGGGTGGTCGCCGCGCACCAGGTAGTTGGTGATGAACACGACCCACCCGGCGGTCTGGTCGCTCTGGAACTGGGCGATCAGCGCCGGCAGGTACAGCAGCGAGGACGCGAAGATCACCGGGATGACGCCGGCCTGGTTGACCTTCAGCGGGATGTAGGTGCTGGTGCCGCCGTACTGGCGCCGCCCGATCATCCGCTTGGCGTACTGCACCGGCACCCGCCGCTGGCTCTGCTCGACGAACACCACCAGCGCGACGATGACCAGGCCGACGGCGATGACCAGGGTGAACACGCCCCAGCCCTTGGTGCTGCGGATCGCCCACAGCGACCCGGGGAACCCGGCCGCGATCTGGGTGAAGATCAGCAGCGACATGCCGTTGCCGACGCCCTTGTCGGTGATCAGCTCACCCAGCCACATGATCAGGCCGGTGCCGGCGGTCATGGTGAGCACCATGATCAGGATGGTGAACAGGCTGTCGCTGGGCACGAGGTCCGCGGGGCAGTTGCTGAACAGCCGACCCTGGGTGCGCGCGATCGAGACCAGGGTGGTCGACTGCAGCACGGCCAGGCCGATGGTCAGGTAGCGCGTGTACTGGGTGAGCTTGGAGGTGCCCTGCTGGCCCTCCTTCTTCAGCTCCTCGAACCGAGGGATGACCACGGTGAGCAGCTGCACGATGATGCTCGCCGTGATGTACGGCATGATCCCCAGCGCGAAGATCGACAGCTGCAGCAGCGCTCCGCCGCTGAACATGTTGACCAGGCCGAGCAGGCTGTTGCCCTTGGACAGCGACAGGCACTGCTGGACGTTGGGGTAGCTGACGCCGGGCGTCGGGATCAGCGAGCCGAGCCGGAACAGCGCGATCACCGCGAGGGTGAACAGCAGCTTCTTGCGCAGGTCCGGGGTACGGAACGCTCGGGCAAACGCGGTGAGCACGGATCCTCCAGCGCACCACCTGGACGGCGGCATCGGTGTTGACGCCCCCCTCGCGAGAGGCCCCGTCGGACGATAACACCCCGGCACCCCGCGTCAGGCGGGGTCCGGGGTGCCGTCGGCTGGTCCCAACCGGCGCAGGTCGCCGGGTGGGGCCAGGTCACAGCTGGGTGGTCGTGCCCCCGGCTGCCTCGATCTTGGCCCGGGCCGAGCCCGAGAACCGGTGCGCCGAGACGGTGAGCTTCGCGCTCACGTCACCGGCACCGAGCACCTTGACCCGCTGGCCCTTGCGCACGGCGCCGCGCTCGACGAGCGCCTCGGGGGTGACGTCGCCACCCTCGGGGAACAGCTCGGCCAGGGTGTCCAGGTTGACGACCTGGTAGTAGATCTTGGCCGGGTTGGTGAACCCGCGCAGCTTGGGCAGCCGCATGTGCATCGGCATCTGGCCACCCTCGAACCCCTGCGGCACCTGGTAGCGCGCGCTGGTGCCCTTGGTGCCTCGGCCGGCGGTCTTGCCCTTGCTGCCCTCACCGCGGCCGACGCGGGTCTTGGCCGTCTTGGCCCCCGGTGCCGGTCGCAGGTGGTGCACCTTGAGCACGGTCACCTTGGGGCTGGTCTGGTCTTGGGTCTGCGCCATGTCAGTCCACCTCCTCGAAGGTCACGAGGTGCCGCACGGTGTTGACCATGCCGCGGATCTCGGGACGGTCCTCCTTGACGACGACGTCGCCGATGCGCTTGAGACCCAGCGAGCGCAGCGTGTCGCGCTGGTTCTGCTTGCCGCCGATCGTCGACCGGGTCTGGGTCACCTTGAGCCGGCCCATCAGGCACCGATCCCAGCGGCCCGCGCCCGCAGCATCGCGGCCGGGGCCACGTGCTCCAGGGGCATCCCCCGGCGCGCTGCGACCGCCTCGGGGCGCTCGAGCCCCTGCAGGGCGGCCACCGTCGCGTGGACGATGTTGATGGCGTTGGACGAGCCGAGCGACTTGCTCAGGACGTCGTGGATGCCGGCGCACTCGAGCACGGCGCGCACCGGACCACCGGCGATGACGCCGGTACCCGGAGCGGCCGGACGCAGCATGACGACGCCGGCCGCGGCCTCACCGGTGATGGGGTGCGGGATGGTCCCCTGGATGCGGGGCACCTTGAAGAACTGCTTCTTGGCCTCCTCGACACCCTTGGCGATCGCCGCGGGCACCTCCTTGGCCTTGCCGTAGCCGACGCCAACCGTGCCGTCGCCGTCGCCGACGACCACGAGGGCCGTGAAGCTGAAGCGGCGACCGCCCTTGACGACCTTGGAGACGCGGTTGATGGTGACGACGCGCTCGACGTAGGTGGTCTTCTCGGCACCCGCGTCGCGGCGGGTGTCGCGGTCACGGCGGTCCTTGCGGTCGTTGCCGCCGGCTGCGGCGCCGGCTCCGGCACCGGTTCCGCGGCGCTGGGGTCCTGGCATCAGGCGTTCCTCTTCTCGTGTGCGGTGCAGATGGCGCTGTTCGTCGCGCGGGTGCTGGTCACAGGTCCAGCCCCCCCTCGCGGGCGCCCTCGGCGATCGCGGCGACGCGACCGTGGTAGCGGTTGCCGCCGCGGTCGAAGACGACGGCCTCGACGCCGGCGGCCTTGGCGCGCTCGGCGACGAGCTCGCCGACCTTGCGGGCCTTGGCGGTCTTGTCGGCGCTGAGCTCGCGCAGGTCGATCTCCATCGTCGACGCGGACGCCAGCGTGCGGCCGGCCACGTCGTCGACGACCTGCACGAAGACGTGCCGCGTCGAGCGCGAGACGACCAGGCGCGGCCGGGCGACGGTGCCGGTGAGCTTCTTGCGGACCCGCAGGTGGCGGCGACCGCGTGCGGCGACCTTGCCCCCGGGGCGCTTGATGGTCAGTGCCATGGCTTACTTACCAGCCTTTCCGACCTTGCGGCGGACCTGCTCGCCGGCGTACCGGACGCCCTTGCCCTTGTACGGGTCGGGCTTGCGCAGCTTGCGGATGTTGGCGGCGACCTCGCCGACCTGCTGCTTGTCGATGCCGACCACGCTGAAGCGCGTGACGCCGTCGACGGTGAACGAGATGCCCTCGGGCGCCTTGACGGTGATCGAGTGGCTGTAGCCCAGCGCGAACTCCAGGTCAGCGCCGCGGGCCTGCACGCGGTAACCGGTGCCGACGATCTCGAGCTTCTTCTCGTAGCCCTGGGTCACGCCCTGCACCATGTTGGCGATCAGGGTGCGGGTCAGGCCGTGCAGCGAGCGGCTGCGGCGTTCGTCGTCCGGGCGCTGGACGGCGAGCGTGCCGTCCTCGCTGCGCTCGACGACGATCGGCGCGGCCACGGTGTGCGACAGCGTGCCCTTGGGGCCCTTGACCGTGACGGCCTGGCCGTCGATGTCGATGTCGACGCCGCTGGGGACGACGACGGGGAGCCTTCCGATGCGAGACATTGCTTCTCCCCTACCAGACGTAGGCGAGGACTTCCCCACCCACGCCCTTCTGTGATGCCTGACGGTCGGTCAGCAGCCCCGAGGACGTCGACAGGATCGCCACGCCCAGACCACCGAGCACCTTGGGCAGGTTCGTCGACTTCGCGTAGACGCGCAGACCGGGCTTGGAGACGCGGCGAATGCCGGCGATCGAGCGCTC
This sequence comes from Actinomycetales bacterium, assembly GCA_038322575.1. Taxonomy (GTDB): domain Bacteria; phylum Actinomycetota; class Actinomycetes; order Actinomycetales; family Angustibacteraceae; genus JACMOY01. The sequence goes on from JBBQGB010000063.1 coordinate 10,417, forward strand.
GCGGCTGGGGCCGAACTTCAGCTCCAGGACGAGCTTCTTGCCCACCTCCGCGTCCTCGACGGTCCACGAGGAGATGTACCCCTCGGCCTCGAGGATCTCGGCGATGTGGGACTTCAGCTTGCTGAACGGCATGGCCACGCTGTCGTGGTACGCCGAGTTCGCGTTGCGCAGACGGGTGAGCATGTCTGCGATGGGGTCGGTCATGGTCATCGGGCTTTCCTGCCCTTCCTCGCCGTGGTTTCTAGCGGACCGTTCGGCCCAGGACCTGCGGCGTAGTTGTTACCAGGAGCTCTTGGTGATGCCGGGCAGCTCGCCGGCGTGTGCCATCTCGCGGAAGCAGATCCGGCACAGGCCGAAGATCTTGTAGACCGAGCGCGGCCGACCGCACCGCTGGCACCGCGTGTAGCCGCGGACCTTGAACTTGGGCTTGGCGTTGGCCTTGTTGACCAGCGACGTCTTCGCCATGTCAGTTCTCCTTGAACGGGAAGCCGAGGCTGCGCAGCAGCGCACGACCCTCGTCGTCGTTGGTCGCGGTGGTCACGACCGTGATGTCCATACCGCGCACGCGGTCGATGCGGTCCTGGTCGATCTCGTGGAACATCGACTGCTCGTTCAGACCGAACGTGTAGTTGCCGTTGCCGTCGAACTGCTTGGGCGACAGACCGCGGAAGTCGCGGATGCGGGGCAGCGCCGTCGACACGAGCCGGTCGAGGAACTCCCACATCCGGTCGCCGCGCAGGGTGGTGTGCGTGCCGATCGGCATGCCCTCGCGCAGCTTGAACTGGGCGATCGACTTGCGCGCCTTCGTGACGACCGGCTTCTGGCCGGTGATGGCCGCCAGGTCGCGGACGGCGCCGTCGATCAGCTTGGAGTCGCGGGCGGCCTCGCCCACACCCATGTTGACGACGACCTTGACCACGCCGGGCACCTGCATCCGGTTGGAGAACCCGAACTGCTCGGTGAGCGCGGCGACGATCTCGTCGTGGTAGCGCGCCTTCAGGCGCGGCCGAGGACGCTGGGTGCGCGCCTCGCTGGGCGCGTCCGGGGTCTCGGTGACGGTGGTGTCGGTCATCAGAGGTCCTTTCCGGAGCGCTTGGCGAAGCGCACGCGGACGGTGCGGTCACGGCCGTCGCGCTCGACGGTCTCGAGGCGGTAGCCCACGCGGGTGCGCTTCTTGGACTCGGGGTCGACCAGCATGACGTTGCTGATGTGCAGCGCGGCCTCCTGGTTGATGATCCCGCCGGTGCGCGCGCCACGGCCGGTGGTGCCGGCCTTGGTGTGCCGCTTGACCATCCGCACGCCCTCGACGAGCACCCGCTGGCGCTCGGTGTCGACCGAGATCACCTTGCCCTGCTTGCCGCGGTCGCCGCCGTTCTTCTGCGCGCGCCCGGTGATGACCTCGACGAGGTCACCCTTCTTGATCTTCATCTTCGGCATGTCAGAGCACCTCCGGTGCCAGGGAGACGATCTTCATGAACTTCTTGTCCCGCAGCTCGCGGCCCACCGGGCCGAAGATGCGGGTGCCCCGGGGGTCGCCGTCCGGCCGCAGGATCACGGCCGCGTTCTCGTCGAAGCGGATGTACGAGCCGTCCGGACGCCGGCGCTCCTTGGAGGTGCGCACGATGACGGCCTTGACGACGTCGCCCTTCTTGACGTTGCCGCCGGGGATGGCGTCCTTGACGGTGGCGACGATGACGTCACCGATGCCTGCGTAGCGTCGACCCGAGCCACCGAGGACACGGATGCACAGAATCTGCTTGGCACCGGTGTTGTCGGCGACCTTGAGTCGCGACTCCTGCTGGATCACTGCTGAGCTCCTGTCGTCGCGCCGGTTCTCGGCTGGCGAGCCTGGCGGAACACTGCTTCGGACTGTGGTGTGCGGGCGGTGCTGGGGCTCACTTGGCCTTGTCGAGGATCTCGACGACGCGCCAGCGCTTGGTGGCCGACAGCGGTCGGGTCTCCATGATCAGCACCAGGTCACCGGTGCCGGCCGCGTTGGCCTCGTCGTGCGCCTGCACCTTGCTGGTGCGGCGCATGACCTTGCCGTACAGCGGGTGCTTGACGCGGTCCTCGACCTCGACCACGACGGTCTTGTCCATCTTGTCGCTGACGACGTAGCCGCGACGGGTCTTGCGGGTCGCGCGCTCGTCGGTCGCGACGGTGCTGTCGGTGCTGCTCATGCCGATGCCTCCGGTGCGGTGTCGATGCCGAGCTCTCGCTCGCGCAGGATCGTGTAGATGCGCGCGATGTCGCGACGGACGGCGCGCAGCCGGCCGTGGCTCTCGAGCTGACCGGTGGCCGACTGGAAGCGCAGGTTGAACAGCTCTTCCTTGCCCTTGCGCAGCTCCTCGACCAGCCGCTCGTCGTCGAAGGTGCGCAGCTCGCTGGCCACCAGGTCCGCGGATCCGATTGCCATCAGATGTCACCACCTTCGCGCCGCACGAAGCGGCACTTCATCGGGAGCTTGTGCATGGCCCGCAGCATCGCCTCTTTGGCGATGTCCTCGGGCACGCCAGCGAGCTCGAACATGACGCGGCCTGGCTTGATGTTCGCGATCCACCACTCGGGCGAGCCCTTGCCCGAGCCCATGCGGGTCTCGGCGGGCTTCTTGGTGATCGGGCGGTCGGGATAGACGTTGATCCACACCTTGCCGCCACGCTTGATGTGCCGGGTCATCGCGATACGCGCCGACTCGATCTGACGGTTGGTCAGGTAGGCCGGCTCGAGCGCCTGGATGCCGAACTCACCGAACGAGACGACGGTGCCACCGGTGGCGGCACCGGAGCGGCCCGGGTGGTGCTGCTTGCGGTGCTTGACGCGACGCGGGATCAGCATGGCTCAGGCCTCCGAACCGGTCGCGGGGACGGGAGCGGTCGCCTCGGGCGAGGTGGCCGCGGGTGCCGGCTCGGCAGCCGCGGCGGGAGCGTCGCTGCCGCCGTCGACCGGACGACGGGTGCCGCGCGCCGGGCGCTCGGCGGTGCGCTCGGGCCGCGGGCTGCGCGGCGGGCGAGGCGCGGTGGCCTGCTGCTGGGCGAGCTCGCGGGCCGTGACGTCGCCCTTGTAGATCCACACCTTCACGCCGATGCGGCCGAACGTCGTCCGGGCCTCGTAGAAGCCGTAGTCGATGTTCGCGCGCAGCGTGTGCAGCGGCACCCGACCCTCGCGGTAGAACTCCGAGCGCGACATCTCGGCGCCACCGAGGCGTCCGGAGCACTGCACCCGGATGCCCTTGGCGCCGGCGCGCAGCGAGCTCTGCATGCCCTTGCGCATCGCGCGGCGGAACGACACGCGAGCGGACAGCTGCTCGGCGACGCCCTGCGCGACCAGCTGCGCGTCGATCTCGGGGTTCTTGACCTCGAGGATGTTCAGCTGCACCTGCTTGCCGGTGAGCTTCTCGAGCTCGCCGCGAATGCGGTCGGCCTCGGCGCCGCGGCGGCCGATGACGATGCCCGGGCGCGCGGTGTGGATGTCGACGCGGACCCGGTCGCGGGTGCGCTCGATCTCGACCTTGGAGATGCCGGCCCGCTCCATGCCCTTGGACATCAGGGCGCGGATCTGGACGTCTTCCTTCACGTAGTCGCGATAACGCTGGCCCGGCTTGGTGCTGTCGGCGAACCACCGCGACTTGTGGTCGGTGGTGATGCCGAGGCGGAACCCGTGCGGGTTGACCTTCTGACCCACTAGTGGGTCCTCCCCTTCGTCGCGGACCTGGCCGTCGCGGCCCTGCCCTCGGGCACACCGACGACCACGGTGATGTGGCTGGTGCGCTTGTTGATCCGGTAGGCGCGCCCCTGGGCGCGCGGACGGAACCGCTTCATGGTCGGTCCCTCGTCGACGAACGCGGCCTGGACGACCAGGTCACGCTCGTCGAACGCCTCAGAAGCCTTCTCCGCCTTGACCCGGGCGTTCGCGACGGCGCTCAGGAGCACCTTGCGGACGGGGTCGCTGGCGCTCTGGGGTGCGAACTGCAGCACCGCAGAGGCCTCGGTCGCCTGCTTGCCTCGGATGAGGTCGACGACGCGGCGGGCCTTCTGGGGCGTGACGCGGATGTACCGCGCCTGCGCCTTGGCTTCCATCGCTGTCCCTTGCCTTCGTGTGGTCTGTGCTGGATGTGGTCGGGCGTGGGGCCCGGGAGTGACGCTCCGCGTCAGCGGCGGCGTCCCTTGCGGTCGTCCTTCTCGTGCCCGCGGAAGGTGCGGGTCGGGGCGAACTCACCGAGCTTGTGGCCGACCATCGACTCGGTCACGAAGACCGGGACGTGCTTGCGGCCGTCGTGCACGGCGATCGTGTGACCGAGCATGTCCGGCACGATCATCGAGCGCCGGGACCAGGTCTTGATGACGGTCTTGGTCCCCTTCTCGTTCTGGGCGTCCACCTTCTTGCTCAGGTGGTCGTCCACGAAGGGGCCCTTCTTCAGACTGCGAGGCATGTGTCAGGGCTCCTTAGCGCTTCTTGCCGGTACGACGGCGACGGACGATGAGCTTGTCGCTGTCCTTGTTGGGACGACGGGTGCGGCCCTCGGCCTGCCCCCACGGGCTGACCGGGTGGCGACCACCGGAGGTCTTGCCCTCACCACCACCGTGCGGGTGGTCGATCGGGTTCATGGCGACACCGCGGACGGTCGGGCGCTTGCCCTTCCAGCGCATGCGGCCGGCCTTGCCCCAGTTGATGTTCGACTGCTCGGCGTTGCCGACCTCACCGATCGAGGCGCGGCAGCGCAGGTCCACGTTGCGGATCTCGCCCGAGGGCATCCGCAGCTGGGCGTAGGGGCCGTCCTTGGCGACGAGCTGGACGCTGGCGCCGGCCGAGCGGGCGATCTTCGCGCCGCCACCGGGCCGCAGCTCGATCGCGTGGATGACCGTACCGACGGGGATGTTGCGCAGCGGCAGGTTGTTGCCGGGCTTGATGTCGGCGGCGGGGCCGTTCTCGATCGCGTCGCCCTGCTTCAGCCGCGCCGGGGCGAGGATGTAGCGCTTCTCGCCGTCCGCGTAGTGCAGCAGTGCGATTCGGGAGGTGCGGTTGGGGTCGTACTCGATGTGAGCCACCTTGGCCGGCACGCCGTCCTTGTCGTGACGACGGAAGTCGATCACCCGGAACGCGCGCTTGTGACCGCCACCGATGTGCCGGGTGGTGATCCGACCCGAGCTGTTGCGGCCGCCGGACTTCGTCAGCGGACGCACCAGCGACTTCTCCGGCGCGGATCGCGTGATCTCGACGAAGTCGGCGACGCTGGCGCCACGGCGGCCAGGCGTCGTCGGCTTGTACTTGCGGATACCCATGGGAAACGTCCTCAGCAGTTCGTTCGTCGGCACCCGGTCAGGAGACCGGGCCCCCGAAGATGTCGATGGACCCCTCGCGCAGGGTCACGATGGCGCGCTTGGTGTCCTTGCGCTTGCCCGGCCCGAACTTGGTGCGGCGGGTCTTGCCCTTGCGGTTCAGGGTGTTGACCGACTTCACCTTCACCCCGAACGTGCGCTCGACCGCGATCTTGATCTCGGTCTTGTTGGCCCGCGGGTCGACGACGAAGGTGTAGGCACCCTCGTCGAGCAGCCCGTAGCTCTTCTCCGACACGACCGGCGCGAGCAGGATGTCGCGCGGGTCCTTCTGGACGACGATCGCGGGGCTCACTGGGCATCCTCCGTCGCATCGCTGCTCGCGGTGGCGGCGCTGGACGCGCCACCCTTGACCGGGCCCGCGACGAAGGTCTCGAACGCGGCCTGGGTGAACACGACGTCGTCGGAGCACAGGACGTCGTAGCTGTTCAGCTGGTCGGGCACGATCGCGTGGACGCGGTCGATGTTGCGCAGGCTCTTCCAGCCGTGCAGGTCGTCGCGCGAGAGCACGACGAGCAGGTGCGCGCGGTCGCTGAGCAGGTCGAGCGCGGCGATCGCGGTCTTGGTCGACGGGGCGTCGCCCTCGACCAGGGCCGACAGCACGTGGATCCGGCTGTTGCGCGCCCGGTCCGACAGCGACCCGCGCAGGGCGGCCACGATCATCTTCTTGGGCGTGCGCTGGGAGTAGTCGCGCGGCTTGGGACCGTGCACGACGCCACCGCCGGTGAACTGCGGCGCGCGGGTCGAGCCCTGGCGGGCGCGGCCGGTGCCCTTCTGCTTGTAGGGCTTGCGGCCACCGCCGCGCACCTCGCCCCGGGTCTTGGTCGAGTGGGTGCCCTGGCGGGCCGCGGCCTGCTGGGCCACGACCACCTGGTGGATCAGCGGCACGTTGGTCTGGACGTCGAAGATCTCGGCGGGCAGGTCGACGGTGCCGGTCTTGTCACCGGTCGGCGACAGGACGTCGATGGTCGTCATGGCTCAGGCTCCCTTCGCGGTCGGCGCGGTCAGCTTGGCGGCGTTGGTCACCAGGACGATGCCGCCCTTGGGGCCGGGCAGCGCGCCCTTGATGAGCAGCAGCCCGCGCTCGACGTCGACCGCGTGCACCGTGAGGTTCTGCGTCGTCTGGCGGACGTGGCCCATGCGGCCGGCCATCTTCATGCCCTTGAACACGCGACCGGGCGTCGAGGCGCCACCGATCGAGCCGGGCTTGCGGTGGTTGCGGTGCGCACCGTGGCTGGCGCCGACGCCGTGGAAGCCGTGACGCTTCATCACACCGGCGGTGCCCTTGCCCTTGGTCGTGCCGACGACGTCGACCTTCTGGCCGGCCTCGAACAGCTCGACCGTGATCTCCTGGCCGAGCTCGTACGTGCCGGCGTCGGCCGTGCGCAGCTCGACGAGGTGGCGACGCGGCGTGACACCGGCCTTGGCGAAGTGGCCGGCTGCCGGCTGGTTCACCTTGCGGGGGTCGATCGCGCCGTACGCGATCTGGACGGCGTCGTAGCCGTCGCTGTCGGAGGTACGGACCTGGGTGACGACGCAGGGTCCTGCCTGGACGACGGTGACCGGCACCAGCCGGCCCGCCTCGTCCCACACCTGCGTCATCCCGAGCTTGCTGCCCAGGACGCCGTGCATCTGCTTGGTCATGGAGTCTTCCTCACCAACCGGTCTAGAGCTTGATCTCGATGTTCACGTCTGCCGGCAGGTCGAGTCGCATCAGCGAGTCGACGGCCTTGGGCGTGGGATCGATGATGTCGATCAGGCGCTTGTGGGTGCGCATCTCGAAGTGCTCGCGGCTGTCCTTGTACTTGTGCGGCGAGCGGATGACGCAGTAGACGTTCTTCTCGGTCGGCAGCGGCACGGGGCCCACGACCGTCGCGCCTGCGCGCGTCACCGTGTCGACGATCTTGCGCGCCGAGCTGTCGATGACCTCGTGGTCGTAGGACTTCAGCCGAATGCGGATCTTCTGTCCCGCCATCGCGTCTGGGTCTCTCTCTCGTGAACTCGTGTCCTCCCGCCGGCGGGAGCCGGTGGAGGGTGCACCTGGGGCGTCCGACCCCCGCGGTCGGGCGTGTCGCGCTCGCGCCACACTCCTGCGCAGGGATCCTGTCTCCAGGGCCCCTGCACGTCCTCGGGTCGTCGTGCGCCGGCCAGAAGCCCGACGCCGACGCGCAGCACCCGCTGGGAGCAGCCGCGCGTCGAGCAACTTCCGTAGTCTGCCAGAGTCACCCGGCAGTTGGCCAATCCGTCCGCCCCTCCCCCGTTTCCGGCACTTGCGTCACTACTTGACACGAGTCCTGAAGGGACTGCGTCAGTTAGTGAGGCAAGTGCGGGGGGTGGGCGTGCTGCGGGGCCCGGACGACGTGCGCCCGGGCCCCGCAGGCCGTGCAGTCAGGCTGTGCTCAGGCCAGGATCTTGGTGACCCGGCCGGCGCCCACGGTGCGTCCACCCTCGCGGATGGCGAACTGCAGGCCCTCCTCCATGGCGATCGGCTGGATGAGGTCGACCTTCATCTCGGTGTTGTCGCCGGGCATGACCATCTCGGTGCCCTCGGGCAGCGTGACGACGCCGGTGACGTCGGTGGTGCGGAAGTAGAACTGGGGGCGGTAGTTGCCGTAGAACGGCGTGTGCCGGCCACCCTCGTCCTTGGACAGGATGTAGACGTTCGCGTCGAACTGCGTGTGCGGGGTGATGGAGCCCGCCTTGCAGACGACCTGGCCGCGCTCGACGTCCTCGCGCTTGAGGCCACGCAGCAGCAGGCCGACGTTCTCGCCCGCA
>JBBQGB010000064.1:0-17445 GCA_038322575.1 Actinomycetales bacterium
GAGTAGAAGCCGATCAGGATGATCATCAGGGTGGCGCTGAACGAGTACTCGACCCACCGGAAGCGGTTGATCCCGCGCGCCAGGTCGCGCTCGTACGTCGCCCGGGACGCCGTCGCGGTGAGCAGGTGGTCCAGCGCCGCGAGCGCGAGGAACGCCGCGACGGCCGCGCCCACCGGGACGTCGAAGAGCGCCGCCGCGGCGGGAGACCGGGTTCCCGGCGGCCCCTCGGGGAACGTGGAGGTGACGGTGATCGCGAAGTCGCCGGCGAGGGCGAGCACCACCGCCGCCTGGAGGGCGTGCAGGACCGTCAGGCCCAGGTTCCACCGCCGCAGGCCGCCGAGGCGCTCAGGGGTGACTGCGGGCGCCTGCGCCCGGGTCCGCGTCGAGTTCATGGACGGCAGTCTCGCCTGCGGTCGCGCCGTGCGCCAGCGCCGCGTCCTGCGCGGCCGCGAGCGAGACGGCGTCCGGCACCAGCAGCACGGGTACGTCCGCCGCATCCAGGACGGCGCGGCTCACCGAGTCCAGCGCCAGCCGGGCCATGGCCAGCGGGCCCCGCGTGCCGACCACGAGCAGACCCGCCAGGTCCGCGTAGCCGAGCAGCGCCTCGGCCGGCGGGTCCGGCGTGACGATCGTGGTGACGTGCACCGTGTGGGCCAGGGCGGCCTGCCGCAGGAGCAGGTCGACGTCCGCCTGGGCCTGCCCCGGGGTCCGTCCCAGCGGGTAGGCGTGCACGACGCACAGCCGGACCGCGCGGCGCGCGGCCTCGTCGGCGGCCAGCCGCAGCAGCCCGACGGCCTCGGCGCCGTGCCGCAGGCCCACGACCACCGAGCCGGTCACGACGTCGGAGTCCGGTGCGCCGGGGCTGTCGTCGGGGCTGTCGTCGGGGCTGCGGAGCGGTGTGGTCTCGGGCACCACGAGCACCGGGCAGGTGACGGCCCGGGCCAGCTCGCGGCTGGTGCTGCCGATCAGGAAGGCCTTGCGGCCGGCACGACCCGCGGTGCCGACGACGAGCAGCCGCGCCTGCGCCAGCGCCCCCTGCGGCCGGGCGGGGTCGACGTCCGGGACGAGCTCGGCGGTGGCGGACAGCCCCGGCAGCCGGCGGCGCATGGCGGCCACCCCCGCGGCGGCGTCGGTGGTCGCCGCGTCCCAGCGATCGGTCGCGGCCGCGCGGCGCGCCTCGTCGCTGAGCTGCGGATCAGGCTCGGTCGCCACGACGGTCAGCACCGTCAGCGGCAGCCCGCGCTCGATCGCCTCGGTCGCGGCCCGCTCCAGCGCCTTGGTGCTGTGCCAGGTGCCCTCGTAGCCGACCACCACGCCGCCCGTCAGCGGGTCGGTGCGGGTGCCGCCCGACGTCGTGACGCCGGGTGCGGTGCTGCTGGTGCTCATGAGCTGCTCCGATGCTCGGTGGTGCGAGGTCAGCGCGAGTCGCTGCCGGTGACGAGGTCGAGCACGGCCGCGCGACCGGCCTCCAGCCGGGCCGCCCGCACCCGCGGGGGCGAGCACGACACGTAGTCCAGCCCGTGCCGGTGGAACCAGTGCACCGAGACGGCGTCGCCGCCCTGCTCACCGCAGACGCCCAGACCCAGGTCGGGCCGCGCGGCGCGGCCCTCGCGCACCGCGAGGTCGATGAGGCGACCGACGCCCTCGGCGTCGATCGTCGCGAACGGGTCGGTCGTCAGCAGGCCTTCACGGCGGTACGCCGGCAGGAAGGCGGTCTCCGCGTCGTCCCTCGACATCCCCCAGGTCGTCTGGGTGAGGTCGTTGGTGCCGAACGAGAAGAAGTCGCTGTGCTCCGCGATGCGTCCCGCGGTCAGAGCCGCCCGGGGCAGCTCGATCATCGACCCGACCGGGACGTCGGGGCAGACCTGTCCGCGCCGGTGGGCGACCTCCCGGAGGCACTCGCCCACCATGCGCCGGACCGCGACCAGCTCGGCGACGTCGGACACGAGCGGCACCATCACGTGCGGCCGCGGGTCGTGCCCCTGCTCAAGCAGGTCCAGGGTGGCCTCGCCCAGCGCCCGCACCTGGGCGCGGTAGACGTCCGGCACGACCACGGCCAGCCGGACGCCGCGCAGACCCAGCATCGGGTTGCGCTCGCTCCAGCGGTGCAGGGCCTCGAGCATGCGCTGGTGCTCGGGGTCGGGGTGTCCGGTGACGGCGTCGTGCTCCACCGCCACGGCCGTCTCGACCAGGTCGGGCAGGAACTCGTGCAGCGGCGGGTCGAGCAGCCGCACGACGACGGGCAGGCCGTCCATGGCAAGCAGCAGATCGTGAAAGTCGTTGCGGTGCAGACGTTCCAGCTCGACCAGAGCTTCGTCCCGGTGATGGTCCAGCACGATGTCCTCGACCACCTTGCGGCGCTCACCGAGCAGCGCGTGCTCGGTGCGGCACAGCCCGACGCCCTCGGCGCCGTACGCGCGGGCCCGCACCCCGTCCGAACCCGTGTCGGCGTTGGCCATCACCTGCAGCCGGCGGCGCAGGTCGGCGTGGGCCAGCAGGTCGACGACCGCACCGGTGAGGGCGTCGTCGTCCGCGTCGGCGCCGCCCTCGAGCGCGACGGCGACGGCGCTGGGCCGCACCTCGACCGAACCGGCGAACACGACGCCGGCGGCGCCGTCCACCGAGACGACCTCACCCTCGGCCAGGGTGCGTCCCGTCGTGCCGGTGACCACGCCCCGCTCGACGTCGATGGCGAGGCCGGTGCCGACGACGCACGGCCGGCCCATGCCCCGGGCGACGACCGCCGCGTGCGAGGTCACACCGCCGCGTCCGGTCACCACCGCCTCGGCCGCCAGCATGCCGCTGAGGTCGTCCGGGCTGGTCTCCTGGCGCACCAGGACGACCCGGTCGCCCGCGGCCGCCCAGCGGACGGCGGCCGCCGACGTCAGCGCGACCCGCCCCACGGCCGCCCCCGCGCTGACGGGGTGCCCGGTCGCGAGCACCTCGGAGTCCGGGGCGTGGACGAAGCGGGGGGTGAGCAGGGCGTCGAGCTGCACCCCGGACACCCGCACCAGGGCCTCGTCCAGGGTGAGCATCCCCTCGCCGACGAGATCGCGGGCGATGCGGAACGCCGCCGCCGGCGTCCGCTTGCCCACCCTGGTCTGCAGCACCCACAGGCGGCCGGCCTCGACGGTGAACTCCACGTCGCACAGGTCGCGGTAGTGGCGTTCGAGCGTGTCCAGGTGCTCGCAGAGCTCGCGGTGCACCTCGGGCATCGTGGCGTTCAGCTCGCTCAGGGGTTGGGCGTCGCGAGCGCCGTTGACGACGTCCTCGCCCTGCGCGTCCGCCAGGTAGTTGCCGTAGGCGCCGGGGTCGCCGGTCGAGGGGTTCCGGGTGAAGCAGACGCCGCTGCCCGACCGGTCGCCGGCATTGCCGAACACCATGGCCTGCACCGTGACTGCGGTGCCCAGACTGCCGTCGATCCCCTCGTGCGCCCGGTACACGCGGGCCCGGTCGCCGTCCCACGACCGGAACACCGCCTCGATGGCCGCGGCCAGCTGCTCGGTGGGGTCCTGCGGCACCTCGCGGCCGCATCCGGTGATCAGCGCGCTGCGCAGTTCCCGGACCAGCTCTCGCTTGCCGGGGGCGTCCAGCTCGCTCTCGTGACGGACGCCGGACCGTCGGCACACCTCGCGGGTGACCGCGTCCAGTGCCGCGGCGTCGGCACCGAGGACCGTTCGCCCGTACATGCCCACCAACCGGGCGTAGCAGTCCCAGGCGAAACGCTCGCCGCCGCGCCGGGCCAGCCCGACCACGGTCGCGTCGTTGAGCCCGAGGTCCAGGACCGTGTCCATCATCCCCGGCATGGAGAACTTCGCCCCCGACCGCACGGAGACCAGCAGCGGGTCGGCCGGGTCGCCGAACCGGCGTCCGTGGACCTGCTCCAGCTGCTCGAGGTGGCGGCTGACCTGGTCGCGGAGCCCCGCCGGCACCGCTCCCTGTGCCATGAAGCCGCGGCACACCTGGGTCGTCACGACGAAGCCGGCAGGGACCGGCAGGCCGAGCCGGGTCATCTCGGCCAGGTTGGCCCCCTTGCCGCCGAGCAGGTCGTTCTGCTCGCGGCGCCCTTCGGCGAACGGCACCACGAGGGGTGCTGGTGCCGGGTCGGGTGCGCGGGGTGGGGCGGTCGCGGTCTCACTCACAGCAGCCATGCCCTCACCTTCCCGCTGTCGCCGCGCGCGTCCCAGGGCCGAAGGTCCTGGCCGACCTTGGCACCGTCGTCCTCACGACAGCGGCAAGGACGCGCGCGACGCCCGGTACCCTCGTCCGTGCCGGTCGACCGGCCCGATCGGGTTGTGGCGCGACCCATCCGGCCTCGGCGAGGGTCGAGGCCAGGATCTCGCCGTCCAGGCCGAGCAGGTGCAGGGGAGCGCGCTCGCACGCGGGGGCGCAGACCAGCCGCAGCCGACCGTTGCGGCTCGCGAGCGTCCTCGACGCCCGCGCCAGCGCGGCGCACGCCAGCAGGTCGAGCCGGTCGACCCGCCGCAGGTCGACCACCACGTCGAACGCGCCGGTCATCTGGGCCACGGCCAGCATGTCGATCAGCGGGCCGGCGGTGACCGTGTCGACGTCGTGCACCGACAGCAGCGCGGCGCGCCCGTCGCGGTCGGTCTCCAGTGTGATCCGCATGTCAGTCTCCTGCCCCTTCGGTGAGCTGATCCCGGCAGTACAGACCGTGCGTCGGGGGCGGGCCAGGGTCGTTGGTCCCTAGGCGTCCTGCCGGGTCACCCGGGACGATCGGAGCGTGGTCGTCCTGGCGCAGATCCCGGTGCTGGAGGCCGGGACCCGCGCCGCGGACGACGTGCTCGCCGCCCTCGGTGTCTCCACCGCTGGGCTGTCGGGTGAGGAGGTGCAGCGTCGCAGCGCGACGTTCGGTCCCAACGCGGTCGCCTCGCACCGGGCGCGGGCGCTCCCGGTGCTCCTGCACCAGCTGCGGTCGGGGCTGCTGGGGCTGCTCGTCGCGGCGGCGACGGTGTCGTACTTCGTCGGGGAGCGGGCCGACGCGCTCATCATCGGCGTCATCATCAGCGCGTCGGTCGTCCTCGGTTTCGTCAACGAGTACCGGGCCGAGCGCGCTGCGCAGGCGCTGCACTCGCAGTTCGAGCACCGGACGGTCGTGACCCGCGACGGTCGACCCGGCTCGGTCGACGTGAAGTCGCTGGTGCCCGGCGACCTGGTCGACCTGCGGCTCGGCGACATCGTCCCCGCCGACCTGCGGCTGCTCGCCGTCACGGACCTGGAGTGCGAGGAGTCGGTGCTGACGGGCGAGTCGCTGCCCGTCGAGAAGTCGACCGCCGCCGTCCCGGCCGGCGCCGCGCTGGCCGAGCTGACCGGGTGCGCGCTGATGGGCACGGTCGTCCACGCGGGCAGCGGGCGCGGGGTCGTCGTCGCGATCGCCGGGCGGACCGAGTTCGGCGCGACCGCCGTCGGTCTGAGCACCCGGGCCGCCGACACCGAGTTCCAGCTGGGACTGCGGCGGTTCTCGATGCTGCTGGCCTACGTCGCGGGAGCGCTGACGACGGGGATCTTCGTCATCAACGTGGCGCTGCAGCGCCCGGTCATCGACGCCCTGCTGTTCTCCCTGGCGATCGCGGTCGGCATCACCCCGCAGCTGCTGCCCGCGGTCGTGTCCACGAGCCTGGCTGCGGGCGCGCGGCAGATGAGCCGGCGCAAGGTGCTGGTCAAGCGGTTGGTCTGCATCGAGGACCTCGGTGACGTCGACGTCCTGTTCACCGACAAGACCGGGACCCTGACCGTCGGGCACATCGAGTTCATGCGCGGTGTCGCCGTCGGCGGTCTGACGTCCGGGCGGGTGCTGCGGCTCGGGCTGCTGTGCACCGAGGGGGGCGCCGTCGGGGGCAACCCGCTGGACCAGGCGCTCTGGCGCTCACCCGCGGGAGCCGCCGTACGGACCGACCTGGACGGCTGCCCGCGACGAGGCCTGCTGCCCTTCGACCACGACCGTCGGATGATCTCGGTCGTCGTCGACGAGCCGTCCGGTGCGTCGACCATGGTCACCAAGGGTGCCCCCGAGACGGTCCTGGAGCGCTGCGTCGGCGTGCCACCCGAGGCGCTGGCGGCCCTGCGGGCCGAGTTCGACGCGGGCAACCGGGTGGTCGCCGTGGCGACGCGCACCGTGCGACCCGACCTCGTGCTGAGCCCGGACGAGGAGCACGGGCTGCAGCTGGCCGGGCTGCTGGTGTTCCTCGACCCGACCAAGCACGACGCGTCCGAGGCGCTGCGCCGGCTCGCCGCCCTCGGGGTGTCGGTGAAGGTCGTGACCGGCGACAACGTCGCGGTCGCGGCCAAGGTCTGCCACGACCTCGGGTTGGGCGACGGGGCGTCCCTGACCGGTGGCGAGATCGACCGGCTCGACGACGCCGGCTTGGGCGCCGCCATCCCCGGCACGACGGTGTTCGCGCGGATCAGCCCGGCGCAGAAGGCCAGGATCGTCCGCGTCCAGCGGATGAGCGGTGGCGGGGTCGCCTTCCTCGGGGACGGGGTGAACGACGCGCTCGCCCTGCACGCCGCCGACGTCGGGATCTCGGTCGACTCCGCGACCGACATCGCGAAGGACGCCGCTGACGTCATCCTGCTCGAGAAGGACCTGGGCGTGCTGGCCGACGGCGTCACCGAGGGACGTCGCATCTTCGCCAACACGATCAAGTACGTCCTGATGGGCACCTCGAGCAACTTCGGGAACATGTTCTCGGCGGCCGGTGCGTCCCTGTTCCTGTCGTTCCTGCCGATGCTGCCCTCGCAGATCCTGCTCAACAACCTGCTCTACGACACCAGCCAGCTCGCGATCCCGACCGACGACGTGGACGAGGAGCAGCTGCGTCGCCCGTCGCACTGGGACATCGCCTTCATCCGACGGTTCATGATCGTCTTCGGACCGCTGAGCTCGGTGTTCGACTTCGCCACCTTCGCGCTGATGCTCCGGGGTTTCGGTTCGGACGCCGCCCAGTTCCGCTCCGGCTGGTTCGTCGAGTCGCTCGCGACCCAGACGCTGATCATCTTCGTCATCCGCACCCGACGGGTCCCGTTCTTCCGCAGCCGTCCCAGCCTGCCGCTGACGCTCGCAGCGCTGTCCGTGGTGCTCGTGGGCGTCCTCATTCCCGGGTCGCCGGTGGGCAGGACGCTGGGGTTCGAGCCGCTTCCCGGTGCGTTCCTGGCGGCTCTGGTCGCCATGCTCGTCGGCTACCTGTGCCTGGTCGAGTTCGGCAAGCTGCTGTTCTACCGGGCGGCCGCCGTGGAACGCGTCCCGCCGGTCGTCCCGCGCCCGGGGCGCCACCTGGGCCGACGCACGGCGCGCTTCAGCACCGCGCTGCCGCTGCATCAGCCGAGGCACCCGCAGCAGGGCGCGGCCCCGAGCCGGCGCGAGCTGGTCTCCGACGATCAGCGAACGGGTTCGGCGTAGGCCTCTGCGTCGGTGGCTTTCGCCGACATCCACACCGCCACGCCCGGCCGCAGTCCCAAATCGGCGACGGCACCGGTCGAGACGTCCACCAGCGCCGACGGGTCGCCCTCGATCTGGACGCGCACACGGTCGGTGAGCAGCTCGAGGCCGCGGATCGTGCCCGGCCAGACGTTGCGAGAGCTGGCCGGCCCCGGCCGGGCCGTGTGCAGGGTCACCGCGGACGGTCGCACGCCGACGAGCACGCGCCGCCCGGGTCGGTCGTGGTGGTGCTCCGGGTCGATGCTCGTCACCGCGAGCGTCCCGCCGTCATCGAGCTGGACCCGGCCGCTCGCGGTGACGGTGCCGGCGTACAGGTTGAGCCCGACGAGCGTGGCGACGTACTGCGTCGCCGGGCGCTGGGCGATCTGCGCCGGGGTGCCGCTCTGCACGACGTGCCCGTCCTCGACGACGAGCAGGTGGTCGGTCATGATCATCGCCTCGAGCGGGTCGTGGGTGATGATCACCACCGGCCCGGCGAAGTCGGCGAGGTGGCTGCGCAGCCGGCTGCGCACCTCGAGCCGCGTCCGGGCGTCCAGCGCCGCCAGGGGCTCGTCCAGCAGCAGCAGGCGGGGGTCGGCGGCGAGTGCCCGGGCGAGCGCCACCCGTTGGGCCTGGCCGCCGCTGATCTGGTGCGGACGCCGGTCGGCCAGCGCCGTGAGGTCCAGCCGCTCGAGCCAACCGTCCGCGCGCGAGCGGGCGGGACGTCGTCCGGCACCCGCCGCGCGCGCCGCGAAGGCCACGTTGTCGCGGACGTCCAGGTGCGGGAACAGCCGGTAGTCCTGGAACACCAGACCGACCGGGCGCTGCTCGGCCGCGACGAACGTGGCACTGTCGACGTCGTCGAGAACCAGGTCTCCCAACCGGATCGAGCCGGTCGTGAGCGCCTGCAAGCCGGCCAGAGCGCGCAGCAACGTCGTCTTGCCGGCCCCGTTCGGGCCCAGGACGCCGAGCACCCGCCCCGGCGCCGCCGTGAACGAGACGTCGAGCCGGAATGTCCCGCGGGTGATGCTGCCCGACACGTCGAGTGGTCCGGGCGCCGAGCCGCTCACGGGGTGCTCCCGGCGTGCAGCCAGCGGTCGCGCAGGCCGGCCAGGACCGCCACGGAGACCAGCAGCAGCACCAGGGACAGGGCGATCGCGGCCTCAGGGTCGCTCTCGAGCGCGAGGTACACGGCCAGCGGCATGGTCTGGGTGCGCCCGGGGAAGTTGCCGGCGAAGGTGATCGTGGCGCCGAACTCGCCCAGGGCGCGGGCGAAGCAGAGCACCGAGCCCGCGAGCAGCGAGGGCCCGACGAGCGGCAGCGTGACCCGGGTGAAGACCGCGAGCCGCGAGGCACCCAGGGTGGCCGCTGCCTCCTCGTACCCGCGGTCGGCCGCGCGGAACGCCCCTTCGACGGTGATGACCAGGAACGGCATGGCCACGAAGGTCTCGGCCACGACGACGCCGACGGTGGTGAACGGCAGGGTGATGCCGGTGGCAGCGTCCAGGTGCCGGCCGACGATGCCCTGCCGACCGAAGGCCAGCAGCAGCGCCACCCCGCCGACGACGGGTGGGAGCACCAGCGGCAGCGTCACCAGGGCGCGCAGCACGGCGATCCCGCGATGCCGCGACCGGGCAAGCACCCACGCGAGGGGGACGCCGAGGGCCAGCGAGATCACCGTCGCCGCCGTGGCCCCCAGCAGGGACAGGCGCAGCGCCTGGACGACCTCGGTGGTCGCGAGCACGCGCGGCAGGCCGCGCCACGGCGCGCGCACCAGCAGGCCGACCAGGGGAACGAGCAGGAACGCCGCGGCCACGGCGGCCGGGACCGTCAGTGGCCAGGGCAGGGCGCCCCGGGCCTGCACGGCGCGGGTGGTCCGATCCGACCTGGTGGCGCCCGGGGGGATGGCGGGGCTCCGGTGGGTGGTCAGAGCCGCGTCACGGCTTGACGAACCCGGCCGCGGCCAGTGCGGCGCCGCCGTCCGTCGACAGGACGTAGTCCGTGAACGCCTGTGCCGCAACAGCGTTCGTGGACTTCGGCAAGGTCGCGATGGGGTACGTGGTCGAGGCGTTGACGTCTGCCGGGATCACGACGCCCTTGACCTTTTCGCCGGCCGCGAGGACGTCGGTGACGTAGACGACGCCGGCGTCGACCTCGCCCAGCGACACCTTCGACAGGACGGCTTTGACGTCCACCTCCTGGGTGACCGGGGTGACCATGATCCTGGCCTTGCCGAAGACCGTGGCGGCGGTCGATCCGCAGGGCACCGCCGCCTGGCACAGGGCCACCTTGACGCCTGGCTTGGCCAGGTCGCTGACCCCGGCGATGCCTGCCGGGTTCTTCGGCGGAACGGCGATCTCCATCGTGTTCTTCGCGAAGTCCCTGGGTGCGGCGGCGGCGCCGGCCTTCACCACCTGGTCCATGCTCTTCGTGCTGGCAGAGGCGAAGACGTCCGCCGGAGCGCCCGAGGCGATCTGCGTCGCGAGACCCGAGCTCGGTCCGAAGTTGAACACGACCTTGGTGCCGGGGTGCGCGGCCTCGAACGAGGTGCCGAGCGCCGTGAACGCCTCCTTGAGCGAGGCGGCGGCGAAGACGTTCACCGTGCCGGACACGGCGGGTGCGCTCGGGACGCCGGGGCTAGCCGACGTGGCTCGCGCGGCCGAGGTGCCGGGCGCACCCGATGATCCGCACCCCGTGAGGACGAGCGCGACGGCGGTCAGGCTGAGGAAGGCACGGTTCATGCTTCGCTCCGGGGTTCGGGGGCGGACGACGGACGGCGGGCTCAGGGCTGCGCCGGCACCTCGATGACCACGCTGGTCGACTTGACCGCGGCCACGGCGAGGACGCCGGGTTCGAGCTTCAGCTCGTCCGCGGCCTCACGGCTCATCAGCGACACGATCCGGTGCGGCCCGCACTGCAGGTCGACCTGCGCCATCACGGTGTCGCGCACCACCCGAGTCACCAGGCCGACGAACCGGTTGCGGGCGGACTCCGAGACCACCGGTCGCGTCTCGGGCCGCTCGGCGCCGGCCGCGAGCTCCTCGGCGAAGCTGGCCAGGGCTGCTCCCTCGATGCACTGGCGGCCAGCCGGGTCGGTGGTCGTGGCCACCCGACCGCTGTCGGCCCACCGGCGGACGGTGTCGTCACTGACGCCGAGCAGCTGGGCGGACTCGCGGATGCGGAAGAGGGGCACCTGCGCAGCGTAACCGCGGATGAGGCAGAAAACCATCGTTGGCACCGAAGGCGCGGCATCTACGCAAGAACGTGCCCGGACCTGCGGCTCGCGCGCCGCCGTCAGCGCAACCGGCGGGCGCGCAGCACCAGGTCGTCGACGTGGTGGGCTCCCGCCCCGCCCGGCGGAGCGACGCGCGGCCGCTGCTCGTCCACCTCGACCACCCATTCGTCGTCGAGCAGCGCGACGACGGTCTCGGGCCAGACGTAGTCGACGGGGTCGAAACCGCGCTCGTGCCCCTTGTGGGTCTGCATCCCCGCGTGGTGCACGAGCAGCAAGACGCCACCGGGCGCGACGGCGGCGAGCAGCGCCCGCTCTGCGACGTCGCCGGGGGTGCGCAGCAGAGCGGGGTACTGAGCAGAGACCAGGTCGAACCCCCCGGCAGCGAGCTGGGCCTCCGCCAGGCCGGCATGCACCCACCGGACGGCGACTCCCGCGTCCCGGGCGTGCCCTGCCGCGCGAGCCAGGGCCACACCCGAGACCTCCAGCGCCGTGACCTGCCACCCCTCACCAGCCAGCCAGACGGCGTCGGCACCCTCGCCGCAACCGACGTCGAGAACCCGACCGAGTGCCAGGCCGTGCACCTCCGCCACGAGTGCGCCGTTGGGCCGGCCGCTCCACATCTGGTCACGGTCCCGGTACCGCTCGTCCCACTCCGCCCGCACCGCGGGGTCGCCGACGAACGCATCGGGCGACGATGGCGACTGGCCTGGACGGGACCCTGCCGGCGTGTCGGTCATGGCCCCAGCGTCGCCTCTCGCAGCACCGGCCACCAACCTCTGACCGAAACTCGGGACGTAGGGGTTTAGGACCCCACTGAAGCGGTATCAGGGGTTCGACCTTGTTCGCGAGCGAAAAGGATCCTCCCATGATCAGCAACGACCAGATCGCCCAGATCACCGGCACCACCGTGCACTCCGTCGATGGCGAGAAGATCGGCAAGGCGGGGCAGGTGTACCTGGACGACAGCACTGGCCAGCCGAGCTGGGTGACCGTCAACACGGGCATGTTCGGTACGTCGGAGAGCTTCATCCCGTTGCAGGACGCCACGATCGACGGCGAGACACTGACGGTGCCCTACGCCAAGGACAAGGTGAAGGACGCCCCCCGGGTGGCCGTTGACGGTCACCTGGAGCCCAGCGAGGAGGACTCGCTGTACTCGTACTACGACGTGGCCGGAACCGGCCAGGTCGATGCGAACCGCACCGACGGCTTCGAGCAGGACGCCGCCGGCACCGTGGGCCACGACACCTCGGGCCCGACCACGGACCGCGCGATGACCCGCTCCGAGGAGCAGCTCAACGTGGGCACGCAGAAGGTCGAGACCGGTCGGGCGCGACTGCGCAAGCACGTCGTCACCGAGCAGCAGACCGTCACCGTCCCGGTGACGCGCGAGGAGGTTCGCCTCGAGCGCGAGCCGATCACGGACGCCAACCGCGGCGCGGCCAACGACGGGCCGGCCATCTCGGAGGAGGAGCACGAGGTGGTCCTGACCGAGGAGCGCGTCGTGGTCTCGAAGGAGGCCGTCCCGGTCGAGCGCGTGCGCCTGGACACCGAGACCGTCACTGAGCAGAAGTCCGTCACCGAGGACGTCCGCAAGGAGCAGATCGACCTGAACGACGGCGCGCGGGTCGACGCTGACCGCAACAACTGAGGACGCGAAGCTCCCAGCGCCGGGAAGCTGGCAGCTGCGCCGACGGCCGGTCACCTCAGGTGGCCGGCCGTCGGCAGTTCGATATGTGTCCACGTTGTCAAATGTCATCAGAGCCGTTCTGCGGCAGTGATTTCCGGGACGCCGCTGCCGGGGACGTGCACCAGAGGTGATGGCCGGCTACGGATCTGCGGGACGACGTGCGGGACGGCTGGGCCCGAGGTGGCTGATCGGGGCAACGGCGCGTCACAGGTGACGCCCGGTTGCCCCGGTCTTCGTGGTTCACCCGTCGGGTTGCCACAGGGGTGGCAGGGGTGTGCCTCGTCGGCCGGTCCAGATGGGTGGGTCGAACACGGGCCGGCCGGTGTCGTCGTCGATGTGCACTCGCCAACGGTCTTCGTGCTGGTCGTCGTGCAGGACGCGTTGGTGGTGGAACCGGCACACCAGCACCAGGTTCGTCAGGGCGGTGGGTCCGCCGTCGGCCCAGTGGGTGATGTGGTGGGCGTCGCAGCGGGAGGTCGGGGTGTCGCAGCCGGGGAACGCGCAGTGCCGGTCGCGGACGACCAGGGCGGCCCACAGGGGCGCGGTGACGGTGCGGGTGCGGCGCCCGACGTCGAGCACCTGACCGACCGGCCCGATGGTGACGGGGGTGACGGTCGCGTCGCACGCCAGCCTGCGGGTGGTCTCCCCACTGATGACGCCGCCCCAGTCCAGGGACGACCCGCCCGGCTCACCGGCCAGGGTGCTTGCGCCGGTGACGACAGTCAGGTGCGCACCCGGGCGCCGCACGTCGGGTGCCTGCTGGCAGTCCAGGTGGTGCCGCATGATCTCGACCATCGCGTCCAACCGGCGCCGGGCCGGTATCCGTCGTTCGACCCCGTCGGCACCGGGGTTGGGTCCGGACAGGGGTTCGATCGCGGCGCAGATGATCGCGAGTGACTCGGGGTCCAGGTCACCGCGGGCGATCCCCGCCCCGTACAAGGTCGACGCGAAGGTGATTCCCGCCCGCTCGCGCTGCTCGGCGTCGTCCCGGGCGACCCCGTGCGGGTCCACGTGACACGCGAAGTACCGCCCGGCGCGGGCCAGCTCGGCCGGGTTCAACGCCGCCGCGTGCGCCACCAGGGTGGCCTCACCCGCGACCCGCAGGTCCGCGTCCAGGGCCGACGGCAGCCCGGTGATGACCTTGGCGATCACCTGCGCCTGGCCAATGCCGATTCGACCAGCAGCAACCGCCTGCGCCGTAGCCGCACAGGTCGAGCGAAGCGCACTTGCGGTGTCCACCGCCCGCGACGCATCCGATGGCGAGACCAGGCACGTCCCACGCAGGAACGCCTTCGTCGACCCAGCGCCCAGCACCTGGGCGGCGCCGCGGGCGTGGACCTCACCGACCCGGCGCAGCCACTCGCCCTCGGCCTGGTCCGCCAGGCGGCGCAGGTCCGCCACATCCGTCAGTAGTGACCCGGAGTCCACCCCCTGCAGGTCCTCGGACTGCAGGACCACGACCGCGTCGCGCACGGCGACGAGCGTGTCGCTCAGTGCCCCGGTGCTGTCCATGTCTCACACGCTAGCGGCCACCACTGACAGTCCTGGGTCTCAGACCCGTTCTGGCACAACGACTTTGAAGAACTTTAGGCAACGACCCGCTACCGTCAGCGACACCACGACAGGGGCTGGGTGGAACAGTCGGCCCAGACTCGAAATCACCACTAGGAGCCGGCGTGCTCCTTGTCGCGGAACAGTGGTGGCAGGAAGCGCAGCATCAGCACCGACCACGTGAGGTGCGTCAGCACCGGCGCCTGGATGCCGCCGCTGGCGCGGCGCTGGGCCGCGAACAGCGTGCCCATCACCGTGGCGGCCAGGACGAGCGCGGGGTTGCGGGTCGTGACGGTCGCGAGGGTGTACGCACCGGTCGACAGGGCCACCGGGTGCTTCTCGCCGATGGCGGCGTACAGGGCCCCGCGGAAGAAGACCTCCTCGGCGGCGCCGTTCGCCAGGGTCGTCGCGAGGACCAGGCCGGTGTTGCCCTGGTGGGCGTACGCGAGCACCGAGCTGATCGCGTGGTCGAGCACCGGGATCCGCTTGGCCACCAGCGCGCACACGTAGAACCCGCCGAACGCCGCCGCGCCGGTCAGCACCGGCGTCAGGACCGGACGACGCAGGCTCTGGTCGCGGTCCTGCATCCACCCCAGGTGCAGCGGACCGCTCGCGATCCCACCCGCCACCCAGGTGGCGGCCACCCCGGCGGTCGTCGCGTAGAACTGCCAGCTGGCCGGCCTGGTCTGCAGGCTCACGCCCAGCAGTCCCGCCCCGGCGGCGGTCACGCCCACGACGACCCGGCGACGGCGGTGGAACGCCTCGTCCGGCTCGCGATGGTCCCGCGGCACCTTCTCGGTCAGCCAGCGCGGCAGCGCCTTGACGATGCGGTCGCGGTTCACGCGCGAGCCCGCTCGCCCAGGGCCTGCAGGACGCTGTCGACGTAGTCCATCGGCTCGAACGGCACCAGCCGGCGGATGCTGTCGTCCCGCACCACCACCTCGTTGCTCATGCTGTCGATCAGGTTGCGACCGGTCTGCACGTCGACGCTGGTGACCAGGCTGAGCCAGCGGCTGCTCAGGCTGGGTGTCAGCAGCGGCACCGGAACGACGATCATCGTGCGGCCCTCGATGCGGCTGACCACCCGCATCATCTCGACGTACTCCAGGACGTCCGGGCCACCGATGTCGAAGGCCACCGAGCCCTCGACCGGTGCCTCGAGGACGCCGACCAGGTAGCGGACGACGTCGGCGACGGCGATCGGTTGGGTGCGGGTGCGCACCCAGCGCGGCGTGATCATCGCGGGCAGGTGCTCGACCAGCTGGCGGGTCAGCTCCCAGCTGATCCCGCCGTGGCCCACGATGATCCCGGCGCGCAGTGTGGTGACGGGCACGCCGCCGGTGCCGAGCAGTTGCTCGACCTCGCGCCGGCTGCGCAGGTGGCTGGACAGGTTGTCCGCGTCGTCCCCCAGCCCACCGAGGTAGACGATGCGGCCCAGCCCCCGGTCGCCCGCCGCTCTGGCGAACGCGGTGGCACCCTCGGCGTCCTTGCGGCGGAACTGCGGGTCGTCAAGCGAGTGCACCAGGTAGTAGGCGGCGTCCGCGCCGTCCAGTGCCGCGTCCAGGCTCGCCGCGTCGTGGACGTCGGCCCGCACCGCCCGCCCGGCGCCGTCGTACCGCTCGGGCCGGCGCGTCATGGCGACGACGTCGTGCCCGGCCTCGACCAGGGCGGGGCACAGCCGTCGTCCGACGAAGCCGGACGCGCCGGCCACCACGATGCGCATGCCCACATCCTGTGGCCAGGGACGCCGGGAGGCGACCTGGTCACGCTCTGTCGCTGGGGCAGCGGGTCAGGACCATCCGGCGACCGGGCGCTCGGCGGCCGGGACCGGCGGCTGTCCGGGTCGGACCCTAGGCTGCGCGTCTGGCCGTGGGCAGGCTCGTTGGTCCTGCTCGGTCCCGTCCGGTCCGGGTCCACGCGACGACGGGGAGCAGCAGGACGGCGAGCAACCCACCGCACAGTGCCAGGACGGCGTAGCTGGACCGGGCGACGACCACACCGGACAGCGCGCCGCCGGAGGCACCGGCGAGGGCGACGAGCACGTCGACGCTGCCCTGGGTCCTGGCCCGGGTCGAGAGCGGGGTCGAGTCGACGATCAGCGCGGTGCCGCTGATGAGCCCGAAGTTCCACCCGATCCCCAGCAGCCCCAACGCGATCGTCAGCGCGACGAGGGAGTCGGCGGGGGCGAGCGCGGCGGTGAGGCCCGCGGCGAGCAGGGTGACCGCTGCCGCGACGGCCATCGGTCGCCGTCCGACCCGGTCGACCAGACGGCCGGTGAGCAGCGAGGGCAGGTACATCGCCCCGATGTGAACCCCGATCACGAAGCCGACCTCTCCCAGCTCGTGCCCGTGGGCACGCATGTGAACGGGGGTCATGGTCATGATCGCGACCATCGCGATCTGGGTCAGGACCATGACGGTCGCGCCGAGCAGCGTGCCCCTGCTCGCCGCACCGGAGGCACCCTCGGGTGCGGGCGCCATGACCGCGGGTGGCCGGCGTCGGGCCAGCGCGGTCGCGACCACGTAGGGGTCCGGGCGCAGCAGCAGCACCAGGACCGCGCCGGCGAGCAGGTACGCCGCGGCGGCGAGCGCGAACGGGCCGGCCAGGGCGGGGATCCCGACCGAGGTGGCGATGCGTCCGGTGACCCCCACCAGGTTGGGCCCGGCAACCGCACCGACGGTCGTCGAGACCATGGCGACGCTGACGGCGGTGCCGCGCTGGTTGCTGGGCGCGAGGTCGGTGCCGGCGTACCTGGCCTGCAGGTTCGTCGCCGTGCCCGCGCCGTAGACGAACAGCGAGGCGAACAGCAGAGCCGGGTTGCGCAGGACCGCGGCCAGCACGATGCCCAGGGCACCGGCCGCGCCGGTGAAGAACCCGACCGCCAGACCGACCCGACGGCCGGCCCGCTGCGAGCCGCGTCCGACCAGGAAGGCGGCCAACGCCGAACCCACGGTGGTCAGGGCGACCGGCAGCCCGGCCAGCTGCTCGGCCCCCAGCAGGTCCTGGGCGAGCAGCGCCCCGACGGTCACACCGGCGGCCAGGCCCGCCCCGCCGAAGACCTGCGACACCACCACGACGGAGAGCGAGCGTCGGTACAGCGCCTGGATCGCCTGCGGTGAGTCCAGGTCGAGCGAGGTCAAGCGAGCGAGTCCAGGATCTTGTGGATGCGGCGCGCCCGGGTGTCCTCGCCCTTGGCCTCGTCGACCTGACGGCACGCCTCCTTGCGGCGCGAGGGGGCCAGCGACGCGAAGGCGTCGCTCAGCCCGGCGCGGGCCAGCGCCGAGGCGAGTGGCTCGGGCACCTCGATCGGGCGCGGCTCGGTGAGCAGGTCGAGCCTCACCTCGACCTCGTCGTCCGCGGCCAGACCTGCTGCGGTGCGGTGGGCCTTGGACAGCGAGATCAGGATCCGTCCGCCCATGACCGCGGGCGTGCTGTCGTAGGTGTAGCCGTTGACGGTCACCCGGACGGCGGGGCGGCCACCCGCGCCCAGCGCGTCAAGCGCCGCCGGGGGCACCACGATCCCGGTGTTGT
>JBBQGB010000065.1:0-17117 GCA_038322575.1 Actinomycetales bacterium
TGGGCCATCGCGACCGTCGAGGACCTCGAGGGCTCGGTCGAGGTGATGTTCTTCCCGCAGACCTACCAGACGGTGTCGACGATCCTGGCCGAGGACCTCATCGTCGTGGTGCGCGGGCGGGTCAACCGCCGCGACGACGTCCCCAGCCTGGCCGCCCAGGAGCTCACCGTCCCCGACGTCAGCGAGGGCCCGCGCGGGCCGGTGGTCATCGCCCTGCCGCTCGTGCGCTGCACGCCGCCGGTGGCCGAGCGACTCAAGGACGTCCTGGCCACCCACCCCGGCGTCACCGAGGTCCACCTGCGCCTGACCCAGGCCGGCAAGTCGACGGTGATGCGTTTGGACGACCGGCTGCGGGTGACGGCGACCCCGGCCCTGTTCGGTGACCTCAAGGCGCTGCTCGGCCCCGCCTGCCTGATCGGCTGAGCGGGGCGCGTCTCGCGAATCCGCCCACGGTGGCACAGCGTGGCCGCTTAGGCTCGCAGAGCGACCGGGGACGGTCGACCGTGACCACCAGCCGGGGGACCGCCATGACCAGTACGCCGCACGACCCGTACCGCCGCGAGGAGCCCGACGTCATCGACCTGGGGTCGCCGGGCGCCAGCGTCCTGCCGGCCCGGACGACGTCCCGCGGCGGCCGTCGACGCGCGAGCGTCATCGGTGGCGGGGTCCTCGCCCTGGCCGTGGCCGGTGGGGCCGGCGCGTACGCCGTCAGCGCCCTCGGTGGTGGCGGCGACCAGCCCGAGGTCGCCGTCCCGTCGTCGGCCTTCGCGCTGGTGCGGGTCGACCTGGACCCCGCGGCGGGCCAGAAGCTCGACGCCCTGCGCTTCGCCCGCCGGTTCCCCGACGTCGGTTCGAAGCTGGGGTCGGGTGACGACCCGCGCAAGGCCATCTTCGAGGCGCTGACCAAGGACTCGACGCAGTCCGGCGACTACGCCCGCGACGTCGAGCCGTGGCTCGGCCAGCGCGCCGCGGTGGCGGTGGTGCCCGGCGTCCAGCCCGAGGACGACCCCGTGCCGCTCGTGGTGCTCTCGGTCACCGACGCGGCCGCGGCGCGCACCGGGCTGGCCAAGGTCGCCGGCGCCGGGCGGTGCGTGGTGTCGGGTGACTTCGCGGTGTGCGCCAAGGACGCCGGTCTGGCGCAGCGGGCGGTCACCGACGCCGGGCGCTCCTCGCTCGCCGACGACGCCGGGTTCGCCGACGCCGTCGCCGCCAACGGCGAGGACGGCGTCGCGCTGGCCTGGGCCGACCTGGCCAAGGCCAGGAGCGCGGTGCCGGCCCTGGCCGGCGCACTGCGCTCGGCCGGCCCCCAGGCCGGGATGCTCGGGTCACTGGCCGGTGGCGGCGACCTCAAGGGCCGGGTCGTGGCCGCGCTGCGCTTCGACGGGCCCAACCTCGAGGTCGCGGGCCGGGTCGACGGCGCGCCGCTGCCCGCCGCGACCGGTCCGAGCGGGGTCGGCGACCTGCCCGCAGGCACCCTCGTGGCGCTCGGCACCGGTGGCGCCGACGCGATCGTGAACAGCGCGTGGGCCCAGCTGCGCAGCACCCTCGACGCCCAGGGCGGTGCTGACGCCCTCGACGGGCAGGTCGCCGCGATCCGCGACCAGTACGGCATCACCCTGCCCGGCGACCTGTCGGCCGCGCTCGGCCGCCGCGCAACGGTGGCCTTCGGCGGCCTGACCGACGGCGCCCCGGGCATCGCCGTGCGCGCCTCCGGCACGCCCGAGGCCGTTGCCAAGCTGGTCACGACGGCCAGCGCGCTCGCCTCGGGCGCCGCGACCCTCAGCCCGGTGCCGGCGGGTTCGGACCCCGTCGGCGCCACCTCGATGGCGTACGCCGACGAGGACGCGACGGGGTCGGGCCTGGGCTCGACGAAGGTGTTCACCGACGCGGTGCCAGGCTTCAAGGACGCCCAGCAGGTGGTGTTCGTCGACGTCGCCGGGCTGCTCGGGCTCGCCAAGGACACGCTCGGCGCCGATGCTGCTGCGGTGCGCAACCTGCAGCCCATCGCCGCCGTGGGCCTGACCGGCTCGCGGGACGGCGCGGCCGCCACCTTCGACCTGCGGCTGACCACCCGGTGACGACGTCGACGACGATCGCGCCCGTGACCGTCGCGCCGGCGGGCGGACGGCGTCGCGCGGCGAGGGTCGCGGTCGCCGTCCTCGGGCTCGGCGTGCTGCTCGGGGTGCTGTGGTGGGTGGCCGCACCGCTGGCCCGGGCCGACGTCGTCGACGGGCAGGTCTACCTCACCGGCCACGCCGAGCTGCAGGTCGCCCAGGACGGCTGGTTCGCTGCGATCACCGGCCTGGCCGGGGTGCTCGCCGCGACGGTGGCGTCCCTGCGGCCCGCGCCCGCCGACGTCGCGTCGGCGGCACTGGGCCCGGTGCTCGGGCTCGTCGTCGCGGTCGTGGCGTGGCAGACCGGTGGGCTGCTCGGGCCGGGCTCCCTCGTCTCGCAGGTCGCCGCCGGCTCGGTGCACCCGCTGACCCCGCTGCAGCTGCACGCCTACGCGGCGCTGCTCGTGGGCCCGCTGCTGTTCACCACCACCCGGTTCCTCGCCGTCCTGTTCAGCGCCGAACCCACGGTCTGACCGCTCAGCGGGGGTCGGCGGGCACCTGCGCCAGGTCGATCGCGGGCACGGACGGCACCACCTCGAGCATGGTGATCTCGCGGCTCAGCAGCTGCAGCGCCGTGCGCAGCCGGCTGCCGGCGTCCGGGCTGGCGAGCAGCCGCTGGCGGTCCGCCAGGTGCAGCAGCATCGTCCCGGTCACCAGGTACGAGAGCACCGTGGGGTCATCACGCAGCGCCTGGCCGCGCTCGTCCGGCACGGCGACCACGTCGGGGTCGCCGGTGAGCACGACCGCCAGCCGCTGGGTGTAGGTCGCGAAGCGCGCCTGCACCCGCGCCACCAGCTCGGGGTCGACCCGCACGACGGGCTCCTCGACGAACTCGACCAGCCCGGTTAGGTACGGCGTCCCCGCGTCGGTGTCGATGTCGACCAACCGGAACCGCTGCCGGCCGACCGCCTCGATCTGGCTGCCGCCGTCGGGCTGTCGGCGCACGTCGATGACCTCGGCGACGCACCCGATCCCGTGCAGCGCGCGCAGCTGGTCGCGGCCGACCTCCAGGCCCGCGCGGATCGCGATCACCCCGAACGTCATCCGCCCGTCGCGCTCGCCGACCGCGAGCAGGTCGTCGACCAG
Source organism: Actinomycetales bacterium (assembly GCA_038322575.1). Taxonomy (GTDB): domain Bacteria; phylum Actinomycetota; class Actinomycetes; order Actinomycetales; family Angustibacteraceae; genus JACMOY01. Next base: position 3,201 of record JBBQGB010000065.1, read on the forward strand.
CTGGCGGTAGCGGGGCTCGAAGATGTTCAGCGGCAGCACCTCGCCAGGCACCAGGACGGTGCCGAGCGGGAACAGCGGCAGCCGGGTGACCACCCTTGAACCCTAGAGCCCGCCCCGGCGGCGCCGCTCAGGGGTGCAGGCGGTCGCGGGCCACCAGCTCGAGCACCAGCAGCACCGACACCGACTGCACCAGCAGCAGCCCCACCAGGACGACGAGCTGCACGGCCGCCGCCTGCGCGGGCGTGGCCCCACCGAGCAGCATCCCGACGAAGGCACCGGGCAGGGTGACCAGCCCGACGGTGCGGGTCTGGTCGAGGCCGGGCACCAGCGCGAGGGCGGTGTCGTCGCGGGCCACGAGCAGGGCGGCGTCGCGGGGCAGCAGCCCGATCGCCAGGCCCGCCTCGTACTCGCCGTGCCGGGTGCGCAACGCGTCCAGGGCGCGCCGGCCGGCGAGCACCGTGGCGGTCATCGCCCCGCCGATGAGGATGCCGCCGATCGGCACCAGGGCCGTGCCGGTCAGGGGCACCAGGCGGCTGGCCACCAGCAGCACCACCACCGGTACGGACGCCGCCACCACCGGCAGCGCCGCCCACGCACCGCTGCGCCCCCGGGTGAGCCGGCGCGCCGCGGTGCCGCTGGCCACCGTGGCCATGAACGCCAGGAACACGAACGTCAGCGGCAGCGACCCGAGCACCGCCCCGACCACCAGGGCCACGAGCAGCAGCTGGACGACCGCGCGCCCGCCGGCGCGCACCACGGCCCAGGCCTGCCCGAGCCCACCGGCCACGTTGACCGCCGCCGCCGCCGTCGTGGTCAAGAGCACGACGACCACCAGGGCGACCCGCTGCGGGGTCGTGTCGATGCTGATCAGCGAGGCGGTCCTCACCGCGTGCCCAGCCGCGACCGCACCAGGCCCAGGGCCACGTCGTCGGTCAGGCCAAGCGCCCGGGTCGTGGCGACGAAGCGCTCGGCGGCGGCGACGGCGTCCGCGAGCGCCCGGTCACCGCCGTCGCTGACGACGGTGCCGGCCCGGCCTCGGGTGTCGACCAGCCCGGCCTGCTCGAGCTCGCGGTAGGCCCGGGCGATCGTGTGGGGGGCGACGCCGAGGTCGGCGGCGAGCGCACGCACCGTCGGCAGCCGCGTGCCCGCGGCCAGTTTGCCGTCCGCGATCCGCGTGGTCAGCGTGGCGCGGACCTGCTCGTACTTGTCGAGCCCGCTGTCGTCGTCCAGCACGATCGGCGGCGCCAGGTTGCTCACGCGACTGGTGTACCAGAGTGCTGCTCGTATCCTGGACCCGTGATCTCACGCATCGACCTGCGCGGACAGCGCCTCGACGGCCGTTCGCTGCACGAGACGCTGCCGCGGGCAGCCTTCGACGTCGAGGCGGCCGTCGAGACGGTCCGCCCGATCTGCGAGGACGTGCGTCATCGCGGGCTCGACGCCCTGGTCGAGCTGGGTGAGCGGTTCGACGGGGTGCGCATCGCCCAGATCCGGGTGCCGGCGGCCGCCATCGCCGAGGCGCTGTCGCGGCTGGACCCTACGGTCCGCGCGGCCATCGAGGAGTCGATCCGGCGGGTGCGCATCGTGCACGCCGACCAGCGCCGCACCGACGTCACGACCCAGGTCGCACCCGGCGGCACCGTCACCGAGCGCTGGGTGCCGGTCGACCGCGTCGGCCTGTACGTGCCGGGCGGGCTCGCACCGCTGTCGTCGAGCGTCGTGATGAACGTCGTGCCTGCCCAGGAGGCCGGTGTCGGGTCGCTCGCGGTCACCAGCCCGCCGCAGCGCGAGTTCGGCGGTCTGCCGCACCCCACGATCCTGGCCGCGTGCGCGCTGCTCGGCGTCGACGAGGTCTACGCCGTCGGTGGCGCGCAGGCGATCGCGATGTTCGCCTACGGGGTCAAGGCGGACGACGGCAGCTGGCTGTGCGAGCCGGCCGACCTCGTGACCGGCCCGGGCAACATCTACGTCGCCGCCGCGAAGCGCCTGCTCAAGGGTGTCATCGGCATCGACGCCGAGGCCGGCACCACCGAGATCGCGATCCTGGCCGACGACAGCGCCGACCCGGTGCACGTCGCCGCCGACCTGATCAGCCAGGCCGAGCACGACCCGAACGCGGCGTCGGTGCTCGTGACCGAGTCGACCGCCCTCGCCGACGCGGTCGAGGCCGAGCTCGTCGTCCAGGTGGCTGCCACCAAGCACAGCGAGCGGGTCGCGACCGCGCTCGGCGGCCCGCAGTCCGCGATCGTGCTGGTCGACTCGACCGACGCCGGGCAGGAGGTCGTCGACGCCTACGCGGCCGAGCACCTCGAGATCCAGACCGTCGACGCGCGCTCGCGGGCGATGCGCATCCGCAACGCCGGCGCGGTGTTCGTCGGGCCGTTCGCGCCGGTGTCGTTGGGTGACTACGTCGCGGGGTCGAACCACGTGCTGCCCACCGGCGGCTGCGCCTGCCACTCCAGCGGGCTGTCGGTGCAGTCGTTCCTGCGCGGCATCCACGTCGTCGAGTACGACGAGCCCGCCCTGCGCGACGTCGCCCACCACGTCGTCGCGTTCGCCGAGGCGGAGGACCTGCCCGGTCACGGCCAGGCCGTCACCGCCCGCTTCCGGGACTGAGCCCTCACGCCTGTCGACGTCGGTAGTTGGAGGCTGGCCGGCGAGACCGCACGGAACGCCCACCAGCCGGCGTCCGGTGGGCGTGTCGTGCCGTCTCGGCGAGCGCGGCGTCACGGTCGCGCTCCCCGCCAGCGGCTGGGCCGCCCGGCATTGCCGACAGTAGCCAGAGGTTGCCCAAAGTTCTTCGAAGTCGTTGTGCCAGAACGGGTCTGAGGGGTCTGGACTGTCGGTGGTGACCTCTAGCGTGTGAGACATGGACGGCACCGGGACGTTGAGCGAGGCGCTGGTCGCCGTGCGCGACGCGGTGACCGGGTTGCAGTCCGAGGACCTGCACGGTGTGGACTCCGGCTCGCTGCTTACCGACGTGGCGGACCTGCGGCGCCTGGCGGATCAGGTCGAGGGTGAGTGGTTGCGCCGGGTCGGTGAGGTCCATGCCCGCGGTGCCGCTGATGTGGTGGGTGCTGGGTCGACGAAGGCGTTCCTGCGCGGGACGTGCCTGGTGTCCCCGGCCGAGGCATCGAAGGCGGTGGCGACGGCCAGTGCCTTGCGCTCGACGTGCGAGGCGACGGCTGAGGCAGTGGCTGCTGGGGCGATCGGGGTGGGTCAGGCGCAGGTGATCACCAGGGTCATCTCCGACCTGCCGTCGGCGCTGCCCGAGGACACCCGGCGGGACGGTGAGCAGGTGCTCCTGACCCACGCCGCCGTCCTGGACCCGGCGCAGCTGGCCCGGGCCGGGCGGTACTTCGCCTCCCGAGTCGACCCGCACGGGGTCGCCCGGGACGAGGCCGAGCAGCGGGAGCGGTCGGGCATCACGTTCGCGTCCACCCTCTACGGCGCCGGTATCGCCCGCGGTGACCTGGACCCCGAGTCACTGGCGGTGATCTGCGCGGCGCTCGAACCCCTGTCCGTCCCGCGGCCACCGACCGTCGACGGGCTCATCGACGGACGGACCGCGGCGCGGCGGCGCCTGGATGCCCTGGTGGAAGTGAGCCGCCACTACCTGGACTGCCAACAACCCACCGACGTGCGCCGCCCGGGTGCGCACCTGACCGTCGTCACCGGTGCGGGCACCCTGGCCGGTGAGCCGGGTGGGTCGTCGCTGGACTGGGGCGGCGTCGTCTCCGGTGAGACCACGAGGCGGTTGGCGTGCGACGCGACCATCACCCCCGTCACCGTCGGGCCGCTGGGTCAGGTGCTGGACGTCGGGCGGCGCACCCGCACCGTGAGCGTCGCCATGTGGGCGGCCCTGATGGTGCGCGACGCCGGGTGCGCGTTCCCGGGGTGCGACACCCCGACGTCCCGCTGCGACGCACACCACGTCGTGCACTGGGCCGACGGCGGCCCGACCAGCCTGGCCAACCTGGTGCTGCTGTGTCGGTACCACCACCAACGCGTCATCCACGACGACCAGCACCACGACCGATGGCGAGTCTGGATCGACGAACCCACCGGCCGACCGGTGTTCACCCCACCCACCTGGACCCGACGACGCGGGACACCCCTGCCACCCCTGTGGCAACCCGACGGGTGAACCCCGACGATCGGGGCAACGACACGTCACATGTGACGCGCCGTTGCCCCGATCAGCCATGGGGTTGCTCCGTCGCCCCGCTCGTCATCACGTTCATCGGCCGCACCAGAATCTGGGCGGGACGGACTTCCCGGATCTCGGTGTGCGCACCGGAGCCTGGGCAGCGAACCGGTCCACGCGGCCACGGACGCGCCACCCGCCAGGCGGTCGAGAACCAGCCAGCCAGAACGCAGACACCACTAGTTCTCGCCCGACGCCCACCGCCTGGCCTGCCCGGTGGTACGTCGTGCATCAGCCCAGGCGACGCGGGCGGTGCCCAGTCGCGGGAACCCAACGGGCTCACCGCGGCGGCGAGCCCGCAGCTGCTCGACCAGCCACGGGGAGGCCTGCACGAGTTCGATGGCCTGGGTCTTGCTCAGCAGCTGCCCGGTCGCGAGCGCGTGGCGTCCGCGCGCCATCGACGTCAACCCCAGCTCGGCGATGACCGGGTTGAGCCACCACCACGGCCGGGCGGCCGCACGTGCCCAGTACCCCGTGAGCTCGGCGTGCGACGCCCATCGGACGTCGTCGTCGCTGACCGCGGGGAACACGTCCCGAGGCGGCCGACCGAAGACCGAGTAACCGTGTCGCGCCAGCTCGGCCCGCGCGATCCCCGACAGGCTGCGCTGCACCAGCTGCCCGTGGGTCCAGGTCGGGTGCGTCGCACCCACATCGCGCAGCCGGGACTCCTGCAGGTAGACGCATCCAAGGGATGCTCCTGCTGCGGCTCCCCGATCCAGATCGGTGTGCAACCTCAGCAGCACGGTGTGCCGGGTGACGTCGACCGGGCCGGCGACCAGTGCGACCAGGTCGAGATCGCTGACGCCGGGCACGTGGTCCCCGGTGGCGGCGGAGCCACCGACGAACAGGTCGGTGACCCAGCCCAGTTCCTGCAGAAGGTGTCCGAGCTCGGCAACCCCAGGCGGCGGGACTGGCGGTTGGATCAGGGCGCCTCAGCCTCGAGTCGAGCGCGGCCTTCCAGCACCATCACCGGCGAGTCCGGTCCCTGCACCGGCACCACCAGACCCACGTCACCCCAGGTGTCCCCGCCGTCCAAGGAGTAGTCGCCCGAGTACCGTGCAGTCGCCCGCGCGTGCGTCGAGACCGGCTGCAGGTAGGCGTGCACCACGTCGCCGCTCGGGTAGGGCCCACCCCGGCTGGCGGTAGGACCCATCGACCCACCGTCCCCGAACGCGTAGTCGTACGTCGCGACCTTGGGTCGGATCTGCACCGTCCGCCCCAGCAGCGTCACGCTCGCCACCTCGGTCGGCTCCACCCCTGCCTGCGGCCACGTCACCTCGAAGTACGTCGGCAGGTTCACCAACGTCGTCCCGCCCTTGGGCTGCACCACCAGCCGCGGCTTGCTGAACACCAGCCGCGCGAACGCCTCCTGGATCAGCGCCCGCGTCAGCACCGGCCGCTGCGCCGCCGCCGCGACCGCCGCGCCCGGGTCACACGTCTGCCCCGTCCTCACCCACGGGCTCCACGCCCCGTCCGGCAAGGCACGAGACCGGGTGAACACCCAGGTCAACACCCCACCCGGGTGGCCGGACGTCGCGCAGTACGTCACGAGGTAGGCGCACGCAGCGTCGTACGACGAGGCGCCAACGTTCGGGTCGTTACCCGGACACCCTGGCACCAGCGTGGTCTGCACTGCCCTGCTGGACCCGGAACTGACGGCCGTCCCCCCCGATGCTGGACGTCCGACGGCAGCGGAGACAGGTGACGCGACATGCCTCTCCAAGACCACCCCGTCGTTCGTACCCGAGCAAGCCACCGCCCGGCAGACGGTGGGCAGGGCACCTGATGGACTCGCCGAGGCGACGGACAGGCCTGTCGCCGCTATCGCCGCGAGGCAGGCTCGTCGCCATCTCATACCGCCTTCACCACCTTGATGGTGGCGACCTGCCATCGGTCCGCGTCCGACCACCTGAGGTCGAACCGAAGGTTGACCGGCTGCTCGTCAGGTCGGTCCACCACCGCTCCGCCGGAGTCAACGACCCGTGTCGCGTTCTGCCGTCCTGTGACATCCACCTCGACGCGGCTGCTTGTCGCCCCGGGGAGCCAGGCGCCACCGTTTCGCGACAGCGGACGATCAACGTAACGCTGACCGTCGTCCTTCAGGGCACGTGCTGTGCCTTCATAGGCGCTGCAGCTCTTGCATGTGCTTAGTCCGTACCCGGCCACCATCGCGGGATCCGGGATGGTCCACGCGCGGTTGATCTGATCGACGTAGAACTCCGCGAAAGCCTGCGCTCCCTGTGGCGTGTGAGCGCGAGCTCCGGCCGGAACCCGGGCGTAGGCAGCATCTGCATCCACCGAGGGCGAGCCAGCAAGTGACGAGGTGGGCGGCGGCGAGGTCGTCGGACTCGGCGACGCCGACGTCGGCGGCACCCCAGGTGTCGTCAGGGCCGTCGGCGAGCCGGGGCTCTGCGCCCCATCCGGCCCAGCGCTGCAGCCGGCAACGGCCAAGGCGAGGACCAGCGCGGTCCACCACGCACCGCTGAGTCGTCGTCCCACCTGACCACCCCCTTGACGGCCACGACCCTACCGATTTGTCATCGCCGGATCATGCCAAAGCAGGCGGCCTGTGGATAGACCTTGACGGACCGTGCGGCGGCTGTGACGCCTACTGATGCGACCTGACGTCGTCGAGCCTGACCCAGGAGTCTTCGTTGTCCTGGATGAACCTCACGTGAGCCAAGGCATCGGCCGGTTCGTCCGTCCACCCGATCCACTGCGCAGCCTTGACGTCCCCATTGAGGAAGACGTCGACCGGGAGCGGGGCGCTGAACACGTGCTCCGTCACGCTGGCCGAGTGGGCCGCTCCGTACGTCCGGCACACCATGTCGGTGATGCCCAGGGCAGCGATCAGTGCCGCCACCACGAGCCAGATGACGACCATCTGGGTGGATGACAGCGTGACGTTGGGAAGCAGATTCAACGCTTGGGTCAGACCGCCGAAGAGTGCCACGACGATCGAGACGATCTTCGTCACGTTCATGGTCGAGGATGCGACGACATCGCCGGGGGACGTGTCGCTCGAGAACATCGACGTGAACCAGTTGCTTGATGCTGCGCTGATGTCCGACATGGCGCGTCCTTTCGGGATCAGAGTTGACGGCATCCATCTCGATGCTGACTTCCGCCTCGATGGGCCGACAGGGGCGAACGTCCCGTCTCCACGGCCCGTCTGCGATTCCCAGGCCAGGAGCTGGCAAGCTGCGTCAGGTGCCGATGAGTGAGGGTCTCTACGAGTCTGTCCTGACTGAGGCTCTTCGCCGGGAGCTGACCGGGCAGCGGCTCGTCCCCCACACCGCCGACGTCGAGGACGTCGAGGCCTCGCAGGTCCTGGCCTCCTTCGTCTCCGACGCCGTTCTCCGCTCCCTCCTCGCCGCCCGCCCCGAAGAACGCGTTTCGCTCGCCAACCACGTCCTTGCCTCGCTGGGCGCCGGCGACGTCGTCGAGCCCGGACCCCAGCAGCTGCTGGCCCTCAGGCGCCCTATCGCACCGGGAGTCTGGTCGCTTGACACCCGACCACAGACCCCGCTCTCCCAACCAGCCCTGCTGACCAACGCTCACGGCGAGCCCAGCATGGGCACCGAGATCGCTGCCGAACTGGACAGCGCCGACTCGGTCGACCTGCTGTGCGCCTTCGTCAAGTGGAGCGGGCTTCGAGTGCTCAAAGAACCCTTGCTACGTCTCAAGCAGCGCGGTGGGCGCCTTCGGGTGTTGACCACTACCTACATCGGGGCCACCGAGCGGCAGGCCCTGGACCGTCTGATCGACGATCTGGGTGCCGAGGTGCGCATCAACTACCAGACCACTTCCACCAGACTCCATGCGAAGGCCTGGCTCTTCAACCGCAGGAGCGACTTTCACACGGCCTACATCGGCAGCTCCAACCTGAGCCGCGCCGCCCTACTCGATGGCCTCGAGTGGAACGTGCGTCTGGCGGCCGGCAGCACCCCGTCGCTCTTCGCAAAGTTCCGTGCGACGTTCGACTCGTACTGGGCCGACGACACGTTCGAGCCCTACGACCCCGTGCAGGACCGAGATCGGCTCGATGACGCCTTGGCGACCGCACGGGGTACGTCGGGCAGCGGGCTCGAGGTCCTGAGCGGCCTCGACGTCCGGCCCTACCCCCATCAGGCAGAGATCCTCCAGCGTCTGGATGTGGAGCGCACCGTCCACGACCGACACCGAAACCTGGTCGTCGCCGCCACCGGGACCGGCAAGACGGTGGTGGCAGCGCTCGACTACCGCCGACTCGGCGACCGGACCCTGCTCTTCGTTGCGCATCGTCGCGAGATCCTCGAGCAGAGTCGGGCCATGTACCGCGCCGTGCTCGGGGACGCGTCATTCGGCGAGCTGTACGTCGGCGGCGCACGACCCGAACGTTGGCGTCACGTGTTCGCCAGCGTCCAGTCACTCGCTGCCTACGGCGTCGCGAACATCCCGGCCACACACTTCGACGTCGTGGTGCTCGACGAGTCGCACCACATGGAGGCCGCCAGCTACCGCCGGCTGCTGACCCATCTGGAACCGCAGGAGCTCCTCGCACTGACCGCCACCCCGGAGCGCGCCGATGGCGTGGACATCGCGCAGGAGTTCTTCGGCGGTCACGTCTGTGCAGAGCTGCGGCTGTGGGACGCCCTCGCCAGCGATCTCCTGTGCCCCTTCCACTACTTCGGCGTGGCAGACGGCACCGACCTCTCTCGACTGGGTTGGCGTCGGGGCGACTACGACGTCACTGGTCTGAGCAACCTCTTCACCGGCGACGACGCCAGGGTGCGCCTGGTCGTCAGGTCACTGGTCGACAAGGTTGCTGACGTGGCCACGATGCGGGCCCTCGGATTCTGCGTCAGCAAGGCGCATGCCGCATTCATGGCCCAACGCTTCATCGACCTCGGCATCCCTGCACGGGCTGTTGATGCCGACACCAGCCCCGAGGAGCGGCGGTTGGCGCTGCAGCTGCTACGCGATCGGCGGATCAATGTCCTGTTCGCCGTCGACCTCTTCAACGAGGGTCTCGACCTGCCGGAGGTCGACACCCTGCTGCTCCTGCGTCCGACAGCGTCAGCGACGGTCTTTCTGCAGCAGCTGGGTCGCGGACTTCGCCGTACCGAGGACAAGGCGGTGCTCACGGTCCTGGACTTCGTCGGCCAACAGCGGCAGGAGTATCGGTTCGACGTCCGGTACTCCGCACTCACTGGTTCGCGGCGACGCGAGCTCGTCGACCAGGTGGGCGCGGGCTTCCCGTACCTTCCTGCGGGATCGCAGATCGTTCTCGATCGGGTCACCCAGCAGCAAGTCCTCGATCAGCTGCGAGCCCAGCTGCGGATGACCCGACGGCAGCGTGCCGCCGACGTTCGCCAGGTGGGCAGCACGTCGCTTTCGGCCTACCTTCACACCGCGAACGCCGAACTCGCCGACGTCTACGGGTCACACCACAGCTGGACCGAGCTCGTCCGGGCTGCTGGCCTACCGTGGCCGGCCCCGGCACCCGCAGAAGCGCCACTCCTGCGTCGGATCGGCGCGTTTCTCCATGTCGACGACACCGAACGCGTCGCGGCCTACGGTGCGCTGCTCGATGGAGACGCCGACCCCTACGACGAGCTCTCGACGCGGCGACAGCGGTACGCGCGGATGCTGTTCTTCTGCCTGTGGCCTGATCGTGGAGGTTTCGGTTCGTACCAGGCTGGGCTCACCCACCTGCGCTCGCACCCCGCTGTGTGCGAGGAGCTCCGTCAGGTCCTCGCGCTCGGTCTGGCGAACGCCGCCCATGTCGCCCACCCGCTCATCGGCGACGTCACGATGGCCACGCACGCGCACTACCGGCGCGAAGAGCTGTTGGCAGCCCTTGACTGGGCCTCCCTGACCCGTTCTGCGCGAGGGAATGTCACGGGTGTCGCGTGGGCGCAGGCCAGCCGGACCGATGCCCTCATGGTGAACCTGCGCAAGAGCGAGCGGGACTTCTCACCCACGACGATGTACCGCGACTACGCCCTTTCCGAAAGGCTCTTCCACTGGGAGTCACAAAACGCGACGTCGACCTCCTCTGCGGCCGGTCAGCGCTACCTGCATCATGAGCGCCTGAACACCATGGTGCTGCTGTTCGTCCGGGACGCCCCGACGAACGACCTGGGCACCGCGCCGTTCCTCCTGCTCGGTCCGGTGCGACACGTTGAGCATCACGGCGACCGGCCAGTGGCCATCACCTGGGAGCTGGACCGGGCGATCCCCCCCGACGTCCTTCTCACGGCACGAGCCGTGGCCAGCTGACGGCACGGCGCACGCGAGATCCCTCGATCCGGGCAGGTCGAGCGGGCCGACTGCCCGTTCGCGACATCTCGATGACGATCAGGCTCGCTGATGCTCGGTGGGGAGTACCGTGCACCCAAGCGGAGGCTACGTCCGGAACTAGACGGACGGCCACCCCGCTCAGAACCGAAGGGGCAAGACATGGGCGAGGCGAGCGAGCGGACGGTGGTGGCGGCCAGGCCGCTGCGGGCCGACGCCCACCGCAACCGGTCACGGTTGATCGAGGCCGCCCGTGACGTGTTCGCCGCCCGCGGCAGCGCCGCCACCGTCGAGGAGATAGCCAAGGCCGCCGACGTCGGCGCCGGCACCTTCTACCGCCACTTCCCGCGGCGCATCGACCTGGTCGAGGCGGTCTACCGCGAGGACGTCGAGGGGCTCGTCACGCTCGCCGCCGACCTCGCCGGGACGAGCGAGCCGTGGCCGGCCCTCGTCGCGTGGCTCGAGGGCTTCGTCCGGTACGCCCAGGCCAAGCGCACCCTGCTGACCGAGCTGCACGAGGCCTTCGAGAAGAGCCCCGACCTCGCGGTCCAGCTGCGCGAGCGCATCACGGGGGCCGCCGGCTCGGTGCTCGCCCGGGCCCAGGCGGCCGGTGCCGCGCGCGCCGACCTGGACGCCGTCGACCTGATGCAGCTGGTCGGCGGCATGTGCATGGCCCGCGGCAGCACCTTGGAGCAGAATCAGAGGCTGCTCGGCTTCGTCCTGGACGGCATCCGGGTCGGCACGTAGCCACCCGCCCTGCCCCGGGTCACCGCGGCACGTGCCGGAACCAGGTGGCGCGGTCACCGGGGTCGACCCCCCTGCGCCGACGCGACGGCGGGTCCTGGTCGCCCGGGACCGGTGCGTGGTGGTGCGGCTCCGTGACGAGAACCGCCTCGCCGCCAGTGAGGTCCGGCAGCGCGCGGGCGAGGTCGGGAACCCGTGCGGACAGCAGGGTGGCGGTCAGCCGGGTGCGGTCGGCGTGCCACGTCGACCCGACGACGGCGCCGCGCAGCCGGCCGAGCAGCGCAATCACCGCGGTGAGCGACGCATCCGGCACCTCGAGGTCGATCCGCTCGACCGGTTGGCAGACAACGGTTCTGGCCTGACGCAGTGCGGCCAGGACGACGACCGGCGTGAGGTTGCGGAAGTCCGCCCCGACACTGGACATCGACTTGTCGAACTTCTGGTGCGGTCGGCTCTGCCTCGGGAAGTAGGCGGACGCCGTCATCGTGACGAGGCAGTCGGTGACCGGCCAGCCCCGCAACCCATGTCGCAGCGCCGATCTGACCCCCTCCTCGGTCGCCGCGATGAAGGCGGGTGGCAGGTTGCCACGCTCGACGCCGGGCGAGAACTCGACGCCGTGACCGACGGGAGCGGCCTGGACGCGCAGCCCGACCGTCGCCAGGTACGGGTTGTCGTCCTGGCCCAGTCGCTCGACCGACGAGCCCGTCCCGACCACGCGCTCCAGGCACACCACGGACGTCGGCGAGAACCGGGCGCGGACGCCGAACCGCTCGTCCAGCAGCGCCGCGATGACCTCCTTCTGCACCTCGCCGTGCAGGCTGACAGCGGCCTCGCCGTCCGCTGGGTCCAGCCGCAGGTCGATCAGCGGGTCCTCGTCGGCGAGCTCGGTCAGCGCGGCGAACAGGGCGGTTCGCTGGTTGGGGTCGACCGGCTCGACCAGCGCCTGCATGGTCGGCGGCGCGAAGCGGTGCTGACGCCGCGCGGGCGGCCGGCCGATGACGTCCCCGACGCGCACGTCCGCGAGGCCGCGCAGGACGGCGATCTGCCCGCCCCGCACCGAGGTTCGCGCCTGTGATCCCCCGGCCGCGCTGACCGCCACCTCGGTGACCCGGGCCGGACGGCGACCGGCGAGCACCAGGAGCTCGCGCGCGGCGATCTCGCCCGACCACAGCCGCACCCAGGCCCGCCGTCCACCCCCGTCACGATCGACGGCGAAAACCGTTGCGGCAGCTGGGACACCAGCCTCGTCAGCGCGGGGCAGCACCCCGCTCAGCACCTGACGCAGCTGCGTCATCCCCACCCCGGTCACCGCCGACCCGACGACCACGGGCGTCAGCGCACCGTCCCGCACACCGCGCCGCACGGCCCCCGCCACGTCCCGCCCGCGCGCAGGCTCGCCGTCCACCCAGCGGGCCAGCACCAGGTCGTCGACGTCGGCCACCGACTGCACCACCGACGGGTCGGTCAGTGGCACCCCGTGCACGCGTGCGTCCGGGCGTCCCTCACCCTCGACGGCGGCGAGCGTCACGAGCCGCGGTGTCAGCCGGCGGGCCACCTGGTCGAGGGCACGCGCCACGTCCGACCCTGCCCGGTCGACCTTGTTGACCATCAGCACGGTGGGCACGCCGATCCGGCGCAGCGCACGCCAGATCACCACGGTCTGCGGCTGGACCCCCTCGACGGCGGACACCACCAGCACGGCGGCGTCGAGCACGGTCAGCGACCGCTCGACCTCGGCCACGAAGTCCGGGTGTCCGGGGGTGTCGACGACGGTGACCTGCAGGTCGTCGATCGCGAACGAGGTCACCGCGGCACGGATCGTGATGCCGCGCCGCCGCTCCAGGTCCATCGAGTCGGTGCGGGTCGTGCCCCGGTCGACGCTGCCGGGGGCGTCCAGCACGCCGGCCTCGTAGAGCAGGCGCTCGGTCAGGCTGGTCTTACCGGCGTCGACGTGAGCGACGATCCCGAGGTTGAGGTACGGCACTGAGCAGCTCCACGGCAGGACGGATGGGGGTCCGGTGCGCGGGAGCTGCTCGCATGCTGGTGTCCTCCTGATCGGGTACGAACGTCGACGCCGAGTGTGACCCCGTCGCGGCCCGTGGTCGACAGGTTTTCGCGCGGCCGCTACCCCATCGCGTGGATGCGGTCGACGGCGATCGTCAGGATGATCCGCTGCTGGTCGCGTCCGCCGTACCAGGGATAGGGCTGGCCGGTGTACCGCTGCGACAGGGCCTCGATGTGGTCGACCGCCCCGTCGGTCGTCACGTCGACCACCGTGCCCCGCACCGAGAAGTACCTCGTCGGGTTCTCGGTCCCGTTGATCGACACGGCAACGCGGTTGTCGCGAGCGATGTTCTTGTCTTTCTGGTAGCCGCGCACCGTGTTGATGACGACGTGCTCACCGTCGGTGTCGACCCACGTCTGGGTCAGCTGCGGCGAACCGTCAGGCATCGTCGTCGCGATGTAGCAGGTGCTGGCCTTGCGCAGCAGTGCGATCAGCTCGTCGGGGAGGTCCATGGCACCAGTCTGGCGTCTGGCCAGCCCGCCGTCCTGCCAGGTGCTGGTGACCCCGGGTGGGTACCGCGCCGAGCAACGGGGCCCACCGGTGGCGGACGTGCTATACCGGGGAGGGATGCAGCCACACCCTGGAGATCGCTCGCCCGACCGCGAGGACGCCGCGCTCA